>CAYGQX010000001.1:0-602312 GCA_964352245.1 uncultured Porphyrobacter sp.
GCCCCTCTTTTCGATTTCGCAAGCACGTGTGACACCGCATTTACCGGTAAATGCGCGCATATCTGTTGCAACAAAGCGAACAGACAAAGCGATGCCGCCCCACACTTGGCCGAAGCGTTCTATTTCATCATGCCAGCAGCGGCTTTCTCGGTCGCCTTGCCATAAGGTGGCTTGAAGCCACCCAGCCCCGCAATATCAATTTTGGGCTGATGGTACACCGCGCGCGCATGGCTGAATTCGCGGAAGCCTTCTATAGCATGATAGCTGCCAATGCCTGATGGTCCAACGCCGCCAAATGGCAGATCTTCCATAGAAACATGAAAAATCACGTCATTGGTCGTAACACCGCCTGAAATCGTGCGAGTGAGCACACGCTCCTGCTCAGATTTGTCTTCACCGAAGTAATAAAGACCGAGCGGGCGATCATGCTCGTTTACGTAATCGACCGCCTGATCTACGGAATTGTAGGTCATCACGGGTAGGACAGGACCAAAAATCTCCTCCTGCATCACCGCCATTTCGTCTGTGACATTCTTGAGAATGTTGAGCGGCATCTTCCGTTGGTTAGCAGACTCGAAATCCTCATTTCCCGGATTGACCTCGATAACCTCAGCACCCTTATTCCGCGCATCTTCGACGAGCCCTTGCAAGCGTTCAAAGTGACGATCGGAGACGATGGAGGCATAATCATCGTTTTCAAGCAGGGTCGGATACATCGCCGAAACACTATTCGAGACGCCGGCAACAGCTTCATCCTGTTTGTCCTCTGGTACATACATGTAGTCAGGCGCGAGGCAGATTTGGCCAGCATTCATCATCTTGCCCAATGCAATACGCTCTCCCGCCTTTTCGAAATTGGCACTGCGCCCCATGATCACCGGCGATTTGCCGCCCAGTTCCAAGGTCACTGGCACCAAATTCTTTGCGGCCGCTTGCATTACGAGCTTCCCAGTTGGTGTAGAGCCAGTGAAAACCAAGTGATCGAAAGGAAGTTCTGAAAAGGCAGCAGCCACTTCTGGGCTGCCTGTCACAACTGCGACTTCATCTTCGGCAAAGAATTCAGAAGTGAGTTCCGCCATCAATTCCGAAGTGCGCTCTGTAAATTCGCTAGGCTTGATCATCGCGCGATTTCCAGCCGCAAGTACCTGCATCAACGGCCCGAAGGCGAGCTGGAGCGGAAAATTCCACGGACTCAAAATACCGATAACGCCTTTCGGCTCATACCGCACTTCAGCTTTGGCTCCCAGGAGGCCGAGTGGAAACTGCACCGGGCGGCGTTCCGTCTTCGCCCATTTATCCATATTCTTGAGTGCATGCTTGCCTGCACCGACAGTCGCCGCGACATCTGTCAACATGCTCTGGTGCATTGACCGATTGCCAAAATCCGCCGCCATGGCTTTGCAAAATGCATCGCCATTTTCTTTCACAAGAGCCATGGCGCGTTTGATGCGGTCCTTGCGAACACCCATTCCTTCAGGGCGTGATGCGGTAAAGGCGGCGCGTTGATGTTTGAGCAACGCATCCAGTTTTGCAATTTGATTATCGGCCATGTGGTCTCTCCCGAGGGCAATCAGTTGTTATTTGCCATCGTTCTTGCGCAATCAAAGGCAGGTGGCAAGACAATCGTACTATCGCTTTTGTGAAGAGTTTGCCTTCATCCTTTGCGATCACTACATCGCAAACGAAATTCGACACCGCTTAAAAGGATCCAATCCCATGGCTCAATTCTCTGCCTCTGACCCAGTTGTCATCCTGTCTTATGCCCGCACCCCCATGGGCGCAATGCAAGGTGCGTTGTCCGACGTGTCTGCTACTGAACTTGGCGCAATTGCGGTCAAAGCAGCAGTTGAGCGTTCGGGAGTTGCCGGTGAGGACTTTGACCGGGTTTATATGGGATGCGTCCTTCCCGCAGGACTTGGCCAGGCTCCGGCTCGTCAAGCAATGGTCAACGCTGGCCTGCCAAAATCAGTGCAAGCCACCACCGTGAACAAGGTTTGTGGAAGCGGTATGCAAACCGTTATCATGGGAGCAGAAGCGCTTGCTAGCGGGGCGATTGATTACGTGGTCGCAGGCGGAATGGAAAGTATGACCAACGCGCCTTACCTTCTTAAAAAGCATCGCTCCGGCGCGCGCATCGGGCATGACACCGCCTATGACCATATGTTCCTAGACGGGCTGGAGGATGCTTACGACGAAGGCCGAGCAATGGGGGCTTTCGCCCAAGATACGGCCAATCAATACCAGCTTACCCGCGAAGAGCAGGACAGTTATTCAATTGAGAGCCTTTCACGCGCCAATTCCGCGATTGAAAGCGGAGCATTTGCAGACGAAGTGGTGCCGGTGACTTTCAAAACGCGTAAAGGCGAAGTAACGGTTGATACCGATGAGCAACCGGGCAAAGGCCGTCCCGACAAGATCCCTCAATTGCGGGCGGCCTTCGCCAAGGACGGCACAATAACGGCGGCAACATCAAGCTCGATATCAGATGGCGCGGCTGCGGTTGTGCTTACACGTGAAAGCGCTGCCAATGCAAATGGGCAAACGCCCATCGCCAAAATTGTGGGGATGGCTGCCCACGCTCGTGAACCAAAAGATTTCACCGTGGCTCCCGTGGGTGCGATCCAAAAATTGCTGAAAAACACGGGATGGAGCCTTGATGATGTTGATCTGTGGGAAGTAAATGAGGCTTTCGCATGTGTTGCCATGTTCGCAATGCGCGATATTGGCATTCCGCATAAAAAGATCAATGTGAACGGCGGGGCCACTGCGCTCGGCCACCCTATTGGCGCCTCGGGCACTCGAATTATTGTGACATTGATCAATGCGTTGAAGCAGCAGGGCAAAACAAAGGGCATTGCAAGCCTGTGCATTGGCGGGGGCGAAGCAACAGCTGTTGCAGTTGAGATCGTCTAGAGGAAAGCGCGCATAGGTCGGGCTCAAGTCCGTCCTGTCCGTCTTCCCTAAAGGTCTTCAGCGCCCCATAGACGTTGGCGAACCACCCAACCCTGACGACCGCCCACATCAATTTTACACCATTCGATCTGACACGTCCCAAGCTTTCCCACCACTCCCGGTTCAGCTCGCCAGCGAATAGTAGCAGAAGTGCTGGGTTCCGCGCGCAATTCGGTAACTCCTTCGCCAATTACCATTGCGCCACGTGCACCGCTGAGTTGGCTATTGGCAACCCAACCTTGAGCGCCCTCATGATCCACGACCAAGCTCCACCCTTCGCGCTTGCGTATGACTTTCACTGGAAAGCCTTGACGCTTGTAGACCCATTCGATGGGGTAATCCTGACTGGGACCGACGCGCATGCGGACTTCTTCATAACGCAGGCTCTGCCACTTGGGCATTCCATCGCTCTGCGCATGAGTCTCAGGTGAATAGCCAATTGCCAATATCGCACCAAAAACTGCAAGGAAACTCAGGTTCACTTTGACTTTTTTCATAAGCCATCCCTTAGCGCTGCTTCGGACCTATCATCAACCCGATTGGGATACCTGACATGTCAAATTATCCGCGCATCTTGACCGCGCAGCCTCAATCGCCCTAGCCCGTTTCGCATGGTCAACCCAAGCGTCTCTCCACACTTCGCAAATGCTCGTCCCAAAGTCGTAGTCACGCGCCAGCTCATGCCCTCTGTCGAAGCGCGTATGACGGAACTCTTTGACGCAACACTGAATGAAAATGACGAGCCGATGAGCCGCGTTGCGCTTATCGAAGCGATGCAAACCTGCGATGTGCTGGTCCCCACTGTAACCGATCGTATCGATGCTGAGATGATCGCGGCTGCTGGCGCCGAACTGCGATTGATCGCCAGTTTTGGTGCAGGGACGGAACATATAGATCTGGCCGCTGCTGCAAAGCGCAAGATCATTGTTACAAACACGCCAGGGGTTTTCACAGATGACACCGCAGATATCGCCATGGCGGGCATTATCGGTGTGCCTCGTCGCATTCGCGAAGGAACGGGACTTGTCCGGCGCGGCGAATGGACCGGTTGGGCACCATCGGGTCTTCTGGGGCGCAAGCTTGGCAACAAAGTGCTAGGCATAATCGGTATGGGACGGATCGGTCAGGCCGTAGCACACCGTTCACGCGCTTTTGGTTTAGAGATAACCTACACAAACCGAAAACAGCTTCCCAACGCCGTGGAAAGCATGCTGAGTGCGCGGTTTGTCCCTGATGTTGATACTCTGATGGCTGAGGCCGATATCCTCACATTGCATTGCCCACTATCCGATGAGACCCAAGGGCTGGTTGATGCACGCAGGATTGCATTGATGAAACCGGGGTCAAGTATCATCAACACTGCGCGTGGTGAGCTAATCGACCATGATGCCTTGATCGAAGCGCTTCTTAGTGGCCATCTCATGGGAGCTGCTCTTGATGTCTACCCCAATGAGCCCAATGTCGATAAACGCTTGCTGAAAATACCGAACGTTATGACTTTGCCACACATCGGCAGCGCCACCGCCGAAGGACGCGAGGCATCGGGCGAGAAAGTCATCGCTAACATCCGTTTCTGGACCGATGGTCATCGACCGCCCGATCAGGTTTTCACAGCCTTGATAGGGTGAAGAAAATGACGGGGAGCGAACAAACAGCCAGCCTTGTGAGCAATGGAGATAGCGCGCTGGTTCTAATTGCAAGCATTCTCGCAATCGCTTTTGGCGCGATAGGGACTGCCATGTTCGCTGCAGCCCAAGTCACAGCCCTACAACGCAGCCGTGTGATACTTCAATCCGCATGTGTTGCAGCAATGGCGGTCTTGTGCTGGACTATCATAGGTTATGAAATGAGCTTCGGCGGAATCGGCAATGGCTGGATTGGCAACCCAAAACTCGGGCTTTCCTTTGATGTAGACCTCGTGCGCCCGGGCACCAGACTGCCAGAGAGTATCTTCGCGTTACTCCGTTTGGCGTTTGCGCTCATGGCGACAATGTTGCTTGTTGGGGCTTGGGCAGGACGAGCTCGGCTCTCTTGGCTCCTTAGTTTTTCTTTACTGTGGGGAGCTCTTGTCCTTGCGCCGATTGCGCACTGGCTTTGGGGCGGTGGATGGCTACTCACTCAAATTGGCACGATTGATTATGCGGGCGGTTTGGCTGTCCACACGAGCGCAGGCGTTTCAGCACTTGTGGTGGCCTTGTTAATGGGACCAATATCCGACTTGGATCAAAACAAGCCCAAGACAGTCTCACCAAACCTAGCAGCGCTCGGTGCTGCGCTCATTGTAAGTGCGGCGTTGGCGCTTAATGGGGCGTCTGCACTTAGTGCAAACCACAATGCAGCATCTGCCATCTTGGGAGCATTTTGCGCCACTTTGGCAGGAGCGCTCGCCTGGCTCGCACTGGAAAACGCGAGCGAGGGCGAGCCATCTCTCATGGGTTTTGCGAAGGGATCGATAACAGGTATCGCGTCGATCGCTTCTGCTTCGGTTTATGTATCGCCATCGGCTTCAATAATAATCGGTATAGCCGCCGCGATAGCCTGCTTCGGTATTGAAAGCCGCTTGAAATCTGGGTTGGGAATTGATGATGCCTCAAGCGTGTTTGCTCTTCATGGCATTGGCGGGATCATCGGCACTGTGTTGCTTTCGCTGTTTCTTTCAGAACAATGGGGTGGGACAGGGTATTTTGGAGCGTTCACTATGTCCGACCAATTTGCTGCTCAAGCAATTGGGATTGCGGTAGTCGCGGGATGGAGCGCGGTTGGAACAGCAATCATCGCGCTTGGCATATCAATGTTAGCTCCCATGCGCGCGGATAATGATGAGCAATCAGAGCACTAGTCGGCCCGCCCACTCGCATGCTCACCAAGCAAGTCGAGAATATGCGCAATCGATGGCCGGCTTGCGGAGAATTGAAAGTGTGTCTCAGTCACTTCAATCGCAAGATCGCTTTCGTCACTGCTGCCGCGCGAACATTCAGGCGCAATAATACCATCGCGCTTCGACCAGATGGCAATTGTTTTCACTGGCGGCTTAAGGCTGGGATTATCCGGCAAGGGCGGATTATATACAGAGTGATTGTTGATCGCCTCATAAACACGCCATGCATTGTTAGCGCGCCGGTCGCCCGAAAATGGGGTGCCAAGCGTCATCACTAATTCTACCTTTTCTGGATTGCGCTGGGCCAAAACCCGCGCAAACATTCCACCAAGGCTTATCCCAATAACGCAAACCTTGCGCCCCTCGCGCTGCCACACGGCATCAAGGCGCTGCTCAGCTTTGGCAAACAGCCGGGGCGTGACGCCGGTGACAACGCCCATTCGCGACCCATAAGCAGGATAGCCTGATGCTTTCAGCGTACGGCGCATAAGCGAAGTCGCATAATCACTCGATAGAATGCCTGGAAACACCAGTACGGGCGGCAAATCTGCATCCTCAGAAATGCGCCTATCGCTTTTCCGCAATCGAACGAAGCGAATCGGGCTCGACCAAATAAGGCCGAGGCTCGGAAGCTCGCGCATCAGCAGCGAGGGAGGCGGTGGTTTTTGTGTACTCATTCAAGCTCTAGTGAATAAAGTTTGTTGAACTCACCTGGAACGTATCCTGCAAAAGAGCCGCACGGCTTGAACCCAAAAGATCGGTAAAGTGACACCGCAGCGTCGAACACTTCGGTCGAACCTGTCTCCAATTTGACACTCGAAAATCCATGCTCACCTGCCCTTTCGAGCAAATGTTCTAGCATGGCTTTGCCTGCGCCCTTCCCACGAGCATCAGGATGCGCACGCATAGACTTGATTTCGCCAAAACCATCATGCCGCTTGAGCGCCCCGATAGCACAGAGCCGGTCGCCTTCGCGGGCTGTGTAAGCTTCAATATCTGGTGATTTAAGGCCACTCAGATCAAGAACATGGCACGTGCCAGGAGGAGAGAATTGCTCCATCTCTGCATGGTGCAATGCAAGCAGCGCGATCACATCGGGTTCACTAAGATCAGCGCGCCTGATTTTGAGAGCCATATTCTTGATCTACAGATTTTCGTGCTGCGGCATCCCGAGCACGTGGAAACCACCGTCGACACGGATGTTTTCGCCCGTGGTGCAAGCACCTGCATCAGAAATAAGATAGACCGCCGTGCCGCCAACAGCTTCCAGTGTCGCATTGCTGCGCAGCGGCGCGTTTGCGTCCGTGTGCTTAAAAGTCTTGCGGGCACCACCAATTGCGCTGCCTGCCAGAGTTTTCATCGGCCCAGGGCTTATCGCGTTGACGCGAATGCCCTCGGGGCCAAGGTCATTAGCGAGATAACGCACTGATGCTTCAAGCGCAGCTTTAGCTACACCCATCACATTATAATTTGGGGTCACACGATTCGAGCCCATATAGCTGAGCGTCAGCAGTGTACCGCCATGTTCGACCATCAATGGGTGCGCACGTCGCGCAACTTCTATGAAGCTATAGGCAGAGATATCCATCGAGTTTTTGAAATTGGCACGCGATGTATCAAGGATGCGGCCTGTCAGTTCGGATTTGTCCGAATAGGCAATCGCGTGGATCACAAAATCAATTTTGTCCCACCGCTTTTGCAATGCGTCAAAAGCTGCATCAAGCGATCCGTCATCGGTTACATCAACATCAAGCATAACATCAGAACCAACGCTTTGAGCCAACGGCTCCAGCCGTTTTCCAAACGCGTCGCCCTGATAGGTGAAAGCCAATTCAGCCCCTGCTTCATAGCAGGCCCTGGCTATTCCCCAAGCGATTGAGCGCTCATTGGCGACGCCCATTACAAGCCCGCGTTTTCCTGTCAGGACGCCCATATCGTGTTCACCTTATTCAGCTTTGCAATTTATCCGTGGTATTTTGACAAGCACATCGAGCCATTAGTGCCGCCAAATCCAAAGCTATTCGTCATAACCGTATCCAGCCCCGCATTTTCGACGAGCTGCGTTGCTATCTCTTCAGGCTTCAAAGCTGGATCGAGAACTTCCACATTTATCGATGGGATTATGAAGTCATTCTGAAGCGCCAGAAGGCAATACACTGCTTCTTGCGCGCCAGTTGCTCCCTGACTGTGGCCCGTCATCGACTTGGTTGAGCTGACTGGAGGCGTCGTTCCTTCACCGAAAACGCGCCTGACCGCTTCAATCTCGCCAACATCACCGACAGGGGTCGATGTGCCATGCGCATTGATATAGCTAACTTTGCGATCCTCATTCAGAGATTTGAGTGCACCGCGCATAGCGCGCTCTCCGCCCTCACCTGATGGTGCAACCATATCGGCGCCATCAGAAGTGGCACAAAAACCTGTTACTTCAGCATAGATCTTTGCGCCGCGAGCCTGAGCATGTTCAAGGCTCTCAAGGACAACTATTGCGCCGCCACCGCCAATCACAAATCCATCGCGGTCCGCGTCAAATGCGCGAGAGGCTCTTTCAGGCGTGTCATTATACTTGCTCGACATAGCGCCCATCGCGTCAAACAGACACGATAGCGTCCAATCGAGTTCTTCTCCGCCGCCACCAAACATGACATCCTGTTGGCCCAGCGCGATTTGCTGCGCTGCCATACCGATGCAATGTAGCGAAGTGGAGCAGGCAGAAGTGATGGAGAAATTCATGCCCTTTATTTGATAAGCCGTTGCCAGATTGGCGCTTATTGTGGACGACATTGTCTTGGGAACCGCAAAAGGCCCAATGCGCTTTGTTGAACCTGTCTTGAGAACCGTCTGATGCGCTGCCAGCATGGCCGATGTCGATGGGCCACCCGAACCGGCGATCACACCTGTCATTGGGTTGATGACATCTTTATCCTCAAGCCCCGCATCTGCAATCGCCTGTCCCATCGCGATATGCGCATAGGCTGCCCCCGGTCCCATGAAGCGCAAGGTGCGTTTGTCCACGTGTTCTTTAACATCAAGGTCAACCGCACCAGCAATATGTGAACGGAAGCCATGCTCCGCCATGTCCTCATTGAAAGAAACACCTGATTTGCCAGCTTTTAGAGAAGCAAGCACTTCATCTGCATTATTTCCGATTGAGGAGACAATCCCCAGCCCTGTTATAACGACTCGACGCATGATCCCCTTTTCCGCCTCTGATGCCATCAGGCTTCCGAGAGAGCGACTTTCATATCCTTGACTTGATAAATAACCTCACCATCGGCCTCGACGCGGCCATCAGCTACGCCCATGGTCAGTCGGCGTGTTTGGACCGCCTTGGTAAAGTCGACGAAGTATTTGAGCATCTTTCGCTCAGGGCGCACCATACCGGTTAGCTTCACTTCCCCCACACCCAACGCATACCCGCGACCCTGCCAGCCCCGCCATCCAAGGTTAAAGCCAGTGAGCTGCCACAAACCATCAAGGCCAAGACAACCAGGCATGATTGGATTGCCAGGAAAGTGACAATCAAAAAACCATAAGTCGGGTCTGATATCAAACTCGGCGACCACATGTCCCTTGCCATATTCACCGCCCTCCTCTGAAATATCGGTGATCCGATCCATCATCAGCATAGGGGGTTCAGGCAATTGCGCGTTGCCAGGGCCAAACAACTCACCGCGCGCGCATTTTAAGAGATCATCGCGATCAAAACTGGATGGGAAATCTGTCATCCCCGTTGGCACTCCCCATTTGCATCATTTGCTTGGCGGCGCGCCTAGCATCCCATATTGGCGAGGAAAAGAGCACAAAGGAACCAGCCCAAGCAATTGTCACGGATATCTTCTCGACTATTTGTTGCTGCATGTTTGGATTGCGCCTGGTTCCGTGCGTGCATCGCCTCGTTCAAAGCGGGCAAAGTATCCTTTGATGTCTGGCTTTTCGAGAAACTCTACCAACCGATAGCCAACCGCCTCGAACTCACAAAATAAGAGCGCTGGGGGAATGCCGTGCCGATTTGTTGGACGATCCGCTTCGACAACAATGATCTGGCCACTCTGTGTCAAAGCGGGCCACATCTTCCATAAAAAGGCATAGGGCTCTCCCACTTCATGATACATATGGACAAGGAAAATCCGGTCGAAACTATCGACTGGCAGACGCGGATCATCCACCGCGCCCGGCTTTATCGAGATGTTTTCGAGCCGCTCCCTCTCCACTCTTCGCGCAATGCGAGAAAGCGCATCCTGATCGATATCCTGCGCGGTTACGCGACCCGTTGTGCCGACACGTTCGGCCAAACGAACGGTATAGTAACCCTCTCCAGCACCGATATCAGCAACGGTCATGCCATCTCTAACATTGGCAAGATCCATAACCTTTTGCGCCTCACCGCGTTCATCGCGGGCATCTTCGTTGGAGAATTGATTGGATACCACTTTCGCAACAGGGCGATCGGGCAGCGGGAATTCAAGCGCTGTCTCAGGGCGATCGGGGGAACCTCCAGCCTGATTGCAGGCGGACAAAACAGCCAGAAGCACTAAAAGTACTCTGACCCGCATCACTCGACATCCTCAATATCTACTGTCTCGCCGGTCACCTGTTGAGCAAGAGCAGCTGAGATAAAGGCATCAATATCACCATCAAGCACCTTGTCAGGCGAACTCGAGGTTTCGCCAGTGCGCAGGTCTTTCACCATCTGATAAGGTTGCAAGACATAAGACCGGATCTGGTGACCCCAGCCAATCTCGCTTTTTTCCTGATACTCGCCAGACGCCGCCGCTTCGCGCTCTGCCATTTCGCGTTCGAACAGGCGCGCTTTGAGCATGTTCATCGCGGTTGCGCGGTTCTTATGCTGAGAACGGTCATTCTGGCTCGCGACCACAATGCCGGTGGGTTGGTGCGTGATCCGGACGGCGGAATCGGTGGTGTTCACGTGCTGCCCGCCTGCACCTGATGCGCGGTAAGTGTCGATTTTGAGATCCGCCGGGTTGATCTCGATATCAATATCATCGTCGATCACAGGATAAACCCACACGCTGGAAAAACTCGTATGCCTCTTAGCCGCGCTATCATACGGGCTAATACGAACAAGCCGGTGGACGCCGCTTTCGGTTTTGCCATAACCGTAAGCGTTTTCGCCTTTCAGCAGCAAAGTCGCCGACTTAATGCCCGCCTGATCGCCTGCCTGGTATTCGACCGTTTCAACCTTGAAACCGCGCCGTTCGGCCCAGCGGCTATACATGCGGAAAAGCATTTCAGCCCAATCCTGAGATTCTGTCCCTCCCGCACCTGCATGGATTTCCAGATACGTATCATTGGCATCAGCTTCGCCGGAAAGCAGGGCTTGCACTTTATCAGCGTCAGCGCGGTCAGCGAGCCTTGAAAGACTCTTTAGACCATCTTCCACGATGCTCTCTTCACCTTCAGCCTCACCCATTTCTATAAATTCGATGGCATCGGCCATTTCAGACGAGATCGTGTTGACTGTCTCCACTGCGGTTTCGAGCGTCTTTTGCTCGCGGCTAATTTTCTGCGCTTCCTTTGGATTGTCCCAGAGCGTGGGATCCTGCACACGCGCATTCAGTTCATCAAGGCGGCGTAATGCGCGCTCCCAATCGAGCGATTGCCGCACCAGATCAAGCGCGGCTTCGATCCTGTCGATATGAGCCAGAGCTTCGGCCCGCATGGGAAAATACCTTTGTCAAAAATCAGAAGCGTTTCGCTTAACGGTGCATACGCGATTGTAAAGCGCGTGCCGACTACTTCGCCAGTTTACGAACCGCGGCGAGTGTCTTCTTCACATGGCCGCGATAATCCCCATCAGAATAGACAAACGCAATCCTTCCACTCGGCGCGATGACATAGGAAGTGCGGCTGGCATAGCTATCCGCCCCATTGCCCACATCATACGCGATCATAGTCTCACCCGTTGCAACAGCCACAGGGAAGGCATCGCGGCACTCTTCGCGGCTGAAACGCTTGAGGGTTGCAATATCATCGTTTGACATGCCGATCACGCTTGCTCCGGCGGCTTTGAAATCGGGCATGGCTTGCGCAAAAGCATTTGCTTCCAATGTGCAGCCAGACGTGAATGCCTTGGGATAAAAGTACAACACAACCGGCCCCTGCCGCAAAGCCATCGAGAGGCTGTAGCCAAGTTCAGAGCCAGCCAACGCGGCTTTTGTTGTAAATGTCGGAGCCTTTTCACCGACCGCGAGCTGCGCAGCGGCGGGAGGAATCAATGCGATGAGAGCGGCAAACGCCGTCAAAAACATTCGAAGTGGTGTCTGCATAGTCAATCAACTGCGAATACAAACAAGCGTTCCAAAGCCTGAGCCATTACCAAGGTCAATAAATTCCACCCTGCTCTTCGACGAAGTCTTCAGGCTCGTTGCTTTCTTGCCGCGCGCTGGATTGAGCTTGATTTCGTCCCGCTCGGATCAGCGCAAGAATTTCATCGCGCTTCGCCGCAATTGCATCAGCGCGCGTTGCCCGGTCTGGTTCGGTATCAGGTTTGAAGGCTTCCCAGATAATAGAAGCCTTGTCACTGCCGTTTGGCCATCCATCAAAAACGCGCTTACCAGTCCGCCGATCCACTCGAACCATACGAATACCCTCAGGCGCAACAGCTGGAAGATTTGACCATTTATCTTTCGATTTCTGAATCATGTCCTTGATGATTGGGGCAACGATTGTCCCGCCATAGGCATAGCCACCAAGGTTCTTCGGCGTGTCAAAGCCAACATAAGCTCCTGCGATCATCTGCTGCGTGCCACCGATGAACCAAACGTCTTTGGGACCGGATGTCGTGCCTGTCTTACCAAACAACGGCAGATCGAGCGAGTTAAGGACAGTCGCAGTACCTCTTGTCACCACCCCTTCAAGCATGTGCATTGTCTGGAAGGCGGTGCGAGCATCCATAGCCTGACGTCCTTTCAGGCCAAAACGTGGCATGGCTTCGCCGTCCCATTCAGCCATGTTGCACCCTCGACACTGACGACCATCCGCGCGCCAGATCACTTTGCCACGCCGATCCTGCACATAATCAATGACGGTAGGGTCGTTGAGCCGTCCATGATTGGCAAGCGCTGCATAGGCAGCCACGATCTTTGAAACTGTGGTTTCTTCAGAACCCAACGCAGTGGCAGCATAGGGATCAGGATCTTCGCTGATGCCCAAGGTCTCAATGGTATCGACAACATTATCCATGCCGGCCTGCATACCGATTTGGACTGTCATAATGTTCTGTGATTGCTCAAGACCATAGCGCATTGGGAATTGTCCTGCCCGTCCTCCGCGAATGCACTTCTGCCCTTTCGAGCGGCCCTGATAGTAACAGAAACGGCTATTATCGATCTGGGTTGAAGGGGTCATGCCTTGATCAAGCCCAGTCGCATAAACGAATGGCTTGATAGTCGAGCCCGGCTGACGCATCGCCTGGGTTGCGCGATTGAAGTCTGAAAGGCGGTGATCAAAGCCGCCCTGCATCGCAAGCACTCGGCCATATTGCGCATCCTGCACAACAAGACCGCCTTGTGCACCGGGAATGGTCCTTACACGATAGCCATTGCCTTGCGGGGACACAGCAATAACGTCTCCCGTCTTCAGTGCATTGGGAAGCCGTGATAATGGCGCTTGTTCGCCATCGGAAAACCCTATTGTAGCTGAGCTACCAGAGCGATTGGTGACAACGCCAACGCGCCAGTCTTCATAATTGATCGAAATGTAAGAGCTTGCAAGCTGGCCTGCCCAATTGCCCTCCGAAACATCAATTGTGGCAATCGGCCCCGTCCAGCCGCGCGATCCATGATAGCGCAATAGACCATTTCGCAACGCATCGCGTGAAGCTTCCTGCAATTCGGTGTCGAGCGAGGTGCGCACCCACAATCCACCGCCATAGACACTGTTGCCGCCATCCTCAGAAGTTTCCCCAAACTTTTCGATCAACTCGCGGCGTACTTCTTCCAAGAAATAACCAGCATCAACACTGCGCTGAGCCCTTTGGCGAACGAGGCCAAGCGGCTCAGCTTTCGCGCTTGCCGCCTCCGCATCAGTGATAAAACCGTTCTCGGCCATTTGATCCAGCACGAAGCCGCGCCGTGTGAGCGCGGCTTGTTCTTGGCCGCTGCGGCCATAACGCTCTGGTGCTTTGGGAAGCACGGCAAGAAACGCCATCTCGTGCAGTTCCAGATCGCCTACATCCTTGTCAAAATACGCCCGCGCAGCGGCCTGAACTCCAAACGAGCGGCGCCCAAGCGGGATCTCATTTAGGTAAAGCTCAAGGATTTCTTGCTTACTCAAGGCGTCCTCGATGCGGCTTGCAAGAATCATCTCTTTGAGCTTGCGGGTCACCGAATATTCATCGCCAAGCAGAAGCACTTTGGCGACCTGTTGCGTGATCGTGGAGCCGCCTACAGCACGCTCACCAGAGCCGTATTTTGTCGCATAATCGAACACTGCATTGGCAGTACCAGTCAGATCTACGCCGCCATGCTCATAAAATGTCTTATCTTCAGCAGCGAGATAGGCTTGCTTTAATCTTTCGGGAAAATCAGCATATTGCAGCTGCACTCGCCGCTCTCTCGCATAGGAATGAATGATATTGCCATCCATGCCCCTTACGACAGTTGGCAGAGGCGTTTCATACTCGAGCAGCGATTCTGCTTCAGGCAAATCACTAGCAAGCCAAATCCATGCGGCAACCCAGACTGCAATCATGCAAATAAGCAGGCCGGCGGCGATCTTGAACAGCCAGCTCGTTTTCCATTTGCGCGCAATCCAGCTTCCGAATCGCGAGAGATCACGACCAATTCGAAAGCGCATGTATGCGAGTGTTGAGAGGTTAGAATTCTCGGTATCGTTCATCACATAAAGGCCGATAGCATGGCATTGGGAAGCTGCGCTAGGCAGTTTGCAAAGCTTCTAGCCATGATTGGTTCATTGGTGCGGAGAGGACACATATCATTCCTCATCCAAGGCAGATCGACGCGCAAAGTAAATCTGAATCGCGTCGGCCAGCGCGCTTGCATACGCTTTGCGCCCGGTCTCTGTAGTGAGACGCACGCGATCCTCACTATTTGTCACAAAGCCGGCTTCGAAGAGAACCGATGGAACGTCAGGACTTCGAAGAACCGCCAAGGCTGCCGAGCGGCGCGATTGAGGATGAAGCTTAATCTGCCCCCGTCCCTCGCGATCAATCAGTGCGGCAAACTCAGTCGCGTCTTCCTGTGTCTGTGCCTGCGACAACTCGACAAGGATTGAACTCACAGTATCGCTCTGGCCTTCCACAGAAATACCATTCAGTCGGTCGGCATCGTTTTCACGAGATGCAAAACGAGCTGCGGCTTCCGAAGAGGCTTCATTAGACAGTGTGTAAATGCTTGCACCGGAAACCGTTTCGATTTCGCCTCCAGAATCGGCATGGACAGACAAAAACAGATCCGCTTCCAATTGCCGCGCGATCTCCGGACGATTGCCTAAAACAAGGGTTGCATCATAATCTCGCGTCAATGCGACCCTAATCCCGCCGCGCTCAATCAATTCATCGCGCAAGGCGAATGCAATTGCCAAGGTGATTTCTTTTTCCAAGAACACACGCCCGTCTTCACCTTCTCCGATCGCACCTGGATCGCGCCCCCCATGCCCCGCATCAATAACAATTAAGGGGCGATCATTGTCTTCGGGGCCAGCGATATCGGGCAGCACCACTTCTGAGCCTTCGGACATCAAATCCCATCGCAAAACATAATCACGGCCCAACACGGGTACAGGTATTGAAAGGCCCAATGCCGCGGCTCCGCCGAACAGCATGACCGGCAGTCCAAGAATTATTAATAGAAGCGTGCGTAAGCTCATTACAGCGAACCGCTTAATCCGCCGGGTAACAGATGCGCAATAGAGTTGCGGGGTGTAACCCACGGTGCTAGCAGTTCATCCGGAGATTGGATTCAAGCTGTTATCAGCGATTTGATCAGATCTCTTTCTAAACAGGCCACTGGAAAAATAATCCGGACTAGGCCCGACAACAGGTTGATGCAGTGACGAGACGCTATCGCTCGCAATACAGGACACACCGCATTTTGGGCGGTGTGAATTGTGCGAGCCGCAGCCCGGACACAATCCGAACGTCTTTCGCAGCAGACACGAATATCGCGCAACTCCCGCAAGCCGGGATCAGCGCGAATGCAGCAATTGGCGCGCCCGATGCGCGTTCTTTCTTACATCATACAAAAACCCGATGCGGCCGCTTGCGAGCGATGCGAATACGGGTTTGGAGACACATACATGGCAACGCGCATGCTAATCGATGCGCGCCACTCGGAAGAGACCCGGGTGGCGGTACTCAAAGGCAACCGAATTGAGGAATTCGATTTCGAATCTGCTGAACACAAGCAGATCAAAGGCAATATTTATTTAGCGAAAGTCACACGGGTCGAACCGTCGCTGCAAGCAGCGTTCGTCGATTTCGGCGGCAACCGTCACGGCTTTTTGGCCTTTAGCGAAATTCACCCTGATTATTACCAGATACCTGCCGACGACCGGCAGGCTCTTCTGGCTGAAGAAGCCGAGGCAGCTGAAGAAGAAGCCCGGCTTCGCGATGAGGAAGAAGAAGAAGGCGTAACACCTGGCGAAGAATATGACGCCGAGGAAGAAAGCGCAGAAGCCCTTGCCGAAGAAATCGCGGAAGACGGCCTTGAGGAAATCGACACCTCAGAAAAAGACAAAGTCGCAACGATCGAAGACGGAACGTCGGACGATGACGATACGGACGACGAAGATGACGACGAAGATGACGAAACCTCAGAGGACGAAGGTGAAGGCGATGGTGATTCCAAGCCGCGCCGAGGCCGACGTGGTCGTGGCCGACGTCGCCAGGCGCGCGGCAAAGGCAATGGTAATGGCAAGGGCCGCAGCCGGGCAAAAGAGGTTGATGAAGTCCGCGCCAAGCGGATGGCGCTGCGTCGCCGGTACAAAATTCAGGACGTCATCCAGCGCCGTCAGGTCGTTCTGGTGCAAGTCGTCAAAGAAGAGCGCGGCAATAAGGGTGCAGCTCTCACCACATATTTAAGTCTTGCTGGCCGTTACACCGTGCTAATGCCAAACAGCAGCCACGGAGGCGGGATAAGCCGCAAGATCAGTTCTTCCAGTGACCGCAAGCGGCTAAAACAGGTTGTGTCCGATCTGTCGCTGCCCAAAACGATGGGCCTGATCGTAAGGACTGCAGGGCTCAGCCGCACGAAGACAGAAATTAAGCGCGACTTCGATTATCTAGCCAGGCTTTGGGATGAGATTCGGGAAAAGACGCTATCTTCCACCGCGCCAAGCCTTGTCCATTCGGACAGTGATCTGATCAAGCGCGCAATCCGAGACATCTATAATCGCGAGATCGAAGAAGTCGTTGTTGAGGGCGAAGAAGGATACAAGGCGGCCAAGCAGTTTATGAAGCTGCTCATGCCCAGCCATGCGAGACGGGTGAAAGCGTATTCCGATCCTGTACCGCTGTTCCAGCGTTATGGTGCAGAAGATCAGCTGCGTGCGATGTATGATCCGATGGTGCAGCTGAAATCCGGCGGCTATCTCATCATCAACCCGACTGAGGCGCTCGTATCAATCGATATCAACTCTGGCCGCTCCACCAAAGAACATGGCATCGAACAGACCGCGCTTCACACTAACCTTGAGGCTGCGCGTGAAATCGCCCGTCAATTACGTCTGCGCGATATGGCAGGCCTTGTCGTAATCGACTTCATCGACATGGAATATAATTCGAACGTTCGCAAAGTCGAAAAGGCCATGAAGGAGGCGCTTAAGAACGACCGTGCGCGCATCCAGGTTGGCCGTATTTCAGGCTTTGGCCTGATGGAAATGAGCCGCCAACGTCTGCGCACCGGCGTTCTGGAAGCAACCACGCGTGAATGTCCGCATTGCGATGGCACCGGCCTTGTGCGCACGGCATCATCTGCTGGTCTTTCCGCGTTGCGTCTGATCGAAGACGAAGCAGCCAAGGGTAAAGGCACCGTCATCCGACTTGCTGCAAGCACCGAAGCTGCGATCTATTTGCTCAATGAAAAACGTCATGAGCTGGTGGAGATTGAGCAGCGTTATGGCGTAACCGTAGAGATCGCGCCGGAAGGTGAAGATGAAGGCGCTAAGATGGCTGTCTCCAGCAGTGGCCCTCGCCCAACATCGGCTCCCAAATTCGAACCCATTATCGATGAAGATGATGACGAGGACATTCCGGAAGAAGACTTCGTCGAAGAGGACGACGACGCACCAAAGAAGAAGAAACGCCGCCGCCGTCGCGGGGGCCGTGGCCGCAACAAGAAGCGTCAGGATGAAGGTTGCGAGCCATCGTCAGACGAAGCGCCTGATGATGGCGATGAAGCAGATCTTTCCGACACATCGGGCGACCAACCAGATGCCGACGATGGCGATGATAAGCCGAAAAAACGCCGCCGTAGAGGAGGCCGAGGCCGTCGCCGTAAAACCGGCGATGATGATGGCAATAACGAAGATTCGGGCACCGAGGAAATAGCCGAACCAGTCAAAGAAGACATGGTCGTCATTGCCGGCCCGGACGACGCGCCGGAAACTGCGGAAGCCATGGCTGCAAAAGAAGGTGCCAAAGAAGCAGATGTACCGGCTGAGAAGCCCAAGCGCAAACGCGCACCTCGTAAGAAAAAAGTTGACGTAGAACCAGAGGCAACAACAGAAACGTCTGCCGAAGAAACGCAAGCGCCAGAGGAAAAGCCAAAACGCAAACGCGCACCTCGCAAGAAAAAGGTCGAGGAAACCGAAGCTGCAACGGCTGAGCCAGCCAAGGCAGAGCGTGCCGCTGCCAACGAGGCAGACGCTCCATCTGACGAAAGCTCGGAAAAGTCAGGCTCGAAAAAGCGCGGCTGGTGGCAGCGGACTTTCGGTGAGTAAACCGGAAGCGGTTTAACCGGACGCGAATTAGAGACCGGGGATTTCAGCGCAAGCTAGATCCCCGGTTTTCGCGCCACACCCCATTCATTCCACCCAGCAAACTTGGGCGCTTTGGGCAGATAGCCTTGCCCCATAGGCTCGACTTCAAATCCGGCCCCACGAAATGAAGAGCTAATCGGACGAGTGAGGCGGCATCCTCCTGCAAGCTTCTTCCAAGCCGGCTCGATTCGGTCCTGCCATATTGCCACACCCGGATCAGGCGCCCGTCCGTGTTCAAGGAAAATCGCCTTACCTCCTGGGCGCAGAATGCGCCTTATTTCGCTCAAAACCCGGCTTGGGCTGTCAACCGAACACAGGGTGAAAGTGCACACGACATTGTCGAAAGAGCGGTCAGAGAACGGGATATCCTCTCCAATTCCCTGGCGAATATCAGCACTCCAGCCTTTGGCCAGTGCCGCCTCTTTCGCATTGTTGAGTAAACCTTCATGCGGATCAATGCCTGCATAGGAGGATATGGCATCGGCATTGTAAAACTGCTGATTGATCCCGCCACCACAGCCAAGCTCGAACACATCACCTTTGGCCAAGGGAACAACAAAACTTCGCCGTTTCATAACGTGACCAGTGCCGCAAGCACACTTGATTAAGCGCGGCATTATGCGGCTGTCATACCATTCCTTAAGTGCCATTGGCTCGCTTCCCTCCCAAAGAAAAGGAGCGGATTGGCTTTGCTTAGCCGCTCTGCTCCACCAGCGCCTTCATAGCAGCAAATTTCTCAGGCGCGCGATTGTCTTTGAGTAAATTGACAGCCAAACGGATTTTCGCTCCGATCCGCGCAATGTCGCTGCGAAACCGTGTTTCCAGCGCATGCGGGCCCAAACCTGCCAGATCGTATATCTGCCCCGCGCTTAGTGAGATACGCAAAGTTGGGCGCCACCCGTCCCCATGCCGCAAGCATCGGACCGGCTGGCCCAAGTGACAGATATCGGACGCTATCAACTTGTCTTGCGAATCATTAAACCGATCCGACAAATCAGTAAAAAGCATCCGATAAATCATCCGCGCATCGTCAAAATCGATTGGGCAATCGGCGAGCAATTCATCCTTAAATGCGATCACGAACAAGGATTGGCTATCCAAGGGATGATTGGTTTCGATCTGAAGATCGCCCGATGTTGGGCAAGAGTGCAGCTCAAATGGGAGATCATCCGGCAAAGACTGCATCACATCTGACAGCGCACCGATTACGCCTGAGATTCTGCGTGGTTCAAGCGCCAAGAGCCGCTCCAGCTCAAACACGCCCGCTTCCAATCTCAAAAGCAGCCCGAAGTTAGGGACAGGATCAAGAGCCTTTGCTGCAGGCCATTTGTGCGATAGTTCCGCGCGGCTGAAAAATGCGGCAAGCCCGGTTGGCAGGTCACTCGCTTTGCGCATCCGCTGGGACATTCCCGGCGACAAAACCGCAAAACCGCTGAATGGAGGACCGCCGATAAACTTAGATCCCGTAATCAGCAGGCTTGCATCAATATTAAGATATCGCTCAATCATCGCAGGTGAGATGCGCCCCTGACAAGCGTCAACCACGATATCAAGAGTATCGCGATGCTCTCGCGCCAGGCGTTCAAGTACCGGCCAAGATGGCAGCACAAGCCCGGTTTTGGAGCGGTGGACGACATGGAGCAGAGGGCGCTCACCAGCGATCAAAGCCTTGCGAATTGCACCATCCAGCAGATCCGCATGCTCGTTTTCACACACGACTTTGCCGCCTATGCTGCGCATGGGCACTGTCTCGACGCGAATTGAGCCTTCCTCAATCCCGGGCAGCATACCACCCTTCTCGACGTCTTTACCTAGCGCCGTGCGCGGTGCAAAATATTGCCCTGCTTGCGAATGCTGGCAACCGCTTCCAACTTCATCAACTTCGACAACAATGTTGCAGACTTTATTATTCACCTGCAGCGAACCTGCCAAAGCGATATATTCAAGGTCAGTCCCAGATGGGCCAAACACGATATCAGCGCTGTCGGGCAATCCATAGCATACCTGCAAGCGCTCAGCTGTCCGTGTCAAATATCGCTCATAGACAGTGTAGGGATCAGCGTCGCGTACCGCTTCACGCAACTGATGGTGAAGCGAGGTTACATGCGCAAACGCTGCCGCCCCGATAAAACTCGCTGTCGAGGACGAGTAACCCAGCGTGCAAGTTGGCTTGGGAGAGCAGCCATAAGAGTTTAACCCGCTGCGCTCATCAAGCGTGATGCGGTCATCACCGCCCCAGCTCATCAGCAAAGTTGTGGAGGATGCAAGCTCAGGAGCAAAAGATGCAGTCATGAAAGGTCCTGTAATCGTATGTCAGAAAGTGTCTGTGGCATGTTAGCGGTGCGGGACTTGTGTCGTGGCAGTTTCAGCGGGTAGGTACCAAAAGGTTAATGCCATGAAGAATGGCTCGGAACAATCCGGGTTGCTTGCACTGGCCCCAAAAGAATAAGCGCGCAAAAACTAAACGGGAACTCCATGAAAGCATTGCTACCCTTGCCGATCACAGCAGCCCGGCTGACCGCATCCGACAAGTCGAAGATTAAACTTTTGTTTGTCGCAAAGCACGCTTTGTCCGACGGGATGCCCGATGCACAGGATGGCGACCATGCAGTTTACCACTGCCACGTCCGCGATACCTTGCGCGAGCTCGGCTTTAATCTGACTGTAACGAACAGTCCGGATATTCTCTTCGACAAGCCCGACATCGACTTTGTGTTTTCGCTGCTCAACCGAGCAGGTTTTCTCAATTCCGAAATGCTGATGCCGC
Source organism: uncultured Porphyrobacter sp. (assembly GCA_964352245.1). Taxonomy (GTDB): domain Bacteria; phylum Pseudomonadota; class Alphaproteobacteria; order Sphingomonadales; family Sphingomonadaceae; genus Erythrobacter. The sequence goes on from CAYGQX010000001.1 coordinate 21,561, forward strand.
TTTTGTGCGAGCGTCACGACATTGCCTATCTCGGCGCGAGCCCAATCTTGCGCGGTGTTTCTGATGACAAACACCTGATGAAGATGATGGCACGATCAGCAGGCGTTCAAACAGCCGATTGGGTTTTGATTCGGCGATATCAAAACCTGACTCTTCCTCAGAATTTTCCGACAGAGAATCTAATCGTAAAGCCGAATGCCTCATCAGGATCATGGGGTGTGCGGCATGTCCACAATACCGATGATCTTTGGGAGCATGTTGAAACGCTCCATGCCGAAGGGCACGATGCGATCATTGAGCCATTCCTTGAAGGTATTGATCTGGAGTTGCCCGTTATTGCTGGTCCGCATGAACAATTGCTGCCTCTTATGCGGTTCGATCATGATCCTAAAGCCGTACGGTATTACGAGGAAAAGCGCGGCTTAACCGATAGCAATGCGCAGCTTGAACAGGAAACCGATCCGCAGATCATATCGCAGGTTCACCGAATGACAGCTCCGCTTATCGCTGAGCTATCACCCTTCGATTATGGGCGTTTCGAATTCAGGTTGAACGCGCAAACGGGTGCGATTTCTTTCATTGAAGTCAATCTGCAATGCAATATCTGGCAACCTCGCGTGATCGGTACTTCAGCGCAGATTGCCGGACTACAGTACCCTGAATTGCTTGAGACAATTCTCGCATACTCGATGCTGCGGCGAGGTGTGATTGACCGGATTGAGACGACCGAAGCGCAGCCAATCGCAGCTTAAGCAGGCACTTCCAGACCGCCGAAATCGAACACCTTCCCGCTGTCTTCGGTTTTAAGCTCGTTTAGGACTGACAGCAGATTATCCGCAGCTTGGGCTGGACTAGTCAGCTGTCCTTCAGGCAGACCTTTCTGAAAGGGCGCCGAAAGCTCGCTATCGACGGTTCCGGGGTGCAGCCCCACCACCACACTTTCGTCATGCGTTCGTGCCATTTCAATAGCGATATTCTTGAGAAGCATGTTGAGCGCCGCTTTTGACGCTCGATAGGAATGCCAACCGCCAAGGCGATTGTCGGAAATTGAACCAACTCTTGCGCTTAGCGCTGCAAAAACAAAGCGTTCATCGCGCGGCATAAGGGGAAGAACATGCTTCGCAACCAGAGCAGGACCGATTGTGTTGATCGCAAAGACTTGCGCCATAATTTCAGGATCCAGACGTTTGTAACTCCGCTCCGGCCCGCTGCCATCGGGCAAAGTCAGGATGCCGCTCGCCACAATCACCCATTCTGGCGGATCATCGCGCATCATTTGAGCGCTCGCCTCAATGCTGTCCTCGTTCGAGAAATCAAAAGCGAAAGTGCGGTAAGGATCGCCTTCTGGCACCCAGCCATCGCGCGATCCGGCATAGATGCATCGCGTGCCAGTTTCTGCAAGCCTTGCGCATATTGCTCGACCAATACCGCCCGTACTTCCGAAAACAGCAGCGCTGCGTGGCCAATTCCCTACTTTTTTCATAAAGGCTTAAGCGCAAACAAGAGACGAAGGTTCCGAAAAAGATCGATTGCTGCCGGATCGACGAAACTCCAAAAAGCAATACATAACTCGTTATATTTCAATGCTTTAAACTCAAATTGGGTCGTTAGCGCAGTGTCACCTTTATCAACATGGGGCACGCATCCCGAGGCATGTTGCTCCTTGTGACTTGCCTCCTCTTCAACCCGTATCAAAAAGGTCGCAACACTCGCATCTTGCCTCGCTAGACCTATCAGCTAGATAGGACATCAAGCATATGGGATCTCGATAATATGGCTACGTTTACCCTCCCGAAGAATTCGGTAATCAACAAAAATGGCAGCACTCACAAGGCTGAGGGTGCGAGCCGGGTGAAGAAATTCAAAGTGTACCGCTACGATCCAGATAGCGGCAAAAACCCCCGTTACGACACTTTCGAAATTGACCTCGATGAATGCGGGCCAATGGTTCTGGATGCTATGTTCAAGATCAAGAACGAGATTGACCCCACTTTGACTTTCCGCCGATCATGCAGAGAGGGGATTTGTGGCTCATGCTCGATGAACCTCAATGGCAAGAACGGTCTGGCTTGCACCACCGCGATTGAAGACCTGAAGGGCGAGATTCGCATCACTCCGCTTCCCCATATGGACGTGATCAAGGATCTGGTGCCCGATTTCACGCATTTCTATGCGCAGTACGCATCGATCCGTCCGTGGCTGCAAACTGTTAGCCCGACGCCTTCGGGCAAAGAGCGGCTGCAAACCCCTGAGCAACGCGAGAAGCTGGACGGCCTTTACGAATGCATTTTGTGCGCGTGCTGTTCGACCAGTTGCCCCTCCTATTGGTGGAATTCTGACAAGTTTTTGGGGCCGGCAATCCTTTTGCAGGCCTATCGCTGGCTTGCTGATAGCCGCGATGAGATGACGGGTGAGCGCCTGAACGAGCTGGAAGATCCCTTCCGCCTCTATCGCTGCCACACAATCATGAACTGCGCCAATGTGTGCCCGAAAGGTTTGTCGCCGGCCAAGGCGATTGCTGAAACCAAAAAGATGATGGCGGAACGCGCGATCTGACCGGGCTTTGGCGACTTTCCTCAGAGTGTGAACGGTGGCAGGGGGCCGTGCATGACAAACGCACCTGCAACAGTGAACGCTCTGTTCGATTATACCCCCATTGATCCGGAAAATGCTGACGGGCAAACAGGCTGGTTCAATTGGAACTTGATTGATCGCACGCGCTTTAACACCGCTGTTTTGGGCGATATGCAGGTACGCCGCGAGGGTGATACGTGCCGTCTGAGGATGTTCCCTGAGCGGCGTCACACCAATCTTGGCGATAACATTCACGGTGCTGTGATCCTCGGCCTAATCGATATCGCGCTGTTTGCAACCATGCATATGTGCGGAGATGGCGATGCTGGACCATCAGTAACGGTCGAACTGTCGAGCCAGTTTGTCGATTCGGGTGAACCTTCAATGCCGCTTGATGCCGTAAGTGAGATCGTGCGGGAAACCGGAAGGATGCTGTTCATACGTGGGCAAGCAGTTCAGGGCGATACGATCGTGGCGAGCTATTCTGGCATTGTACGCAAGATGAAGGCGCAGAAATGACAGGAATCCTTGCCCGATACGATCAGCTGATCGTCCGAGGAGAACTCCGCGATGATCCAACGCAAAAGTCAGCAGTCATCCGTCTACAGCAATTGCAAGATGATCTGGTGAGTGCTCCGCCTAAGCGCGGCTGGTTTGAGCGACTTACGGGCATTGGCACATCCGCAAATGACCCGCGCGGCGTGTATATCTGGGGCGGCGTTGGACGCGGGAAATCAATGCTGATGGACCTGTTCATCGAGACACTGGCCATTGGGAATAAGCGTCGAGTTCACTTTCATGCTTTTATGCTCGAAGTCGATGGCTTGGTCGCTCAAGCCCGCAACGATCAACGCAAAGACCCCCTGATGTCAGTCGCTCTCCAAATGGCAGCGAATACCCGCTGTCTTGCTTTCGACGAAATGGTTGTCACCAACACGGCGGATGCGGCGATAATGGGCAGGTTCTTCACCACAATGATGGAAAGCGGGACAGTCATCGTCACCACGTCAAATCGGCCTCCTTGCGATTTGTATAAGGACGGTCTTAATCGCTCTCTTTTCTTGCCATTCATTGATTTGGTCAAACGCGAGATGGATGTCGTCGAACTGAATGGGCCAACCGATTACAGGCTCGATCGAATTGGTGATTTGTCGACATGGCACACACCGATAGGCGAAGCAGCAACCGCTCAGGTACGAGAAGCCTTCTTCCGGTTGACTGATTTCGCTCCTGAGGATGCCGACAACGTGCCTAGTGGAAAGCTTGATCTGGGCGGCGGGAGAACTCTGTTTGTGCCCAAGGCCCTCAAGGGCGTGGGTGTGTTTAGTTTCAAACGTCTGTGCGCGGAGAATCGCGGTGCGTCTGATTACCTCGCTATAGCGAGGGAATTTCACACAATCATTCTAGTTGGCATTCCGAGCATGAGCCCGGAAAACCGCAATGAAGCAATCCGCTTCACCAAGCTGATCGATGCACTTTATGAGATGCGGGTGAAGCTGTTTGTTACAGCCGCTGCTGATCCTGATGATCTGTATGTTGCTGGCGATGGAGCGTTCGAATTTGCGCGCACTGTTAGTCGGCTGAACGAGATGCAAAGCGATGAATACATGGCTTTGGGCCATTGTTCAGATGGAAAATAACACCCTAAGATCCTAGCTTTAAGCGGCAGCAATCCGTTCAGCAACGCGGCCCTGCGCAGAAACGAGCCGGCCCATCATCTTAAGATCCTGTTCGCTCAATTGTAGAGCGGTATCGGCCCATATTTCAGTAATCCGATAAAGCTCTGAAACGTCCAGGTTCCAGACATGTTTAGTTGCCCGGCGCGCACCCACCATACCGGTATGGCGTCGTTCCGTTTTTCGGATGTAATCCTGAACTGCTTTTACACCCTCACCCGGCTCTGCCAGAACCTGAACAATGCCAAGATCGTACATGTCTTGCGCGGTGTAAGTCTGGTTCGAAGTGATAATCCTGTCAGCTGCAGCGCTCCCTAATTTCCGGGTCAGCAAAGCATGAGCCCCCATGCCTGGATAAAGCCCAAACATGATTTCAGGCAAACCGAAGGTGGACTGCTTTTCTGCAATGACGGTGTCGAAGGACAAAAGCGCCTCAAACCCTCCCCCCAAAGCCGCGCCCTGTACCAGCCCAATGGTGAGCATCGGGACATCGAGAGTGCGGATATTACGGTCAAGGATCGCGCAGCAACGGTGGCCATACTCGACTAACCCAGCGCGATTGCGGTCCTTGATCAATTGCTGGAACAGTTGCAAATCGCCGCCATAACAAAACACGTCATCGGCGCGAGAACCCAGTACCAGATATCGTAATGGGATCTTATCCTCGCCAAAATTGCCCCCTATCAAACGCTGCCAGGCCTCGAAATCATCCAGCATGGCCCGCGTAAAGCTGGGCCGGTCTTGGGGGTTCATGAATGTCCACAATGTAGCGCGAGCGTCATCATAGAGCACGTCCAACTGGCTAAGGCTCAGTAGCTCTTGAGGAATGGATGCATGCAATACGCTTTCAGCGAGCAGGTCATCCTCGCCCAACAAAGGTATCGCACTATTCGCCCCGCTGTCCATTTCATTTCTCCGACCCGGCCTGGTTTTCAGGCTCGTTTGGTCACAATGACCAAAGACCATAATGGTTCATTTCTGAGCAAAGCTAGTCGAGACTGGATGGTTATTGCAAATTGTAAATCGAACCATTGTGTTAACTTACGTCCCAGAATGGATCGATCATTACTATTTTATGAAATGATATCGTATCCTTAGCTCGTCAATCCGAGGTGGTTCACAGATTTATTCAGCATCAACAATTGCCACAAGATGCGCGAATTGTCGGCATGACCGGCAATATGTGCCTCGGCGAGCCTTGCGAGCTGCACAGAATCAAACCATCCTGCTTCAATGATGGTGGACCGCGTCGATATTTCTCTAGCCGCATTTGCCAAAGGCCCCCGAAACCAAGCGGCGATTGGAGTGACGAAGCCTTGTTTTGGCCGATAGAGAATCTCGTTCGGAAGTCGATCTTCCAGACTGCGCTTTAACAGATACTTGCCCACGCTGCCCCTCACACGCATAGTCTCGGGCAAACGCGCAGCGAACTCTACCAAACGGTGATCGAGCAAAGGTTCGCGAGCTTCGAGGCTTACCCCCATGCTTGTGCGATCCACTTTGGTAAGAATATCGCCCGGCATCCAGAATGTGAGATCAGCGTATTGTGCGCGGTCAAGCCCGCTTTGGGCAGGTGCGCTGCGCATCAAATCGATCAACTCGCTTTCACCGTTGAAGCCGCCAAGCTGCCTCGAGAAACCATCAGAATACAACCGTGCTCTTGCATCTGCAGTCGTGACAGAAAGCCCGCGCGCATACCCCTCCTCGCCACTTTCGGCGAGCGCCAAAAGCGTCGCCTTGGCTCGCAACGGACGCGGGGCCCAATCCGCTTTGGGCCAAATATTCCCAAGCCCACCTAGGAGTGGGCCACGCAACGAAGCTGGTATCCTGGAGCGAACGCGCTCTTCATGGTGGTGAAAGACTTGGCGGCGATATCCAGCGAACGCCTCATCAGCACCGTCTCCAGACAAAGCGACGGTCACATGCTTGCGTGCCAGCTGGCATACGCGCCAAGTCGGCAAAGCGGAGGCATCGGCGAAGGGTTCATCAAACATCGCGGCAAGCGCGTCGATCCCATCAAAATCATCGGCATCGACCATTTGAAACTTGTGGTCTGTTGCAAATTTCTTGGCGATAATGTCGGCATAGCTGCTCTCATCTAGGGTTTGTTCATCAAAACCAATCGAGCAGGTCGTCACTGGAAGAGCGGTTTGCTCGCTCATCATGGCAACAACGCCAGAGCTGTCGACACCGCCAGAAAGAAACGCACCGAGCGGAACATCAGACACCATGCGGGATTTGACAGCTTCGCTCATCAGATGGACGAGTTCAGCCGATAAATCGGCCTCACTGCCGCTGATGCGACTTTCAAAACTAATGTCCCACCAGCGTCGTGGCGCTATCATTCCATTGCCTTGTTCAAGCAGCATGAAATGCGCGGCAGGAAGTTTTTGCACGCCTTCTAGTATGGAGTGACTGTCTGGCACGTATCCCCATGTAAAATAGGCATCCAGAGCTTGCGGGTTCAGCTTGCGAGCCAATTCAGGAAGCGCCAGCAGGCCTTTCAACTCCGATGCAAACACGAGACTTCCATCGGCCAAAGTGCTGATGAAGAGGGGCTTCACGCCAAAGCGATCCCGCGCGAGAAACAAAGTACGCTCTCGCGTATCGAAAATCCCAAAAGCGAACATTCCATTGAACCGGGATAAGCAATCCACTCCCCAGCGAGCATAGGCAGCAAGGATAACCTCAGTATCGCCGGATGTTTGAAAACGCGTCCCGATCTCTTGCAATTCCGAACGAAGAGCCTCGAAATTGTAGATCTCGCCATTGAACACGATGACGTAACGGCCATCGCTTGAGTGCATTGGTTGCGGTGAGCCTTCGAGATCAATCACTGACAAACGTCGATGACCAAGTCCCACACCATAAGTCGTCCAAACACCTGAGCCATCTGGCCCGCGGTGGGCGAGCGCATTGGACATACCCTCTATCCGGCTTGGATCGACCGGCCCGACTTTGTCGGTGTGAAATATGCCAGCAATTCCGCACATGATCCCGCGTCCTTATACGAGGTCCAAAGACGCAATCGCCGCGGCAATTACCCCGCCGCCAACCGCAAGGCTCATCACCGCGATTATGGCAAGACCACCACGCATGGCGAACCCTTCGAGGGTTCTGAGTGGTCGGGCATTCTCGATTTGTTCAGCGGTCCAGCCGTAATCATCCGGCTCACGTTCAAAAAAGCGCCATGCTGCTGCCAGCAAAACCACAACAACAAAGGCGAAGAAGAACCAACCATAAACGACGTGGTCAAACCCTTCGGCAAATTCCAAACCATAAAACTGCGCGATGTATATTGTGCCCCATGCGCGAACTCCGTTGGCAAGAATCGGCACAATGATCGACGCAGCGAGGAAGATTGCGCGCTTGTTCCAGCTATCGAAGCGAGTGAAGCACACAAGTACGCCAAGCGTCACCATCGCAATCAAAAAGCGCACACCCGAACACGCTTCGGCAACTATGAAAAGCCCCACGGGAGTGTCGATGTATATCCCGTCAATGGCGGCTTCTACGCCGGACAATCGCGTGAGCAGAATTGAAATCTTAGCCGTTATCATTTGCAGTGGCCCGATGATCTCATCGCCAAACGGCACCAGGAACACCGCAAACCCCAGCGGCAACAACAGAAGTGTCGCCGCCCTCACCCCGAGGATCGTAAGCACGGCAGCCTGAAGTGTGCCCACCGCCCCAGCCTGAGCTATCAAATTGATCCCCGTGATACGGCCCACCATCCAAAGCGCGAGCGCCGCGACTACTAGGGCTAGGCCTGGAGCAAAACTGTGGGGTGTAATCTTCGCAAGTTCCTGCAGCTTTAGCGCCACCAGCCAAGCAATGATAAGCGGCACGAGAAGAATGTGCGAATATGTGTCGATATTCCACCACTGATGGAGCATCTCTCCCCATTCACGAGCATGTACGAGCACGAGAATGGCTGCCGCCGCAATCAGACCAAGAATTGGCATGCGCCAAGCTTCTGGAAGAGCATCGAGCAAACCGCCGCCGCGCGCCAATTCAGAAGTGCTGTGCTCAGGCGGCATTGCGAACCCCTTCCCCAGCTTCGAGCAGCTTACCCAAAGGCGCAAGAGTTGCGTTCCAATCGTGATTCTCAATCACAAAGTCGCGCGCAGCATTGCCCATCTCGATCAGCAATCTCGGATTGGCCCACTGCTTTTCAAACAACGACACCATGGCAGATGCGTCGGCATCGCAAACCAACCAATGCTCACCATTTTTACCCGCAATGCCTGTTGCTGCATAAGGTGAAAGCAGCACAGGCTTTGCCATGGCCATCGCCTCGAGCACCTTATTCTGGACCCCTCGGGCAATCAGCAAGGGTGCCAAGACACAGTCTGCCCCACTAAGAAACGGACGCACATCGGGAACTTCCCCCCAAATGTGCACTCCCTCAACTTTGGCATGCTGCATTAGCGCAGGCGTGGGATTACGGCCCACGATATGGAATTGTGCGCCGGGTTGCTTAGTAAGCATACTAGGCCAGAAGTTGTTTATCGCCCAAAGGACAGCTTGTTCGTTGGGTCGGTAATCCATTTGTCCGGTGAAAACGAAATGCGGGCCAAGAGTATCTGCAATATCGGGACGCGGCGTAACGACGCGAGGGTCAAAAAAACCTGCATCGATGCCGTTGCCGATCACTTGAACATTAGTTTGTGCAGAACTGGTCAGCCGCGAGGCAAACAATGCAGCCTCCGCCTCACAAATTAGAAGTGTGGCATCAGCACGTTTTGCAAGCCGTTCTTCCTCTCGAGCGAGCAATTTGCCCTCGCGCCGGTTCAGCCAAACACGCTCGCCCGCATCGGCGTAGTTTTCAAACTTGGCGCTATCAACATCGCAAAGATCGATGATCACGCGTCCTTTGTACATATCGGGCAAGTACTGGCCCATCTGGCCAGAAAATATCACAACCGCACTGATCGACTGTTCGCGTAAAGTATGCTGTACCCAGCTGCGCAGCCGCGCGCTGTGGAAGGCGGTTACGCTCACGGGTTTGCCAGCCAAGACAGCTTCGAACCCTGCGAGCGTCAGTGGCTTTTTGCGGTCAACAACACAGTGTGAGACCGCAACATTATCGAGTTCAGCAATCGCAGCGCGGTCTTCGTCGCTGTCGGCAAAACATCCCACATGCACTCGACCCATTTGCGCCAGCTTCCTGACCAGATGGTGCGCGCGTATCTTGTCCCCGCGGTTAGGCGGAAACGGCACGCGATGCGCTAGGAAAAGGATGTCGCCCACAGCCCGCAAATGACCTTAGGCAAGCCCGCGCGCGATCCACGGTCCAATCGTGTTCGCTACTGGCAAAGGCAGCTTTTTCCAAAGCTCGATCTTACGGCTGTATGATGCATCAGTTGGGTCGATATTGCGCGGCTCATGCCCCGATGCATGCCATGCACCATAGGTCAAAGGGACCGGCTCAAACCCCCAATTCTTCTTGAAATTGAACGGTCCGCTCCCGGTTTTCGAGCGGCCAAAATCAAACCGTTTCATACCACGCCCTCGCGCATGGCGCATGAGCTCAAAATACATCCGTTCATTGGCCCTTGCGTTGCGGGCTGCGAAGGTCCCACCGCCCCAAAACGGCATCACTGCCCCATCATGATAGAATGACAGAACGCTCGCTATTGGTTTGCCCTGACTAACAACCGTGAGAATATCGCTGCTATCAGGAAATGCGTCTAACATCGCGCCAAAGAGTGATTTGGGAAAAACCGGCGTACCCAGATTTCGAACGCTTTCACTGAACATAGCATAGTGTGCTGCCAAGTCTTCACGCGCCGAACCTATCCGAATTTCCAGATCGTTCGTCAGGCCTTTCCGCACCTCGGCGCGAGCCTTGCGCGGGATAGCTAGCAATTCAGCCTCATCATCATCCGCAAGTGCACGCTCGAAACTGCAATGTTTGTCATCCCAGGTTTGCCAAGAATCTGGGATGCGGCCGCCGCGCAGCTCGATTGTCGTGTAGCCATTGGCCTCAGCAAAAGTCTCAGCTGTACGGGATAGGATGCCAACCGCACGTTCATCAGAGGCGCAAATGCCTCCGCCCACACCAAAACCGCTTGAGATGAAGGCCTTACCGAACAAGACGGAACGAGCCTCAGTAATCGGCAACCAGCCAACAATTACGCCAGCCCTTTCGGCCAGAAATCCCGCCGCGCGTTGGCCTGTTCCGGCTTGTACTGCGAGCAGCCATTGAGGGCGGTGGAAAAGGCTTGCGCCCTGTTCCTTCACGAAATCGTCGATACGGCGCGCGGTCTGCGCATCGCTCAAATCAACGGGCATCACATGAAATTGTGTGGTCGAAGTGGCCTTGAGAGGAGCATTCACGCAGCCATATCCTCGATTGGAGCCGACACATCGAACGGCGTGGCTCGCAACGCTTCACGCCGCGCGATCTCATCGCAGCGCCCCCATTGGAATTCTTTTGTAAGCCGGCCGAGTTTACCCGCCATATGTTTGAGGTTTGTGTAATGGCGAAATTTTGACCGCATCGGCGCATCGGGCACGCGCGGTTGATCCGGATCAACTTCCCACGGATGGAAATAAAACATCGCTGGGCGCGCGTCTTCCACATTCACCTGACGGATTGCCCAACGCGAAAAGCCATAGGGCAGAACGCGGAAGAACCCCCCTCCCCCGGCAGCAACACGGCGACTGCCAAGTATTGCGGTGGTGACAGGGATTTCCACAAGCGGCGATCCGGGAATGGGATTGAATGCAAATCGAGGCGCTTCGGGCCAGCCGTAATGATCATGTGCGACCGGAGCCACGCTGGACGAATAGGTGTATCCGTGTTCAGCAAGCACTTCAAAAGCCCACGGATTGCGCTTGTCGATGGAAAAACTGGGCGCCCGGTATCCACTAACCTGTTGCCCGCTTGCATCCTCGATCAGTTTTCGAGCCTTCGCGATGTCTTGGGCAAAGCTCTCGCGCTCCAAAGTGAACACGCGCGCGTGATCATAGCCGTGGCTTGCCAGTTCATGCCCTTTGTCAGCAATGCGCCGGATCATTATAGGATGCCGCTCAGCCATCCAGCCAAGCGTGAAAAAGGTCGATTTGATCCCTACCTCTTCAAAAAGGTCGAGAATGCGATCAATATTGCTTTCCACACGACAGGAAATGCTGTCCCAATCATCACGCGAAATCACATTTTCAAAAGCGCCGACCTGAAACCAGTCTTCAACATCGACAGACATGCCGTTGACGACAGGCATAGCGCCATCGCCGACAGAATGGTTCACCGATGAAGTCCCGTGCATTGTCAGGCAGCCTCGCGCTCGCTGTCATCTTCCAGCCACTCTATCAGCATAGTCAAGACATGGCGAAGACTTTGCTCTTGGTCTTCCATCCGTTTCTCAATCCGTTCAAGGGCTGCGGCAAGATCGGGATTGTTGTCTCCGGAACCGCCACTCGCGCGCAATTCGGCAATGGCGTCTTCGAGTTTGGCAGTGCGCGCATCGCGCTCCGCAAGCAAAGCTGCCACTTCAGCTGCTGGCACATTAGGTTGAGCCAAGGCGCCCTCGCCAATCTCTTTCGGCAATGACATTTCGCCCGTAAGCTCAATTGCCGGCTCAGGTGGTTCCAGCCCCCCCTCGACATCACCCGCCATTTCTTCAATAACTGATTCCAGCATCGCTGAAGTCAGGCAATCTTCGGTCTCAATCGCACCCAACAATAGCAGACGGTTCATCACCATGTTAACCCTGCGCGGAATGCCATCGGTGGCCACGAACAATGCGGGCAGCAAACCTTCTTCAAGCGCGGGGCGACCGCCCCAACCCACGCGCTTCATCCGGTGCGTAATATAGCCTTCCACCTCATCTTCATCCAGCGCTTCAAGATGATGCGAGGCGATTATACGCTGCCGTAATTGATCAAGACTGGGATGGTGCGCCAAAGTCTTGCGAAACTCAGGCTGACCAAGCAGCAAGCTTTGCAAAAGCGGATGTGCACCAAGCTGAAAATTGGATAGCATTCGCAGCTCTTCCAAAGCTTCAAGATCAAGGTTTTGGCATTCATCCACAATGAGAAGACAGCGCCGCCCTGCGCGCGCTTCGTCCTGAAGCATGCGCTCAAGCGCGCCCAAGGCACCTGCCTTATCATGGCCAGCCACTTCCAGACCAAAGGCTTGCGCAACTACGTGAATGATCTCTTCACCGTCCAAAGCGCTGGTGACGACCTGCGCGACGTTAAGCGCATTGCGATCAACACGCTCCATGAGATGCGCCACCAATGTAGATTTACCTGCGCCCACCTCACCGGTGATAACAATGAAGCCTTCGGCCTGGTTCATCCCATAGCCGAGATAAGACATCGCCTTTTTGTGCGTGGCGCTTTCAAAATAGAAATTCGGATCGGGCGTCAGCTGAAACGGGCGGCCGCTGAAGCCATAATACTGATCATACATAGCGGTTTAGGCCCCCTACCTCAGAAATCGTAACGCAAACCGAGCAGAGCGGAGGCGAAGATCAAATCATCAGCCGCAAACTCGCTGTCGATGTAGTCTAGAGCAACTGCGCCGCGTGCCGAAAGCTTGGAGGTTATAAACCTTGTATATCCCACTGAAGCCCCCGCCGCATTGACGTCGCCACTATTTGTGCCGCTCTCAAAGCGGTTATAATATGCATTGGCGATCAATTGACCGCTATCACCCAGTTGGCGATTGGCTGATGCAAGCGCATAGTAGCTCTCATCGGTCACACCATCGAGCGATTCCAGAACTGTGCCCGGCGCGCCGATAAACTTACGGTTGTCATAGCCAACGGCAAGACCTGTATTCCAACGACCAATCTGGCGTTGATAGCTGGCATTTACTCCGCGACCTCTGAACGCAGCTGAGCGGATTGAGCCAATTGCGCCGACAGTTCCGGGTCCGCCAGCACCAGTCACAAGACCGCCAAAGTTGCCGGTGACCGGATTGCGGATCGCGCTAAAGTCGTTGGAAAGACCCGCAAGGCCATTGTTGAGCCCGCCGCCAAATCCGCTGACCGCGTCATACACATTGACGCTCAAGGAACTGCGAGCATCCGGAGAATAGGTGAAATTGCCGTAGTAAGTGGTTGAGCCATAGCGTTGGCCAACGCTTGCGGCGAGCGAAGTGCGCGAACTGGGGCGCCACAATACACCCACATCCCACAACAGGCCATCAACCTCGAATGCGATGATACGCGGGCCGCTTTCATCGGTGACAAACCGGCCCGTATTATCGATCACAGGATCGCCGTTCACATCGCGCAGCGCATCTCGGCTCGATACTTCTACATCTTCATAGCCAATGCCGCCCGTGATCGCAAAGCTGGGTGTTAAAGGGACTGTTACATTAGCGCGCGCGTAAACATCGCGCACGCGTTGGTCTAGGTTGGAGATATCTTCCTGAAATGCACCAACAGCGACGCCCACACCTACTGGAAGAAAATCGCCTGGACGGGTGGACGCGCTAAGCTGGCTGTTGAGCGTAGTGCTATCTTCGAACAGATCAATCGGATCGCCAGCTGCATCAGCGATCGCGCGGTTGCTTTCGAAACGGTTGTATCCAAGACGGGTAAAGCCGGACACATCAACAACCCCAACACGTCGATTGAGACTAGGTCCTGCAAAAACGCTGTAGATTTGACTTGTCGCGTCGTCGGCTTGCGCCAATGGATTGGCAGAGAACCCGCCGCCCCCGTCGATCCGTGTCGTGCTCGCCAAAGCACCGGCATCGAACTGCACTGACTGATCGAACGCGATGTAACCGCGCGCAATGCCAGTGACCCGGTCGGTATCGACCTGATTGTCACCATAGGTGATGTTGCGTTCATAACGAACCGAGACAGACCCCCCGCTATTGCGGCCCTGTGCATTGACATCGACACCCGCAGCAATCTGAGTGAAGGTCAGCACATCATCGCCCGGAGAGAGTTCTGCGGTCAAAACCTGACTCACTTCGATATAGGGCTGCACATTGACCGCGCGGCGGTCGTTCTGCTGGCTCTGCCCTTGTGCCTGCGCATTCGCAGGACCGCAAAGTCCCATCGCAGCAGCGCTCATTACGCCAAGTGCGAGACTTGCGCGGCGTAATGCGGGGATCCCGCAGACTGCAAGGCATCCAGCCTTTAACATCGGCATCTTGGACATGATTAGTCCCCTCTCTCGCCATAGTCGCCAAAACGGCGGCCAGACGGACTGAATTGCGCTGCATTCAGAAGCAGCTTGATATCAGGACATGCTGACAGCAATTGCTGCGCATCTTCCAAAGCGGCTCGTGCGGTTTCGCCAGCGCGCACGATTAAAACTGTTTGTCCCACATGCGCAGCCAATTCGGCAGCAGGTGAAGCGGCCAGAGCAGGCGGCGTGTCGAATATGACATAACGGTCAGGCGCACCTGCTGTGAGCGTGTCGAGAACCTCGGCAGTGCGCGCGCTTGCAAGAAGTTCAGAATCCCGTGCACTGCTGGTGCCCGCCAGCAATACGAACAGACGATCGATATCGGTTTTGCGTGCAAGGGTTTCGACTTTGACATTCTCGTCGGCGATCGCGTCCATCAGACCTTGTCCCTCGCCTTCCTGCTCAGCGATCCCAAGTCGTTCCGCGATGGATGGGCTCATGGTATCAGCATCCACCAGCAACACTTCAACATCGCTTTCAGCTGCCAAAGCAATCGCCAGGTTGACCGCACAGTATGTTTTACCCTCGCCTGGATGCGGGGACGAAATGAGGATGCGGCGAGACCGCTTGTCTTTAAGAGCCCGCGCATCAGCAATCAGTTCGCGTTTGACGATGCGGAATTCTTCCAAAAGGCCTGTGACCTGATCTTCAGGAACGATCAAACCTTCGCTGCGCAATTGTGAGCGATCTACAGTGCAAGCAGGACCAGTAAGCGCGACGCGTCGTTCAGGCTCTGAAATCGCTGAAGCTGGTTGCTTCGAAGGTGAAATAGCCTCTGACGCTGGAGCAGGCGGAGCGGCAGTTTTCCGAGGTTGGCCCTCAGGCAAATTTTCCGGAACTTTGACAGAATCCGCTTGGTCGAGACCAAACCGAGCATTAGCTCGCTCGAGCAAAGATGGCTTTTTACTGCCAGACTTTTCTATTTTACTATGTTCGCTCATGTTCCGATCCTCAAGCCACTGATGCAACCGAGATCATTTCGATCACGAGCAGAATCAAAAACACACCAACCAGGCCAGCACATGCACCTGCGAATTGCTTCAGCCGACGACGTTCAAGACCGCGATCCACATTAGACCGGTTTAAAGAGATCGAGCCGATCACAGGCAGGTCCAGTGCTCGTTCAAGCTTTTGCGGGGTAGCAAAACCAGAGCGCAACTGCCCCATAACCCAAGCGACACCGGCTCCTGCACCCGCGCCAACTATCAGCATTCCCAATAGCAAAAGTGGGCGATTGGGAGCGATTGGCTTTTGCGGGACAACCGGAGGGTCGGTGACTGTAAAACGAAACTGACTGGTCTGATCTTCCACATCACCGCGTGTGCGCAGATCTTCGCGATCTTGGAGAAGGTCTTCGTAATTCTTGCGCAGAACCTCGTAATCGCGGCTGATGCGATTGGCTTCGGCTGCAACGGAAGGCTCCGATGCCTGGCTCGCCATCAATGACGCTATCTGAGATTGCACAGCAGCGCGGCGTGCCTGAGCCGATTCTACCGCGGCTTGGCGATCCGCACGAATTGCGACAAGCGATGAGTAAGTCGGATTGATCGCTCCGCCTGAATTACCATCGGAAGCAGCGACCTGGCCTTTGAGAAGTTCAATCTGCCGCAGAGCAGAAGTTATATCCGGATGAGTGTCTTTCAGTCCGCGTGCCCTTAGCGTGGCAAGCTGTGTCTGAGCCTGCGCCAAGGCTGCCTGCGGTCCGCTCGCATTGGGCCCACCGACAATTGTTCGCGGTGTAGACCCAATTTGTCCGTTGATCGCTCCCAAAGCGCTTTCGGCAGCAGCCAAATCCGCTTCAATCTCACGCAGTTCAGTGCGCGATTGCTGGATTTTTGAAGAAAGCGTCTCTGATCCGCCAACCAATTCCGGATATTGCGCTTCAAACGCGAGGCGGCGTTCTTCGGCAGCTTCCAACTCAACTTTGCGCTCTTCCAGTTGCTCGTTAAGTTTCGCAACGCCTTGGCTGATACCAGCGCGGTTGCCGACAATGTGTTCCTCACGGAAGATATCGAGCAGCTTTTGAACCACATTACGCGCAACAACAGCGTTTTCGGCATCGCTCAGATTGCCCTCGCCAATGGTCGCAACAATCGAGAAGAGGCTGTCCTGTTCACTGCGCACCTCGACATTGGGGCGAAGCTCCTCAATTGCGGCCTCCATCTCCTTGTCTGTGGTGATCTCTTTGCCAAGCTCGGTTGAAGAGATAACTTTTCGCAGGTTCACAGAGCTCACCAGTGTTTGGCGAACTCGCTGAATTTCCTCTTGCCCATCGCTGGAAATGCCCATCTGCTCCGACAAGACATCTTCCACATCGACGTATATGCTGGCTTTCGCTTCATAGGAATTGGGGATCAGAGCGATCACCATCCATCCAAGCAGACACACACCCCATGCGACAGCCAGCGCCAACCAGCGGCGCTGCCAGACAGAATGAAGCGCTGCGCGCAGTTCTTCGATAAGCTCGTTCATCAGATAGGAACGCCTTTAGAAGCGGCTCTCCGGAATAATGATTGTGTCACCGGGCTTAAGTAGGACATTAGCCGTGCTGTCGCCGCGCTTGAGCAAATCCGACAAACGCAGACGATACTCTTCCTGAGTGCCGTTTTCACGGTTGAGACGGATCAATTTCGCGCGATTGCCGGCTGCAAACTCGCTCAGACCGCCCACTGCAATCATGGCATCGAGGACCGTCATGTTCGCCTGATAAGGCAAAGATGCGGGTTGTTCGGTTGAACCTACAACCTTCACGCGCTGATCGTAAGTGCCCTCAGGCGTGTTTACAATCACCGAGACAATTGGTTGTTCGATATATTCGGCCAGCTGCTCAGCGATATACGTTTGCAGCTCGGTCGCTGTCTTTCCGACAGCCGGAATATCCTGCACCAGCGGAATAGTCAGCCGGCCGTCAGGCCGAACCCGAACATTTTCTGCGCTGAGCTCAGGATTGCGCCAAACATGGATCGTAATTTCATCAAGCGCACCAATGCGATATTCCTCGCTCGGCGCAATTGCATCGCTGGTATAGGTCGCTGGCGGCAATTCTGGCCCGGTCGCCGTACAAGCCGCCATGCAGAGGCCCGCGGAGGCAACGCCTGTAAGACGCTGAATTGATTTAATTTTGAACATCGATACGTATCCTTAGCGTGGCGCCAGCGGGACAGATGCATTGTGCAGGAGCGACCTGCTACACCTATTCCACCAAGTCTCGTGAACCTTAATGGCTGAAAATGGTGAACATACAGTTAGTGATATGGACCTAAGGCGAGATTATCCCGGATTGGGACAGTGCTACAACCGAACTTAACACAGCTTAACTCGCAGGCAGATCACACTAACATTTCAGCAGCCGGACCATGGCCTAAAAACGCCGCAGGACTGGCACTTGCACCGTAAGCGCCTGCACAAAACACCGCCACAAGATCTCCCACGTTAGCGGTAGGAAGGTTTGCCTGATCGGCTAATCGATCAAGCGGTGTGCAAAGACACCCGACAACGTTAACCACTTCAACCGGATCTGCGGCAAAACGGGAGGCGATTGCGACGGGATAATTGCGTTTTACGACAGTGCCGAAATTGCCTGACGCAGCCAATTGGTGATGCAAACCACCATCAGTTACCAAATAGGTCACACCATGACTGACTTTTCTATCAATCACGCGGCAAAGATATACCCCAGCTTCGCCAACGATGTACCGGCCCAGTTCCAAGCACAATTCGGTTTTTTCCAAATTGGCGGGCAAATTGGTAATTTGCTCTTTAAGCGCGTCGCCAACCGCGCCAAGGTTGAGCGCCTGTTCTTTGGGGAAGTAGGGTATTCCAAACCCCCCACCCATATTGAGCTTTGGCAGGCTTTCTCCAATCTCATCAGCTAGTTGCGCAGCTAACTGAAGAACATTTAGCTGCGCATCTATTATCGCTTCAGCGCTCAACGCCTGGCTGCCAGTAAAGATATGCAATCCGCGCCATTCAGCGCCGTGAGAAATAATGTGCTGCGCCAGGCCAGGCACTTTGTCCGCATCTATGCCAAATGGCTTCGCGCCGCCGCCCATCTTCATGCCCGAACCTTTGAGCTCAAAATCGGGATTGACGCGCAGGGCCATACGCGGGGCTTTTCCAAGCCTCTGGCCAATGGCAAGAGTGCGGCTTGCCTCACCCTCCGATTCGCAATTTAGCGTTGCGCCTGCGATGATGGCAGCTTCCAATTCGTCATCGCGTTTCCCCGGCCCGGCAAAGCTGACGCGCGCCGGATCAATGGCAAGGTTTTGAGTTATGGCTAATTCGCCCGACGACGCAATATCGAAACCATCTACCAAAGGATCCAAGTGTACGATCACATCAGCCATTGGATTGGCTTTGATTGCGTAATTGATTCCAATCCGTTCAGGGATACTGGCACGCAATTGCGCAATGCGCCGAGTCAACAGCTCCCGCGAATACACAAACAAGGGCGTGCGCCCTGCCACTGCAACAAGATCGCTTGCCTTTCGGCCGCTGATAACCAGTTCACCGTCACGCGCCTCATAGCCTTCTGGAATGGGTCCAACCGGCTTCATGACGTCGCCTTTTGTTCAGTGAGTTCGCGCAGGATACTTGTGCGATCAATCTTGCCATTGGGATTAAGTGGCAGGGTTTCGCGCCAGTGGATCATTTTGGGATGCATGAAATTAGGCAATTCCTGAAACAGGGCCTTACGAAAGGTTTCGCGCTCTTTTTCATCGGCTTTACCTCGCACAACAAGATGGACTGCATGGCCTAATGCTGGATCAGCAAGCCCTAAAGCAACGGCCTCTTGAACAAGGTCATTCGCTATCGCAACTTCCTCAATCTCCTGCGGACTGATGCGATTGCCGGCGCTTTTGATCATTGCATCCCTGCGACCCACAAAGTGCAGCAATCCAGTTTCATCGCGCATCACTGTATCCCCTGACCATACCGCTGTCCCTCCATAGCGCGATCCCGCCGGAGCTGGCCGAAATCGCTCCGCCGTGCGTTCTGGATCCTGCCAATATCCTTGCGCGACAAGTGGTCCGCAATGCACAAGTTCGCCTTCCTCACCCGGCTTTGCCACATTGCCGCTGTCATCAATCACCATAATTTCTGCAAACGGGATGGCCTTACCCATTGAAGTTGGATTTTTTTTGACAAGTTCCGGATCAAGAAAAGTCGAGCGAAATGCTTCGGTTAAGCCGTACATAGGATAGAGGTCGGCATCGGGAAATATCCCCGTCAGATTATCAACCAACTCACGCGTCAACGCGCCGCCGCTATTGGTCATCCGCCGCATGGATGCGATTGCTTCGGATGGCCACTCAATCTCGGTGAGCTGCACCCAAAGCGGTGGGACCGCTGCAAGCGTGGTCACGCCATGCTTGGCGCAAGCCTTCGCCACATCGCGCGCAAAGAGGAAATCAAGCGGCACTAAACTCCCGCCTGCGTACCATGTCGAGAGCAGCTGATTCTGCCCATAATCAAATGAGAACGGCAGTACGCCCAAGGTTACGTCATCACTTGCGACATTGAGGTAATGAGCAACGCTAACCGCGCCGAGCCATAAATTGGCATGGCTGAGCATCACACCTTTAGGCCGTCCGGTGGAGCCGCTCGTATAAAGGATCGCCACCAGATCATCAGGATCCGCTTTCGAAGGTCCAAGCGAGCCGCCCAACGCGCTCGCCTCGTCTAGCGCATCCTGTTCGGCGATTGCTGTGCATTCACATGGCAGATCTCCATCCTCAAGCGACTTTAGCCGCGCAGGCGTCGCGATCAGCATTACAGCGCCGCTATCGCTCAAAATATGTGCGGCCTGAGCTCGCTTCAGGAGCGGATTGATAGGCACGTGCACCAGTCCAGCCCGTGCCGCAGCCAGGGGAAGAAGTGCGGTCAGCTCCCCCTTAGCGGCCCAACTGCTAACCCTGCTTCCCTTGTCAGGCGCTTTTTGCTGGAGCCAAGCGGCAAGCTCGGCCACACGCAGCTTTAACTCTTCATGGGTAAACACTCGGTCGCGCAAGACCAAAGCAGGCCGCGCCTCGTGCCCTCGTTCACTCGCCAATTCGGCAAGGTGATCTATGGGACGAGGTTTGGTAGTCTCGATTTCAGAGTGGTTTGCCATGATTGCTTTGCGTGAAATGTCAAAAAAGGGAGCTAGGGCGCTTTGTGATCAAAATCAGCTATCACGATAGCGTTAAGGATGTGCAAGCCAAGTTTGATTGGCAAGCGGCCGTGCAGCTGCACAAAAGCGCCCCATTTGACCGGCCCGATTGGTTCATCGAGCTTGAGCAAACGGGGCTGAAACCGCTTTATGCGTGTGCCGAGCAGGCAGGCGACTGCGCCGTTTTGGCGCTCTTGCAAGATAGCGGCCGCATTGCTCCGATGCGCAATTGGTATGCGTTCACATGGAGGCCCCTTGCACCCCGAAATGCCGCAGGTGATGCATTGATTTCTGAAATCGCGAAAGACCTGAAATCACGCGCTCATCGCGTCACTCTGGAACCAGTTCCCAACGAGTGTGGTTCGGCAGATAAAATCGCGCGCGCCTTTGCTGATGCGGGCTGGCGGGTTGAAGTATCGCAATGCGATATCAATCACGTGATTCATTTGGGCGGCAAGACGTTTTCTCAATATTGGGCTGAGCGCCCCGGACCCTTGCGAACAACGCTCAAGCGCAAAGGCAAGAAAGTGGCTACGCGCATCCTGACAAGCTTTAATGCAGAGGTCTGGGAGGAATATGAGCGAATTTACACAGCAAGTTGGAAGCCTGAAGAAGATCACCCAGCAATGCTTCGCGCCTTTGCCGAAGCAGAAGGGAAAGCAGGCAGGTTGAGGTTAGGCATTGCGTTGCACGATGACCAACCCATCGCCGCACAATTTTGGACCGTTGAGAATGGATGCGCGTACATTCACAAGCTTGCCCACTTCGAAGAGCACCGGAAATTGTCAGCTGGAACAACACTTTCAGCTGCCATGTTCGAGCACGTAATAGATCATGATCACATAAACCTTGTCGATTTTGGGACAGGCGATCAGCCATACAAGGCAGACTGGATGGGCGAAGTTCGCCCCCGCTATCGGATTGACTGCCTTGATACGAAACGACCAGCTGCCTGGACAGATTTGGCAAAGCTTGCCCTTAACCGCCTGAGGGACACTCATATCCCCATGCTTGCACCGAGACCGTGGTGTGGTTAAAGGCGCGCCACATTTTTTGAGAAGCATTGCTAGCGAAATTCTGTAGGACACGATAGCATGCACGCCGCGAGAGGGGATCAACTTTTCATGAGCACTCAGCCCGCTCACAATGATGAGCATAAAGCAACAGAGGCGGAAGCAGATTTCGCGACGATCGAGAGCGAGCTGAAATCGATTATCGCCGATGTGTTGGGACTTGATACCGAAGCGGTTGCAGAGTTCACTCCGGAGACCGGTCTTTTCGGGCACCTACCCGAACTGGATTCTATGGCTGTTGCAGGCTTGCTCACAGAAATGGAAGATCGTTTGGGATTTATTATCGAAGACGATGATGTGGATGGCGAAATGCTCGAAACATTTGGCGGCCTTCTTGAATTTGCACAGGCAAAGCTGGTCGAGGCCTGAGCCCTACTCGTGATTGCCACCTGGCCTTGCCCGCTCAATGACGGCGCAATCTGTGATGAATTGCTGGTAACTATCGGGGACGCCGGCAAAGCCACCCTGCTCATCATACCGCCTCTTTTTGGCGAACATAATTTGATGCGCCGGCAATTGTTGCTGGTGATGCGCGCATTAGAGGCGTCCGGGGTGACCGCACATTTGCCTGATCTGCCCGGTTTGAACGAAAGCACACAACCTTTGCGCGGGCAATCTCTGGCCGGCTGGCGCGCGATGGTGGCAGAGGCTGTACGACATGTTCAGGCACGCCAAATCCTTGCAGTGCGCAGCGGGGCGCTACTTGTGCCGAGGAATGCCACCGGCTGGCTCTACGCACCACAATCGGGCTCAAAACTGATCCGAGGCATGATGCGCGCGCAAGGGATTTCAAATCGCGAAGCAGGAATTGATCTCACTAGTGAACAAATGACCGATATCGCGCGCAGTCAAGGCATTTGCCTGTCCGGATGGGGTATTGGGGCTCAATTGTTCCGCGAGCTTGAGGACGCGGATGTGAGGTCCAGCCCGCAAATGCGCGAAATCACTCAGCAGGAATTAGGCAGCCCGGGACTCTGGCTTCGTGCAGAGCCCGATGAGAACGCCGATCAAGCGGCGCGCATCGCCAAGGTGATCTCTGCATCGCTCGCCCCTCCCGAAGCGAGCGAAGCATGAGCAGGCTTGCTCTCGATTTTGGTTGTGGCAGCCTCAAATGCGCTGGCAGCCTTGATACAGCACCGGGCACCACTGGGCTTTTGATCGTTAGCGGCGGCAATGAGATACGATCCGGCGCCTTTTCAGGGCAATCTCGGTTGGCCATTGAAGTCGCAAAAGCAGGATTTCCTGTGTTCCGCTTTGATCGGCGCGGCATCGGAGATAGCGAAGGTGAAAATCGTGGTTTCCGATCTAGCGCAGGCGACATCAAAGCTGCGTGCCATGCCTTTCGCGCCATCGCGCCGCAGGTGGAGCGGGTGTTTGGGTTTGGCAATTGCGATGCAGCATCCGCTTTGATGCTGATGTCGGGAGAGGGCTTTGACGGGCTCATATTATCAAACCCATGGACGATTGACGACAAGGGTGCAGACACACCCGATTCCACCCCGCCTGCCTCTGCCATTCGTGCGCGCTATGCTGAAAAGCTCAAAAATCCTGCTGAAATCGTGCGCTTGCTTAGAGGCGGAGTTGATTTGAAAAAGCTCGCACGCGGTCTGGTCAAGTCGGCGGCCACATCTCCTTCTGCTTCCGACCTAGCCAAGGAAATCAGCGAAGGATTGGCCAAGTTTAATGGAGCGGTCGATTTCCTACTTGCTGGAGCAGATCGCACAGCACAGGTTTTTGAGGAGATCTGGGATAAACAAGACCCCAGACTTGCAGGTCATCATTACGCGAAATGCCAAGGTGCGGGCCATGCTTTTGTCGCGCCGGAGCACCGGGAATGGCTGCTAGCTCAAGTTCTAACGGCTTTAAGGCGCTAACCAGGACGCTATGCACGCTCGAAAAGGCTGACCAGTTCCACATGGGTAGACCATCTGAACTGCCCCACAGGACGCAATCTCGTTAGCGCAAAACCTCTTTGCGCCAGTGTTGCAGCATCACGCGCCCAGCTTGAGGGATTGCAGCTTACGTAAACGACCTTGGAGCATGTACTCTCTGCAATCTGGCTGACCTGTGCTTTTGCGCCGGCGCGCGGGGGATCAAGAAGGACCGCATCAAACTTGCTTACCTCATCGGCCTCCACCGGATTGCGAAACAGATCTCGGTGGATCGGATAAACATTCCCGCCAGCGCGAGCGGAAACCGATTTCAAGGCAAGGTGAGCAGCACGGTCTGCTTCGGCGGCAAGAACCTTGCGTCCATCCTTAAGACCAAGCGCAAACGTGCCCAGCCCAGAGAAAAGGTCAGCAACCCGTTTTGCCTCGCTCAGAAATTCCTGCGCGTCCGCGATCATTTGGGCTTCTGCATCCTTGGTCGCTTGCAGAAACGCTCCCGGTGGCATGGGGACCGCAACGCCGCCCAGTGTGACTGTCACAGGATCGGGTTCCCACTGAGTCTCCGCGCCAAAGCCGTGATCCATTGTTACCCGTGCCAAACCATGCTCGCGGGCAAAGTCTGACAACGCTTCGATCGCTGCAAGGCCTTCCAGCGGAAAGTTCGCCAATCCAATATCAACCCCCTGATCGCAAAGCGACATCTGGATATCGACTGCGCCCTTTGGGCCATGTTCCGCCATGAGTGCTCGCAAGGGTCCGATGAGCGCTGCCAGATCGGGATAAAGAACAGGGCATTCGCGGCAATCAACGACCTTGTGCGATCCACTCTCACGAAAACCGATTGCGGCACTCTTCTGCGTGCGAACCGCGTGTAAGGTGGCTCTGCGCCGAGCTTGAGGCGGTGAAAGATGAGTGGACAATTCCTCACCTATCGAAAGCCCTTGTCCTAAAGCTGCATTGATGACGCGGTCGCGTACAAAGGTTTTCAGAGCCGCATCATCTGCATGCTGCAATTGGCACCCTCCGCAAGTGCCAAAGTGACGGCATGGCGGTTCTTGATGATAAGGTCCGTATTCCAGGATCGTCCCGCTCGCATCAATGACATCGCCTGGCAAACCGCCGGGCATATGGCGGCCGCTTTGGGTAACGCCATCTCCTTTTGCCGCGATGCGGGATATTGTTTCGGTTTCGCTCATAAGCAATTCCTCGCCGCACCACTCACAGCATGGGCGAGATCGGATGCGGTGAAGAATGCGCCGCATTGCCGAGCTGCTTCGCCATGAAGCCACACTGCTTCACAGGCTGCCGTGAACGGATCAAGTCCAGTCGCCAATCGGCTCGCAGCAATTCCGGCAAGGACATCGCCCGTGCCCGCAATCGACAGCCAGCTGGATGCAGGCGGTACAAGCGCAATTCGTCCATCTGGCGCGGCGATGATTGTATCAGGCCCTTTGGCAAGGATCACCATTGCGCTTGTCGCTGCGAGGGCTTTTGCGCGGTTCAGCCTGCCCTTTGTCACGACCGAAAAGCTCTTACAAAGCGCATCCAGCTCTCCATCATGCGGGGTGGCGATGATCGGCTTGCCTTTATCAAGCATATGGGGACCCACAAGGCGCAAGGCGTCTGCATCTAGCACAATGCCGCCTTTGCATCTAAGCGCCGCTTCCAGTGCCTTTATCGCCCCTTCATGCTGCGCCAGCCCCGGACCTATAAGGACTGCATTGATCCTTTCATCGTCCAAAGCAACTTCGACAGGTGAAGGGTCTATAACGCAATCGGGCGGCGCGCCATTTGCATCGTGAGCGATAAGCTTCACATAGCCTGCCCCCGCCCGCATGGCCGCTTTCGAGGCGAGAATTGCAGCGCCATGCATATCTCCGCCAACGACTGCGACCATTCCGCGGCGATATTTATGGCTGTCAATCGCAGGCGCACGCAGAGCCGGCTTTGTGATGAGCTTTGCAGCTGAGGGGACTGATTTGATCCCGATTATGACAAGCTTCTTGGCACCCATTTTCTCGCGTGCTGGAAGCGACCAATGGGCAAACTTCCAAGCGCCCAAGCCAAGCGTTGCGGTGTAATCGGGCAAGCGGTCATTGAGCAGTGCGCCTGTATCGCTATCAACACCAGAAGGCACATCGACCGCAATTCGGATCGCATGGCGTTCAGCCAGATCGCGCAGCAAAAGGGCGTGCTCGGCTTCCAAAGGCCGAGTAAGGCCCGTCCCGAACAGGCAATCAACCCAAACCTCTCCTTCAGCATTGCTTCCCGAAGTTTGAACAGCTGATCCCCATAGCGAGCGAGCCGTCTTTGCCGCGTCGGTTTTAGGGTCCATCGGCGCAACGACCTGAACGGCGTTTCCGGCCTCTTTCAATCGGCGCGCAATAACATAACCATCGCCGCCATTATTTCCCGGTCCGCAAAGCACAGTGACCGAGCGACCCGCTGCAATCCTGCGCACCCATTCGGCAGCGCCGCCGGCGGCAGTTTCCATCAATTCGCAAACACTGATCCCACTATCGAACAAAGACTGTTCAGCAGCGCGCATCTGATCGGCGGTCAAGACTTGCTGCGCGCTCAATGTGGTTCCCCTACTGGGCAGGATCCGCCCTAAGCAGAACCGCATTTTCGACGCGGTAACGATCAATACCGATCGAAAATTCGGTCATGTCATCGCTGCTATTGGTAATGCGCAAGCTATCCGCGCCGTCAACGACACCAAGCTCTTGCGTTTCAGGATCAAGCGACACACGCCGAAATCCGCCATCAGGATGATGGATGAGAAACGTCGCCGATCCATCGCCTGCCACACGTTCCAGCGTGCAGACATCTGACATTTCGACACCTTCGCCAATTGCGCAAGTTACACTGTCGCCGACCGGATCAGGGCTTACATCGCCGCTGCCGCAAGCCGCTAACGCGGGTGCAAGGCCAAGCGCGCTAAATATCCGCAAAGACATGGGTTTCGCTCGTCGCTCCGGGATGAGTGAGCGCGCCGAAGCGCGCCTTTCCGACATTCTGGGAGTATCGCCACAAGGCGCCAGATTGGTAGTCATTCGTTCGCGGCTGCCATTTGGCCCGCCGGTCAGCCAGTATGGCCTCGTCTACTTCAAGATCAATAGTACCCGCTTCGGCATCGATGCTGATTGTGTCGCCATCTTCCACCAGAGCAATCGGGCCACAATCGGCCGCCTCAGGTCCCACATGACCAATGCAGAAACCGCGTGTTGCACCGGAGAACCTGCCATCGGTGATAAGCGCCACTTTCTCGCCCATGCCCTGTCCGTAAAGCGCTGCAGTGGTAGACAGCATTTCGCGCATGCCGGGCCCGCCTTTGGGTCCTTCGTAACGGATAACGACAACACAGCCTTCGGCAATGTCGCGTTTCTCGACAGCGGAAAAGGCGTCTTCCTCGCAATCGAATACGCGCGCAGGACCAGTGAATTGCAGCCGCTCCATGCCCGCCACCTTCACAATGGCGCCATCAGGTGCAAGCGAGCCTCTAAGACCGACTACGCCGCCTGTGGGAGTAATCGGCGCTTTCACATCATAAAACACCTTTTGATCGGGATTCCACGTGATCTCTTCGATATTTTCGCCAAGCGTTTTGCCCGTGACTGTCATCGGTGAAGGATCAAGGAAGCCGCCATCAAGCAGGGTTTTCATGCCCATATAGACGCCGCCCGCCTCGTGCATGTCCTTGGCAACGTATTTGCCACCCGGCTTAAGGTCAGCAATATACGGCGTCGACTTGAAGATTTCGGCCACATCAAACAGGTCGAAATCGATCCCCGCCTCGCTCGCCATGGCGGGCAGATGGAGCGCGGCATTGGTCGAACCACCTGTCGCAGCCACCACGCGCGCGGCGTTTTCGAAAGCCGCTTTTGTGCAGATATCACGGGGGCGAAGATTGATCTTCAAAAGCTCCATCACCTGAGCGCCTGCAGCGCGCGCGATTTCTTCACGCGATTTGTAAGGAGCGGGTGACATGTTGCTGTTTGGCAGTGACAATCCAATCGCCTCACCAACGCATGCCATTGTGTTCGCTGTAAACTGACCGCCACACGCGCCGTGTCCGGGGCAAGCGACTTTTTCAAGCGCGATCAATTCTTGCAATGGGCAATTGCCTGCCGCGTATTGGCCGACAGCCTCGAACACATCGACAACGGTGACATCCTCGCCCTTATAAACCCCGGGCAGGATTGATCCGCCATACACAAAGATGCTCGGCACATTGAGCCGAAGCATCGACATCATCATGCCGGGAAGGCTTTTATCGCAGCCCGCAAAACCAACCAGCGCATCATAGCAATGCCCGCGCACCGAAAGCTCCACACTGTCCGCAATCACTTCGCGGCTGATAAGCGAGCTTTTCATGCCTTGGTGACCCATAGCAATGCCATCTGTAACCGTGATCGTGTTAAACCGGCGCGGCGTACCTCCACCTGCAATCACGCCTTCGCGGCAGATATCAGCCTGAGGATCGAGCGTGGTGTTACACGGTGCGGAATCATTGCCAGCGCTCGCCACCGCGACGAAGGGTTTTGCAATATCCTCTTCGGTCATCCCCATCGCATAGTAATAGGAGCGATGCGGCGCGCGCTCCGGCCCGACAGAGACGTGGCGCGATGGCAATTTGGATTTGTCGAACGACATTTTGTTTCTCTTCGCTTCGAATTTGTGAAACGCCCACTGCCTCTAGTCGAGCGCCAGCGCAACCCTTCCCGCTACATCTGCGACCATTGCTGCCCATCGTGACTGCTCTGCTCTTGTGCCTATTAAATCCTGCCGGATTTCAATCGCGCAATAGGGGCGTCCATGCGCTTCGGCATGGCGGTTCATCGTCGCGTTAAGCTCGCGGCCCGAATAAGGCTGATTATCGCCGACATTCAGACCGAATTCGCTGAACAATCGGATGGCATGGCGCGCGGCGCGATCATCTTCGTTATAGAGCAGCGCGACTTCCCAAGGGCGGTCTTTATCGCTGGTTTCAAGGTTGGGCGTGAAGGAATGGAGCGACAGGATCAGGCTCGGTTGCGCTGCATCAAGCCACGCAGCCAATGCATCGTGATAGGGTTTGTAGAACCGCGCAATCCGCCCTTCCCTGTCCGCGCCGATATTGCCGGGAATGAGGTGCCCATCGCTTTCCTCCGGAATAAGGCCGGGATGACCTTCTTCGCGGTGAAGATCGATTACCAATCGGCTTTGGCATGCGAGATGCGCCGGGATGGCGTGGCGGCGCGCCATGCGCTCTGCAATGCCCTCTACACCGATATCGACCGCGATGTGCTTGCTCAAAAGCTCAGGCGCGATGCCCAACGGCACATCATCGGGGACATAATTGGATGCGTGGTCGGAAACGCACACCAAGCCTCCGGGGCTTGGCGTGCCGATCTGTCGGAAAGCGCAAAATTCATCCATCGCAGAGTCTTAGCGCAATTTCCCCGCCAATTGCCACCAATCTGGCCGCTTGCGTTCGATTGCCGAAGCTGCATCGTCCCTTGCCTCGCAATCGGTGAACAGCGCAAAGCATGTTGCACCTGATCCTGACATGCGAGAGACCCATGCATCGGTTGCCCGCAATTGTTCGAGCACATCGTCAATTTCTGCAACAAGATCCGAAGCCGGGCTTTCGAGCGAATTGTGGCCATACAGCGCGATATCCCTAACCGAACCTTGGGGCAAAGCGCCTTCGTCTATTCCATTCCATGCTTGGAAGACCGGCGCTGTTGAAAGGGGAACGCGCGGATTGACGAGCAGGACGGGCGTGCCTGTCAGATCGCTTTCAATGGGCATAAGCTCGGCCCCTGTGCCGCGCCCGATCACGGTTTCGCTGCGCACACAGCACGGCACATCTGCGCCGAGTTTTGCCGCGCGCTTCTGCCAATCATCGGGGAGGCCGTGGAGACGTTCAACCAGCCGGAAGACAGCGCCCGCATCCGCAGAGCCACCGCCGAGGCCAGCGGCGACGGGGAGGTTCTTCTCAAGCGTGATGTTGAGGCCTTGGGCGCGCGGAAGGATAGCGAGAGCCTTGGCGACCAGATTATCGAACGGGTTCTCGATTCCGGTCGCAAACTCTCCAACGGTGGTGACTTTGTCTTGAGCGGACACCTGCGCGCTGAGCGTATCGCCCGCATCGACAAAGGCGAACAACGTCTCAAGCTCGTGATATCCATCCTCTCGCCGCCTGCGGACATGCAGCGCAAGGTTGATCTTGGCGTAGGCGGTTTCAGTCAAGCTTCGAATGATTTTCACGACCTTTTGCGTTTGAGCATGTCGACAGCTATCCAGACTAGCGAGACAAGAGCAAATGCGCTCAGGCCGGGGTTAATCCAATTAAGCAATTGGATTGCATCGCTGAACGGTGCGCCCCTTACAAAGACCTCATAGGCCTGTTTGAGCGCATAGCCATAAACAATCAAAAGGCACAGCGAAGCGGCGATAAATGCCGCAGAGCAACCGGACCCTTTGCGCCTCTTGATAAAACCGCCAAGCTTGATCGCTCCTGCAAAACACAAAACCCACACTAGCAAAGTGAACCAAGTTCCCGGATGACCCAGGAGCCAGATCAAATGCTCAAGAAAAAGCGGTTCGAAGCTCGCTCCGCTTTCAGAATAGGTTTCGCCCATCACATATTCGGATAGTTAGGCCCGCCGCCGCCCTCGGGCGTCACCCAGTTGATATTCTGGTTCGGGTCCTTGATGTCGCATGTCTTGCAGTGGACGCAGTTTTGCGAGTTTATCTGGAATTTAGGCTCTTTGCCCTCCTCCTCGATCCACTCGTAAACGCCTGCCGGGCAATAGCGTGATGATGGGCCGCCATAAACCTCGAATTCGCTTTCCTTCTGGAGATCCCAGTCTTTCACTTGCAAGTGGACCGGCTGGTCTTCCGCGTGATTGGTGAAGGAATAGGCGACATTGGTCAGGCGATCGAAGCTGATTTCGCCATCGGGCTTGGGATAGTCGATCTTGGGATACAGGTCCGCGCGGCCTGTGGCCTTGTAATCGGCATGGTGCTTCATGGTGATAGGCAGACCGATTTTCAGCGTGCGCATCCACATATCAACGCCGGCAAGCGCCGCGCCTATATCTTCGCCGTATTTCGCAACTGCGGGCTCTGCGTTCTGGACGAGCTTCAACTCATCAGCGATCCAGCTTGACCGGACAGCAGGTTCATAGCCTTGCAGCTCTGGCTGGTTTTCGTTGCCTTCAATCTCGGCGACAATAGCCTCGGCGCACAGCATTCCGCTCTTCATGGCCGTGTGGCTGCCTTTGATTCGCGGGACGTTCACAAATCCTGCCGCACAGCCGATCAGTGCACCGCCGGGGAAAGCAAGCTTGGGCACAGATTGCCAGCCGCCTTCATTGATGACGCGCGCACCGTAGGCGACACGAGTGCCACCTTCAAGATAGGCGCGGATTTCAGGGTGCTGCTTCCAGCGTTGAAACTCCTGATAGGGGGAGACCCACGGGTTTTGGTAATCAAGCGCGGTGACAAAGCCGATGGCGACCTGGTTGTTCGCCTGATGGTAGAAGAAACCACCGCCCCAAGTGCCGCTTTCCGACAAAGGCCAACCTTGCGTGTGAATGACACGGCCCGGCTTGTGCTTCTTGGGATCAATATCCCACAGCTCTTTGATACCAAGGCCATAGACCTGCGGCTCGCAATTCGCCTCAAGATCGTATTTCGCTTTCATCTGTTTGGTCAGACTGCCGCGCGCGCCTTCGGCAAACAGAGTGTATTTCGCTTCGATCTCCATGCCGGGGGCAAAGTCGCCTTTTTGGCCGCCATCCTCGGCAATGCCCATATCCTGTGTGATGACGCCTTTGACTGCGCCATTGTCGTCAAACATAACTTCGGATGCGGGAAAGCCGGGAAACACCATCACGCCCAGCTCTTCGGCCTGTTCAGCCAACCAGCGCGTCATATTGCCCAGCGATCCGGTGTAGCAGCCGTAATTGCTCATCAGCGGCGGCATCACGAAATGCGGGATCGAGGTTTTGCCACCCTTGGACAAGACCCAGTGCCAGTTATCGGTTACGGGCGTCTCAGCCATTGGGCAGTCTTTTTCGCGCCAATCGGGGATCAGCTCTTCCAAAGCCTTGGGATCGACCACTGCGCCTGAAAGGATGTGCGCGCCGATTTCCGACCCTTTTTCAAGCACCACAACTTCCAGCTCTTCGTTAAGCTGTTTCAGACGGATTGCGCATGAAAGTCCCGATGGCCCACCCCCAACAATCACCACATCGCATAGCATCGATTCACGTTCGATCTGTGTCTCGGTCATGATCCTCAAATATCCCACTTCTGCGCCGCAGGGGCGGTTGTTCAAATATATGCTTTTTGCACTTGCTTACTGCGAATCGTGCAGTCAAGACCTGCTAGCTAAAGTATGGATATCTCACAGGCCCCTTTCACAGATGATTTGAACAGCGCGTTCGATTGGTGGCGCGGTGCTGGTGTGGACTGTGATTTCGCCGATGACGCTACGGCTTGGCTTGCGGATCCGGCTGATATGGAGGCGAAAACGGGGATCAATGGCGATGCACCGCACGTCCAAAAGCAAAAGCAAGCGCCAAAATCTGATCCTGAGCAATCCAAGCCAATTATCAAACGGGTGGATTTGCTCGGGCCATCCAAACCTTCGAGCCTTGAGGAATTCCGCACATTCTGGATGGAAGCGCCAGGCCTTGATGCGATTGGTCCGCGTGGACGCGTTCCTCCTCGCGGCAATGCCAGCGCAAAACTGATGGTGCTTGTCACCGATCCTGAAGAACGCGACCGCGGAAGATTGCTTGATGGGCCGCAAGGTGAATTGCTCGCCCAAATACTGCGCGCAATGGGAATTGGAGAGGGTGACGCCTATCTCGCATCTGCCCTTCCCCGGCATACACCGATGGCCGATACAGCCGGACTTGCAGCGGCCGGCATGGATGCGGTTACCGCGCATCACATCGCTTTGGTCCAACCCAAAGCCGTGCTGGCGCTGGGATCAAACATTCTACCGCTGCTCGGCACCCAATCACCGAAAGAGCCTGCGTCTTTACGGGAAATCAACCTAAGCTATTTACCAAGCCGCGTCATAGCAACAGACGGGCTCGACAGCCTGATGGCCATGCCGCGATTGAAGGCGCGGTTTTGGCGGAGATGGATCGAATGGTCAGCGGAGAATTTGTGATTAACACTCTGGTCAAACACGGTATTCGCACTTTCGCAATTGCCGCAGGATTTACCGCAAGCCTCTTTGTTTCCACCACCGCAACTGCTCAATCGAGCAGCATGGTCGCGCATTACCAGCAGCCGCAAGCCTCTGCAGGCGTTGCAAGCAATTTCAGCGCGCTTTCAGCTCAGCAACGCGCCTTTTATCGCGATGTCTTTGCCAGCATCGATGCGCAGCAATGGGACCGCGTTGAACAGCTCTTGGCTAGCGAGCAGACCGGCATCCTGCATCAGATGGCATGGGCAGAATATTACACCCACGCAAACAGCCCCAAGATCAGCGGCGACAGGATCGCGGACTGGTTCGCAGCCGGGGTCGATCTGCCGCAAGCCGACCAGCTTTCAAGGATGGGAGAGAAGCGCGGGCTCACCTCCCTTCCCTATCTGCCACAAGCGCGCAGCTTTTCGCGTCAGCCCTATATTTCCAAGCGCATTCATCCTCGCCCCGTCAATGACGGGAGCATATCTGCAAGTACAAAATCAGCCATCCGTGACCGGATCAAGAATGATGATCCTGCGGGCGCCCATGCACTTCTGATTGAAGCCGATCCATTTCTAAGCTCCGAAGCGCGTGCCGAATGGCGCCAGCGTGTTGCGTGGAGCTATTACATCGAAAACGATGATCAAAACGCGCTTCTGCTTGCCGATACCGTGTCCGAAGGCTCTGGCCCATGGGTAGCCGAGGGGTATTGGGTTGCGGGACTTGCCAGTTGGCGCCTGGGTGATTGCAACGTGGCAGCAGAAGCGTTTTCGCGCGCTGCCAATCAGTCGAGCAATATCGAATTGACGTCAGCAGCGCATTATTGGGCGCATCGCGCGCTGATCCGCTGCCGCGAACCTGGGCGCGCGCAGGAACATTTGAATGTAGCCGCGCGCTATCATGAAACCCTCTACGGCATGCTTGCCGGTGACCAATTGGGCATCGAGCAACAGGCAGCGGGCGAACCGGCGCCACTTTCGCAAGATGAATGGCTTGGTCTGGCGCAACGCAGCAATGTGCAGGTTGCTGTCGCCTTGGTCGAAATCGGTCGTCCTGCCCTTGCCGACGAAGTTCTTCGCCACGAAGCGCGCATTGGCAGCCAGTCGGAGTATGGATCGCTTGCCAAGCTTGCCCGGCAATTAGGCCTTCCTTCGACCCAGCTCTTCATGGCCTATAATGCGCCTTATGGAACACGCTCAGATGGAGCATTGCGGTTTCCGGTAGCAAGCTGGAAACCTGTAACGGGATGGCGCGTGGACCCCGCATTGGCATTTGCCCATGCATTGCAAGAATCGAACTTTCGCGCCTCTGCCGTCAGCCCCGCCAATGCGCGTGGTTTAATGCAAATCATGCCTGGCACAGCGCGCGATCACAATCGCAACCTGAACCTTGGCGCGAGCTATGCCGACCTTAATGATCCATCGGTCAACCTTGCCTATGGTCAGCAGCACCTTGAAATGCTGCGCGATAGCGGCGCCACACAAGGTCTGCTCCCCAAAATCATGGCCGCATACAATGCAGGCCTTACCCCTGTCAGCCGCTGGAATTACGAGATCCGCGATCAGGGCGATCCTCTGCTCTGGATGGAATCGATCCCCTATTGGGAAACACGGGGCTATGTCGCTATCGTGATGCGCAATTACTGGATGTATGAACGCGCCGCTGGCCTCGACAGTCCCTCACGCCGGGCCTTGGCCGAAGGCCGCTGGCCAGTCTTCCCGCAAATGGCTACGAGCAGGGCAGCACACTTGCAGCAATAAAGGCTTTTCAGCATGGCAATTGATACGGATCGAGAGTTCACACCCATCCGGATTGCTGTGCTGACCGTCTCCGATACCCGCACGCCTGAAAACGACACTTCGGGCGATATCCTGGCTGCCCGCGTAACCAATGCAGGCCACGAATTGGCCGCACGTCTTATCGTAAAAGACGACGCCTCGCTTTTGGCACAGCAATTCGAGGCATGGATCGATGACCCGCACATAGACGCGATTATCAGCACTGGCGGCACCGGCCTGACGGGCCGCGATGTAACTCCCGAAGCACTCACCCGCATCAAAGGCGCGCGCGACATTCCCGGCTTTGGCGAGCTGTTCCGCTGGTTCAGTTACAAAACCATCGGCACCAGCACCGTCCAATCGCGAGCCTGCGCCGTGGTGGCACGCGGCACATACCTGTTCGCCCTGCCCGGCTCCAATGGAGCGGTGAAAGACGGCTGGGACGGGATTTTGGCAGAGCAATTGGATAGCCGGAACAGGCCATGCAACTTTGTTGAATTGATGCCGAGGCTCAAAGAGAGATAACTCTTCCAAGCTCCATTTGTTCTTATTATGTTCTCTTTTATGAGAGCAGATCCCAGACGAATCAAACATCCCGATTTTGAACATGGCCGAGGCGCAGCATCGAGCGCTCCATCGGCGCGGTTCAATCTCAACCAGCGCGAGACAGACGGCGCCTGGCGCGATCATATACTTTCCCTCGATGGCCCGCCAGTCAAGCTGCGCACACATGTCACCGAAGAGCGACCGAAAACGATCATCAGCTTCAACCAGTCTCCCGATGTCCCGTTTGATCGGTCAATCAACGCTTATCGCGGGTGCGAGCATGGGTGTGTTTATTGCTTTGCTCGCCCTACCCATGCCTATCACGATCTGTCCCCGGGTCTCGATTTTGAAACGCAATTGTTCGCCAAACCCAATGCAGCCGAATTGCTACGGGAAACGCTCGCCAAGCCGCGATATCAGCCAAAGCCGATAGCATTGGGAACCAACACCGATCCGTATCAACCGATTGAGAAGCGATACCGAATTACGCGCGACATTCTCGAAGTGTGCCTGGAAGCGCGCCACCCTGTAACGATTACAACGAAATCCGACCGCATTCTGCATGATGCCGACATTTTGGAGGAAATGGCGCGCGAAAACCTGATCGCGGTTGCGATTTCGGTGACGAGCCTTGACCCCGTTCTATCTGCCAAATTAGAGCCGCGCTGCGCTGCACCTGCCAAACGTGTGGCGGCGCTTGCGACATTGGTGAAGCTGGGTGTTCCCGTCCATTGCTCGGTCTCGCCCATTATTCCTGCGATCACGGATGAATTTATGGAAGGCATTATCGCACGCGTTGGCGAATTGGGCGTGGCCAGCGCGGGTTGGATACCTTTGCGCCTGCCGCACGAAGTCTCTCTTCTCTTCCGCGAATGGCTCGACGTGCATTATCCTGAACGCGCGGGTAAAGTGATGAGCATTGTCCAAAGCATTCGGGCCAAAGACGGTAAGGGCCGCGACAATGATCCCGATTTTTTCACTCGGATGAAGCCAGCCGGCGTTTGGGTGGATTTGTTCCGCGCACGTTTTGCCGTGGCATGCAAGAAAGCCGGAATTGGGCTTGGCAAAAACGCGATGCGCTTTGCGCTTGATTGTTCGCGGTTTCGGCCACCAGAAATGGGTGGGCAAATGCGGTTGTTTTGATCGATATGGCGCAATTTTAGGTGTTTGTGCGTATATCCCTGCTTACGCTGCCTAAGTAATACTTCTCAGGTCGGAACCAAAATGGAGGTTTCGATGCATGGGGATCATGATGGAAAAAATCGAACAAGCCGCCGCACAAGACTTGCGAACAGTGCTAGCCGCGCTGCAAGTGCAATTGGCAAAGCTGGATAGAATGGGCGCCGCGATACCGGCGATCCATCTTGATGCATCGATACAGGAATTGAGGAAATCAATTCGATCGAGCGACGCCTGAATACGAAAGGGCGCAAGGTCATGTCCGCCACCCCAACCAAGGCTGGGGTGGCGGCAATGCTATTTGACGGGCTTAATCAGCAGCCGACAGGTTTACGGCCGAATCCTTGCCATTGCGGCCGGTTTCGATCTCGTAATTCACACGCTGTTCTTTATCGAGAGAATGCATACCAGCAGCTTGCACTGCGCTGATGTGAACAAAGCTGTCATCACCGCCATCATCAGGCTGGATAAAACCATAACCTTTGTCGGCGTTGAAGAATTTAACTGTTCCGGTCTTGCTCATAATGGTTCCTTTCAAGAACGCTTGAGTGTTGCCGCAAGGCGATATGCCAGGCGGTATGCGTAAAATCGTCCGATGAAAGGAAGTCGTCGTCTGGTTTACGCCGGGGTTGCGTTGCAACAAGCGGCGGTCGTCATATTCCGAAGTCCGTCGCATAATTCGACGTCAGCGGAAACGGTGTAGCAGGGTATGGGCGGCGTGGATAGCTTTGTGTTCGTTATGGTTAGGAGAGCGTTAAGCCTTTGCGGAATGGTGTAGTAACAGAACCTTTCATTCTCGCAGAGGCGCAAAATCCAAACTGGTCTTAAGTTGAAAGCAATCCGCGGGTTCCTGTATCAAGTCCGGGACGATGATTTAAAGCACGTGAGCTTCGCCGATTATCCTTGCTTCCCAAAGGAGGAAGTGTCCAGCGTCTCGAAACGGTCGGGCAGCGTCTTCGCCAAACACGAAAAAGAAACTTGCCACCGCGTCCTCTCCCAAATCAATCCAGTCTTTTTCGAAAAGCAGGCGCGCATCATTTGCGCTATCGGCGGCCCTTGTGAGTTTACAGGGGCAGCCGAAATCGTTTGGCACAGGTGAAGAACGGCCACCTTCCCCTTCTGAAAAAATCTTCACCCGGGCCCTGAAGTCTGGTGTTATACTCTTCAGATCGCGCGCCCGTTGCATGAAAGGCTCCGGAAGCGGGAGAGAATTCACCCAAAGCCCCCGCCAATCTCACCCGGCTTAAACCGCATCAGGCGGCTGTCCACCAAAGCTGCTGTCCGGTTGACCACGGCAAGCTGATAATCCGCATCCTTAATCATCTCAAAGAAAGCGCCCGCATTGGGATATTGCGCAACAAAGCCATCGTGCCACACTTTCTCATCTGGCTCTGGCCCTGTCACCATGGTTTGAAACGCGCCACGCCAGACAATTTCGCCGCCGACGCGCGCGAAGATCGGGCCTGAGGTTTTGCCATATTCCTCATAAGCGCGCTTGCCTGACCATCCCGCGTGTGCGTGCTCGTGGCTTTCGGGATATTCAGCCATATCGCGAAAACGCAGCAGGTTGAGCATATGGATCGGCTCATCGCGCGGCAGGTCTTTGAAGGCCTGGAAATTGGCGGGCGATGGGTCGATATAATGGGTCATTCAGTATTCCATTTGTGGATCCCCGCGCAGGCGGGGATCTGGGTGCAGCGGGCGCTTGGTTGCTGGCGGTCCCGCCTTCGCGGGAAATCAACTCTTGGCCACTTACCCCTCCAGCTTATAGTCGGCGAACCTATCGCGCAGGTCTTTCTTGCTGATCTTACCCGTGGCGGTGTGCGGAATATCATCCACAAATTCCACCGCATCAGGCAGCCACCACTTGGCGACGATAGGCTTTAGATACTCGATGATATCATCCGCCGAACAGTCCGAACCTTCGTTCTTGATGACGAACAATACGGGGCGCTCATCCCATTTCGGATGAGGCATGCCAACGCAGGCTGCCTCGGCAACGCCCGGATGGCCGACGGCTGCGTTTTCAAGCTCGACAGAGCTGATCCATTCGCCGCCTGACTTGATCACGTCTTTGGTGCGATCCGTCAGCTGCAAGGTTCCGTCGGGATGGATGATGCCGACATCACCCGTGTCAAACCAGTCATCTTTGCTGGCGGCATCGTCCTCGGCCTTGAGATAACGCTTGATGATCCAGGGCCCGCGAATTTGCAGCGCGCCTGAGGTTTTGCCATCGCGCGGCAGTTCGGTTGTCATATCATCGAGGCTAACAATGCGCAGTTCAACACCAAAGATCGGACGGCCCTGCATCGCGGTCTTGTCGACCTTCTCTTCAAACGAAAGCTGATCCCAATCCCATGTCGGCCCACCAACGGTGCCGATGGGCGATGTTTCAGTCATGCCCCATGCGTGTTGGACGCGGGTGCCGTTTTTCATGAGCCGCTCGATCATAAAGCGCGGGCAAGCAGACCCGCCGATCGTCGCGGCTTTCAAAGGTGGCAGGTCAATGC
This sequence comes from uncultured Porphyrobacter sp., assembly GCA_964352245.1. GTDB lineage: Bacteria > Pseudomonadota > Alphaproteobacteria > Sphingomonadales > Sphingomonadaceae > Erythrobacter. The sequence goes on from CAYGQX010000001.1 coordinate 60,297, forward strand.
CTTCCTTGTCGCAATATTGGAAATGGGCGAGCCATACTGTCGGCACGCCGGCGCTGTCCGTCACTTTCTCGCGCATCATCAATTCGTGCAGGACCGCCGGATCATTAACGGCGGAGAAGACAAACTTGATCCCCGCCATCGCGCCTGCATATGGGAGGCCCCAGCTGGCCGCGTGGAACATGGGCACAACGGGCAGCATCACCGATGAGCTGGAAAAATTGAACGCAGCTGGCTGCAAACCTGCAAGCGCGTGCAGCACAGTTGAGCGGTGCTCGTATTGCACACCTTTGGGATTGCCTGTTGTTCCAGACGTGTAGCAGATCATGCACGGATCAGTTTCAGTACCCTGATGCCACTCGTATTCGCCCGATTGTGCGCCGATCCAATCTTCAAAGCCAATCGAATTGTCGCTGCTGTCGAAGCAGATGTAATGCTCAACGCTGGTCCAGCGAGCCTTCATCTGGTCGATGATGGGTTGGAAAGCTGCATCATACAGCATCACTTTGTCTTCAGCGTGATTGACGATGTATTCGAGCTGATCGGCGAACAGGCGCGGGTTTACGGTGTGCAGCACTCCGCCCATGCCCGCAACGCCATACCAGCTGACGAGATGGCGCGAATGGTTCATCGCAAGGCTAGCAACTTTATCGCCTGGTTTCAGGCCCAAAGCTTCGAGTGCCTGCGCCATTTTGAGCGCATCGCGGCGGATGCCGGCCCAGTTGGTGCGTGTTTCGCTGCCATCGGCCCAGCGCGTCACGATCTCGCGTCCACCAGCTTCGCGCGCGGCGTGGTCGATCACATGCGTGACCCGCATGGTCCAGTTCTGCATTGCTCCGAGCATTATCGCCTTCTCTCCTCATCAAGCATCTCGCGCTGTTTTATTTTTGCGCTTACCCCCGCATTCATGCCGAGGCAGAGCAAGCTTTGCAATTGTCTGTTTGCGTCCTACCAAATTGCAGAGAGTCAAATTGCAGGCGGTTAGGCGACGCGTCTCAACTTTGCGCGGTCACGCAAGGGTTCAAGAGACACATTGGCAAGACCTTCAACCTCTTGCAGCCTGTCAGCCAGATTTCCATCGAGCGCATAACGCCCACCCAGCCTCAAGTAAGCGTCCTCATCCGCTTCCAGAACTAGCCGCAACAGCACTTCGCCCATGGCTGTCTCACTCGTGGCAAGCTCAAGCTTCAGGTCAGAGAGAGCCGAAATGCTCAATACATCAGCTTTTAGGATCATCGGAATGCTGCCTTGCACTCCGTCAAGAGGCCGCGCGCCGCGTATGGTTAGGCGCGGAGGTTCACCCGGATTGGGCGCATCGAGTTCAGCCGTAAGCAGCAGGCATGTGCCCTCGCTTGCCCATCTCTCAAATTGCGGCACCAGGCTTTCTTCAAAACATGCAGCCGAAAACTGCCCTGAACTGTCCGAGAAATCCGCACGAACATATTCCGCGCCGCGTTTTGTGCGCAATTTGGACATGCCCTCAACCATCGCAGCGATCATGGCTGTGCCTTTGCCTCCCTGAGGCGCGCCAGCATCCATCACCGCTTGATAGCTCCGAGCGCCCTGAGCAGAGGCGACATCGCGATATTGTTGGACGGGATGTGCGGAAAAATAAAAGCCGAAATTCTCGCGTTCTTTCGCCATCTGATCAATGCGCGGCCAAGCTGGCGTTTCCTTAAGCCGTAGCGTTTCTTCAGGAGCGTCCTCACCGCCGAACAGCCCGCCCTGCCCGCTGTCACGTTCGCGCGCCGCAGCCTCAGCGACAGCAAGCAGCATGTCCGCGTTTTCAAACAATTCCCCGCGATTGGGATGAAGACAATCCAACGCTCCTGCGCAAATGAGCCCTTCCAATTGTCGGCGATTCATGGAGCCTTGGGGAATGCGCTCAAACAGCTCATCCAGGCTTTCAAATGGTCCTGATGCATCGCGCTCTTTGGTTATCGCCTCCATTGCTTTTTCACCGACATTGCGAATCCCTGCGAGCGCGTAGCGGACCGCGTAGCCATGATCGGTCTGTTCAACCGAAAACTTGGCTTGGCTGTGATTGATGCAAGGGGGCAGAACCTCAATCCCGCCTCCTGTCTCTCCGGCAACCGGATAACGCCGTGCATCATCGACAAAAACGCTGAGCTTTTCCGATTGGTGCAAGTCAAAACACATCGAGGCGGCGTAAAACTCCTCGGGGTAATGCGCTTTCATCCAACCTGTTTGATAGGCGAGAAGCGCATAGGCCGCCGCGTGCGATTTGTTGAAGCCGTAACCGGCAAACTTGTCGATCAAATCAAACAGTTCGTTGGCCTGCTTCGGCTCGATATCGGAAACCTTTTTGCAGCCCTCGACAAACCGCCCACGCTGCGCATCCATTTCGGCCTGCACTTTTTTGCCCATGGCGCGGCGAAGCAAATCAGCATCGCCAAGCGAATAGCCTGCGAGGATCTGGGCTGCCTGCATCACCTGTTCTTGATAGACAAAGATGCCGTAGGTCTCGGCCAGAATGCCTTCAAGTTTGGGATGCGGGTATTCGATCGGCACCTCGCCCGCTTTGCGCTGTCCGAACAGCGGGATGTTGTCCATTGGACCCGGGCGATAGAGCGAGACAAGCGCGATAATGTCGCCAAAATTGGATGGCTTCACAGCCTTCAGCGTGCGCCGCATCCCTTCGGATTCCAGCTGAAACACGCCAACCGTGTTACCCGCCTGCATAAGGTCATAAACGGCCACGTCATCCAATGGCAGCGTGCCTAGATCTATCGAAATCCCGCGCTCTTCGAGCAGATCCACCGCTTTGCGCAGCACCGAAAGTGTCTTGAGGCCCAGAAAGTCAAACTTCACCAGACCGGAGCTTTCGACATGCTTCATATCGAATTGTGTCACCGGCATATCGGACCGAGGATCGCGGTAAAGCGGCACCAATTGCGCCAACGGCCTATCTCCAATCACAACGCCGGCTGCGTGCGTTGAGGAATTGCGCGGCAGACCTTCCAATTGCATCGCCAAATCAACGAGCCGCTTTACCTCATTGTCGTTATTGTATTCGGCTTTGAAATCCGCCGCGCCATTGAGTGCGCGCGGCAGCGTCCACGGGTCAGTTGGATGGTTGGGCACCATTTTGCAAAGCCTGTCCACCTGGCCATAGCTCATCTGCAAAATCCGCCCGCAATCGCGCAAAACGGCGCGCGCTTTGAGCTTGCCGAACGTGATGATCTGCGCGACGTGATCGGCGCCGTATTTCTGTTGGACATAGCGGATCACTTCGCCGCGGCGCGTCTCGCAGAAATCGATATCGAAATCCGGCATGGACACTCGTTCCGGGTTCAAGAACCGCTCAAACAGCAGGCCCAAATCAATCGGATCAAGGTCGGTAATCGTCAACGCCCATGCGACAATCGAACCCGCACCAGACCCGCGGCCCGGCCCCACCGGAATGCCATTATCCTTGGCCCATTTGATAAAGTCGGCAACGATCAGAAAATATCCGGGAAAGCCCATATTGACGATGATGCCGATTTCATAATCGAGGCGGTCGAAATAGGCCTTTCGGTCCTCCTCGCTCATTTCGCCATATGGCTCCAGCCTAGCCTCCAGCCCTGCGCGCGATTGCTCTTCCAGCATTTTTGCCTCGCCTTCCAAATCCCCTGCAAGGCTGGGCAGGATCGGATCGCGATAAGGCGGTGCATAGGCACAGCGCTGGGCGATAACGAGCGTGTTCTGAATCGCTTCGGGCAAGTCGATGAACATATCGCGCATCATATGTGCCGATTTCACAAACCCTTGTTCATTGGTGCGCGGGCGGTCTTCATTATCGACATAGGTTGATCCGGCAATGCAAAGCATCGCATCATGCGCCTTGTGCATATGCGGTTCGGCAAAATTAGCAGGATTGGTGGCCACCAACGGCAGATCGCGCACATAGGCCAGATCAATCAGAGCATCTTCGGCCGATGCGCAGGCAGCATCGCCATGACGGGCAAGTTCGATATAAAGTCGATCAGGGAACAGCGATTGCAGCCGGTCTGCAACCGCCATCGCAGCATCATTTTGCCCTTCTGCCAAAAGCTGAGTGAGCGCGCCCTCTCCCGCGCCGGTTAGCGCAATCAAGCCATCAGTGTGGCCCGCCAAATCATCCCAGACCACATGCGGATCAAATTCAAGCGGCCTGTCCAAATGCGCTTTGGAGACAAGATGGCACAAATTGTCATAGCCAGCCTCATCTTGCGCATAAAGCGGCAGATAATCGACAAGCTTGCCCTCTGATCCCCCATCCGATTTGGCCCGCGCCACACCAAGCAATGTGCCGATAATCGGCTGCACGCCTTCGCCCTTACAAGCATTGGCAAACATCACTGCACCATAAAGGCCATTGCGGTCACAAATCGCTATCGCAGGAAAGCCCCGCTCTTTTGCCAGTTTCGCGATCGCTTTAGGGTCCGCCATGCTTTCGAGCATGGAATAGGATGACAGGACACGAAGCGGAACAAAGGGAGCAAAAGGCATGGAAGGGAAGGTACGCGGTCCCTCGCAACATTCAACTGCCCGACATCGCCTCTTGGGGAAAAGCTGGGGGCAAGCTAAAACCATTTATGGGAAGACGGTATGACAGAGATGATAACGGTCGAGAATGTGAATACGCCGGGCAAAACGGCCCGTGTGAATGCTGCGAAATACAACGATATGCGCGCCGCATTCAAAGCGGCCGTTCCGCGCACATCACCAGGTCTCACTCAGTCCGAGACTCGCGAGGCGGTGAAGCCGCATTTGAGCGATGACTTGTTTCCGGGCGGGACGACATGCGGATGGTGGGCAAAGACTGTCCAGCTGGACCTTGAGGCCAAAGGGTTGCTGGTGCGAGAGGCGACCAAGCCGCTGCGTTGGCACTGGGCCTAATCGCGCGGGATCAAAGCAGCTTCTTGATATCCTTGGCAATCCGCGCAGGCGCATCGTTTGAACCATAACGCTTCACGACATTGCCCTCGCGGTCGATCAGGAATTTTGTGAAATTCCACTTGATGCTGGTCGAACCCATAAGACCTTTTTGCTCCGACTTCATCCAGTCGAACAAAGGCGATGCATCAGGTCCGTTTACGTCCACTTTTTCCATCAAAGGGAAGGTGACCCCGAAATTCACTTTGCAAAACTCGGCAATTTCATCCGCACTGCCAGGTTCTTGGGCGCCAAACTGATTGCAGGGAAAGCCGAGGACTTCAAAATCCTCTTCCTTGAAATCCTGATACAGCTTTTCCAGCCCATCATATTGCGGGGTAAACCCGCATTTCGACGCAGTGTTCACCACAAGTAGAACCTTGCCCTTCTTGGTCGCAAGGTCGAGCTCCTCACCGCGATTGGTGGTGACGGTGAAATCGGCGATTGTGGTCATGGCTGGCATGCACTCCTGAAAAGCTTCGGCGAAGCTCACTGGCCTCGGGGAACATACGTATAATCGAAAAAGGCGTTCCAAGTCGCGCCATGATCACCGGATGCCTCGCCCCATTGGCGGACATTTCCATCAATATCAGATTTCCAGCGAACGCGAACAAGTGCGTCGCGCCCCGGACCTCCCAGGTCATCCCAATACCCGGTCAGCATCATGTTTGCATCAGCCGGCCCGCCCGTCAGGTCGACCCGCGTACCATCGGAGCCGATCCAAACCTGCTCCCACCGATCGGTTGCTCGATTAAGCAGGGAAAGGCTTGTCCCATCTGCGCCAGAGACCGGCATCCAACTTTCCCGGATCGCGCATCCGCCCGAAACACGTTCTATCCGGCTTTCGCCAACTTTGGCCCCATCCTTGGTTTGAACTACGTTCCATTCCCCGACCCAAAAATCGAACGCTGCATGCTCAACGCTTGCGCAAGGAGGAGAGGCCTTTGAAGGCAGTGAGACGGCATTTTCAGCCTGAATGGTAAGTAAGAGTCCGGCGATAGAAGAGGCTAAGATCATGGCAGCCTTCTTGCGCTATTCAAGCATACCGTCAACCAGGCGAACGACCCGGTCCATGCGCGCGGCAAGCCGCTCATTATGCGTTGCAACGAGCGCCGCGCTCCCTTCTCCGCGCACCAATTCGAGAAATTGGCCAAGGACTGTGTCCGATGTGTGTTCATCAAGATTGCCCGTCGGCTCATCAGCCAGCACAAGCGTCGGGCGGTTGGCAAGCGCACGGGCAACAGCGACACGTTGCTGCTCACCACCTGAAAGCTGGTTTGGCCGGTGCGTAAGACGATGGCTCAGCCCCAGGCTGGAAAGCAGTTTTTGCGCCCTTGCCAATGCTGGCTCGCGCTCTGCCCCGGCGATCATTTGCGGCATCACCACATTTTCGCTCGCGTCAAAGTCAGGCAGCAAGTGGTGGAATTGATAGACAAAACCAAGATGCTCGCGCCGAAGTTTTGTGCGGCCATCGGCTGGCAGTTTTTCTGCCGCCTGACCCGCAATCCGGATGCTCCCTTCAAATCCCCCCTCTAGCAAACCGACCGCTTGCAGCATGGTCGATTTGCCTGAGCCCGAAGGCCCAAGCAGTGCGACGATTTCTCCGGGCATGATATCAAGGTCAACACCGCGCAGAACTTCGATCCGCTGGCCGCCCTGTTCAAAGCTGCGCTTCAGGCCGCGCAGGCTGGCAATCGGCACGCCCTCATTCATAGCGGAGCACCTGAACCGGATCGGTGTTTGCCGCCTTTAGCGCAGGATAGAGCGTCGCGAGGAAGCTCAATACAATCGCCAACGCGACAATTCCTGCGATCTCCCAAGGATCGGTCTTCGAAGGCAACTCCGTCAAAAAACGCACTTGCGGGTCCCACAGCTGTTGACCGGTTGCAAAAGCGATGAATTCAACAATGCCATTGCGGAAATAAAGGATCACAAAGCCCAATATCAGACCCGCGATTGTCCCGATTGCACCGATAGTCGTCCCTGTCGTCACAAAGATTTTGAGCAAGGACCGCCGCGTTGCGCCCATTGTGCGCATGATCGCAATGTCGCGCGTCTTGGCGCGAACCAGCATTACGAGGCTCGACAAGATATTAAAAGTCGCCACCAAAACCATAAAACTCAGCACGAAAAACGAAACAGTGCGATCAACTTCCAAGGCTTCGAATATGGTGGCGTTGATCGTTTTCCAATCCACAACTTGCGCGCGGCCAGTGAGCGAGGCTTGCAACGGCTCCAGAATTTCCAGGGCATCATTGGGATCGGTAACTTCAACCTCGATCAAACCAATCTGCCCCTCCATCAAAAGCAAAGTCTGAGCATCTTCGATCGGCATGATGACGAAAGTTTCGTCAAAGTCGTAAAGACCGATTTCAAAGATTGCGCCCACTTCGTAAGGCACTTGGCGGATGGACGTACCAAATGGGGTGGATCGGCCCTGCGGATTGATAATGGTGATGGTATCGCCAACGCGCGCACCTAGATTGGCTGCGAGCCTGGTGCCAATGGCAACCCGCTGTTCGCCCGGCGCAAGGCTTGCCATTGAGCCAAGCATCACCTTTTCTTCAAGCTCCGAGATATCCTCGGCAACGTGCCCTCGCGCAAAGATCTGATTCACCCGGCCATTGAAACTTGCCAGCAAAGGTTGCTCAATCAAAGGCGAAGCTTTCACCACGCCTTCTGTCGAGCGAACTTGCTCAAGGACATTTTCCCAATCATCAAGCCGGCCGCCAAAAGCCTGGACAACCGCATGCCCGTTTACGCCTGCAAACCTGTCAATCATGTCGGAGCGAAAGCCATTCATCACGCTCATCACTACGACCAGTAGCGCAACCGACAGCATCACCACGCCAACGGAAATCCCGGCAACAAGCGCGATAAACGCCTCGCCTTTGCCCGGCCATAAATACCGCTTGGCAATCATTCGTTCGAAGGGATTGAGCATAAATTCAGGTGCTGCGTGGCAGGAGTAAGGTGAACCTTGCCTTTAGGGTGTGCGCTCCCGGCTCGCAATTGCCGCGATGACCGCCGCTGTGTGTAACCTGCATGCGTTGCCTGCGGCCTTGCTGCCGAATGAAAAAGCGGGTTAATCGCGCAGAAGGTCCCTTGTAATTATTCCGTAACACCGCCATTGAGCGGCCACCCCAGCACGCAGCGAAGTGGACACCTCGCGATGCCCAATACAAAACGCCCGAACGCAGGCTCATTCGCAGACTCAATTACGGAATCATGCACGGGCAATCTCACCCATCCGTTTCTCGATTTGGACGGTGATAAGTTGAAAGAGGAATGTGGGGTTTTTGGCGCAATCAATGCCGCTGATGCCTCTGCTGCGACAGCTCTTGGCCTTCACGCTTTGCAGCACCGCGGACAAGAAGCAGTGGGCATAACCAGTTTTGATGGCAAAGAATTCTTCTCGCGCCGCGGCCTTGGCCATGTGGCCGAAAATTTCTCTTCACAAGAAGCGATTGATGAACTGCCAGGATCCATGGCGGCAGGCCATGTGCGGTATTCCACCACTGGCGGCTCTGGGCTTCGCAACGTTCAGCCGCTTTATGCAGAGCTTGCCAGTGGCGGTTTTGCAGTGGCGCATAATGGCAATATCTCCAACGCTCAGATGCTGCGCAAAGATCTTGTCAGCAAAGGGTCGATTTTCCAATCGACCTCTGACACCGAAGTTATCATCCACCTTGTCGCAACATCGCGCTATCCCACGATTGCAGATCGGCTGGTTGATGCGCTGCGTCTGGTCGAGGGCGCTTATGCTCTGATCGTGATGACACCGGAAGGCATGATCGCATGCCGCGATCCACTGGGGATCAGGCCGCTTGTCATGGGCAAAATGGGCGATGCCGTTGTTTTTGCATCTGAAACGGTCGCGTTTGATGTTGTGGGTGCGGAATTCCTGCGCGAAGTCGAGCCGGGTGAATTGCTGCAAGTTGGTTTTGATGGCGAAATAAAGAGCGTCCATCCGTTCGCGCGTCCTCCTGCGCGCCCCTGCATTTTTGAACACGTCTATTTCAGCAGGCCTGACAGCTATTTTGCAGGGCACAGCGTTTATGAAGCGCGCAAGGCAATTGGCGCAGAACTTGCCGTTGAAAGCCCTTGCGAGGCTGACCTTATCGTTCCTGTTCCTGATAGCGGGGTTCCCGCAGCCATCGGCTATGCACAGGCATCAGGCTTGCCATTCGAGCTCGGCATTATCCGCTCGCACTATGTCGGGCGCACATTCATTCAACCATCTGACAGCGCCCGGCATGCTGGTGTAAAGCGCAAACACAACGCCAATCGTTCCTTGGTTGAAGGAAAACGGATTGTCCTGATTGACGATTCGATCGTTCGCGGCACAACCAGCCTCAAGATTGTCGAAATGATGCGTGAAGCTGGCGCGAAAGAAGTGCATTTCCGTGTTGCCAGCCCGCCCACGGCGCATTCCTGTTTTTACGGTGTTGATACGCCAGAGCGTAATAAGCTGCTCGCAGCCCGCATGGAATTGGGACCCATGCGCGAATATATCAAAGCCGATAGCCTCGCATTCATTTCAATCGATGGCCTTTACCGCGCCGTTGGTTCGAAAGGACGCGACAAAGCCTGTCCGCAATTCTGCGATGCCTGCTTCACTGGCGACTATCCAACCTCTCTCACTGATCTGCGCTCGAAAGAGCAAGGAGAAGATGAGCTCCCTTTTGACGATAGCAAAGCGGCGTAATGTCTGAAAACAAACCTCTATCGGGCCAGACGGCTCTGGTTACTGGCGCGAGCCGCGGAATTGGCGCGGCCACAGCCAAAGCGCTTGCCGAACAAGGCGCACATGTGATCCTGGTTGCGCGCAAGGTTAAAGCTCTGGAAGTGATCGAAGATGCGATCCATGAAGCAGGCGGTACATCTACTATAGCGCCCGTTGATCTAACCGAAGCCGATGCTGTCTCACGCCTTGCAGGGGCGATTGGCGGGCGCTGGGATACGGTTGATATCCTCGTTCTTTCCGCTGCTTACCTTCCAGAGTTGACACCACTTTCACAAATTGATCCCAAACAGTTCACGCAAGCTGTGATGACCAATATGGTCTCCACACAAGCGATACTGGCTGCGTTCGACCCGCTTTTGCGGCGTTCGGAACATGGCAAAGTGATCGGTCTCACCAGCTCGGTTGGTGCATCCCCGCGCCCGTTCTGGTCTGCCTATGGGTCGACCAAGGCGGCGTTTGACAATTTGATCGCGACATATGGCGCTGAAGTTGAAAAGCTCTCTCCTTTGAAGGTTGCGATCATTGATCCGGGCGCCACACGCACACAAATGCGTGCGAGAGCTTATCCCGGCGAAAACCCAGAATCGGTCAAACCGCCAGAGGATGTTGCAGCGCGGATTACCGAGCTTGCGATTGAAGGCTTTGAAACGGGTCATCGCGAACGCATTGGCGGCTAATCGCACAATTGGGCTGCTCCCAGGGGAAGTTTACTCAATCTTAACCATTGATGGTGACGAGTTGGAAGGCCAACTTGGGCGATTACGTGTTTTGACCAAGGGCGAAGAGACCAAAAGCCAATTTGGACAAGAGTAACTGCGTCATGCCAATCGAAAAAGACACCTATGCTCTCGCAGCGCAAGAAGATCGCTGTTCGCCGCGTACCAAGCTGACAATTCCTGCCACGCTGCGGGCCTCTGGCGGCCGCGCGTTTCAAAGCGTTGTGCATGATCTGTCGATCTCAGGATTTTCCGCTGCTTCGATCAACCGTATGCATGAAGGCCAGGTATGCTGGCTTACGCTGCCGGGGCTCGAATCGCTTCAAGCTGAGGTCGTTTGGTGGGACAATTGCATTGTCGGATGCGCCTTTACTGAGCTTCTCAGCCCAATCGTGCATGACAACATCCTGCAACGCTACAGCAATTTGAACGCGCCCAGAAAAGCGATCTAAAGCGGCAATCAGCTCCCCGGTATGGCGAGCCTTGCAACGATTGCGCCTGCCTGAGCGCGGTATGCGTCTGATGTCGCGGTTGGCCAATTGCTCACCACCGCAATCACAGTGTTTGTACCCGGGATGACCGTGATCGCCTGTCCAAAAATCCCCTGCGCGCCGTAATTGGCGCCGGGATAGGTCCACCACTGGTAGCCATAGCCAAACCCACCTCCGAACTGCACCTTGGGACTGCCTGCCTCAGCAAACCAGCCCTCAGGCACGATTTTCTCTCCTGATGGGCCCACGCCGCCTTCAAGCGCAAACTGGCCCATCCGGGCGTAATCAGCCAGGCGAAGTGAGAGGCAGCACCCACCAATATTGCCGCCGCGCGGATCGGTCATCCAGAACATATCGCCTTCAAAACCGGCGGGCTCAACGATCTTGGTCTGCGCGTATTCAGCCATTGGCAGACCAATCGCGTTTTCAACCAGCAGCCCAATAAGGTTGGTTTCACCTGTCGAGTACGAGAATTTCTCGCCTGGCGCATTGGCACGCCCTAACTGTTTCATCTGTTCAACAATCGCATTGGGGCCGAATTCAACGACATATTTGTTGAGCTGTGCGACATCGCTTTGCGGGTCGGTGTAATCCTCATTCCAGTCGACACCGCTGGTCATCGTCACGAGCTGGCCGACAGTGACACCATCATAGGATGAACCTTTAAGCTCTGGAATATACTGGATTACCGGGTCTTCGAGGCCGCCGATAAAGCCGTCAGAGATCGCTGCGGCGAGCAGCGTTGAGGTGAAGCTTTTGGCGACGGAAAAGCTCGTCCAGCGATCTTCAGCTCCAAGGCCAAGCCGGTATTCTTCAAAACGCACCTTTCCATTCTGAAGCACCATCACGCCTGCCGCATTCGTATCGGTCATCAGCTTTTTGATCTGGGCCTGCAAATCGGTTGGCAATGGCTCACCTTGCGGCAAAGCGCGCACATTGGAGGCGGCAGGCACTTCATGGCCTGCAAACCAGTTTTCCATATCGCGGAACCGCGCAGAGCGCGTCGCATCGTCCCAAAACAACACTTGCTGCTCAGAGGGATCTACTGCGGGAGGCTCTTTAAATTCGACCGCTGCAAGGGGCGCTGTGTCGCCTGCTATATCTGCCCCTTGATAGGTTGGCGAGCACGCCGCCATCGCCGCTGCTGATCCTGCTAGCAGTCCAAAGCGTGCCCACTTCATAGCCTTCTTCTCCGTCTCTTTTGCCTGGGTTCAGCCCTAGAGCGGAGAAAGCGGGCGGGTAAAGGCTAAACGGCGTCCTTCATGGCCTTATACGCATCCAAGGCTCGTTCGCGTGCAGCCTTGTGCGCGATGATTTTCGGCGGATAGGCTTTGGGCAAACGGCCATATTCCTCCGGGTCGTGGATATAGGGTTCATCCAGATCGGCGAGTTCAGGCACGAATTTGCGAATATAAGCAGCGCAATCGAATTTCTCGGATTGCGAAAGCGGCGCCATGATCCGCACGAACATATTGCTGTCCACGCCTGTACCTGCGGTCCACTGCCAGTTGGTCGAATTGGACGCATAGTCAGCATCAAGCAGCGTGTCCCAAAACCACTTTTCACCCTCGCGCCAATCAATCAGCAGGTGCTTGATGAGAAAGCTTGCCGTAATCATGCGCACCCGGTTGTGCATCCACCCCGTCTGCCACAATTCGCGCATACCGGCATCGACAATGGGGTAACCCGTGCGCCCCTGCTGCCACGCTTTCAAATCGCGCGCGGCCTTGGGATCGGTGGCGGGATCGCGCCATTGCAGCTTGTCGAAATCCTCACGGTAATTTGAACCGCCATAGGCCGGAAATTGCGCAATGGTGGTTTGCGCATAATCACGCCAGATCAGCTCGCTTTCGTAAATACGCCAGCCATCTGAGCGTTTCTGTTTGAAATGGTGCCAAATCTGCACCGGCGAAATTTCGCCAAAATGCAGGTGCGGCGAGAGACGCGAGACGCCCTTGGTTGAGGGCAAATTGCGCTTGTCCTCATATCCATCGACATGGGTCTCCCACCAGTTGAGCTGTTTATGAGCCGCCTCTTCGCCGACTTCCCAATCCGCTCTGATACCCTCTGCCCAATCAGGCTTTGTCGGGAGCAGAGCCCAATTCTCAAGCTCATCGGATGCTGGCCAATCGTCGGGGGAGGAAAGCGTTTCAGGCTCTGCCACCCTATCGCGCGGCGGAAATTGCGCGCGCACGGCTCGGCTGAAAGGCGTGTAGATCTTGTATTCGCCGCCAGAACCCGTCTTCACCGTGCCCGGAGGCGCAAGGTAATTGCCATCGTAGAGTTTGAGATCGTGACTTTGGCCGAGCGATTTTTGCGCCTTCCTCCACCATGGTTCGTAATGGCGATTGGCATGAATAGTGGTCGCGCCGGTTTCCTCGGCGATCTTGGTAAGTTCCTCAACCGCGTCACCTTTGCGCAGGATAATTTTGGCATGACGCTTGGCAAAGCTCGCCTGCAAGCTCTTGAGCGAATGATGCAGCCACCAGCGCGATGCCCCGCCATAGGCATGAGTTTTTGCCGCAGTATCATCAAGCACATAGACCGCGATAACAGGGCCAAGCTGGGCCGCTTCATAAAGGGCGGGATTGTCCGCCATACGCAGATCACGCCGCAGCCAGACGATTTGGGGATCAGTCATACTTCTCCTCATCCCCTCCTCTCCAAAGGAGGGACAACGAGACTTGGCGGCCTACCGCCTAGTCGCAGTGGGGTGGTGCAGGAGCCGCAAACGACGCTGGCGCGCCGATACCACCCCCACCCCCTCCTTTAAGAAGGAGGGGAGTTTAAAGTGAAGCGCGCTAGTCTTCGGGAAGTTCCCCCTTGATGGGAACGCATTGTACATCGGGTAGTGCGATGCTGAAGCGGTCGCGAGCGCGAGGATCATAAAAGCGGGCATCGTATAGGATTATCGAGCCGTCATCAGCACGGGTTGCAAAGGGTGCGCGTGACCAGAAAAGAAAAGCATCAAGCTGTGAGTTGATGGCGCGTTTTTCGCTCAAATCCGGCAGCATGCATCGTTTTTCCGTGACCGGTGCTGGGCGATCATGGCCCTTCACCTCGTCCACATACCCAATGTGCCAGTCATTCTTGCGGCCAACGATCAATTCGCGCCGCCATGGTATAAATGGTACGGGTGCGGCGATGACTGTCTCGACACCGGTAATCCTTCCATCGGCTACCTTATTGTTGATGCCGAACAAAACGACCGCCCCAATCGTCATCGCCCCATTCAACCCAATATACGCCAGCGCCACAGCAGCCGCGATCCATGCGGGCCGTTTCCATTCCCCGCCCCGCTTTTCGTTGCGCAGCGACCACCACACGCTGAAACCCAACAGCGCCCACAGCCAAACATCGATGATGAAAAGCGTATCGCCGTAGAACCATTGCGATGAAAACGGCTCCAGAAACCGCACGCCATAGACATTTAGCCAATCGAGCGCGGGGTGGCTCAGGCACCCGATAAGGCTGAGGATATAGAGCCACTTGAAATCCACAGGCAGCCGCCCCTCTGGCCGCTTCCCTCGCTCCGTCTGCCAGCGGTCAAACCACCATAGCCCCGCAGCCAGCACCAATGGCAACAGCACCATTGCAGGCGGGCCATGGGTGATCCCGCGGCGAAAGCCCAGATGCTCGGTCCCCTCCAACCAGAAAAAGCACGCCGCATCCACATCGGGAATATTTGCGCCGATAATGAGCGCGGGCATTCCAAGGCCGGTCTTTTTCTTGAGCCCCATCTGGCCCATCAATGCGCCAACAAGGCTGTGTGTGAGGTTATCCATTCGCGTTTCTCATTTGCGCGGGCGTAGCGATGGTGCATAGGCCCGTCAAAACATGGGAGAACTCGCACGTGATCAACACGCCTTTCATCCGGCCTGATATGCAGGCATTTCTCGATGCGCTGGCAGCGGCCAATGGTCTTGCAATTGCGGATATGACTTTGGAAGAAGCGCGCATGAGTTATCAGGCGCTCCACACCATGGCAGACAGACCAGCGCGCGAATTGGCTGTCATCCGAGATCTTTCCTGTCTCGGCCCGGCGGGCGATATACCGCTGCGGCTTTACGATGCACGAGAGGCGCGCGGCACTTCGCCGATAATCACATTCTTCCATGGCGGCGGCTTTGTGATTGGCGATTTGGAAACGCATCACGCCCTTTGCACCGAAATCGCTGCTTTGACTGATTTGCCAGTCGTCGCTGTCGATTACCGCCGCGCGCCCGAAGCGCCCTTCCCCGCTGCCATTGAAGATTGCGAGGCGGCGACACGCTGGATTGCCTCTTCGCCCGAAACGCTGGGACGCGAGGCAAGCGGCATCATCACAATCGGCGATAGCGCAGGTGGCACAGCCACTATTGCGGTTAGCCAGTTGCTGGCGGCCAATCCGGCTGATGTTCCGGTCGTTTTGCAAGTCCCCATATTCCCGCTCGCAAGCCCCGCAGAAGGGTCCGCCAGCCTCGAAGATTTCGCCGATGGGTTCATCCTTACAAAAGCTGCCGTTGAATTCTTTGATGCGGCATACAAAGCTGACCGAGATGATCCGCGCGTGTTTCCCATTCTAGGCGATCATTCAACAGCGCCGCCCACTGTTCTTGTCACGGCAAGTCTTGATCCCATTCGCGATTCCGGGCGCGATTATGCGAAGGCATTGGCCGATGCAGGGGCCGATTTTGTGTTTCTTGAAATGGAAGGCGTCACTCACTCTTTCAGCAATATTCGCGGCGCTGTGCCGAGTGCGCAAGCTGATCTGGAGCGGATGGTCAATGCGATGCACTTCATGCTGGGCACCGCCTCATGAGCATTGATCCCAATACGCTTCCTTACCGCCCTTGTGCAGGCTTTATGCTGGTGAATAAAGAAGGCCTTGTCTTTGTTGGCCAGCGTCTTGAAAAACGCGCGCATGGTAAATGGCAAATGCCGCAAGGGGGCATTGATCCGGGCGAAGACCCCGAAACCGCTGCTTTGCGCGAATTGGAAGAAGAAACGGGCGTTACGCCTGAAATGGTCGAAGTGATCGCGCCTTCGCGCGAGATGATGCGTTATGATCTGCCGCCAGACCTTCTTGGCAAAGTGTGGAAAGGCAAATATCGCGGGCAAGAGCAGTGCTGGTATCTCGGACGGTTCTTGGGAACTGATACCGACATCAATCTCAACGCACACGAGCCTGCTGAATTTGGCGAATATCGCTGGGTCAAACCGCAAGAACTGCCAGACCTGATTGTACCGTTCAAACGCGAGATTTACGAAAAACTGGTCGCGGAATTCGCACCAATGATTTGAGCGACCGCCGCGCTCGACAGATTAGTTTGCCTTTGTTTGTTCTTCGCTCGTTTCCGCAGCAAAACGCGCGGGTGGGCCTTTGGCAATCGAGCTTTGAAGTGCGACCGTTTCAGGGCAGCTATCGCCGCAAAGGCTTTGCAAACGAACAAGGTTGCGTTTTGCCTTTTCAACGGCGCCTTTTTCAACAAGAGCCTCGCCCTCGCCCGAAATCGCTGCAAAATTGCCCGGATCGCGTGACAATGCTTCGCGGTAATACACAATCGCTTTGCCCTGGAGACCATCTTGGCGCGCCGCTTCTGCGAGTTCTAAGAAAACACCCGTATATCCCGGATCAACCGCCAAAGCGGCTTCATAAGCGTCAATTGCGGCCTGCGTATCACCTGCTTTGAGCGCGGCCTGCCCCTGCGTCACCAACGCAACCGCGCGAGGATCAGGTTCTGCGCTTTGTGCAACAGTCACACTCGCCGTGGTCGCGAGAAAGAGAGACAAAGCAGCGGCGGCTGGCGCAAAACGCATAAAAAGCTCCTTAAGGTCAGCAAGTCTGGATGGGGACACATCATCCATAACACAAACGGCTATCACGGCCTTTGTAAAATGGCGATAAAAAATCCGTCCGTGCCGTCATGGAACGGTGTGAGGCGTTTTCCTTCACCGCGTTTGCGGCCGAGCGGCAGGTCGAGCGGTATCGCACCCCATCCCTCGTGGCGGGATAGGAATGAACCGATCCGCGCTGGCCCCTCGTCATCGAGCACTGAGCAAGTGACAAAAGTCAATGTGCCCCCAGGCTGCACAAGCTCTGCGCCTAAATCCATCACATAGTCTTGCAGCTTGGTAAGCCGGGTCAGTTCTTTCCGATCAAGCCGCCAGCGCCCTTCGGGACTGCGCCGCCAAGTGCCACTGCCAGAACACGGCGCATCGACCAGAACGCGGTCGGCTTTCCCGATCCACGGGGCAAGAGCGTCGCGTTCCTCGCCCGGATTAAGCAGGACGGTGTGGTCAATCTGAGCTCCAGCACGCGCCGCGCGCGGTGCCAAATTGCCCAGACGCCGCTTATCCGTGTCGCACGCAACAAGGCTTGCCGCATTGCCCAGTTTCGCAGCTAAAGCGAGAGTTTTGCCTCCGCCGCCTGCGCAAAGGTCAATGATGGTTTCCCCTGCCTGCGCTTCCATCGCCTCGCACACCCATTGGCTGGCATGGTCCTGGATTTCGACAAGGCCGTCGCGGTATTGCGGCCATTGTTCGACCTGTGTGCCGCTTGGAAAACGCAAGCCGTTTGGCGCGGCCAAAGCTTCGCCCTCTTCGGGCAATTCAAGGTCCTCACGCGACGCTTTGAGTGTGTTCACCCGGATATCAAGCGATGCACGACCAAGCAGGGCCTTTGCCTCATCGCCGGTAATGCCTGAACCGGTGAGCTTTTTCTCCAGCCATTCCGGCGCGGTCCCGATGAACGCCGCCATTTCGCCATCGCCAATCTTGGCCGGGCCATGCGCCGAACCATCGAACAATGGCACAAGGTTTTCATCCTGCGTTGCCACAGCCAGCATCGCAGAGCGCCCATCATGGGGCACTTCGCCGCAAAGTCGAATGGCCTGATACACAAGATCACGAACAGCCCGCCGGTCTTTCGACCCTGCGTAACGGCGCGTTTTGAAATAGGCCGAGATCAAACGGTCGGCAGGCGCACCTTTGGATTTTGCGCCTTCGATGATCTGGTCGAGCAGCTCGATCGCTGCCTGGACTCGGGCAGAGGGCGTCATTCTGGCGCGTCAGACCGATGGGGAATGCCATCAAGAGCCTTGCCCACTCCAGTCTCAAAGAGCGCGTCCACCTCAGCCTCTTCGGGAAACTTGACACAGCGAGCGACGAATTGCCTTGGTGTCACACCGTCGGGAGTTACCTCGGTGTAGTCCGCAAGAATGCCCGCGCTTGCCCTCTCGCAGGCCTCGATTGAAGCAAACAACACAGGGTGACGCTGAAGATCGATCTGCGAGGGATCATCAGGACTCCACCCGAGGATGAAGAGCATAACCGGGACAAACTCGATCAACATCTTGGTCCTTTACCGCGTCGGATAATTCGGGGCTTCGCGGGTGATCGCGACATCATGGACGTGGCTTTCAGAAAGTCCGGCATTGGTGATGCGAACAAATTGCGCGCGTTTCTGCAGGTCACCGATTGTCTCAGACCCGGTGTAGCCCATCGCCGCCTTAATCCCGCCGACAAGCTGGTGAACGACATCGGCGGCAGGGCCTTTAAACGGCACTTGCCCTTCGATCCCTTCAGGCACGAGCTTCAAGGCGGATACGTCTTGCTGGAAATACCGATCAGCGCTGCCGCGTGCCATCGCCCCAACACTGCCCATGCCGCGATAGGCCTTGTAACTGCGCCCCTGGTAAAGGAACACTTCGCCAGGGCTTTCGGCGGTGCCAGCCAGCATGGACCCGATCATCACGGAGGATGCACCTGCTGCCAAAGCCTTGGCTGCATCACCCGATGTACGAAGGCCGCCATCGGCGATTACAGGAACGCCTGATTTCGCTGCTTCCTCAGCGCTTTCCATGACCGCAGTAAGCTGCGGCACGCCAACGCCTGCGACTACGCGCGTGGTGCAAATGGAGCCAGGGCCAATGCCCACTTTGATCGCATCTGCGCCCGCATCGATAAGTGCGCGCGTTGCCTCAGCTGTTGCGACATTACCAGCGATAACCTGAACCGAATTGGAAAGCGTCTTTGCGCGCTCAACCGCTTTTGCCACATCCTTGTTATGGCCATGGGCGGTGTCGATCACCACTACGTCAACTTCAGCATCGATCAACGCCTCGGTCCGGGCAAAGCCATTGTCACCCACCGTCGTTGCAGCCGCCACGCGCAAGCGGCCCGCCCCATCCTTTGTCGCATTGGGATAAGTGACCGCTTTCTCGATGTCTTTTACCGTTATAAGACCGATGCATTTGTAATCGTTATCGACCACAAGCAGTTTTTCAATCCGGCGATGGTGGAGCAACCTGCGCGCGTCTTCCTGCGATGTCCCCAAAGGCACAGTCGCAAGATTTTCAGTCGTCATCAATTCGCGAACGGGTTGAAGCGGGTTTTCGGTAAAGCGGACATCGCGATTGGTAAGAATACCCACCAGTTTGCCATTGTCATCGACCACCGGAATTCCGCTGATCCGGTTCTGATCCATCAATGCCTGCGCCTCGCCAAGCTGGGCATCGGGACCAATCGTAATCGGATTAACGACCATACCGCTTTCAAAGCGTTTCACTGCTCGCACAGCCGCGCATTGCTCGGGAACTTCAAGATTGCGGTGAAGCACTCCAATCCCGCCCAATTGTGCCATTGCAATCGCCATGTCAGCCTCGGTCACGGTGTCCATTGCCGATGACAGAACAGGGATATTAAGCGAGATTTCGCGCGTCAGCTTGGTACGCGTATCAGCCATTGACGGCAGAACGCTGCTTTCTGCCGGGCGAAGCAGAACATCATCAAATGTAAGACCGAGAGGGATTTCCATGTGCACGGGGCTTTCCAGGCAAATAATGCAAGAGACGAATCGTGCAGGTCCCTGTAGGATGGCTTGGCGATGGGCGCTAGGGGGCTATGCTCTTAGGTTGATAAGTCTTTGTATCGGCAAATCGGCTCACCAATTCCTCATGCAACAGCACATCATCAATCGCGCCGCCCAATTCTATCGCGCCGATTTCATCGCTGGCTGCATGGTAAGACTTATCGAGATAGGGCGCGAGAGTAGTGCGCGATCCGAATGCAGTGGAAAGGAACACGGCAGGTACGCCTGCACTAAGCAGTGCCCAGCCATCCTGACGCTGAACAAACTCATTGGCGAATTCTGAATCGCCAAACGTGCGGTTGGCATCCATCAAGGTTCGGCGAATGGTTTCATCAAGGCTGGTTCGCCCTTCCCCGACAAAACCAACCGGACTGCCTTGCGGTGCGACCGCGACCGTATCGAAATTGAATGCTGCGACAATGGATGTGAGCGGCAATGGTGGTTCCTTCACAAACGCTTTTGCTCCCAAAAGCCCCGCTTCCTCCGCGCTTGTCGCGATTATATAGATGTCGCGATCATGAGGCCCGCTTGCAGCCAGCCTGCGCGCCACTTCGAGCATGGCAGCAACGCCGCTCGCATTGTCAATTGCGCCGTTGCATATCCGGTCAGCTGCATCGGGCGGGCCGCAATTGCCAAGATGATCCCAATGAGCAAGCATCAAAACAGCGCCGCTATCGGGCACTGCGCCTTCAAGCTTACCGATCACATTGTAGCTTGTGAATTCGCGGCGATCTGATGTCGCTTCGACCGTTGCCTGCGCTTTGATAATTTGTGGTTCGAAATCATCTTTGTCGGCGGCCTCTTTGAGGCGATCCCAGCTCTTCTTGCCCAATGCTCTGACAATGGCCGCTTCGGTAGCATAAGCGCTTAGCGATAGTTGTTCATCGCTCGACAAAAGGATGCGCTCATTACCAAAGGCGGTTCTGAGCCCTGCAATCTCTGCATCGTTCTGCACAACAGTTATGATCGCAGCGGGTCCTTTTACGAACAATTCCTGACGTCGGCGCGGGCTTTCGCCTGCTTCGCCAAGCATGATGATAACTTTGCCAGCGACCGCTTCATCGGCTGCCTCACCGCCCAGCCTCCCGACAAACACTGTCTCTGCACGTTCCACCAAAGCTCTGCGACGCGACGTAAACGCAACCGATGCCTCTTCCTCAAAAACGAGTGATCGCCTTCCAACCCGCAATCCGACAATGCTGGTGAACGGTTTTGTGCTGACAAGCGAGACAGGCGCGCGCCATTCGCTGCCCGGATCATTTGTGCCCGATGCAAATCCTGCCTGCTCCATGCGCTGGGTAAGATAGGCGACAGTGCGCTCCTCGCCCAAAGTGCCTGGCTTGCGCCCGCCAAATTCGTCGCTCGAAAGCACTTCGATATCACGCATCATGGAAGCGGCTATCAATTCACGCTCCGCCACAGAGGCAGAAGCAATCGGTTTGCTACCGCAAGCCGCCAGCAGAACGCTGGCCAATAACACCACAAAAATCCGCATCATTCGGCAGTCCAGCCCCCGTCAATGCTCCAGTTTGCCCCTGTCACATTGCCCGCTTCCTCGCGGCACAAAAACACTGCAATCGCACCGACTTCATGGGGTTGTACAAACTTCTTGGTTGGCTGTTTTGCAAGCAGAACATCATTGATGACTTCTTCCCGGCTCAGCCCGCGCGCTTCCATTGTGTCAGGGATTTGTCCCTCAATCAGGGGCGTCCAGACATAGCCAGGCGAAATGCAATTGGCTGTCACACCCGTCTGCGCCAATTCAAGCGCGACGGTTTTGGTAAATCCAGCAACCGCGTGTTTGGATGCATTGTAAGCGCTTTTAAATGGTGATGCGGTGAGCGAGTGGGCGGATGCTGTATTGATGATACGCCCCCACCCCTTTTGCTTCATCGCTGGCACTGCAAGGCGCGTGGTGTGGAACACCGCTGTCAGGTTAAGGCCGATGACCGCGTCCCATTTCGCGGTCGGGAAATCTTCAACCGGGCTAACATGCTGCATGCCTGCATTGTTGATGAGGATATCAAGTGGGCCGACATCCGCCATCATCGCTTCAATGGCGGCAGGATCAAGCAGGTTTGCACCGTTGTAATCTGCGCCCAGTTCTTCTTGAAGAGCCGCGATTTCGCGCTGTTCGCCAAAACCGTTCAGGATGACTGAGGCACCTTCGGCCTGCAAAGCCTTGGCCATGGCAAGGCCAATCCCTGAGGTTGACCCCGTTATCAAAGCCCGTTTGCCATCAAGCAGTCCAGTTTCCGGCATTGCCAAGTTTTCCCACCTGTTCCATGAGCGTGTATTCGATTGCTTTGAAGCACTTGCTTTGAACCGCCGGGCCTGTCCAGTGGTTTTGACGCATGGGCATGATCAAACACGGGGAAGGATCACTCGCAATGCGGCTCAACAGGTTCGATACTTCGAAGATCAAAGTGCGTTCTTCGCAAGGCGGAGGCCGCCGGATGGGGCGCGCCGGCGGGGTTGGATGCGGGACCATTGTGATCGCGATTATTGCAGCGCTTGTCTTTGGCGTGGATCCCATGCAGACGATCGGAATGATCGACGGTACCCAGCAGCAAAGCGCCCCTGCGACCACGCGCGGCACTATGACCGAAGAACAGGTCTGCAATATGGGACCCTACGCTACCGAAGCTTGCGATGCATTGACCAGCCTTAACGAGACATGGGAGCCGATCTTTGCCCGGTCCGGTGTGCCCTTTGAACAGCCAACGCTTGATCTATACCAGGATGGCCGCGTGATGACGCAAGGCTGCGGCGGCGCGACTTCTGCCAGCGGCCCGTTTTATTGCCCGGCTGACCTTGGCATTTACATCGACACCTCATTCTACGATCAGCTTGCGCAAATGTCCGGCACACGAGGTGATTTCGCGCGGCTTTATGTGATCGCGCATGAATATGGGCACCACATTCAAAATGTGCTGGGCCTTGCCGATCAGGTTCGCAGCGCAAAGCAGCAAAACCCGCGCGGCGCAAACCAGCTTCAGGTGCGCATGGAATTGCAAGCAGATTGTTATGCCGGAATGTGGGCTGGTCTCAACTCAGACCGGATCGAACAGGGCGATTTACAAGAAGGTATGGCAGCCGCATCCGCGATTGGCGATGACACTTTGCAGCGCAATGCTGGTCAGCGCATCAATCCAGAAGGCTTCACTCATGGAACCAGCGAACAACGTCGCCAAGCGTTGTTACGCGGATTAAGGAGCAAGGGCGATGTTACAGCGTGCAGTGCATATTTCGAGTTCAATTAAGGCTGTTGCCCTGGCGCTTGCTGCAAGCTGTGCCGGGATCGCTTCGCCAGCAGTATCACAGGACATTGATACTGACGATGTAAGAGATGTTGCGGAAACCCCGCTTGAGGATATCGGCCTTTCCAAGGAGGAGATACCCGAAACGCTCATCATCGCAGCCGAGGATCCATACGCGTCCGATACGCTTGCGACTTGCAATTCCATCGTCGGCGAAATCGCCAAACTTGATACGGTCTTGGGAGAGGACTTTGACATTTCCGGCTCTGCTAACACGGGCCTCAATATGCGAGGCGCTGCGAAAAGCGTTGTCGGCTCTATCATTCCATTCCGAGGCGTGGTCCGCGAGATATCGGGAGCCGCCGGCGATCAGCGCAAAATGCGCGCAGCAGTTATCGCTGGAATGGTGCGCAGAGGCTATCTGAAGGGCCTTGGCCAATCACGTGGATGCGATTACCCAGCGCGCCCGAAAATCGAACAGAGCGCAAACGACGAATGAAAAAGAGCCGGGGGATGGTAATCCACCCCCCAGCCCATTGTTTCGCGATGTCCAATGTTTGATGACAACGTGAGACCCGATCAGGCCTCAACCTCATCTTCCTGTTTGGTCACGCGCACCTGCGTCCAGTCGATATTGCGGGTTGCATACATCACGCCTGCAAGCGCCATGAACAGCATCACCGATCCAATCACCAGCGACCATGCTTCAAGGTTCAGCAGCACATACAGCACCGCATATAGCCCAACGAGCATCCCTCCGATCATTCCGGCCCGCTTCCAGCTTTTAAGCACAGCCGCGCTGTAGCTTGTAAGGAGGCCGATAATCGCTGCGCTGGAGATCGTGTATGCAAGGGCAAACCCGACGAGTTCTGCAAAAGCAAGAAGCATCACGAAGAACAGGATGAGCCCTGCCCCCGTCAGCAAATATTCAGCCGACGCCACACGCGCGCCTGCGACAACATCAAACATCAAAAAGGCAAGAAAGGTAAAGCCGATAAACAGAAAGCCGTATTTCAGCGCGCGTTCCACCTGTTTGTAAAGATCCACCGGCTCCATAAATCCAATGGAAGCAAGCGGATCGCCCGGAGGCGGTACTGAACTGCTGCCAAAGCCATCATCGTAGTAAGTTGAATTAACCGGGGTCTCGGGCTGGCCGATGCTGACCAAGGATTGGCCCAGTGCCAGATTAGAGATCGACCACTTAGCCTTGAAGCCGTCCGCGCTCACTTCGCGGTCCTCATCACCGGGCAGGAACCCGCCGGTAAAGCTGGGGTGCGGCCAAGAGCTGGTCACAGTCCAATCAGTTGCCGCCCCGCGCGGGACAAAGCTGAGATTGGTCGACCCGCGCAGCGAATACCCAAAATCAAGCGCGATGGGCTCGGCGCCGGTCCAATCAATGAACGCATGAACCCCGCTGCCATTGCTATCAGGGCCAGGCCCCGGATTAAGCACCAAGGTATCGCCATTGACCGACACTTTCGCATCGGTTTGCAAGCCTTTTGGATCGCTCACGGAAAGCTGGATGTACGCCTCGTCGAACAGCAGTGCATCGGCATTGATGCCAAGTTTGTCGAGATCATTGGGCAAATTAAACTGCGCAGTGCCTGCCATCTGCGCATCATATACGACCGTTTCGTAAATGGCCCCGCGACTGCGTTTTTCGGGGTCAACATTGGTTGTTATGTTCTGCGCTTGCGCCGCGATGAAGAGGTTTTGGCGCGTCTGGTAACTCCGCGTCACGGTCTTGCCATCCACTTCTTCGATGGCTTCAGTGGTCGTCGTGTATGGCACCACCAACATCGGTCCTGCAATCGTCTGCGCGCCCGCCCAGCCTGCTTCGATTGAGTTTTGCGCGATGCGCGCCTGATGTTGACGATCACTCACCAGCAAATACACCATCGCCAAGGGAATGATCAGCGCCAACCCCACCAAGCCTGCCAAAAGCAGTTTAACACCCGGACTGCGCTCTTTACGCACAGCGCCACTTCGACTTACCATCGCCTCTTCCTCCTATATCTGAGACGAAGCGTGCAATGTGATCGACGAACTGAATTGAATGTGAACTGATGTAAATTGGGCAAGAAGAAGGAGGCGAACGGGAACTGGAATACCCGCGCCTCCTTCAACGACGCACCTCTCCATCACCCTTGGGGGATCGCAGATAAATGGGCACGCCTATTTGAATTGCTGGCTATCAGCTGATCGCCTTTTCCCAATCCTTGATCTGGCGATCAAGCTCTTTGACGATGTCTTTGCGCATGGACTTGTCCAAATTGGGGCTCTTCAAGATCGCCTTGCGAGCGTCTTTCAACCCTTCGAGTGCATGAGCCATCACCCGGCTTTGGCAGATCATGGTCGTGGTCACGCCATTTTCGTCAGTCGTCGTTGTTGCCACGTCATCCGATGACGAACTGCACTCCATCTTGATGACAGTGCGGCCCATTTGGCCTTCTGCCTCGTGCACTTCGGCCATGGCCAATTTGATCGCTTGCGGGATCCTGCCGAGCTCATGATCTGCCTCGGCCAGGCTCTCTCGCACCTCGGCAAGGATTTCCCGCCGTTCTTCCTCGCTCAATTTCTGGCCATTATTGGTAATAGTCACCTTTTTGTAGCGGCTGACGGTTTTGCCATTGTCATCCCGTTTGACGACGACTGTCACGTCTTCATCTGTATCGACATCAATCTCGCGTGTTTCCCCTGTGTCAGGGTCCACTTTCAGGATCGTGACAGCTGGGGCTGGAGGTGCAGGCGGGGTGGGAGCCACGTCTGGTGATGGGGGAACAGGCGGAGCCGGCGGCGAAGGCACATTCACTTGCGGGGCAGCTGGTGCAGGCGTAGCTGGCGGCGCAGGAGGCGCATCTGCTGCCTGACTTTCAGCATAGCTGATCGAAGCGGTGAGCGGCAAAGCAAGAGCCCATACTCCCAGCAAAGCGCGTCCGGCAATACGGCGGGTTCGGGACGTGTTGGTCATAGTAAGGCTCCTTAACCGGTGAACAATCGACTTATCGCCCAGCACCGGGCAAGCCATGGGAGCAGCGAGCGCGACATTGGGGCCTGCTGCAAAACTGGCGATGACGCTGGCATAATGGGCACGCGTTTCGAGTGGCTGGGTGGCAACAACCCGCGCATCGCAGGCCGCTTCTTGATCGCGGCGAAGAGCGAGCCAGCCATACCGGCCAAGCGGATTGAACCAATGCATCGCGAACAGCGGCTGCACCGCCATATTGATCGCAAGATCGTGCCCCTTGTGATGCGCCAATTCATGCGCCAGCGCGAGATCACGCGCTTTGCGATCAGGCTGCGCCATAAATCCTTGCGGAAGGGCAACAACCTTGTTGAGCACTCCAAAAGCCAATGGCCCATCAGTGCCAGGCGTTTCTATAAGTGTGATGGCACCTTCGCGTCCCACTTCGCGCGCACCTTCGAGCAATTCTGCGCGCAGCCGGAAATAGGCGGAAAACCGCATATAGAGGAATACGGCAGCGCCAATCAGCCACGCTGCGACAACCAAACCTGTCAGCATTGCGCCGTCGAGATTGGTTATCGGGGTAATCAGCGAAGCCTGGTCAGGCGCTGCCGTTCCCGGTCCCGCAGATCCAAATGTTGTCGCAACTGGAAAGAGGGAACGAGTTTCGTGTTCTAAAATCATCAATGCGCCGTTTTCGTCCAATCCTGCCAAGCTGTTTTCCGAGGCAGATTGCGGAGCAAAAGAGGAAGGAAGCTCAATCGGCGGCAAAAGCAGGCGCACCATCGGCAAAGCCCACAATGCATAGGCAATCTGCGGGCCAAACCACCGCGCGACCGGGCGCCGGATCATAAGGACCAGCACGATAAGAATGCCAGTCCAGATAAGCGTATCAACAAACCAATCCATCATTGCTTCAGCTCCTTCAACAGGGCCTCGATGTCATTGAGATCATCGTCGGTAAGCGCTTCTGTTTCTGCCAGATGCGCGACAAGGCTGGCGGCTTTCCCGCCGAACAGCCGATCAACCAGACGTTTTGATTCGCCGCCGATGTAATCTTCGCGGGCAATCTGAGCTGAATAGAGATAGCGCCTGCCATCGGGCCTGGCTGCGATCGCTTGCTTTTGGACCAGTCGGGAAAGCAGTGTCTTGACCGTTGGCAATCCCCACCCACGCGCCTCGCACACAGCATCGCACACGTGGGACGCGCTAGTGGTGCCATTGGCCCACAACACTTCCATTACGGCAAGCTCAGCTTCTGTGATTTTTTCCGGGCTGATACGCTCCGGGGAATTTCCAGCATTGGATTTATTCGAAGTCACAGACACTCTCCCCTGACTGATTACGTCTGTAGTCATATCGACTACGCTTGTAAACATTGCGCCCAGATGAACGAGGTATTCAAGGGCTTGCTCTTCGACGAACCGCCGATATCACTGCATGAATGACATGGATGACCCGCAACCTCGCTTTTTTCGCTTTGCCCGCTTTGTGCCTAATGGGCATGCCTCAATATGCACAAGCTCAAGACGACATCTGGGCTGAAACGCAAACGGTTCAGCTCAATCCGCAAGACCCAGAAGCCACACAGGTCGGCGAACTGATCTATAAGGGCGGCATAAAGGTCGATCCCGGCGAGCATGAGATAGGCGGCATATCCGGGCTGGAATGGCACGATGATGCGCTTTGGGCAGTGAGCGATGATGGACGCTGGATGCGGATTGTGCCCGATGAAGCGGGCAGCGAACTGGTTGACCTTACAACGATGGATATTGGCAGATTGCGCGATCTGAAAGGCAAGGAGCTCAAGAAAAAAGAAAGCGCCGATGCCGAAGCGATCACGCGTGATCCAGATGGTGGCTGGTTTGTTGCATTCGAATGGGAACACCGGATTTGGCGATATCAGGCGCTCGATGGACCCGCCGCAGCCACAGATGCTCGCTCGGACACAAATTCCGCGGTTCAGCTCACTCTGGACGCAGGCGCTAACGAAGGCCTCGAAACTCTTGCAGTGGGTGCCAATATCATGATTGCGTGCGCTGAACGGGGCGCACAAGAACGTCCCAATTGCTCGCTTTCATCCATGGGCGGATCACAGCAATTCAAGCTGGCGGTCCCCGATAGTGTGGCCGAACATGGCGGTGCGCCGGTCGATGCCACATGCTCGGTCGATGACATCTGCTACGTGCTTTATCGCAGCTATCGATCAGGCAAGGGAAACCGCGCAGCTATCGTCGAATTCTCACCGAACAAAGAAGCGCGGATCCTTGCAACTTTGCTGCCGCCGCTCACACTCGACAATTTCGAAGGCCTCGCTTTCCGTGAGCATTATGGCCGCCGCTATCTCTACCTTGCCTCGGACGACAACTTTAACAATTGCTTCAAGCGAACAGACGATAGCTGCCAAGACACGCTCATCATGAAGTTTGAGATCAAACAGGACGAGGTTCCCCTCCCCCCAATCGAAGCACCTCCTCGCGTTACCGGTTTTCAAACCACTTTGGTTGTGCTTGAAACATCGCTGGGCGAAATCACTGTCGCACTTGAAACCGAGCGCGCCCCAATTACTGCGGCCAATTTCCTGCGCTATGCCGATGAAGACCGGTTTGACGGCACTGTGTTTTACCGCGCCATGGTGATCGAATGGGGCGATCAGCCCAATGGGTTAATCCAGGGTGGCACACAATCGGATCGCCAGCGCATTCTCCCCGGCATTCAGCACGAGCCGACCAATCTAACCGGCCTCACGCACACAAAAGGCGCAATTTCGATGGCCATGGGAGAGCCGGGGACGGCCAATGGTGATTTCTCGATCATTCTGGGCGATCAATCAGGGCTTGATGCACAGCCTGCGTCCGATGACCCAAGATGGAAGCATGGATACGCCGTTTTCGGCTATGTCACCGATGGCATGGACGTGGTGCAAGCGATCCACGCTGCACCCACCGATCCTGACGCGGGCGAAGGATCTATGAAAGGCCAGATGCTGGCCCAACCTGTCACAATTATCGATGTGCGCCGCGTAGAATCGGGCACCCAATAACCCGTCAGTTATTCACCAACCGCCGGCCGCCCAACAGGTTTGCTGGCGGTCCGAGGCATTCTGGCTTCCAATGCTGGCAGCCAATCAGAAACGCGCGAGCCAATGCGGGTTTGCGGGAGTGATGCGAGCAGGCGCTGTTCCACTTCCCACCCGGCAACAGTGCGCGCTGCTTCCTGCGATGCATCAGCCAGGCCCTGCGGCTTTCGCAACGCGCGATTGATCATCGCATCGCCAAAGAAGGTCCAATCATTCTCTGCCCGGCACCCAAATGACGTGCGCGTATCAGCCGCTGCTGTCAAAATCGCAGAGTCATCGCTCGCCAAAGCGGGCACAAACACGCCCGAATAGCACGCCGACAAGATCAAAACGCGCCGCTCAATCCCAAGGTCTTCGAGCGTCTGTTTGAGCTTTGCAGGGCTGAGCACGCCAAAACCCTGATCGCCGTAATGATAGGCCAGCCCCAGTTTGAGCCCGTGGCTGGTCGTGTACATCACCAGCACATCTTCATCGCGGTCCATTTTCTCGGCAATGGCCGCAAGGCTGACCAGCAGCGTATCAATTGACCCGCGCGGCAAATCATCGCGCACGCCATCATGGCCAGCCAGCGTTAAAGTGCGCCCATCGGCATCATAGCGGCGGCCAAGCACCCTTCCCGCCTCGCGTGCCTCGCGAGCAAACACCGGGTCACTATCGAGCGCGACCGTCACCACATAGGCGTCCACTACGCCGGGCCGCTGCGATTGAATGGAGGCAAGCGCAGTATCGAGGCGGCGGCGTTGTTCAAGCAAGTCTTTCGCATCAAAACCCCGCTGCAATTGCGGTGATTGCTCAAAGCTATTGCGCTTTTGCACGCGCGTATTGCCGATCGAAAGATCAGGGATCGGCGTTGTATGCGCAGGCGGTTGACTAGGGTTTTGATCCTCCGCCTCTTGGTTCGAGGACGATTGCGAAATGGCCGGACTTACGAGAAGAGCCGCTATCGCAAACCCCAGAGATGCACCTTTGATCATCGCGGCAGGCTGGAACGATTGGAGAGAAAGCGCAAGGGTTTCGTTAGGTGCACCAAACAAGCCACCCCACCTGTCATCCCGGACTTGATAGCGGGCTCAGCTTGCCTTTACCCACTGCAAAAGCTGTATTAAAATTGGAAAAGGGAATGGAGCGACACCAACGCCAACGAAACCCGTTCGCCCTGAGCTTGTCGAACCACGAGAGACTTGAACGTGGTCGCACGTCCCCAAACAAGCCTGTCCTGAGCCCCTCGACGACACTCAGGAAGAACGGATCCGCGTTAGGAAAGCGCCTTAATAAACCCGCGCCTTTGGCTCGATATATTCGGCGTCTTCGGTCAGCGTGTATTCGTGGACCGGGCGATAATCCAAGCGGATGTTTGAGCCACGGCCGCCCCAGCCATCAAACCAGGCGACGGTGTGCTTCATCCATTCGGCATCGTTGCGATCGGGGTAATCCTCGTGTGCGTGGGCGCCGCGGCTTTCCTTGCGGTTGGCAGCAGACGCCATCGTGACATTGGCCTGAGCAATGAGATTGTCCAGCTCAAGCGTCTCAATCAGGTCCGAATTCCAGATCAGCGATTGGTCGGTCACGTGAATGTCTTCCATCCGCTTGTTCTGATCGGCGAGTTTTTGCACGCCTTCATCCATCAGTTTCTGATCGCGGAAGACGGCACAGTGTTTCTGCATCGCTTTTTGCATATCAGACCGGATCGCAGCGGTGGGTGATCCACCTTGTGCATAACGGAAGTGATCGAGGCGGGTGAGCGCGAAATCGGCGCTGTCACCCGGCAATTCAGGCTGGCTCGCGCCGGGAACCGTGTTCTCTTTCAAATGCAGGCCGGTTGCGCGGCCAAACACGACAAGGTCGATCAGAGAGTTTGAACCCAGACGGTTTGCCCCGTGCACGGAGACACAGGCCGCTTCGCCTACGGCGTAAAGGCCAGGGACAACGCTATCAGGATCGCCATCAGGGCCGATGGTCACAACCTGGCCGTGATAATTACACTGAATGCCGCCCATATTGTAATGGACCGTTGGAGTCACCGGCAGAGCTTGACGTGTCAGATCGACGCCTGCGAAAATCTTGCCCGATTCAGTGATGCCGGGAAGGCGCTGCGCCAAAACATCGGGATCAATGTGATCAAGATGCAGGTGAATGTGATCGCCTTCTTCCCCGTGCCCGCGCCCTTCGCGCATTTCCAGCGCCATGGACCGCGACACCACATCGCGCGAAGCCAAATCTTTGGCCGATGGAGCATAACGCTCCATAAAGCGTTCGCCTTCGCTGTTCGTGAGGTATCCGCCCTCGCCCCGCGCGCCTTCAGTGATGAGAACGCCTGCGCCATAAATGCCGGTGGGATGGAACTGGACAAACTCCATATCCTGCAAAGGCAAACCAGCGCGCAAAACCATTCCGCCGCCATCGCCTGTGCAGGTGTGCGCAGATGTCGCGGTGTAATAGCATCGGCCATAACCGCCCGTGGCCAGCACGACAGATTGTGCGCGGAAACGGTGAATGGTGCCATCATCGAGGCACATTGCCATAACGCCAACGCATTTCCTCTCGCCATCAACATCCGCCATGATGAGATCAAGCGCGAAATATTCGATAAAGAAATCAGCGTCATATTTAAGGCTCTGCTGATACAGCGCGTGAAGCATTGCATGCCCTGTGCGGTCAGCGGCAGCACAAGTGCGCTGCACTGGAGGGCCTGCGCCCATGTTCTGCATATGGCCGCCAAAGGGGCGCTGATAGATGGTGCCGTCTTCATTGCGCGAAAACGGAACGCCAGCATGCTCCAGCTCGTAAACCGCTTGGGGTGCCTCGCGAGCGAGGTATTCAATCGCGTCCTGATCGCCCAGCCAGTCTGACCCTTTGACGGTGTCATACATGTGCCAGGTCCAGTGATCGGGCGTGTTGTTGCCAAGCGATGCCGCGATCCCGCCTTGTGCTGCAACAGTGTGGCTGCGCGTTGGGAAAACCTTGGAGATATTGGCGGTGCGAAGGCCAGCTTCGGCAGACCCCATAGTCGCGCGAAGGCCCGATCCGCCTGCACCCACGACAACAACATCATAAGTGTGGTCGATGATTTTGTAAGCGCCCTTAAGATCAGGGCCCGCCTTATCGTTTGCGGCTGCTGTCGCCATTAGCTTTGAACTCCGAATGCGAGGCTGGCGACGCTGAACAATGCAAATGCGCCGCCGCCAAAGACTGCCAGATTAAGCGCGGAAAGCGCGCCAAATTTGGTGCCCGAATTTTGAACGTAATCTTCGATGAGAACCTGAAGACCAAGGCGTGCGTGCCAGAACAAAGTGATGACAAGCAGCATCATCGGCACAGCGGCGATCGGCTTTTTAAGCCAAGCGGAAACCGCTTCGTAATTGAGATCGCCCATCATCAAAAAGCTAACCGCAAGCCAAGCCATCAAAACCAGATTGCCAATCGCTGTAAAGCGTTGAAGGAGCCAGTGATGCGCGCCTTCATGCGCTGAGCCAAGTCCGCGAACGCGGCCGATGGAAGTACCGTTACCCATAGTCTTTACCCCCCTCTGCCCAGCAGCACATAAGCCCAGACCGCAGCGGTCAGGGCAATGGCGATAAGCGGCGATGCAATAGACCATGCCTTGTTGGTGTTAAGCTCATAGCCTGCACCAATATCGAGTACGAAGTGACGAAGGCCGCTCATCATGTGAGTGAAAAACGCCCATGTCAGGCCGACCATCACAATATATCCGATTGGTGTGGTCATCAGGCCATAAAAGAGATCATATGTGCCTTTACCAGCCGCAACCGCGCCCAGCCACCAAACCAGCAGTGCAAGGCCAACCAGTGCCATGCCATCACCAGTTGCGCGGTGCAGGATGGAAACCAGCATATGCGGTCCCCACCGCCAAATCTGAAGGTGCGGTGAAAGCGGTCTGTTGCTCATAGTGATCCCAAAATCCAAAAAACGGTTTCTTTTGTTGCTCTCTCACTTAGCGCACCTTGCGATAGAGGCAAGCGCGCAAGCCATAGCTCTCTTGCAAAGATTGAGATAACAGCTTGCAAAACTTGTTATGTAAGGCAGTTCATGAGCGCCATTCTAGTCACTGGATCAAGCCGGGGTATCGGTTCTGCGATCAGAGAATCGCTCGAAATACGCGGAGTTCGCGTGATCGGCCATTCGACGCGCGGCGGCGATGAAAACGAAATTGCCGCTGATTTCAACGATACATTTGCCGCGCAATCCTTGTGGGAAGAGGCTTTGGCTTTGGCCGATGGTCAGATTGATGCCGTGGTGAACAATGCCGGACTTTTTTCGGCCAATGCGATGGCAAATTCAGACATTGAATGGCTCGACGGCTGGGAAGACACTTTGCGGATCAATCTCACAGCAGCGGCCCAATTGTCGCGCTTTGCGGTCAAGCACTGGTTGAAAAATGAGCTCGGACCCGATGGCGTTCGCGGGCGATTGGTGCATATCGCCAGCCGCGCAGCCTATCGCGGGGATTCTCCCGATCACTGGCACTATGCCGCCGCCAAAGGCGGAATGGTGGCGATGCATAAAACTATTGCGAGGGGATATGCCAAAGATGGCATTTTGAGCTTTGCCATAACGCCCGGCTTTACCGATACGGCGATGGCAGGCGATTATCTCGATAGCAGGGGCGGCAAAGGATTGCTTGCGGACATACCGCTGGGCCGCGTTGCGGAACCTGAGGAAATCGCAAGCATCGCAAGCTTTTGCGCACTTGAAGCACCAGCCAGCATGACAGGCGCGGTGATTGATGCAAATGGAGCGAGTTTTGTTAGATAGAATTGCGCTTGCTGCGGCCGCGCTGCTGACCGCCGGATCATGTGCGGGCAGTATCGGAGCCCAGAGTGCCGATACGCCTGGCTCACAAGACCTCTCACCCGAGCTTGCTGCTCTGGTTGCGCAACCGCAAACCGGATCGTTCAATCCCGACGCCAGCAAGGACGTGGAGTTCTTCAGAAACACGCCCGAGCGATTTCGGCCCTTCATTGCAGTGTGCAATCCCTGGGACGAATGGGACAAGCCTGCCCCGCCATTCCGCATTCACGGCAACACCTATTATGTCGGCACGTGCGGGATCGCTGCGATCCTGATCGTAAGCGAAAACGGGCATGTCCTGATTGATACCGGTACTCGCAAAGGTGCCGAGTTCGTGGCGGCCAACATCCAGAGCCTCGGCTTCGAGCTGACCGACATCAAGTCCATCCTGTACAGTCATGAGCATTTCGATCACGTCGGCGGGCATGCCTACATGCAGCGATTGACAGGTGCGAAGGTTCTGGTCGGTCCCGGAACAAGCGCGTCATTATTCAGCCAGGGAAAGACCTCTCCGGAAGATCCCCAGTTTGGCAGCCATCCCGATATGGAGCCAATCCCGGAGGCTGCGATCAGCCTGCTGGATCGAGCCGACGGCGGCGAACGACCGTTTGCAATTTCGGTTGGTGCCACCGAGCTGACCATGCATCGCACGCCCGGCCACTCGCCCGGCGCACTAAGCTGGCAATGGGAAAGCTGCGAGAGCGAGCAATGCCTTTCGATCGTCTATGCTGATAGCCTCAGCCCGATAAGCGCCGACGGTTACGCGTTCAGCAAGCATCCCGACTATCTTGCAGCCTACTTTGAAGGTCTGGAACGGTTGTCGCTGGTCGAATGCGACATTCTCCTCACACCCCATCCATCTCACAGCAGAATGCTTAGACGGATGCGCAAAGGGGCAATGATTGACCCTGCTTCCTGCGCCTATTACGCCATCGATAAAGCCAATGATCTCGAAGAGCGTGTCGCGCGTGAAGCCCGGGGCGATGAATGAGCAGCAATTGGAAACTCACAGCATATGCGCCCAAGCTTACCGTCCAAGCCGCCCTGCTGGCGCACGACGATATCGAAGAGTGGGATCACGAACTCACTTTGACGGGCCGCGAGACTGCTGAGGACCGGCCCGATGATTGGGTGCTGGAGGCGTATTATCCGCGCAAACCTGCCGCAGACCAAAAGCGCGCCATTGCATCCCTTTTTCAAGGCAAAGCACCGAAGATCACATCGGAAAAGCTGCCTGAACAAGATTGGCTCGCTCTTAGCCAGCAAGGCGTGCAGCCGATAAGCGCTGGCCGGTTTTATATCCATACACCCGATTTTGCCGCAAAGCGGGGAGCGACCAATTTCACCATCCCCGCAGCTCAAGCCTTTGGCACGGGACAACACGAAACCACCGCTGGATGCCTTGAAATGCTGGAAGTCGTGAAACGATCGGGTTTGGCCGCTCGGCGGATTGCCGACATTGGCACAGGCACCGGGTTGTTGGCGTTTGCCGCAATGCATTTGTGGCCCCGCGCACGGGCGACTGCATCCGACATCGATCCTGTTTGCGCCGATGTCGTGTTCGATAATGCGGCACTGAATGACATCACCATTGGGCCAGCCGTGGGCGAGCTTACCATGATTATTGCCAATGGGATGCACAATCCCTTGCTATCGCTGCGCGGTCCCTATGATCTGTTGATGGCCAATATCCTTGCAGGACCACTGGTTGATCTCGCGCCCGATTTTGCAGCGGCAGTTGCGCCCAAAGGCAGTCTGATCCTTGCAGGATTGCTGGCAGGAGAACAGGAGGCACAAGTGTGCCGCGCCTATCGCCGGGCAGGCTTTCGCCCCACAGCAAGGGTACAGCGCGGCGATTGGGCGATCTTGTGGATGAGAAGGCGAGCGGTCCGCTGGTAGCTCTGCTTTGGTTCAACCCATTGTTGCCGCCGCAAGCCGCCCTTCGAGAAAACGCCGCTCGGCAGGGGCCGGATCAAGCGATAACGCCTTTGCATATGCATCCGCCGCTTTTGCATTGTGACCCAAACGAGCATGCAAATCGGCTTTGGCAGCATGATAGGCACGCACCATTCTAAGCTCCTGCGCACCGAGTTGCTCAACCTGCTCCAATCCGGCAGCTGCGCCATCGCGGTGGCTGATCGCCATGGCGCGGTTAAGGGCGATCAGAGCTGAGGGACGCATAATCATGAGCCCGTCATAGAGTTTTACGATCGCGGCCCAATCAACCGATGCGCCAAAGACGCGGCGTGCATGCGTCAGCTGGATCGACGCCATCACCTGATAGGGACCTGTCGCATCCAATGCAGCAGCCTTGCCCAATAGCCCGCGCGCGCATTCAATCCGCCCGCAATCCCACTGTGCCGGGTCTTGCGCCGACAGCGGGACCATTGTGCCTTCTTTATCCACACGGGCGGCTTCGCGTGACCGGGCGAGCATCACCATGGCGGCCAATCCCAAAACTTCCGGTTCGCCAGGACACAATTCGGCGAGCATTTTTGCAAGCCGCTCTACTTCCTGGGCGAGCTGCGCGCTGCCTGCTCCGGGTCTGGCAAAAGCTGCATCCTGATAAGCAATTGTATAGCCCAGCTCTAATGTGAGCAGCACGGCTTCCAACCGTTCGCCCCAGTGTTTTCGCCGCGGCAATTCAAAAGCGACCCCGGCATCGCGGATTTTCGCTTTTGCCCGAGTGATGCGCTGAAACATCGCTGCCTCACTCGTCACAAATACGCGCGCGATCTCAGCGACGGGCAGCCCGCAAATCACCTTAAGCGCAAGCGCCGCACGCGCTTCAAGAGCAATCGCGGGATGGCAGCAAATAAACATCAATCGCAACCGTTCATCAGGCACGGCATCGGGGAAAGCGATAACTTCGCCCATATCGGCCTCCTGTGAGTTGATGCTCGCTTGCGCCTCAATGGCGCGCAATTGCGCACCCTGTTTGCGGATCGCATCGATAGCCTTGCGTTTGCCGACAGTGATGAGCCATGCTTCGAGCGATTGTGGATCTGCATCGCTTTCCAGAAATGCAGCGCACGCATCAGCAAAAGCATCTTCTGCCCGGTCCAGATCGCGCAGATGCGCGGCCAAGGCAGAAATCACCCTCGGCCGCGCTGCACTCAGCGCACGAACATGCTCACTCTTCATCGGGCCAGACGGGGCGTATTTCAATCGCGCCATCGCCGGGAATTGGGATCATCCGTGCCCATTCAATAGCGCCATCAAGATCATCAGCTTCAACAATGTAATAGCCGCCCAATTCTTCGTGTGTTTCGGCAAAGGGGCCATCATGCACGACACCTTTTGTGCCATTTTCATATTTCAGCGTGGTCGCAGTGTGCGCCTCGCGCAGACGGTGGCCGGACCAGTTGTTCCCGCTTGCCACAAGCTTTTCGATCATTTTCATATGCCCCGCCAGCGTCGCCTGCATGACTTGGTCGGCGTCCTCGCCTGTATACGCATCTTCGCTTTCGTTGATTAACAGCATGTATTGCATTGTGTATTCTCCGTAACCGGCCACGCCCTTGCGGCAAGGCTCTGACATGATGACGAAGCGGACAAGCCGTATTCGACAGGCTTGCAAAATTTTTTCGCAAGTTAACCGGAAAGAGTGTTTTCAACCAGGTCGAGAGCATTGCGGGTGAAGGTTTGCATATTGGCAATCCGATCATCGCTGCCTGTCTCGATCACTCGCGTAAACTCGCCAAAAGGCCCGACGAGCGCTGCAACGCTTGTCCCTGCTGCTGCACCGGTGGGATGTGAAGAACCGCCAACCGATCCGCTTTCAGCCAAACCCCACTCAGCGCCAAAATTGTCCCTGATCGCGCGCGCTTGGAGAAGAGCGTAAGGCTCGCTCGCCCCGCGCATACCTTTGTATGCATCGCGCGGCAGAGCAAATAGAACATCACGAGCGCGCAGCGAATAGACCACGCCCCCGCCCACAAAGAAATCAAGCGCGCCGGGAATGGTCAAAAGGTTCGCAGCGATTAGCCCCCCGGTTGCGCCATCAGCGACAGCAATTTTCTCCCCGCGTTGGCGCAAAAGACCCGCGATGTGTGCGGCTTGGGGGTGGAGGTCATGGAGGAGGTTCACCCCGCCGCCTTCACAATTTCGGCCCAGCCTGCCTCATCGATCACTTCAATCCCCAGGCTTTCTGCTTTCTTAAGCTTTGAACCTGCACCCGGTCCCGCAACCAGAAGATCGGTTTTTGCGCTCACGCTGCCTGCTGCCTTTGCGCCGAGCCTTTCGGCTTGTGCTTTGGCTTCATCGCGGCTCATAGTTTCAAGCTTTCCTGTGAACACCACCGTTTTGCCTGCCACCGGGCTGTCGAGCGTTTCGACCTCATAGCGCGGCGGGGTAGCTTCGCTCAGGAGGTCTTCCCAAACGGCAACATTGTGAGGTTCGTGGAAGAAATCGCCAAGGGCCGTCACGACACTGGGGCCGATGCCGTCAATATTGGTGAGTTCTGAGGCTGCATCTTCATCCTCGCCATGCGCCGCCACGGCAAGTTCGCGCAACGCGGGCAGTTCGTGCACATGCTTTAGAAGATCGCGCGCGGTCACTTCACCGACATGCCGAATGCCAAGCCCAAACAGGAGACGAGCTGCATCAGGCTGCCGCTTTTCTTCCACAGCAGCCAACAGGTTATCGACAGACTTATCCTGCCAACCTTCGAGCGCCAGAATATCATCGCGGCGCTTTTTCAGGCGGTAAATATCCGCCGGGCTTTCAAGCCACCCAAGCTCAAAGAATTGCGCGATCGTCTTGGTCCCGAACCCTTCGATATCGAGCGCTTTGCGGCTGACAAAATGCTCGAGGCGCTGGGTGCGCTGGGCCGGGCAGATCAGACCGCCTGTGCAGCGCACATCCACTTCGCCTTCTTCGGCAACCGCTTCTGAGCCGCATTCGGGGCAGGCATCAGGAAAGATGAAGGGTTCGCGCGCCTCATCACGGGTCAAATTCTCAACCAATTGCGGGATCACATCGCCTGCACGCTGGATCACCACGCGGTCTCCCGGGCGAACGCCCAGCCGCTCAATCTCGTCGCGATTATGCAGCGTCACATTGGTAACCGTTACCCCGCCCACCAGCACCGGCGAGAGCCTGCCAACAGGCGTCAATTTGCCTGTGCGCCCGACCTGAATGTCGATGGCTTCGAGTGTCGTTTGAGCCTTTTCGGCAGGGAATTTGTGCGCAATCGCCCAACGCGGGGCTTTCGCCACAAAGCCCAATCGCTGTTGGTAGTCGAGCCTATCCACTTTGTAGACAACGCCATCAATATCGTAATCCAGATCAGGGCGCTGGCGGCCAATCTTTTCATAATGCGCAATCAGGCCATCAGTGTTCTGCGTAAGCGTAAGAAAAGGCGACAAGGGAAAGCCCCAGGCCTCAATCATCTGCATCATATCGTGCTGTGTTTCGCATGGCACATCGGATGCAGCACCCCAGCCATAGGCCCAGAATTTCAGTGGCCGTTTTGCGGTAACGCCCGCGTCTTTTTGGCGCAGAGACCCAGCAGCGGCATTGCGCGGATTTGCAAAAAGCTTTGCGCCTGCTTCCTCTTGCGCAGCGTTGAGTGCGGCAAAATCAGCCTTGGACATATAGACTTCGCCGCGCACTTCGAAGACTTCTGGAACGCCTTCGGGGAGTTGTTCCGGAATATCGGCAATATGGCGAACATTCGCCGTCACATCCTCGCCCACTTGCCCATCGCCGCGGGTTGCCGCGCGCACCAGCTTGCCGTTTTCATACCTCAGCGAACACGACAGGCCATCAATCTTGTCCTCTGCTGTTATCGCAATCGGATCGCCCTCGCCCAGATTAAGATAACGCCTGATCCGCGCCACCCATTCCTCAACCTCTTCGCGGTTGAAGGCGTTATCAAGGCTCATCATGCGGAGCTCGTGGCGGACTTTGGACAGCGGAGATGCCGCGACCTCATGCCCCACTTTACGCGATGGAGAATCCTCGCGGATCAGATGCGGAAACGCCTCTTCCAGCTCGCGGTTACGCCGGGTGAGCGCATCATATTCCTGATCGGTGATCTCTGGATTATCCTGCGCGTGGTACAACTTGTCATGCCGCGCAATCGCCCTCGCGAGGCGCATCAATTCATTGGCAGCTTCGGCTTCTGTGAGGTTGGTCATAATGCTTCGCAACCTCCACCCACAATCCCCTCCTCCAGAGAGGAAGGGGCTTTGGGTTGTGCCTCGCCCTCCTTGGACAAGGAGGGGGTTTGGGGGTGGTTCGAGCGGCGCAAAGCTTCGCTCAAAATTGTCAAAACCCCATTGAGATTGTTCATCACATCAGTGTTCGTAAATCGCAAAGTCCGCATGCCTCTATTTTGCGATAGCGAACGATCTCGCCTCGCATCTATTTCACGATCATGTGTGTCGCCATCGACTTCAATCACGAGCTTAGCGGCGGGGCAATAGAAGTCGATAATTCTCATGCCGAAAACATGCTGACGTCGGAATTTCCAACCTTGGAAACGACTGTTTCTTAAAGCGTTCCAAAACCGC
This sequence comes from uncultured Porphyrobacter sp., assembly GCA_964352245.1. Lineage (GTDB taxonomy): Bacteria > Pseudomonadota > Alphaproteobacteria > Sphingomonadales > Sphingomonadaceae > Erythrobacter. Next base: position 100,650 of record CAYGQX010000001.1, read on the forward strand.
TTTTCCGGTTCAGTAGGGTTGTTACGCATGGCTTTGGCGCGTTCGAGAAGCGTTGCTCTGGAGACGCCACCACCCCCAACCGGCTTTAGGTCACAATTGCCCCCGGCAATTGCTGAAACGTCCGGGGGATGTTTCACCTAGCGCCCCTCTGAAGAGGAGGGGGCTTTTGGCCAGTTATTCACCCCCGCTCTCAACCGCCTCCGGCAATTCCAGCGGCACGCCATTTTCGTCATTTCCAATCGAAACGCCGCTTTCTCCATCGCCGTTCACATCAATGTTGATCTGCAAGTCTTCAAATTCGCTGAAAATCTCTTTTACTCTGGCTTCCGCTTCTTCATCGGTAAGATTGCCCTGGTCCACTTCGCGCGAGATGTCCTGGAGTTCAGAGAGTTTTTCGTTCCAATTGCCGCCCATATCATCGGGCAGTTGCACAATATCGCCCAACTCGCCGCGCAACTCGCGTTCAAACGAGCCATCGGCAATGGAACTCCCGATACCCAGCCCCAGCAGAACGGGCGCGATAAGCCCGATCGCGAAAGAGACAAAGAATATCCGCTTAAAGCTCATCTCTGTCAGCAATCCGAGCACCAACATGGCTGCCAGCGCAACCACGGTCATCAGCCCCACACCCGCCAGCAAAGCCATTGCCACCAACGAGGCTACAATCCCGCCAATGATTTCCATCAAACGTCCTCCAAAAGCCTGTCCGCCTGCGCGCGCGCCTCGGATGTTATCTCGGCGCCCGACAGCATGCGGGCGATCTCTTCCTGCCTGCCGCTCGCATCCAATTCAACAACGCCCGTCTTGGTGACTGTGCCGCTTGACGATTTTGCGATGAGGTAATGCTGCCCGCCACGCGCAGCAACTTGGGGTGAGTGCGTTACGGCAAGCAGCTGGCCTTCTTCCTTTGCAAGCCGCGCCAGCCTGTCGCCAATGGCAGAGGCAACCGCGCCGCCCACACCGCGATCAATCTCATCAAAGATGATGGTCGCAGCTCCGCCTTTTTCAGCCAATGCCACTTTCAGCGCGAGGATGAACCGGGACAATTCGCCGCCCGATGCAATCTTGCCTAGCGGCGCGTGATCTGCGCCCGGATTGGTCGAGATCAGAAATTCAACCCCGTCACGCCCATGCGAACCCCAGCGATCCTGCGGCAATTCGGTGATGGAGGTAAGGAAACTGGCTGCATCCAGTTTAAGCGGAGCCAGTTCTGCCGCGACCGCCTTATCAAGCGATTTTGCCGCTTTCACGCGCACTTTGCGAGCCTTCTCAGCCGCTGCAACATAGGCCTCGCGCGCTTTGCCGCTGGCCGCCTCAAGCGCTTTCAAATGCGCGCCCCCGCTTTCAATAGCCTCCAGCTTGCCGCGCATTTCCTGCATCAGACCGGGCAAAGCATCCACTTCGCAGCGGTGTTTGCGGGCCTGCGCGCGCAGTTCAAACAATCGCGTTTCAGCATCATCCAATGCCGCCGGGTCGAAATAGAGCGCTCTTGCCGCTTCTTCCAGCTTGTCTTCGGCTTCACCTGCCTCGATCACAGCGCGGTCCAATGCAGCCAAAGCCTCGGTCAGCAAGGGATGCTCCTCAGCAATCCGGTCAAGCGTGCGCGCGGCAACCCGCAAACTTGCAAGCGGCGCGTCCGATCCCTCCCAAAGATGGCGCAGCTTTTCCAAGTCGCCTGAAAGCTTTTCACCCTTTTGCATGTCGGAGCGCAGGCCAGCCAGCTCTGCTTCCTCGCCTGCCAGCGGGCCAAGCGTCTCCAGCTCTGCCAGATGCGCGGTGAGCAATTCTTCATCCTCGCGCGCTTGTTCCACTTCGCGGCGCGCTTCGGCCAATTGCGCCTCTGATGCAGCCCACGCCTGCCATGCTTTCGCCAGACCATCGAGATCAGTGCCCGCATACCGATCGAGCAGAATACGGTGCCCGCGCGGGTTCACCAAACCGCGATCATCATGTTGGCCGTGAAGTTCCACCAGAGCAGGCGCGATATCGCGAAGTGTGCGCGCGCTCGTGGGTTGATCGTTGATAAAGGCCTTCGAGCCGCCATCGGCTTTTACCTGACGGCGGATCATCAAAGGCTCGCCCGGTTCGCATTCAATTTCGGCATCGTCCAAGACTTCTGCGACAAGGTCCGGCAGGGCTGCAAATTCAAAACTCGCGGTAACGCTGGCTTTTTCCTCGCCAGCGCGCACAAGCGATGTCTCTGCCCGGTCCCCCAGAACAAGGCCCAGCGCATCGAGCAGGATAGATTTGCCCGCCCCCGTCTCGCCTGTGAGCACGCCAAGCCCGCGCGCAAATTTAAGATCGAGCGCTTCGATCAGGACGATATTGCGGATGGAAAGCCGGGTAAGCATGACATAGCAAGCTCTAGCGCAGGGTTAGGCATGCGTCACGAGGCGTAATTGGGATTGCAAACAGTTGCTTGATCCAGCGCTGGTTTTGCCGCCTTTGCCCAAGAGATGCCTGTGCTAATTGGCCAGTGCCTTTTGCGGTAATTGGCCGATTCCATCAACAAAAGCGAAACCTCAACCGACGAGGGCAGTGCTCAAGCCTTGGCACTAATCGAAAAAGACACGTCGCTGGGCGGTGGCTAGCGCATCAGGCCTGATTGATAGTGCAGACTAGAGGCATTTTTTCTACCAAATGCGAACACGGATTTTGTTGGCTCCCTATGTCTAGGAGTGGAGGTGGGAGCGGACATTTTCTTGATGCAGGATTCTGACCGCACTTGGGCCTATTCTGTTGAAAAACTCCGCTTGCAGAAGGGGTAAACTGCTGATTCAGTGATCTCGGCAGGCAAGCGGAGACGGGCTGATGATGGGCGAGCGAACGGTGATGCAGGAGGCGCTATTCTACAGCTTCCGCATCGAGGATCATGTGCCGGGTGATCACCTGCTGCGTTCGATCGACCGGTTCGTCGATCTCGGCGGCATCCGCGAGTACCTGAAGCCGTTCTACAGTTCGACAGGTCGGCCCTCGATCGACCCTGAGCTGATGATCCGGATGCTGATCATCGGCTACTGCATGGGCATCCGGTCCGAGCGGCGGCTGTGCGACGAGGTGCATCTCAACCTCGCCTATCGCTGGTTCTGCCGCCTCGATTTGGATGGGGCAGTGCCCGATCACTCGACCTTCTCGAAGAACCGGCACGGTCGGTTCCGTGACAGCGATCTGCTGCGCAAGCTGTTCGAGATGACGGTCGAGCGTTGCATGGACGAGGGGCTTGTGGGCGCTGAGGGGTTCGCGGTCGATGCCAGCCTGATCCGTGCGGACGTGCACCGCCAGCGTTCGGTGCCCGGCGAAGAAGGCCTGCCGCCCGACGTGGCGGGCCGCGCGGTTGCCGAGTACCTCGAGGTGCTCGACGATGCCGCGTTCGGCGGATCGACACCGGTCACACCCAAGCGCATCAACCTCACCGATCCCGCCTCGCGCTGGACCGCGGCGACACGCGGATCGGCCTTCTACGCCTACTCCACCAACTACCTTATCGATCTCGACCATGCGGTGATCGTCGATGTCGAGGCGACCACGGCGATCCGTCAGGCCGAGGTCACTGCCCAGCGCCGGATGATCGAGCGCACGCAGGAACGCTTCGGCCTGTGGCCCGAGAAGCTCGTGGCTGATACCGCCTATGGTTCTGCGCCGAACCTTGCATGGCTGGTCGAGGACCGGGGCATCGAGCCACATATCCCGGTGTTCGACAAGTCCGCCCGCCGCGACGACACGTTCGAGCGATCAGCCTTCGCCTACGACCATGAGGGCGACAGCTACATCTGCCCCGGTGGTAATCGCCTGCGCCCATCGAACCGCAACTTCAGCACGCCGCGTCCGCTCGCTAACGCCGATGGCTTCATCCGCTACCGGGCGCGCGAGAAAGACTGCGGCGCTTGTGGGCTCAAAGAGCGCTGCACCCCAAAGCTCGCGGCGCGCAAGATCATGCGCTCGGTGCACGAAGGCGCACGCGACATGGCCCGCGATATCGCCACCACTGATGCCTATCTCGTCTCACGCCGCCAGCGGAAGAAAGTCGAGATGCTGTTCGCGCACCTGAAACGTATCCTGAAGCTGGATCGCTTGCGTCTGCGCGGTCCCAACGGAGCGAAAGACGAGTTCCACCTAGCCGCCGCAGCCCAAAACCTTCGCAAACTGGCCAAGATGAAACCAATGCCGGGCCTCGCACTTGCCTGATGGGGGGCGGACCTCCGCTCGCCCGCTAGCCGAAGCGCGCCTCCAACAGCACCAGCAGTGACTTCTTCAACAGAATTGGGCCGTTTGTGGACTGTCGGCTTACAGGTAACTGATACAGCTTGTCGGACAATCGGCCGGGAAGACGAAGTTCAAATTCGCAGACGATGTGTTTGCTGCCTGATAGCTAGCTCCAACCCCGGACATCGGTGCATTGTTCTCGGAAAGTGAGGACCACTCCTTCCGCTTCACGTTGATCAATTCTCCAGTTCCGCTGCTTTTGAATGCTGATCACCCGAAAAAATTGGCAGAGGCGGAATAATCTCACTGCCACTCCGTAGTCGCCCGAGACAATTGGTCAAAAGGGGTGACACAGATGACGCAAACAGTCGAGATTAGCAGTCCACCAAAGAGCGACGCGAAAAGGACCAGTATCCGGCTCGGCCTGATGAGCGGGGTTGCATTCATCGTATTTACATCCTCAGCAATCGCCTTTGCTCAGGAGCCGGTGGCTGAGCAGGCCATGGCTGAGGGAGCAGCGGAGCAGGCGATCACGGCCTGGGGCGATGTGCTAACCCGTGATCCGGACAATTTGAATGCGCTTGTTGGCCGCGCAACAGCCTATGGCTGGCAGAAAGACTGGGCCCGCGCGGAAGCGGACATCAACAGGGCGCTGGGGCTTGCGCCCGATGATCCCTCCGTTCTCAACGCTGCGGGATACATTGCCGCATGGTCCGGCAAGCACGGCTTGGCCGAGCAGTACTTCGAGCGGATGCTCGCGATTGCTCCTGACAGTGAAGGGGCGAAGAAAGGTCTCGCCTACAATGCCTATTGGGCAGGCGAGAATGAAAGAGCGGCCAACGCATTTCAGCAGATCGCCTATGAGTTTCCCGAGGACGCAGAACCATGGATTGGCGTCGGCAACGCGCGCATTGCCGAAGGGCAGGCGCGCCGATCAGCCGAGGCATTCCGGCAGGCCAAAGCAATCGAGCCGGGCAATACAGAAGCGCGAAGCGGATTGCGCCGGGCCTATGACTATCCCGCAATAGCGGAACTTTCGGTCTGGGCTGGCGACACATCTGGTGGCGGCGACGCTGGCCTAAGAATGGTGGAGGCCGCAAGCTGGGTCACGCCTGAAACCCGCATCTGGGCACGCTATGACGATGGCCTTTCGCTCGACAACCCTGTGCTCGCCCGCACAGGACAGAACGCCACCACCTATTTTGTCGGAGGGCTTCACCAATTTGGTGACAGCTTAATCGGTTCCGCAGAATTCGGCTATCGCGATTTGCCGCTCGGTGAAAATCAACAGGTGTACAAGCTTGAGGGGGTCTACCTTTCCGATCTTGGCGCCACGAAGCTCGGCGGCCAGCTCAGCCCGCACAGCGAAGGTTTCACCGATCAGCTGATCTACGCCGGTCACAATTTCCGCGTGAGCGATCGCTTCTCGTTCGAGCCGAGCGTTTATCTCGCCCGGACCGGTGCAACCCGTGACGATGAATGGCGTCTCGTCGGATATGGTGAATACAACACTGGAGACATTGCGCTCGGTATCGGCGTTGGAGGTGGCGATGTTTCAAGCATCAATCCGGCTGCCGATGGCGGTGTCTTCACAATCTACGGCAACGCATCAGCCCGCATCGGTGGCTGGCACCGCGTGCACCTCAATGTCGCCCGTGAGGAAACTCCGCTGGTTGATTTCACTCGTGTTCTGGTTGGCGTAACCCTGCGCCTGCCTCGCAACTAAGGGAGGCCCAGATGTTTCTCAGCCGCATTCAAGAATCCACGGCAAACAACGATACCGACGTCATCGTGGCCGGTCCGCCAGAGCAATTCACATCGGACAAAGTCTGGTCTGCCGATGATCGCAAGCCCTGGCTGTTCCTGTTCATATTCGGCGCCTGGACAGCCAGCCTGATCTGGTTTGGCCCGCGTCTCATCGATCTCGTGCTCTCCGCCGAGACTTGGACGGCGCGTTTCATACTTGGGTATTTCGCGTTCTTTACGCCGGTTGCGTGGCTTTATGGCCTCTACAATGTTGGCGTGGTGCTGTTCGCGTCGATCTATCGCAACTTTGTGACGAAGCCCGATCCGATCCTGGCGACCTCGCAGCCGCCCGTGGCGATGCTATATACGACTTGCAATGATTTCGTGCGGGCCAGTGCGCAGAGCTGTCTCGAAGTCGATTACCCGAACTTCACGCTCTACCTGCTCGATGATTCCAGCGATCCTGAATATCAGGCCATCGTCGATGGTTTTGCAGCGGAAAACCCAGAGAAGGTGAAAGTCATTAGGCGCGAGCATCGCACCGGTTTCAAGGCGGGCAATCTCAACCACGCGCTGACCAATCACGTTCGCGAACCCTATTTCGCGGTGGTCGATGCTGACGAAATTCTGCCAGTTGGCTTCCTGCGGCAGCTTGTGCCCTATCTCCAGAACGATCCCGAATGCGGCTTCGTGCAGGCCAATCACCGCTGCGAGGAGGAAACCAGCACGCAGCTACAGGAAGACATGCGCATTGGCATTGATGTGCACTGGAAGTGGTATCAACCGCTGCGCAACAAGTTCGGCTTCGTGATGTTCCTGGGCCATGGCGCGCTGCTGCGGCGGGGATGCTGGGAAGAGGTTGGCGGTTTCGATGAAATCGTCAGCGAAGACCTCGCCTATGCCATCTCAATTCGCGAGCGCGGCTATTACGGAGTCTTTGCCGAAGATGTCGTTTGCACCGAGGCGTTTCCCGAGACTGTTCGCGCTTTCCGGGTGCGCCACGTCAAATGGACGCGCGGCACGTGCGAATTTCTGCACAAATGGACCATGCCGCTGATCCGTTCGCGCAAGATCCCGCTGATCGAGAAGCTGGATATCCTGTTCCCGACAGCCAATCTGCCACTAACCTTTTTCTTCTTCATCTTCATGCTGATTGCTGGGTTGGGCATGCCCTTTATCCTTGGTCAACAGCAAGAGCTCACATGGGTGATCGCGGGGCAAGAAATCGCAGTTCCGGTCCGGCTCTTGCCGCCCGAACTAACCAGCATTTTCACGCCGGACTTTTTTGCAATCACAGTGCTGACCCTGTTCGCGCCTATCCTCTGCTTCATTCTCGAACACTGGAAGCAGCCGCTTCGCTTGTGGCGGTTCCTGTCGCGCAGCACAGCGCTTTATGCGGCACTCAGCCCGCTATCGGCTGTCTGCGTCGCTGGCTATGGCCTGACCGGAAAAGCGCGGTTCTTGGTGACAGGTGACGTCAAAGGGCATGCCAACACAGCTAGCAAGGAAGGCTCCGCTGTGAACCGTTACCTGTCCGAAACCCATCCAGACTCGATGGCGACATGGAGCTTCGAGGTTATCGCTGGCGCATTGTTTCTCGCGGCAGCCTTCGTAAGCTTCCAACCTGCCTTTGCAGGGCTGGCGCTGGCGTTTTTGATGCAGCCCTATCTCCACGGGATTGGCTGGGACCAGAAAGTGCTGCGATTTGCGACCATGATCCCGTTCACGCTAATCGTCGGGAGTGTGATGCTGGGAAGTGCGAGCCTGTTCGGGCTTCAGCCAGTGCTGTTCGGTTTCGGGTTCCACTTCTGAGCCAATGAAAATTGGGAGGGGCGGCGAGGCGCAAAGCCTTGCCGCCCTTTTCTATTCGATCAGACCGTATCCGTAGACATTGTCATGCCCTTTGGGGCCCAAGTCTTGAGCAGAACGTCTGAGCCGTCGAGCGCATGATTGCGCAGAGCGACGGATCTGACAGCGCGCAATCCATGCAGCGACATGCGGGGTCGCAAAGCTGGTGCCTGAAAACCGGATTATCCCACCGCGCGAACTTGCAGCGGGTTCATCGACGCCGCGCGCAGCAACGGTGATGTAATTGCCTTGGTTTGCGTAGCGATACACTCGATTGCGCCGGTCAACTGCCGTCACGGCGATCACGGGACGCAGTGCAGCCGGATAGGCTGGCGGCGCGGACGGACCACCATTGCCCGCCGCTGCAACAATCAGGGTTCCCCGCCCTACAGACTGCTCGATCAGGCGATCGAGGATCGCATTGCGCGGTCCCGCGAGGCTCATATTGACCACCGGAACGTTCTGGGTAACCATCCAGTTGAGCGCCTCCACGATATTGTCCGCAGACGTATAAGGCCGCGAGCCGCGCCCCCTGAAAATATTGGCGACGTAGAGCGCACTGGTCCCCTCGCTCGCAAGGATCGATGCCACAGCAGTGCCGTGAGCTTTCGGAACCCCTTTAGCGTCAGCGAAATCGCGCGAGGTAATCGACACACCAGACAGGGCAAAATGGCTCACGATCGCCGTGTCGATCATTCCGATCGTGAGCCGCCCCTCTTTTCGAGGGAGCGTCGCGCCTGCGTCAGCAGACTGATTGCCTGACGGCGTGTAATGGAGCCCGTAGTAATGGGTGTAGTCAAAAACTGCATCCGGCTCTGCTCGCTGCGCGGCCCGCAGCGCGGTCGGTGCATCCAATCCTTCGGGAGTCTTCAGGCGATGAAGCCAACTGCCGAGGGCTGGCAATTCCTGTTTAGCCAGTACCTCAAACCCGGATTGCTGAAGCCTTCCAAGTTCCGCATCGCTCAAGCTGAGGCCCACAATCTCGCCGCGCCTTACGGGGAAACCTCGCTCGTCATATTCAGGTGTTTCATCGGCTGCCAAGCCGCGGAGTTCGGCGCTGCTGCCATATTCTGCGGCGTCTTCGGCGCGATCAGCTGCGTCCTCGGCGGCGTCCTCTTGTGCCTTGGCGAGCTCTTCAGCGAGATCTTCGGCATCCTTGATCGCTTCTTCCCGCGCTTTTGCTAGCGTTTCGATGCGATCTTCTTCAAGTCGGGCGAGATCGCGCTGCTGACGCTCGGGATCGTCTGCTCCGCGCTCAAGGATTTCGGCACGATCTTCGATATAGCGGGCTTCATCTCGCGCCGCGCGTTCAGCGGCCCTCGACGCGTCTCGCTCGGCGCGTTCAAGTGCACGCGTCGCGCGGTCGGGATCGTCACGCTCGCGATCCTGACTGCTACCTGGCTCTGCGAGAAGCACGCCCGCGCTGCCAACGGCCAAGGCCGCAGCGCATATCCCTCCTAGCAGACGCTTCACAAGATGACTGTTTTCAGACATTTTTCTTCCGGTGGTGGCCTATCTTATCTAAAAACAACGCATAATCCTCAGCGCTATTCCCTGAATAACGCATGATCGCGAAAATTTGTAATATGCGTGATGCTGGGGAATAAACGGCATGTGATTGCGTTGTCGGGAGAGAAAATGACAGGGGACGGGTCAACCGGACAGGACGATTTGCGCCAGCAGATCATTGATGTCTTGCCGCGTCTGCGAAGGTTCTGCCTTGCGCTTACCCGCAAACAGGAACTCGCGGACGATCTTTGCCAGTCGACTGTCGAAAGAGCCTTGAGCCGCGCAGACCAGTTTCTGCCCGGCTCGAAACTGGATAGTTGGATGTACAAGATCGCACAGAACATCTGGATAGATGAAGGGCGCAAGGTCCAGACGCGCGGCGTCCATGTCGATATGGACGAAGCATTCGGCGTGGTCGGCGCTGACGGTGTTCAGGTCCTGGAGGGTCGATCCGATCTGGCGCGTGTCCGCAGCGCACTGGCTGCTCTGCCGGAGGATCAGCGCGTTCTCATCACAATCGTTGTGCTGGACGGAATGAGTTACAAGGACGCTGCCGAGATGCTGGAAATCCCTATCGGGACAGTGATGAGCCGGATTGCCCGCGCACGGCGGTCCATCGACCAGCAGGTCAACGGGGAGATGACGCAATGAGCGATCAGAGCGAACGCGATCTGCGGATCACGGCCTATCTTGATGGTGCGATGAGCGAGGAGGAAGCGCTTCGGTTCGAACGCGAGCTTGAGGCCGATGCTGGACTTGCCAATGAGGTCGCGCGGCTTGCGTCCAACGATGACATGTTGCGGCAAGCGATGGCGGTTGATGAAGAGGCCGGGGTTGACGATGCCGTCCTCGCTCGAATGGGATTGACGCAGGCCCCAGCCGCCCCACCGGCAGGCTCCAGCCAACGCGCATCGGCAGAGCCGGCCAATGACAACCCGCCGTTTTGGCGGCGGTGGCAAGTCGGAGCGGGGACGGCGATAGCTGCCTGCCTCGCCTTGGTCCTGACATTCGCACTGCCCGGCGCCGGGTCGCCCGGATTTGGGGATGCGCTTGAAAATACGCCATCAGGGCAACTCGCTTCCCTTGGCGACAGTGCAACACTCACCCCGATTCTGACGTTCGAAGCGGGGGATGGACGATTTTGCCGCGAATTCACATTCGCGGCTGCGCAGTCTGAGTCGTCGGGCATCGCCTGTCGCTCCTCGACCGGCTGGACAATCGAAGCCTGGAGCGATGATGCTGTCGACATGCCCGACAGCAGCGAAATCGCGCTGGCAGGCAGCGATGGCCCGTCGAGCTTGGACGAAGCCTATGCCAGACTTGAGGCAGGCGACCCCTTGGCGATGGACAGGGAAGGCCAAATGATCCTCGATGGTTGGGCTTCGCAATAAATCTCTCATCGCGTGGAATAAGCGTTGAGGCGCTCCGTTGTCATGCAGTTCTAGAAACGAACTCGCAAGGAACGGAGAAAATAATGCAAAGACACAGGAGCTTGAAGCTGGCAGCCTGCGCCGCAATTGGCGCCACCATGCTGACCGGAGGCCCGGCTGTCGCCAAGCCGGACCGCGATCGCGAGGTGCGCGAGTGCCGTGGATGTGAAGATCGGACTGATGACCGGGTGCGCGGTCGCGACCGCGACCGTCATGAGGATCGGGACTACCAAGATCGCGGTGTTCGCGATCGCGGTGAGGGACGCGGATATGATGACCGTGGCCGAGGCCGCGGAGCCGATGACGCACCCGGGCACATGCGTCGTGGACGCGGCGCAGATGACGCACCCGGACACGTGCGCCGTGGCCGAGGTGCCGATGACGGGCCGGGCGATATGCGCCGTGGTCGGGGAGCGGATGATGGCCCTGATCACATCCGACGCGGGCGTGGACGCGATTATGCGCTTGGTGATGATCGCGGCGGAGACAGCCGCGAGCGTGATGACAGCCGCTCCGATGATCGACGCGGCGATGACCGGTCGGATAGAGATCGCGAACGCGGAAGAAATTCAGACGATCTGGCAGATCGCGTCGATGACAGCGATTCAGCCGCCGACACCCCTGGCGAGGGTCGCGGGCGTGGGCGCGGTCGAGGCCGCGGTCGCGGAGGAGACAACAGTCCCTCAGGCGATTGAGCCGCCGGGTCGCGGGCCGCTCCGGTTTGGGACAACCGGACCGGGGCGGTCTTGCCACACGTGAAATGAACATGCAGATTCAAAGAAAAAGACTGTGAGGGGTGTCACAAATGAAAATTTCAGTAAAAACCGCATTATGCGTTGCGTCGGCAGGAGTGTTCCTGGTTGCAACGCCGGTCAGCGCACAGGATGAAGCTCAGGCGGAGCAAGAGAACAAATCCAGCAGTGCGACAAACTTCCGCCTGAACACCGGTATCAGCTATTCAAGCGGTGACTATGGTGAGCTTGAGGACACCGAAGTCATCGCTGTCCCAATCAGCCTGACTTACAAGAACGATGGTTTGAGGGTCCGCGTTTCGGTACCTTGGGTGACCATCGACGGCCCCGGCTCGCTGCTCGCAACGCCCGAGGGACGGGACGCCTTCTTTGGCGACAGCGGATCAGGCCAGGGTCGCGGACGAGGTCGTGGACGCGGTGGTGACAGCGACAATTCCGGGTCAGGCTCGAGCAGCAGCGGCTCCGGTTCTGGCGGCAATGATATTGAAGTTGAAGACGATCTTGATGACGACGTGATCGACGATGATGATGTAGTCGACGAGGATGGTTTTGCCGGTCCCGATCAACGCCGCAGTGGTCTTGGCGATGTAAATGTCTCAGCATTGTATTCCTTCGAACTTACCAAGGGCACATATTTCGAGCCGCAGGTGAAAGTGAAACTTCCGACGGCGTCTCGCGCTGATCGACTTGGTACAGGCGAAATCGATGTCACGATGAGCGCGGATATTGTGCAGGTTGTCGGCCCGATGACCTTCTACGTCCATGGTCGTCGCAAGTTCGCTGGCAAACCGGAAGGTTCGACCATTCGGTCGACATGGGGAGCAGGCGGCGGTGCGAGTGTGCGCGCCGGAGATGGCGTCAGTGTGGGTGCAGACTATTTCTGGCAGCAATCAGCTTTCGCAGGCCGGCAGGCATCCAGCGAGGTATCGGGTTGGGCCAGTATGAGGGTAAGCCGGGACATCAGTCTCACCGTGTATGGCGGGACGGGCCTGAACGAAAATAGCGCCGACCTTTTTGGCGGTGCGAGTGTGGGCTTCCGGTTCTAGAATCTCTGGCATGCTGAAGCACATCCGGACGCCAGCGAGCTAAGAGCTGGCGTCCGGCAGCAGTCAGATTTCGGTCTTTTCTGCAAGAGTGAGTGCATCCTCAATATCTACGCCCAAGTATCGAACCGTGTTTTCGATCTTGGAATGACCCAGCAAGATTTGGATCGCCCGAATGTTGCCGGTGGCTTTGTAGATGATCGAGGCCTTGGTTCGGCGAAGGGAGTGTGTTCCATATTCCTCAGGCCGCAAACCGATAGCTGCCACCCACTCGTCAACAAGCCGGGCGTATTGTCGAGTGCTCAAATGACGGGTGTGATCAACTCGGCTAGGGAAAACGAAGTCCTCGACGTCACCTCCTCTCAGTTCCAGCCAGGCGAAAAGGCTTGAACGCGCGTCTGCCGCGATCTCGAACTGGACAGGTCGTCCGGTCTTGCGCTGCGTAATCGTCGCTCGCGTTCTAATTTCGGGACCACTAACCAGATCGCCGATCTTCAACTCGACGAGGTCGCAGCCTCGCAACTTGCTATCGATTGCCAAGTCAAACAGAGCGCGGTCTCTGATGCGCTCTTCGCGGTCTAGAAAGAAACGGATCGCCCAGATCTGCTTTTGATTGAATGGACGCTTGGGACCGATCTTGGCGCCAAAGTTCCAAGGCACACGGTTTTGAGCAGCAGGGTCAAAGTGTGAGTGTGTCATCTTCATTCTCCTTGGCCGGAATGGCCGCAGAGAATGTCCGCTCTTGGGAACTAAAATCTCGAATGCTTACGTCTTGGACTGGGGCGCAAGGCAGTCGTCGCTGGCTCGTCCACAAGTGGATCCAAAATCACCTTTCGCGCTATGCGTGATCTGCGTCTATTTCCGGTGACCTGAGGTTTAGAATCTGACCGTCCGCTTCCTTTACAGAATTCGAAGTTCTAAAATGCCGTGATCAAGGCCGGGTGTTATGTCAGCGTTATTGCTCCGTTGCGCGCGGGGCTGGTTTGGGATTAGTGTCACGCCTGATCCGGCTTTTGGGTTCATCCGATGGGGGAAATATCCGTGCTCAAGACAATCCTTGTCATCCTTGTGGTGTTGGTGCTCGCTGGTGTGGGCGGGTTTGTTTATCTTGGGCAAGCTTCCAAAAACGGCAAAGCGCCCGGTCTTGTCGATGGGGTTTTGGCACCCTGCCCCGATGCGCCCAATTGCGTCTCCAGCGAGAAAGGGACAGCCAGTGACAAGCAGGTCGATGCTCTGCCAGCCTCATCATGGGAGGCCCTGCCCGCAGCGATTGAGGACATGGGCGGCACAGTAACGTTGAGCGATGAAACCTACATCGCGGCTGAATTTACGTCGGCAACATTCGGCTTTGTCGATGATCTGGAGCTACGCAAAGGCGATGACGGCGTGCAAGTGCGCTCCGCCTCAAGAGTGGGATATTCCGATGCCGGCGCAAACGCAAAACGCGTGGCCGAATTGCGGGCAAGTGTCGCGCAGTAATCCCGATCAGCTGGCGGTTACATCGCCGGCGTGATCCTCGACCAGTTCGTACGCTTTTTCATACCACTCATTGCCGGGATAATTTGCTCCCAGAACAGCGGCATACTTCACCGCCTCTTGCGGAATACCCAGAGCCAGATTGCTTTCTGTCAGGCGGTATAACGCTTCGGGGGTGTGGCTCGTTGTGTCAAAGTCATTGACCACATTGCGGAACCGGATCGCGGCCGCCAGCCATTGGCCAGAGCGCTGATAATGCCGCCCGATCTCCATTTCCTTGCCCGCGAGGTGATCGGCCACAAGGTCCAGCTTCAACCGCGCATCAGCAGCGTATTCAGTCTGCGGGAAACGCCGGTTTACCTCGCGCAAAGCCGTGCGCGCTTGTTCTGTAATTTTCTGATCGCGGTTCACATCCGAAATCTGCTCGTAATAGCTCAAAGCAATCAGATAATACGCATACGGCGCGTCCTTGTTGCCCGGGTGGATCGACAAGAAACGCTGCGCATTCTGGATCGACTTGTTGTAATCGCGTGCAATGTAATAGCTGAACGCGCTCATCAATTGCGCACGCCGTGCCCATGGCGAATAGGGGTGCTGGCGCTCCACCTCATCAAACAGAGCCGCAGCTACCAGCGTGTTCCCGCGGTCAAGCCGCCTTTGCGCCTCACCATAAAGCGATTCCACATCGCGCGCGACATAAGCGACGTCTTCATTCGCCGCCCCTCCTCCGCACGCGGTGAGAGTTGCGATGGCAGCGCCGAGAACGGCTGAACGGGCGAGTGATTTGCGCGAAAATTCGATCATGGCCCGCCGTATAACGCCCGCTCGTGTGAACGCCAAGTGAAAGGGGCCGAGTTTTCCTACCTTGAGGATCTGTGGTCTAGCCCCGCCCCATGGCCCGCCGCACAGATAACCGCACCACTCGCCTTCCCGTGCCCGCTGGCGAGATCCCGGATTTCGCCGTCGTCCCGCGCAAAGGCGCTCGCTATGATGGCTGGACACCGGCACGCCAGCGCGCCTTTATCGAAGCGCTTGCTGAAACCGGCTCGGTCAATGCCGCCTGCAAGGCTGTGAATATGAGCCAGCCCGGCGCCTATTACCTGCGCCGCCAACCGGGCGCTGAGGAATTTCGCGCAGCATGGCAAAAAGCGCTCGATCTGGGCGTCCAGCGGATTGAGGATGTTGCGATGGACCGCGCGCTGAATGGCGTGGACGAACCGCTCTATTCCTATGGCAAGCTGGTCGGCACGCGAAAGCGGTACAATGACAGGCTCTTGATGTTCATGCTCAGGAACCGCGCACCCGATCGCTTTGGCCAGGGCAAAGCCTCGCACGGTAAAGGTATGGGGCGCCTTAACGCGGTCGGCAAAATGGAAAAGCGCCGCCTCAAAAAGAAATGGCGCAAACAATGGGAGGCGGAATTGACGTCTGGGCGCGCCAGCACCTCGCCTGCTGAAGTGCGCGGCAAGATCAATGCAAAAATCGAAAGCCTGCGCCGCGAAATGGCAATCAAGCGCAAACGCGAATGGGAAATGCTCTCAGAAGAGACCCGCGAAGCATGGGAGCGGTTTGAGCAATTGCGCGACCGGGATTTGGAGGCGATGCGCGCGGATGAGGAGCTACGCGCGAGGTTGGAGCGCAAACCGCGCGTGTTGCAGAATGCAGAGCCAGTGAGGAAGAAACCGCAGCCGCCCAGAGAGCCGAAGACGGTGCACTCGCTTAAGGATGATGGGTGGGAGTGAAAGCACGCGACGCAACCAACTAAGAGCTGCTAGCTTCGGGAAGGACTAGTTTCATTGAGAATTTTAGTTTCTCACAAAAGTCGTTCCAAGTTACCACTTCACGCTGCGCCAGCTGTAGAGCGTTTGCATCGCCTTTAATCGAGAGGAGTCTTACTTTCAGATCAAGCAATTGGCGGATATGATTTAAGTCTTGGACTGTAAGCTCAATCTCGCCCTGCTTTTCGATCCATTCTAACAGGCTAAGTCCCGATGGGCTTTGAAGGGTCGACTCTTTTTGGTTTATCTTCTTTTGCAGCGCTTTGATGCTCCGATCGAATAGTGCAGCGGCCCTATCGAGCCGACCTTCGTTCAAGTATTGATTGATCTTGTATGCGTCGTTGGAGGGAGACGCTTGGGTTCGAATCCCCAAAGTCATTCCGATTTCTTCCAGATCAAAACCGAGATCATATTCGTCCCGAAATCTCATTGTTTCGGTCCATAAGGCGTTTGCTTCAAAGCCCCGATGAACCAACGCGAACTGCCCGCTTGGAAAACAAGCCGAAAAGGTCTTGGGCTCACCGGAAAAGACTAGGTTGTAGCCCCCATTGAAAGTGTCATTAAAGGTGATGGTACCTTCGCCAAAAAGACTTAGCTCTTGGTCCATGACTGGGGCTCTAAATATCTGCAGATAATGCATAAATGCCGCATTTTCCCGAGTGGCCACATACGGAATCGCAAAGCCTCGAAACTTATCGTCAGATACATCGATTAGGGCCTTTTTGAACGCGTCAAACGATTGGGCGTACCGACTTTGATCTGCCTCATCTCCCACCGGAATCCCAGCCACTTCAATGTGGGTGGTTTCATGCAATAAAGCATCATTCGAATGTCGCAGCTTCTGAAATTGTTCGAAAGCTGGTTGCGAACCAAGAAACGCATTTTGTTTGTTCTCGGCCCTGCCGTTCTTTATTACCGTCAGAGTAAGATCGTCTTGGTCGATCAACAAGAAATCGACCTGTTGATTGCTCATCACATTGGCGACGAGCAGCTTTTCGACGGGATCCTCATCATGGTCTGCGAAGATCGCCTTGAAAGCCTCCTCGGCCAGGTCAATTCGACCTGCGAACGCTGCAGTCTTGTTCATTGGTAGCGGGACAATTTTTACACATGGCCTCAAGGTCCACGCTTTCGACTCTTGAGAACTCTCCCAAAAGGTGTCTGCGATGACGTAGGTTAGGGATTGGAGGCGTTCAGCGTAAACGAAGGTCATGATGTAGTCCTAACACCCTGCAAGAAATTGGAGGCACTAGTTCATTCGCTGGCCGAGTTGGCATTCTTGAATAATAACTGGATAGTCTCATCGGGGCTCTGCGTTGACCGATATGGTTTTCCAGAAGGCACAAACTTGAGATGCTCAAGAATTTCTTTCATTACATCGTTCGAGCTTCTTGTTGTCGAAAAGATAGGAAAGCCATCAAATCGTGCCAGCATTTCATTGATTAGCGGCGTCATTTGTCCCTTCCCGCGGTGGTTCTCCTTGAGAAAGATCCAGCCCAATTCATGTGAAAAGCTTTCAATGCTCTCTTTCGATTCTGCATTTTCAAAGACCTTTCTCTTATAACTTTTGAGCGGTCTCTTCATTGCAGCCACACCCACGGGCAGGCCGTCGTATTCCACAAAGCCTATCGCATGAGAACGCATCACTCGGTCTTCGACCCCTTCGGCGACCTCCCCGCCCATCGAAACGAGCCTAACGAACTGTTCGATCTGCTTGTCGCTGCAGTCTCTTGGAAGTCTAATAGCGCGAGTGTATTTCCTCTTTTCAATCTCGTCTCGGATCGCTTTGACTGCATCACGCGTCGCCTGTTCGAAGTCTTTCTTCGTCAGCTCAATCGCCTTAACGCCCGTAAGTGTGCCGGTGAGTTGGTCACCTCGCAACGCAGATTTCAAGAGTTCTGGGTCATCGACGATCTGCTCGAGCATCTCCTTAACCAGCTCTTTCTTATGCCTTTCTCGTACCGGATCTTCGCGCTTCTCTTGCCGAAATAGCGACCGCAGTCTTGAATTCGTATCCCGAACTCCTTGCTGAATTAGCGCAACTCTTGCCAGAATTGTATCCACCGTGTCCTCGGTGCCACCGAGTTTAGATTCCGCCCAACCAAGCTGATCTCCCATCGCGCTAATAGTAGCCTCAAGTGAGCTCTCCAAATCAATAAGGTTATGCTTGATTTGGTCGGCCGCAGCCTCGAATTTTGCTGCAAACGCGCGCGCTTCGACTTCGAGAAACAGGTTGAGCATCTCGTGGGGCTGGAGTGCACGGTTCCTAGCGCCTT
Organism: uncultured Porphyrobacter sp.; assembly: GCA_964352245.1. Taxonomy (GTDB): domain Bacteria; phylum Pseudomonadota; class Alphaproteobacteria; order Sphingomonadales; family Sphingomonadaceae; genus Erythrobacter. Next base: position 118,711 of record CAYGQX010000001.1, read on the forward strand.
CCCGACGAAGGTACTGACCTTTCGGTGTGCAATGTGGCCTTGTTTCACTGACGGGAATGGAGATTCTCAGGATCGGCTTTTGAGCGAGGTTTTCGATGAATACTTCTAGCGCGACCGGTGGGATACAACTTGATGCCTTGTTCAAGATTTCCAGTACTGTTCCATCGCTAACATCACAGCCTTCAACCTCGCCAACTTGGACCCCGCTACGCGTCTGCTCGATGACGCCAATAAGTATAGAACCGCCACCAGCGTTCGCGAACGCGACGAGGTCCTCTGGCTTTAGGCCCTTTGCAACCCTCTTGAAGTCGACTTGATCGGTCTCGCCTAATTCGAGAAATGACTTCGTGATATTGCTAAGCGATTGAATACGGCGTTGTACTGTCATGCCACTCGTGATTACTTGATCACAAAGAGCATGTCACTCGCCGTTCCGCGATTGCTGGCGCAATCGCTCCATGCGCCGCGTGACGTCAGACGGGTTGCGCCATGCGCACCCGCTGGCCGGAGTTACAGCCTTTCGCTTCTAGCTTGTCGATTGCTCGCGCAATCGCCTGCGCTAGGCGCGGGGCTTCACTCTTCCCCCATCCGGAGCGCAGCAATAAACGCTTCCTGCGGGATGCTCACGTTTCCGTATTCGCGCATCTTTGCCTTACCCTTTTTCTGCTTTTCCAGCAGCTTTTTCTTGCGCGAGATATCGCCGCCATAGCATTTGGCGGTCACGTCTTTGCGCATCGCGGCGATTGTCTCGCGGGCGATGATTTTGCCGCCGATGGCGGCTTGTACGGGGATTTTGAAGAGGTGGCGCGGGATAAGGTCTTTTAACCGCTCGCACATGCCGCGGCCGCGCTCTTCTGCGACATTGCGGTGCACGATCAGCGACAACGCATCGACGGCTTCTGCATTGACGAGGATGTTCATCTTCACCAGATCGCCTTCGCGGCTGCCGATTTGTTCGTAATCAAAGCTCGCATAGCCGCGCGATATCGACTTCAGGCGGTCATAGAAATCGAACACCACTTCGTTCAATGGCAGCTCGTATGTCACCTGCGCGCGTCCGCCCACGTAAGTCAGATCGGTCTGAATGCCGCGGCGATCCTGACACAGTTTCAGGATGGAGCCGAGATAATCATCGGGGGTGTAAATCACCGCTTTAATCCACGGTTCCTCGATCATTTCGATGCGGTTTACATCGGGCCAATCGGCAGGGTTGTGAATGTCGATCACCTGAGCATCTTCGGTCTTCGATTTGCCAAGGTGCACGCGGTACACAACCGATGGCGCGGTGGTGATAAGGTCAAGATCGTATTCTCTGGAGAGGCGTTCTTGGATGATTTCAAGGTGCAACAGGCCCAAAAAGCCCGCGCGAAAACCAAAGCCAAGCGCGGCTGAGCTTTCCATCTCGAAACTGAAGCTTGCATCATTAAGGCGCAATTTGCCGATGCTTTCGCGCAGTTTTTCAAAGTCAGCCGCATCGACAGGGAACAAGCCGCAGAACACGACGGGCTGGACTTCCTTGTATCCGGGCAGAGCCTCGGTTGCCCCGCCCTTCACTGTCGTGATCGTGTCACCGACGCGGGCTTGTTCAACCTCTTTGATTTGCGCTGTGATAAAGCCGATTTCGCCAGGGCCAAGCTCTTCTAGGTCAGTGCGCTTGGGAGTGAAGCAGCCGACGCGGTCAACCAGGTGTTGGGTGCCGCCTTGCATGAATTTGATGTTTAACCCCTTGGTCAGCGCCCCTTCGATAACGCGAACAAGGATGACGACGCCGAGATAGGGATCGTACCATGAATCGACGAGGGAAGCTTTGAGAGGCTTGTCGCGTGTCCCCGTGGGAGGGGGGATTTTGGCGACGACGGCTTCGAGGACGTCTTCGATGCCGAGGCCCGATTTGGCACTGGCAAGCACGGCTTCGGAGGCATCAAGGCCGATGACTTCCTCGATTTCGTTGCGAACACGCTCGGGTTCGGCAGCGGGGAGATCGACCTTGTTGATGACGGGGATGATTTCGTGATCGTGCTCAATGGACTGGTAGACATTGGCGAGCGTTTGCGCCTCGACCCCTTGGGCAGCGTCCACAACGAGCAGCGCGCCCTCGCATGCGGCAAGTGAGCGGGAGACCTCGTAAGCGAAATCGACGTGGCCGGGGGTGTCCATGAGGTTGAGCTGGTAGGTGTGGCCGTCCTTGGCGGTGTAATTGAGGCGGACGGTCTGGGCTTTGATGGTGATGCCGCGCTCCTTTTCGATGTCCATGTTATCAAGGACTTGCGCGGACATCTCCCGCTCGGTCAGGCCGCCAGTGAACTGGATAAGCCGATCCGCGAGGGTGGACTTGCCATGATCGATATGTGCAATAATCGAAAAATTACGAATACGAGAAAGATAAGTCATATTCCCCGAGATTTAGCGATAGCTTTCGCCAATGTCATTCACGAAAAACGCAAAGATCGGTGAGAAATGGCGACTTTTAATCGGGCAATAACACAATCAAGCGGCTTCCGGTTTTATAGCTGTGGCATACCGAAAGAGCGGAACGCCGCCTGTTTGACTTAGCATTCCACCTTCCATCCCCGCATAATTACCTTGGGAAAGCGCTGCTAGAGGCGCACCGGCAGATGCGAGCGCGTAAGGCGAGACGCGGTTGCGGGTTACAAGCCCGCCGGAACCGTCATCAATCAGGTTCTGTTCAAATTCAAGACCTTGCGTGTCACCATTGGTCCGTATCACGGTCGCTACGGCAAGTTGACCACCGCCTAGATCGACCACGAATTGCGTACCTTTGGGTACATCGAGCAAGCCCTCAATCAGCGCGCCTGAACGCGATAAATTCCGCAATGTAACTTCGTAAGAGTGGTCGTCGTGAATGACTTGGATTTTGCGGAAGACCGTGCGGCGACGGGCCCGTTTTGTGCGGTCTCCACTGGGTGCGATTTTCCAAGAATCTCCCAACAATTCGTTAGCAACAGTCTTAGCGCCGACTGGATCTGAATAAATCGGGCCTTGCACGTATTTGACACCGCACTCGACCAAAGCTCTATTTAATGCTTCGGTTTCAATACCATTGGCGATCGTGTCCATATCCATTGCCTCTGCGAGCGCTGTGATAGCACGGATCAAGCCGAGACCGTTCTTGCCTGCTGAATCATATTCGCGCTCGGTATTTTGATCAGCTTCCGCGATCAAACCTTCATCAATCTTGATGGAATCAAAAGGGGCGCGGCGAAGGTATGCGAGCGAGGAATAACCGCTGCCGAACTCATCCAAAGTCAACCGAACGCCCAATTTGAACAGAGACGCGAGCACACGATCTACCGCGTTAGTGTCGCCAAAGAAGACAGCTTCGCTGATTTCCAGTTCAAGCCGGCCAGGCGCCAATTTTGCATCGGCGAGAGCGTTATTGACGTTCTCAACAAAATCTTGCGAATTTAGCAATGCGGGCGCAACATTGACCGAAACCCTGACGCTTTCGGGCCATTTTGCTGCGCTACTACAGGCTTTCTTGATAGACCAGAGACCAACTTCGGTGGTGTGACTTGAACCCTCAAGTATCTGCGCAAATTCCTCGCATACAATCGGCCCACGTTGACTATGGTTCCAGCCCACCTTGGCTTCGAGCGTTCGAACTTCCTGGCTTTTTGTATGGACGATTGGCTGATATTCGAGAAACAATTGCTGCTCGCGAACTGCTTCTCCAAGATCTTCTTCAAGACGGCGACGAAAGATCGCCTCATTTTCCAGATCGCCTGAGAAAAAACGATATTGGCCTCGCCCACCATTTTTAGCAGCATATAAAGCAAGATCAGCCGAGCGAACAATCTCATCTGCCGATACGCCATCGTGAGGAGCGATTGCAATTCCAACCGATGCGCCGATTACACAGCGACCTTCCTCCAACGAGTATGGTTGCCGCAGCATATCGATGACTTTCATCGCAATGTCGCCCAATTCGCCTCGATCGTCGCAATCGGGCACCATTACTTGAAATTCATCCCCACCCAAGCGGCCGATCTCGCAATCGCGTTCGATCGCTCGATTGAGCCGAGTGGCAACCTGTTTCAGCAACTCATCGCCTGCTGCGTGGCCCAAGGTGTCATTAACTTGTTTGAAGCGATCGAGATCAAGCATCAAAATAGCACAATTACGCTTGGCGGCTTTGAATGCGGTCAGGGTGGTTTCGATCCGGTGCCCCATGTGGTGGCGGTTGGCTAAGCCAGTCAGCGAATCGAACTTTGCGAGGCGAGCCGTCTCCTGTTCGCGGAAAAATTCTTCCGTAATATCGGTGCCTGTTCCTCGGAAACCTCGGAAATCTCCGTTGGAATCGAATACTGGCTGGCCGGATAGCCGAAGAACAGCGCCTTCAGGCTTTTTCGTAGCGCGAAGAGCTAGGCCGGAAAATGCTTTATGAGCCCCCAACATCAAGGCTAGTGATTTTACGCGTCCCTCTCGCGCGGCGGGCTCAAAGATGCTTGGCATGGGTTGCCCGACAAGGTCGCACAACGGGACATCAACTCGTTCGGAAATCGCTGCACTAAGATAAGTCAAATCGCCGGATGCATCGCTAGCCCAAAACCAACCAAGGCCCGATTGCTCTAACTCATCAAGCATCGACAGCTTTTCGCTATCAGAAAGTGCATTGCCCACGCTCGCTCCGCGAGCAGCGGGTTCGCTGCTACGGCCTGAAGACGAAACGTCTGATTTTGGTGACAAGAAACCCTTAAAGGGCACTGGCAATAGTCCTTTTCAGCAAACGGTCCCAACAGGGTCTGAACACGCTCAAAGTGTAAAACCAGTTGGTTATTTTTCTGCTAACATCTTGCACTCGCGCAACGCAGTTTTGGTCATTTCTCAGAATTACTGGCTAGCTTCAGCCATGCAGCATTGCCAAAGCGAGAGGCGGTTTCCAGCGTTTCGCTAACCATTAGATGCCACGCGAGCTCCTCCAAGTACCTCGAACGTACCGTCTTGCCGGCGGCTCAGTGGCGATTTGAATTCCAGGCCGGCGCGATCTTCTATCGACCAGCACACATGTGCACTTGCGATCATTTGATCGCCAAATTCGACTTGAACGTTCGCGCCTTCTGGCAGATTCCACAAACCATCGATCATAGCGCCACCGGATGAGATGTTACGCAGAGTAGCGGGCATACGTTTACCGCTGTGACTGACGAAGACGCGTCGAAGAAGCGCTTGGCGCTTGCTGCGGGCAGCTTTGGGTCCTTCTGCAGCTGCCACCCTGCTCCCTTTTACCAGCCTAGCGGCATCCTCTGCCGAAACAGGTTTATGGTAAATGTATCCCTGAACATGACTGCAGCCTAGCACCCTGATCAATTCAAGTTCATCGAGTGTTTCCACGCCCTCGGCTGTGGTGTCCATGTGGAGCGCTTCCGCAAGTGAAGTAATTGCCGCGATAATTGCTCCATTGCGGCTGCCCTGCTCAGTTGCCCCCTGAACAAAGCTGCGATCAATTTTAATTTTGTCGAACGGTGCCTTCTTCAGATATCCTAGGGACGAGTAGCCTGTGCCAAAATCATCAAGCGCGAGCCGCACGCCAACGCGCTTGAGTGCTTTGAACATTGCATCGGTGCCAGCGCTGTCATTCAGGAACACGCTTTCAGTCAATTCGAGCTCAAGCCGCGATGGCTTAATTCCACTATGAGCAAGAGCATTGGCGACTACGTTTGGCAGTTCCTTTTTCGAAAACTGCAACGGCGAGACATTGACAGCGCATCGAATACCGTCAGGCCATCGGGCCAAGTCTTCGCAAGCGGTGCGCAGCGCCCATTGACCTAGCTGATCGATAAGACCTGCGTCCTCAGCAACTGCAATAAATTTAGCCGGAGAAAGTGCCCCTCGCCTTGGGTGGTTCCAACGCATTAGTGCTTCAAAGCCGGTTATCTCTTCGGTCGCCGTGTAGACCACAGGCTGATAATACAGCTGCAGCTCGCCCTTACCAATCGCTTCACGCAGGTCCTGCTCCAATTCGGCACGTTCTTCAGCGGCCGAATGCAGACCCTTGTCATAGAAATGATACGTGCCGCGTCCGGCGTCTTTGGCTGCATACAGCGCCAGATCGACATTTCGAATTAGCTCTTCACTGGTATCACCATCCATCGGCGCAAGCGCGATACCAACCGACGCGCCAATGACCACACTTTGTCCTTCAATCGAATAAGGTTGTGACAAGGTGCTTATGATTTCACTCGCCAAGAATCCAAGCTTTTCTCGGTCCTGACTGCCTGGAATGATAACTTGAAATTCATCACCTCCCAAACGACCGCACCTCCCGATGCCGTCGAGGACACGCTCAAGTCTTTGAGCAACTTGCTTAAGCAAAGCATCGCCTGCTGGATGTCCGAGCGTATCATTGACCTGCTTGAACCGATCAAGATCAAGCATAAGAAGTGTGCAGGATCGTTCTCGTTCTTGCGGCGCGCCGAGGATCTGATCGAGAAGATCACGCATCTTCGCTCGATTGACCAGGCTCGTAAGTGAATCGTAATGCGCAAGCCTTGTCACTTGTTGCTCGCTGCTGCGCTTTTCAGTGAGGTCGGTTCCGTGTCCTCTAAAACCACAGAAATTCGAGAAACTGTCGTAGATCGGTCTACCATTGAGCGACCACAGCCTATCCGTTCCCGCGGCGCGCAGTTCAACATCCTTGAATGCGGACCTCGCCGAAAGGTGAAAACCAAGACTTCGTTCAGGCGTGACTGCGCCGGGCGCTGCTTCGACAATGTCACTGAGAGGACGACCGCGCAATTGATCGGGCGAGAACCCGACTATTGAAGCGGCGGAAGGAGAGATGTAGCTAATCAGTCCGCGACGATCTGTTTCCCAGAACCAACCATGGCCGGTTTCTTCAAAGCTGCGCAATACATCTTCTGCCCGCGCAGCCACTCTGTCGCGAGCATCATTGGCGATTCGGCGTTCTTCAGCTGCGTGCCATTCAAAACGTGTGATTAGGATTAAAGCGAAAACTGCGCCCATCAAGGCGGACAAACTGACAAGGTCGAATTCGATGGACGCGAAAGCGCCCCACACAGCAATTTTCGCACAGAATAGCGACGTTATACGCATACCGAAAACGGCGGCGCTTGCGGCATTTATGCAAATAATCGTGGCTAAGGCCCATTGCCAAGCAAGACCGCTCTGCGCCCAACTCGCGATGACATATCCAGCACACAGCATTGGCACGATGACGCCGATGAACAACAGACCATATCGCGCAAGCAACGAACGATCCGAGTGTCTTTCGTATGATGCAAGTCGCTCTCCAAAAACAAAGACGCCGACCGACAATAACGCTGCAAGAATTGGCCAGCCGAGTGGAATATCAACAGCGACAAGAGCTGCAATCGCGTACCCAAGGCCAAGCACCATAGCCATGGCACGAGAATTTTTTGGTAAGAAGAAGTGATGGTCGGGCCGCGCTTTTGGACCTTTATCGACATCAAAACCCAGAGTGGTTGAAAGGTCGCGCACGGGACTGCGGCGATCATCCTTTGCGCGAGAGCTAGAGTCCTCCGCGTTTGCACGTCTTGGCATTTGCCCGCTGCGCTTTTTATCGCGAAGCGTTTCCTGCAACACTTTGACAGGGCCTGCGGCTTGCTTGAACATCTTTAGCCCATGGCATCCAGCCATTTGAAAAACGGTTAACCTACTAGTGAAATTCAACCTTTTTTCAGACCAAAGTTCAATCCTGCATTGCTTACTGAAAGTTAAGTCCAGAGCCGTCTAAACTCTGCCGGACAATTGCACTTCCATAAACGCTCTTGGCTCCTTGGGTTTGGCATGAGCCAGTCCTGCATAAGGTTCATTGCTCAAGGCTTGTAAGGGGCGCCCTGCCATTTCAATATGATATGGCGATACACGGTGCCGTGTACACAAGCCATCTGCGCCATCGCTTATCAGCGCCGTTTCAAATTCAACACCCTGACTATGCCCTTTGGAGCGACGGACTGTTGCCACTGCTAGCTGCCCGCCGCCCAAATCAAGCACCACTTTCGTATTGAGTGGAACATCTAGTAACCCTTCAATCTTGGCACCTGTCTTAGAGAGGTTACGCAAAATTACGGTGTATCGGTGATCGCCGTGAATGAGCCCAACCTTTCGGAATTCCGTACGACGATCTGCTCGGAATTTTTCGGGCCCTTGAGGAACAAATACGAAGTCGCCCTTAGCAAATCGTTCGGTCACTTCTTCGATTGGCACAGCGCGAGAGAACAATATTCCTTGCAGATGTGTAGCGCCTTGCTTTGTAACAGCAGCCAGTTCGTCCTTTGTCTCAACGCCTTCCGCAACCGTTTCCATTTTCAAAACAGATGCGAGACTCACAACCGCCGCGATGATAGCAAGATTGTTATTGTCGGCCGTAGAGCAACCTCGAACAAAGCTCTGATCTATTTTAATTTTATCGAACGGAGCGTCACGCAAATAGCTTAGCGACGAATAGCCAGTGCCAAAATCATCAAGCGATAATCGAACGCCCAACTGTTTTAGAGAATTGAACATCTGCAATGTACGTTCGATATCTCCGACGAAAACGCTTTCTGTGATTTCCAGTTCGATCTGCTGCGGATTCACTCCGCTTTTCTTCAGCGCATTTCGAACGACCTCAACGAAGTCATCCGAGGCAAACTGGACAGCCGAAACATTCACGGCTGCTTTCACACTGGATGGCCATTGCGCCACTTGATTGCATACTTCATTCAACGCCCATTCGCCCAGCTCTCGGATTATTCCGACGTCTTCGGCGACCGGAATAAACTCACCCGGCGAGATCATGCCGCGTTCGGTATGGTCCCATCGCATCAGCGCTTCCATGCAAACAACTTCATGCGTGCTCGCATCAACAATAGGCTGATAATACATGCGTAATTCGTTTTTCGCGGTCGCATCGCGTAAATCCGCTTCGATCTGATGCCGGTGGCTTGCCTTGTCTTGAAGATCGCTAGAATAGAAGCGGTGCTGCCCGCGACCGCCTCCTTTCGCCGCGTAAAGAGCAAGGTCAGCGGCCTTAACAAGTTCTTCGGTGTCAACACCATCGTAGGGTGCAACGGCAATCCCGACCGATGATCCGATGACCGCGCGACTGCCATCGATTGAATAGGGCTGCGAAATCATCTGAATAAGCCGCTGCCCTAAATCACCGAGTACACCCCGGTCGTCAAAGTCAGGAAGAATGATTTGAAATTCATCACCGCCCAGTCGGCCAATCTCACCTTTATCGCCTACTATTCTCTTGATGCGCGCAGCGACCTGCTTCAGCAATTCGTCTCCTGCTGGGTGACCAAGTGTATCGTTTACTTGTTTGAACCGGTCCAAATCAAGCATCATCAAGGCACAGGTGCGCTTTGAATGAGTGTACGCTTTCAAGGTGGAAGTGAGGTTGCGGGCCATACGATGGCGATTTGACAATCCAGTAAGAGAATCAAACTGTGACAGGCGCTCGGCGTCTACGCGGGCCTGATGAGTTTGACTGATGTCCTTGATACTGCCGCGATAACCAGCAAAACCACCGTCACTGTCATGGTGAGGTTTTCCCGAAATCTCCCACCAGACTGCTTTTGCTCCAGCTGTCAATTTCACTGCGCTTGCATTGATCGAGTTATGCGCTGCCAGCATAAACCGCAGCGGGCGCTGAGCTTCGTCGCGTTCAACTTCGCAATCTTCTTCAAAAAGCTCGGAAACCTGACGACCAACAACATCCGCCTCACTGGTCTCAAGCATATCAAGCGCGGCAGGGGTTAAATAGGTAATCCGACCTTCGGCATCGCTCGCCCAAAACCAGCCAAGGCCAGAGCTTTCAAGACTGTCGAGCAGCGCGACGCGACGCTTGGAATCAGAGGCACGTATTGGGCTAAGCTCCGCTGGCCCATCATCAGCACCAGCTTGGGATTCCCCCGCCTTCTTGATGCGTGAAAACAAACCTGCCATTTAGGATAATGCCCGTTTTGTGAAGCGTTCGTGATGCATAACCAGAAGATGGGTACACGCTTAAGGGTGAAGAAACGGTAATTTGATCGCCGCGAAAAACTGCTTTGGCATCCAGAGCTTGCTTGAATAAAGCACTTCGGGAAGGCACAAACAGAAGCATCAAGCATTCCACGTGTGATTATATGGTAATCTGAAGATGCCGATCGATAATAGGGCGAACGAAAAACAGCCAAATATGGCAAAGGGGATTTGATGGCAGAAACTAAAGTAACGCTCGAGAATGAAGCCGCCCAGTCGACAAGTGCGTTAGGACCACTCGTAGGCGTTGCTCGCGAAGACTTTGTAAGCGCTGTGGCACTATTACTGCGAGAAACCGCCTCAGACCCAACGCGGATTTTGCGCCACGCGCAAACTATGGGCGATGACATGGTCAAAATCCTAACTGGAAAAAGCGACCTTACCCCTCACCCCAAAGACAAACGCTTCATGGATCCCGCATGGCAGTATAATCCATTTTTTAGAGCGGGCGCGCAGTACTATCTCGCTGTTCAAAAAGGGATACGCAATTGGATCGAGGAACTGGAGCTTGACGAGCTGGAACGAAACCGCGCCAACTTTATCTCTAACATCATAATCGACAGCCTTGCCCCCACAAATACGTTGGCCGGCAATCCGATCGCACAAAAGCAGATTATCAATTCCGGTGGACTTTCACTCATAAAGGGTCTGCAAAACGCCTATAATGACATAGTCCATAACAAGGGGATGGTTAGCCAGGTCGACAAGCGCCCCTTTAAACTGGGCGAAAACATTGCGACATCTGCCGGTAATGTGGTCCATCGCACCGAGATGTACGAGCTTGTTCACTACGCTCCGACAACGGACGAAGTCTATGAGACGCCGCAACTCACGATTCCACCGCAAATCAACAAAATGTATATCAATGATCTTTCACCCGAAAAATCGGTTGTGAAATGGCAAGTTGACAATGGCATTCAGACTTTTGTGATTTCGTGGAGAAACCCCGCAAAAGACCAAGGTCATTGGGACATGGCCGCCTACATCGCTTCTTGCGAAGAAGCGTTAGAGATTGTGTCGGAAATCACGAAATCCAAAAAGGTCAACGTTTCGGCTGGATGTTCCGGTGGTCAAACTGCATCCGTGCTCGCGTCCAAGCTTGCGGCAACCGGAAACGATATTTTGGGTACCTTGACCCTAATGGTCTGTGTCCTACATCCTGAGCCAACCGATGTCGAAGCGGCGTCTTTGGTTAGCCAGAACGGAATTGAACTTGCGAAACAGCGTGCGGCCAAGAAAGGCATCATTAAAGCGGATGACTTAGCCCGCGGTTTTGCATGGCTTCGACCGAACGACCTGATTTGGAATTATGTCATCAACAACTACTTGCTGGGTATGGATCCGCCCGCATTTGATGTTTTGTTCTGGAATGCGGATGCAACCAATCTGTCCGCAAGCCTGATGGGCGACTTTTTGACGCTGTTCCAAACGCTGGCATTCTCTACGCCAGGAACCGTTGAAATGGCGGATCACACCGTTGACCTTACCAAAGTCACGTCCGACTTATTTATCCTGGGTGGGGTCACCGATCACATTACCCCTTGGAAAGCGACATACCGTTCAACACAGCTTTTCGGATCAAAAGATGTGACCTATGTGCTGTCGCAATCCGGTCATATGCAGGCGATCCTAAATCCACCAACTAATCCCAAAGCCAAGTATTTTGTTAAGAAAAAGCGCGGGAAGCTGCCCGGAACGGCCGATGAGTGGCTGCAAGGCGCTGAAGAGGTAAAAGGCAGTTGGTGGCCACTCTGGATGGAGTGGATACAAAAACGCTCCGGATCGAAAAAGAAAGCGCCCGTCTCCACGGGCAGCAAAGCCCATCCCCCACTAGAAAATGCCCCCGGACTCTACGTAGTGGAAGAAGTCTGATACACGCGCTCCAGAAATAGCGCGTCCACAGCTTATGGAGAGCATCCTCGTTAGGGATCATCGAAGGTGCTCTCCACCCTATGGCCGATGTGCAGCGCGCGTCAAAAAGGACGTTAAGAACGTGTCGAATTCGATGAAAGATGCGCAGGTCACCATGTGCGATGTGGGCGGACGGACGCTACGGGTCGCTACGTGGCGACTGGATGAACCTAGTGAGCATTTGCCCGTCTTGTTTTTCAACGGCATCGGCGCAAACATCGAAGCGGTAGCCCCACTGGCCGAATCTTTGTCTGAACGGCCTTTCATCATGTTTGACATGCCGGGCGTGGGCGAATCACCCGATCCAATCGTGCCCTACACCCCATTTACAATGAGCTGGACAGCCTCTCAGCTTTTGGACAAGCTGGGCGTTGAACAGGTTGACGTGATGGGGATTAGCTGGGGCGGCGGAATGGCACAGCACTTTGCCATGCAGCATGCTGCACGAACTCGGCGTGTCGTATTGATCGCAACGAGCGCTGGTATGCTAATGATGCCAGGAAGCCCCAAAGCACTTACAAAAATGGCGAACCCGCGGCGCTACATTGATCCTGATTTTATGATCGCCAATTTCGAGACCCTTTATGGGGAGGGCTTGGGCAAATCATCAGGCAAAGGTGGCCATATGTCTAGGTTAAAACCGCCCTCCCCGCGTGGCTACATGTACCAATTGCTCTGCATGCTCGGTTGGACCAGCGCGCCAGCACTCCCATTTCTCTTGAAACAGAGCACACTCATCATGATGGGGGATGATGATGCTATCGTGCCTTTGGCGAACGGCAAATTCCTTGAAATGCTGATCCCAAACAGCGAACTGGTTGTGATGGACGACGGAGGGCATCTTTTTCTGCTGAGCCACAAAGAAGAAAGCGTTGCAGCAATGCGCGAATTTCTCAACAGGCCGGCAAGTCCAAAAGAGGCAATTCGGTCAGAACAGCAAGCTGCTTAACGCTTAACTCCGCACTGACCAGAGCGCGTTAGGCGTCCCGCTGCCGCAAGAGCCGCTGCCGCTTCGCGTGGACGATCTGTCGCGATTAAGTCCACACCGCCTTCACCAAGTTCAGCATAGCGTTCGTCGGTGCCAAACTGGTCAATCGTGTTATCGATAGAATTGGGCGAGCGGCCCAGCGTCCCAAAGATCACTTCGACGTCCCTATCTTGAAGCTCACGGTAAAGGTCCGGCCGCGCGGTTCGTGTCCCGGTAAAAGCCACAATACGATCCGAAGGAACGCCTGCGGCCACGACCTTTTTCAGGTCGCTGGATGAGGAAACCGAGAATGAAATCAGCATCTCAGGCGCAAGCGAATGAAGCCGTTGCGCCGCTTCGATCGAATAGGCGATCAAGATAACACTATTGGCCATACCCTTTGCACGGATTAGCTCAATAACTTCCTCAGAATCAGCGGTGCGCTTGAAATCGATTTGAAGCACGGTCCGACCATTTGCCCAAGATAGCGCCTCACTGAGCTTGGGCACACGATAGGGCGTCGTCCACCCGGCTTCATCGACCAGAAACAATTTCTCAACCTCAGCCCATGGCACATCGCTTACTTGGCCCGAGCCTGTCGTGGTACGATTTAAAGTTCGATCATGCATCAGGTAATGCACACCGTCCGGGCTCTGCGCGACATCCACTTCCATCACTGCAGGGATTGCCGCGAGCACAGCATCCATTGTTTCTATCCCATTTTCAGGAAGGCCAGGCGAAGGTCCCCCTCGATGTGCCGATATAAGAGTTAATCCAGCTTCCTCATGGCAATCAAGCATGGCTGAGAGACTCGTTTCCGGCACCAGATGCCAGCCACCCAATCCTCCATTATCGGAAGCGTCGTCTTGAGCAAAAGTGCTCGCAGACAGAGCGATTGCCAATGCTGCAGCAAAAGAAAGGCACGAAATAAATCTAGTCATGTTTCCTGCGTCCTAACCGAATGAGGCAGATCCTAGCAAATGAGCAGAACCGACATCCAAGACTTAGCCTAAAAAAATTCGGTTTATCCTATGAATCGAACACTTAAGGGGATAGCGTGTTGTCGCAGACTTCGTTACTAACTCTTTGAGACAAGAAGGAGACCTTAATGCGGAAAATTATACTTGGAATAGGCACTTTAGCACTGGTTGGCGCGCCGCTTGCTGCACAAAGTCTGCCGATCACGGCACCTATTACAGATGGTGAAGAGCTTGGCGGTGGTGGTGAGACCATTATCATTGCCGGCTTGATTGCCGGTATTGTTGGCCTTGCCGTCTTGGCAGCCGCTGACGATGATGATTTGCCTACGAGCCCGTAAACTTACATAATCGAAGTTACAAAGAGCACTATTCGCTCGATCCTGACTTCGGACTCTATTGAAAAGGCCCCCACCTCTTAGGCCGGGGGCCTTTTTCGCTTCATAGCTCGATTACAATCCCTTGCGAAGGGTTCACACTACCGCCCAACATTTCAAGATAGGTCGAGCGAGCTTCTTCGAGACCGCTCAGATTCACAATCTCAACGGCATCGCCAACCGATTTCAGGAAGTTGTGCCAAGCAGCAGCAGCCATCTTTCCACCTTCTACCGCACCGTGCTTTTTGAAGAACGATACGAAGTGATCGGGTGCAAAGAACAGAGCTGGCTTTGGTCCGGGTAGATCCTGCGCGCCACCAAAACCGCTGCCGCGCTCTTCGATATGGGTCGCACCAACAAGACAGGAGTATTGAAGGTCATCACCAAAATGCTCATGAATGCTTGCCAGAAGCTTGGGGTTTCCAGCGAAATCGACGCTGACAGTTGGCGCGATCGCAATAGATTTTAGATCATCATACGCCACCACTTGATCATAAAATCCGGTAGATTTGACAAAATCAACATTGCCCGCCGATGTAAGGCCAATTCTCTTGATATGCGGTGATGCCTGCTTAACGCAGCTTGCATGGCCCATCGCCGTTTTGGAAGAGGCGCTGGTCATCACAACTTGTGAAGCGCCGAACCAGTTCTCTGAACGCATGAAGTAATCAATCACAAAGCCCGTTTTGAATAATGGGCCAAAAATCATACGTTCGTTCTCATACGCCGGATCATGCTCTGGGTCAGATGAAAGCCTCGTGTAGTTGTTATAAACCGGGCTCATAGGCTGACGATATTCGGTCAAATCCGAAAAGTTCGTGGCCGAAACATTACCCGGCACAACATCAAGATGGGACGCCATTGGAAGGTAGCCATAAACCCGCTCACCCACGGCAATGTCAGCGCAATTGCTCTCTATAACTTTCGCATGTCCCCACATCGGCACAATGCCAAGGGTCTGGTCATCAGTTTGGGGGGGGAAGAAATTCCAATAGCCAAAGCCATCACCCACCACCGCATAAGTGATGTTGTTCGCAGTGACAGAGAAGCTTTCAACTTTCAAACGCACGGCCCCTTGGCCAAGCGAGGCCAAGTCAGAATCGACCAAAGCGGCATCGGTAAGTTCGGCTTTGCGAACATGAACCTGTGTAAGCGTCATGAATAGTCTCTCCCTTTGTGCCGCCTTACCCTATCAACCATAAGTTTCCCAGCGTGTCGCCTGCACACAGGCGCATTTTAGGCGCATCGTCATCCATTCAAGCAATGAATATCTCACTGGTCGATGCCGACCTCTCTCAGTGGCGCGAGTTGCAGCCTGCACATGGCGGGATAGAGAAAAACGTCCGCAAGTGTAAATCCATCTGCCGCCCAAGCGGCATTGCGCTGCAATTCAATCTCGCAAGACCCAGCTGAGAGGTTGATTTGTGGGAGCACTTGGTTGGTTTGGCCAGCCTTGGCTACACCCGCATCGGCATCAAAACATACAGTGCTGGTGAACTTTCATCCTTGCGGATCAGTGTTGGCGCGCCCGCATCTGCCAGATGCAATTCGACTTCATCGCTGTCAATTTGATCAAGGATGTCTTTCAGATAATTCGCATTGAAGCCGATTTCGAATCCGTCGGAGCTGTACTCCGAAGGAAGTTCCTCGGTCGCGGTGCCGTTGTCAGGCGATGTCACAGATAGGGTCACCTTGTCAGTATCAAGCCCCATTTTGACCGCCCGGGTTTTCTCGGTTGCGATTGTCGCCACGCGGTCCACTCCGGCAAAAAGCAATTTGGGGTCAACCTTCAGCAATTTGTCATTGCCAGTCGGAATCACGCGGCTGTAATCGGGGAAAGTTCCGTCAATAAGCTTCGATGTAAGCACAACGCCGCCTTCACCACCAAGGGTGAAACGGATCTTGCTCGCAGACAGATCAATCCGAACCGCCGCATCCATCGCTTCATCCAATAGCTTGCGAAGCTCCGCGACGGCTTTTCTAGGAACGATAACATCGGGCATGCCGTCAGCGCCCTCGGGCCTAGCAAGTGTGAAGCGGGCAAGGCGATGACCGTCGGTCGCGGCGGCCTTCAAAACCGGTTCGTCCTCATCGGTAACATGAAGGAAAATACCGTTGAGGTAATAGCGTGTTTCTTCGGTCGAAATGGCAAAGCGGGTCCGGTCGATCATCTCTGCCAGGGTTTTCGCAGGCAATTCGAACGAAGTGGGCAAATCGCCTTCGACAATTACGGGAAAATCATCGCGCGGGAGAGTCGGCAGTTTGAAGCGCGACCGACCTGCTTTGACTTCCATTCGGTTCTCAGCAGTTTCAAGGCTCACCTGGCTTCCATCTGGGAGTTTACGAGCGATATCAAACAAGAGATGCGCCGACACAGTTACTGCGCCTGCACTGTCGACGCCAGAAGCGGTCATCGTCTCTACCACTTGCAAGTCAAGATCGGTTGCCATGACTTTCACGTCCCCACTATCCGATGCTTCGATCAGGACGTTAGAGAGGATCGGAATGGTATTACGCCGCTCAACCACCGATTGAACATGAGAAAGACACCGCAAAAGCGTCGCGCGTTCGATCGTAGCTTTCATCGCTATTCAGCCTATCACTTGTGTTGCTGGGTGCGCGACCACGGAATCGCCACCCTCGGAAGGAAATTTTGTACAAAAACCTTAGCGTGGTGCGCAATACGGGCAAGTTAGGAAGCGAATGAGGATGGATTCGCTTGGGGATAAGGGGCATGAAAGTCCTCAACCGCCCACTTGCGTCATCCCATCATTGCCATTCCACCGTTCACATGCAGTGTTTGCCCGGTCACATAGCCAGCTTCGCGGCTCGCCAAATATACTGCTGCTGCACCTATATCGGCGCCCTCACCCATTTTGCCTGCGGGGATTTTTGCATTTATGGCACTTTGCTGCTTCTCATCGAGAGCCGCTGTCATGGCAGTGCGTATAAAGCCCGGCGCGAGGCAATTGGCCGTGATCCCGCGCGAAGCAACTTCCTGCGCAAAGCTCTTAGTCATCCCAGTAAGGCCAGCTTTAGCAGCCGCGTAATTCATCTGCCCGGGATTGCCAGTGGTGCCGACAACGGACGTGATGTTGATGATCCGGCCAAAACGCGCTTTCATCATGGGGCGTGCGCTGGCGCGCATGAGCCGAAATGCGGCTTCGAGATTGAGCGCGATCACCTGATCCCACTCCTCATCTTTCATTCTCATAGCAAGATTATCGCGTGTTATTCCGGCATTATTGACAAGAATGTCGATCCCGCCGAGCGTATCAAGAGTTGCTGGAATCAACTCTTCAACTTGCGTGGTGTCAGACAAATTGCAGGTGATCTCCACATGGTCACCATGCTCAGGAGATCCCGCTTCGCTGATCAACTGTTCGCGAAAAATGCGCAGCTTTTCGCCATTGGAACCCGATAAAGCCAAGCGTGCGCCCTGCGTGGCCAAAGCCGTCGCAATGGCAGAGCCAATGCCGCCCGATGCGCCAGTTACCAGTGCGTTCATTCCTGATAGGTCAAACATCAGGCTGTCTCCTTCGCAAATTCTTCCAGACTTTCCATCGTGACAAGGCTTGTCGCCGATGCGTCTTTGTCAATTCTACCGATCATTGGTCCCAGCACTTTGCCGCCCAATTCAACAAATTGCTCAACGCCGTCCGTAGACATTGACACGACGCTTTCGCGCCAACGAACGCGGCCTGTGACCTGTTCGACCAGAAGCGTGCGTTGTTCGGCTGGATCCGTGACTTTTGCGGCCGTCACGTTGGCATAAATCGGGACTGCCAATTCACCCGGAGATGTTAGCGCCAAAGCCTCTGCCATTCGATCCGCAGCAGGTTGCATTAACGAGCAATGGAATGGCGCCGAAACGGGCAAGAGTACGCCGCGTTTGATCCCGTGGTCCTTGACCAATGCGACAGCGCGTTCAATTGCGGCTTTATGGCCCGAGATAACAACTTGGGTCGGGTCATTGTCATTGGCAATATCGCACACTTCGCCTTCGGCGGCGGCTGCAGCCAGTGCAGTCGCTTTCTCAATATCTGCACCAAGCAAAGCTGCCATCGCACCCTCTCCGACCGGGACAGCTGCCTGCATCGCCTGCCCGCGCAATTTGAGGAGGCGCGCAGTGGTCGCAAGGTCAAACGCGCCCGCAGCGCACAAAGCGGTGTATTCGCCCAGGGAATGACCTGCGACTGCGGAGGCATTGTCGGCTAGTGACAATCCAAAGTCCTTCTCAAGAACGCGCAATGTCGCGATAGCATTCGCCATGATTGCCGGTTGAGCGTTTTCGGTAAGGGTCAGCTGATCCTCTGGACCTTGGCGCATAATGTCGAACAACTTCTGGCTTAGCGCATCGTCAACTTCGGCAAAGACATCTCGAGCGGCCTGGCTCGCCTCGGCCAGTTCCGACCCCATGCCGACCTTTTGACTGCCTTGTCCCGGAAATACGAAAGCGCGCATCATTGTCTCCTCATCTGGCCCGCCGCTTACGGTCAGCTTGCAGGCCCGGCAAGCCCGAATGGAACAACATGATTGTCAGACGTATGTCCGATCTTCGCACGGCCCAGGTATGGAATGCCTGCTCGATCGCACCAGAATTTGGCAATCTCATCCACAGTTTGACCGAAATCAACGTCGTTTTCTGGTATATCGGTGACTTCCCCAAGGCGCAGACCTGCAATCCGCTTGGGCAGGCAACCAGTGAGGTGAAAGAACAATCGGTCAACCGCGTACAATTGTTCGCTCACTTCTTCCACCATCACAATATGACCATCGAGATCAGGCATCAGCGACGTGTTTGCGAGCATAGCCAAAGTGTAGAGATTGAAGGCGGCGGCAGGTGTTGTCCCATCAAGGCTTGGTTCAAGGCCCGACGTATCGCCACCAAACCAATTGAGCACCCGGCGCACAGCGCGCTTTCCGCGGTCTGATCCCGCGCTGACTGGCATCGATCCGTGAACACTTTGCCCAATCCCTGCTCTGTAAAGCGCCCCCAGCATATATCCGCAGTCTGAAAAGCCGACATAGGTCTTTGCCCTTGCCGCTTCATTCATGCGGATTACGGCCGCCTCCGCAATGCGATTGGAACCATAGCCACCGCGCGCAAACCAAACCGCATCAAACGAAGGATCATTGGCACAATCAAGCAAAGCTGTCAGACGGGTCAGATCATTCCCAGCAAAGTGTCCTTCGCTTTCAAAACACTGATCGTGAAACGTGACTTTGTGCTGAGGATACTCGTCAGCCACCAAAGCTTCCAATGCGGCTGCATGATCTCGCCTTATCGGTCTTGCCGGTGCACAAACTGCGATATTTGTCATGCGAAGAGCCTATGTCGCTTGTCAGCCAAGACGCAAGACAATAACCGTGCAGCTATGACGTCAGAGCCCTATTCTCCCCCGGATATTACCGGTCGCCCATTGTTTTTCTGCGGAATCGGCGGATCAGGGATGCTTCCCTTGGCGCAAATCGCCAAAGGCACTGGGCATGAAGTATCAGGCTCTGATCGGAGCCGCGATCAAGGCCGGACTTCTGCAAAATTCGAATGGCTTGAAGCGAACGGATACGCCCTCTGGCCTCAAGATGGCAGCGGGATCTCTTCAGACAATCAAATCCTGATTGCCTCGGCTGCAGTGGAAGACAGCGTGCCGGATGCGGCAAGAGCCAAGGAAATGGGCCTTAGCCGTATGACGCGCGCGGAATTGCTTTCGACATTCTTCAATCGGGCAGGATACTCGATTGCAGTCGGAGGCACTTCAGGCAAATCGACTGTTACCGGTATGATCGCATGGATATTGTCACAGGCGAGCCATGATCCGACCGTTATGAATGGCGCGGTCATGAATAACTTCATGAATGAGGATACCCCTTTTGCCAGTGCAAGAGTTGGCAATCCTGAACTTTTTGTCAGCGAAGTGGACGAAAGTGATGGCTCTATCGCACTTTATCGCCCGACAATCGGAGTGCTGTTGAATGTCAGCCTTGATCACAAATCGCTCGAAGAGCTGCGTGTCCTTTTTGGGGACTATGTCGCAGCATCGGGGTGCGCCGCGATCAATTTCGACAATGACGAGGCGCGCAAGCTTGCCAGGCGTGCCAATCAATATGTTAGCTTTGCCGTACACCGCGCCGACGCTGATATAACGGTCGACCAAAATTCGATTGCACACACCCCGCTTGGGATTGGCGCTGCGGTCGTCGATACACGTTCGCGCGAAGTATTTTCTCTCAATCTGCCCATGCCGGGCGAACACAACCTTTCCAATGCTCTTGCAGCGATCGCTGCTACCAGCGCTGCCGGAATTGATGTCGAAAAATCGGTGAACGCCTTGCGCAGTTTTGCGGGACTGGCGCGCCGGTTTGAAGTCTTGGGAACCAGTGCTTCGGGAATTTCTGTCATCGATGATTTCGGCCACAATCCTGAAAAGTGCGCCGCGACTTTGCGGACTTTGAAAAAGACTCAAGGCAGGATCATCGCATTCTTCCAGCCGCACGGATATGGCCCGCTCCGGCAAATGGGCGATGAGTTGGCCGGGGTCTTTGCTGACCTTTTAGGGCCAGATGACATCACAATCATGTGCGATCCGGTCTATTTCGGCGGCACTGTTGATCGAAGCCAAGGGACTGAACGCATCATCTCCTTAATCAATGAGGCTGGCGGATCTGCGCAATATATCGCGGCGCGCGAGGATTGCGGCAAGCGGATGGTGGAGCTGGCAAAACCAGGTGATCGCATTGTTATTATGGGCGCGCGCGACGATACCCTCAGCACCTTTGCAAAAAGCGTTCTTGAGCGACTGTCATGAGCCCCTTTCAAGCAGCGGTTCGCCATGCATGGTGGATGGCAGGATCGTTGGTTGTTGCAATCTTGTTTGTGCTGGTGATTGAGCGGTTTTTCGGCCACTCTAACATCGCGTTCGCGCTTGCCATTGTCGGACTGATTGCAGCCAACCGCCGAATGCTCGGATTTAACTGCTTTGAGTGCGGCAAAAATCTATTTTTTCGCGGTATGTTT
The DNA here is from genome assembly GCA_964352245.1 of uncultured Porphyrobacter sp. Lineage (GTDB taxonomy): Bacteria > Pseudomonadota > Alphaproteobacteria > Sphingomonadales > Sphingomonadaceae > Erythrobacter. The sequence continues at coordinate 139,972 of CAYGQX010000001.1, forward strand.
GTTGTTCCTTGGCCCAACCGAATATGCACACGATGCGGAACGGCGCTCGACGAGAGCTGAGCGCCTTCGGCCCCCAAAAACGCGCATGGTGAAGGGCTGCTGTGGGAGCTAGCTCTTTGAGCAAAGGAGTGACCCGACGTGCAGAGCCCCCAATCCCACCCACGCGACTTTTCTCTCGACACGTTGCTGCGCGTGAATGCGGCACAATTTGCATCGCGCGAGGCGTGTGTCGATGGCTCTTTGCGGCTAACCTATGCGCAGCTCAATCAAAGGGTCGAGCGCCTGGCCCATTGGCTGATCGCAAAAGGCATTGCGCCTGGAGACCGGATTGCACTGCTGCTGACTGACGGCGCGCCCTATCTCACCACCCTGCTCGCCTGCGGACGGATTGGCGCGATTGCGGTCCTGCTCAACTGGCGACTGGCGCCGGCTGAAATCGGATGGATCTGCGGTAATGCTGAGCCGTCCATGACATTTTTGAACCCGAGATTTGCCGAATTATTGGCTCAATCTGACGCTGGCGAGGTGGTTTTAGTTGATGAGGCACATCCGCGAGAGGGGGTTTTTGAATCGATAACCAGCGCAGATGTGAACGCTCCCCAACATTCGCACGGATTTGCGCCACTTAGTCCGGAACGGCCACTTTACATGATGTACACCAGCGGCACGACCGGCAAACCAAAGGGATGTCTTCAGGCAGCGAGCGCGGTTGCCTCATCTGCCATGGGTTTCGCTGTGCGGCGCGGCTTTACCAAAGACGAGCGTTTGCTCTCAATCAATCCATTGTTTCACGTTGTCGGCATGCAGCAAATCGCCGCGATGCTCGCATGCGGGGGATGCAGCGTTTTTGCCGGGCGCGATATGGACAGCGCAGCTGTGCTTGATCTGGTGCATGCCGAAGCTTGCACCACCACCAGCGCCTTTCCCCAGATCAGCTTTCAATGGTTCGGCATGGATGCAGTGCGCGAAGGGGAGATGCCGCTTGCCAAATACACTGGCGGGGCAGGCATGGGCAAACCAGAGATTTACGAAGGCTTTGAAAAGCTGTGGGATTGCCGCGTTGTTGGGGGGTATGGCCAGACAGAGGTGTGCGGTTTTGCGACCTTTATCGACTATCCCGATATGTTGGAAAATCCGCGCTCTATTGGCTGGCCTATGCCGCATGTCGAAATGACAATTCTTGATCCTGAAGGCAATCAATTGCCGCCGGGCCAAGAAGGCGAGATTTGCCTTCGCGGCCCTTCGGTTATGCTTGGCTATTGGCGCAATGAGGAGGCATCCAAGGCCGCCTTGGGTCATGGCTGGCTGCGGACAGGTGATCTGGGCACCATGGATGAAAAGGGGCTCGGCTACCTCTTGGGCCGCGCGAAAGAGCTTATCAAAACGGGCGGCGAGAATGTTTACCCCGCTGAAGTGGATGCCGTTTTCGCCGACATGCCCGAAATCGCAGACGCAGGCTGCGCAGGCGTGCCCGACAAACAATGGGGCGAAGCGGTAAAAGCATTTGTGGTTCTGGCACCAGGCGCAAAGCTGACGCGCGAGCAGATCACCGCCCGGTTCAAAGACAAGATCGCAGGTTACAAACGCCCACGCTATATCGAATTTGTAGACCAATTGCCGCGCGATCCGCTTGGCAAGTTGCTTCGGCGCGAATTATCAGCGCGGCCTGTAAGCGAGGATCAGGCTGCTTGATCAAACGCACTTGTTTCGGATCATATCCAAGCGGACCGGCGATCCACCGATCTTTGAAAACCCGCCGCAAATGATCGCATTCGCGCCTTTAGCAGCAATTGACGCCCGGCTGCGCTGCGTGTGAAGACAAGCTGCGATGATCCCACTTTGCGTTTCCAAATTTCCGCGAAATCTTCGGCCATGTCTTTGCGCGCGCCAAGGCTGGATGGGACAGCATGATAATCTGTCCTGCCAATCCGCCCCCACCATGACCGGCGCACAAGGATATATCTGGGATTGTGGACCGGCCCCAAAACCTCGGAAATTGCGAACATGATTTGCCGTTCTGCTGCACGGCTGACATCTGCAACAATGATATCTTTTCGGCCATCCATGCTTGAACGAATGTCTATGCGAGCGCGGTCCAGTTCCACAGGGTTGATGAGGCCAGAACAGGCCAAGCTTTCCAACACTGCTTGCGTAACCTGCCGAAGGCTTCCTTCGAGCGAGCCATTGCGCCAGAACAAACGCCCTGCCTGAAACAATCGTGGCAGGCTGGCAAGCGTTGCAATTCCTGTGGCTCCCAAAGCAAGCCACCCTAGCCCTTCCAATGAGGTAACCCCGCGCAATTGATCGGCCGCCGCCATTCCGGCTGTTCCCGAAGCCGTCCAAACGAGCGATTGCAATGTGTCGGATGTGCTCAAAGCGCGCGGAGCATAATTGGGCGCCGCCGTTTCGCGAACCTGCGAACGCCCTTCTCCGTCGCCCAGGGATACCTTCCATTTTGCAGCGATCCCGCGCCTATCACGCGCCAGTGCAAAGGTAGAAGCGTTCTGGTCAGCCAGCGATTGTGAGGGATTAAGACCAAGCCGCCCAAGACCGCTTTCAATGAGTTTGGATGTGCCGTTGGAAATACACTCAAAGGCTCTGAAGCGGCGAGCTACAATACCAATATCGGTTATCCCTGCATCGTTGCTATCGTCGAGCTCTCCCCAATCGAGCGAAGATTCAATCGCATCGCCCAACCCTTGCATTCCCGGTTCAATGGTGGCGATGTGCCAGATGTTCGACACTTTATCGACTGTAGCGGGATCAATGCGGATCGCCCTTCCGCGCATCTGATTGGACAGCACAAATGATGCAGTGTTGCTCGCCAGCACAAGCGAATTGAGCGCTGGAGCATCCCATCCCTGCCCCAGCAAAGACTGAGTTCCAACAAGTATGCGCACATGACCTTTGTGAAACAGCGCCGTTACCACGCGGATGAGTTGACCAGAATTCGCAGCGCGCATTTCGATATGATCGGGACACGCTTCGATTGCGCATGTTCGAATATCGGCTTGGTCAATCTCCAAATCTTCAAGCGTGCTTTCCATCGCACCTTCTGGAAGCGCGGGGACGATCACAAGACTGCCAGTTAAAACAGCGAGGTGATCTGCGCAGATTTGCGCCCGTCGCAGCGTTTCAAATATCGGTATTACGCCAAGTTTAGCAGGTTCAAATGCATCGCCGGGCCGCTTAGGCAATTCGCTTGCCCTGATGTGGTCAGAAAGGACCACCATTCGCAAACTTTCACCCAGCGCGCCCTGCTCGGCTTTGGCGATCTTGCAAATACTCTCCATTTTGCCGAGGCTGGATGCCAGCAATCGAAAGATCGAGCGCGTATGCCGCAGGCGCACCCGCTTTCCTTCGATCAGGCCATGGCGATGCAGTTTTTTTTCAAACGATTTGCGAGTGGCAAGATCGAGCGCAAAGCTCTCACGGTTTTTGAACAAAACGCCATCAAGAAATTTCTCCAGCCAGAACAAGGATGGCTGCGGCAAATCTCGCTTCGAGACACCCAATAGCTTTAAGGGACTATTCGGGATCAAACGCCCTGAGCTGCCCAATAAGACAAGAACAGCAGACAGCATTTCCGGCTCGTCCAGGATCGCCTCGATATGCGCGTCAGGATCGCTCAGCCATGGATGGGCGGCTAGCCAATCAAGCAGTGCGTCATCGCATCGCAAATCTTTCTGAAGATCGCTGATCGCCATTCTTCGCTGGTCGAGCAATTCCAACGCATCAGCGGTTGGTTCAGAAAGGATCACATGGTCTTGATGGGGGCAAAGATCGCCATTGCGCACAAGTTCGGGGATCCCAATTTCCAGATCAATCGGCCCGCACAAAGCCTCGTAACGGTCCCACTCTGTAAAGCTAGCATCATAGGGCGGCGTCGCAGTCAGCGCGACGATCTTTACATCGCGAAGTTCATTGGCCAGCCGGTTAAGGCAATCCCACCATGCCTTTCTCAAATGATGGGCTTCATCCAGCACAAGTGTGAATGGCCCTTGATTGTTCAGATCCTCGATCAGGGATGAAAGATCATCAGCGCGCCTGTAGCTATCAAGCGATTGGTATGTTGATAATGTGAGCTTTTGCGGATTGGAGAGATCGCGCGATACCTGGCTGGCATCAGGCAGCTCGTGCATAAACAAAGGGACAAGGCGTTCACGCCATTGATCGCGGATCGCGAGGCTGGGCGCAAAGATAAGCGCAGGCCGTGCAAGTTTGCGGACAATTTCAAGACCAAGAACCGTCTTACCAGCTCCAGGAGCAGCCACAACATGCAAACGGTCATCATCGAGATGGTCATCCATTTCGCGAAGGACGCGCGCCTGATAGTCGCGCCATTCTCCTGAAAAGTGCATCAAATCGAGCATATTACGGCGTTAGATTGGTCCGAGCAGATCGCCTAGTGTGATGCACAATTTTGTCCCGGCATATCGTGACGCCTTGCATATGCGCTCGGCAAACCCGGTTACTCGGCACGCCTTCTATCAGTCCGCCTTCTCCAAGGCCTTGCGGCCTTCTTCTTCGCGCTCAAAGGCTCGCTTATACGCCTCGCGGGATGTTAAACGCTCGCGGTAAGCTTTCAGACTGGCAGGGACGCGGTCATCAAGACCGACATTCTGCGCCAAAATCAAGGCATATCCAACGCAGATATCCGCCACGGTAAAGCGTTCCGCGCACAGATATTCGCGGCTCTGCAAACGCTGTTCAACTTTCACAAGCCGTTTCTCGAACCATTTGGCATAGGCCTCGCCTGCCTCGGCCCACCCCTTATCTTTTTCAAAAATGGCAAAGCGCATATAGACCGTTTGCGGAAATGTGAGCGTTGCATCAGCGTGATAGGTGTAATCGAGATAAGCAGCATAGTCGGGTTCGCCAGAAGCTATTGCCAGCTCAGCAGGGCCAGAACGCGTCGCCAGATAGTGGGCAATCGCGCAGCTTTCAGTCATCTCAGCCTCTCCATCAATCAGCAGCGGAACCGTGCCCAGCGGATTGATTTTGAGATATTCCGGCGCAAGGTAGCGCGGCGGAAATGGCAGCACGCGAAGATCAATATCCACCCCCGCCTCTTCAGCGGCCCACGTTGCGCGAAGTCCGCGCGAACGCGCGCAGGTGTAAAGGATCGGTGTTGTCATGCGCAGCTTTTTAGTGCGCTTCTTCGCTGCCTACACCCAGCACTTTATGCAGGACGAGCGCGATAACAAAACCCAGCGCGAGGCCAATGACGCCCGAGATGAAAGCATAAGTGACCCACCCTGCAATCCCTGACAGCGCGCCAGTTATGCCAGCGACCCAATATTCTGCCCCGTGAGCGATATCATAAAGCAGATCAAAACCGACTTCATGAGTGCCATGGACGATAATCCCGCCTCCTACCCACAGCATGGCAACTGTGCCAATGACTGATAACGCAGTAAGCAGATGCGGCACGGAATTGACGAGAAAATGCCCAAAAGCCTGACTGGCGCTGCTATCTTGTTCGGTAAGATGCAGCCCGACATCATCGAGCTTCACAATCAGCGCGACCGCTCCGTAAACAACCACAGTCACAATCACTGCGACCAAAGCGAGCGCAAGGCCGCGCTCCCACCAGGTTGGTAAGTCCAGCTCGCTCAAAGTGATCGCCATGATTTCTGCCGATAGGATGAGGTCTGTGCGCACTGCTCCAGCAATACGCTGTTTTTCAAAAGCAACAGGGTCCTCAATCACGTCCTCAACCGTTTTGCCGTGCTTGGCCCCGCCTAATTTCTCCATGACCTTTTCTGCACCTTCATAACACAGAAAAGCGCCGCCCAGCATAAGCAACCAGATGATTGCGCCGGGCAAAAATTCGGACAACAGGATCGCACCGGGCAGCAAAATGACCAGCTTGTTGAAAAAGCTGCCTTTGGTAATCGCCCAGATGATCGGCAATTCGCGTGCCGGCGAGAGGCCGGTCACATAGCTCGGTGTGACCGCAGCATCGTCGATTACGACCCCTGCGGTTTTGGACCCCGCTTTGCCCGCCGCAGCAGCGACATCGTCTATTGACGAGGCTGCAGCACGGGCAATTACTGACACGTCATCTAAAAGTGCGACCAAGCCTGATGGCATTGTGTATCCCCTTAAGTAGCTTGATCCATCGCCCGGGCCATCCGATTTGGCAAGTCACCGGCATTCGCATTCCCACTTGTCTTTTGCCCCGATACCGCTATGTGCCCGGCTCCGTCGTTTTCATGGCGGAGCAAAGAAAGCCGGAGGGGCCCCGCGATCCGCGCGGACAAGCCAACGATCGGCATGCAGTAAAAGGAACGCGAAGTATGGCTCATTATGAGCACGTCTTTCTCGCGCGTCAGGACCTTTCACAGGCCCAAGTAGACGCGTTGGCGGCCGCGGCGACCGAAATCGTCGAAGCGAATGAAGGCAAAGTCACCAAAACTGAGACTTGGGGCCTTAAATCGCTAGCTTACAAAATTGAACGCAACCGCAAAGCTCACTTCGTGATGCTGAACATTGACGGTCCCGGCAGCGTTGTTGCCGAGCTTGAGCGTCAGACCCGCATCAATGAAGACGTGATCCGTTACATGACCATCCGCGTCGACGAACACGAAGATGGCCCAAGCGTAATGATGCGTAAAAATGATCGCGATCGTAAACGCCGCGAAACAAGAGAGGAGCGCGACTGATGGCACGCCCGTTTTTCCGCCGCCGCAAGTCTTGCCCATTTTCCGGCAATGACGCCCCAAAAATCGATTATAAAGATGTGCGCCTGCTTCAGGGTTTCATGTCTGAGCGTGGTAAGATTGTGCCTTCGCGCATCACTGCCGTTTCTGCAAAGAAGCAGCGTGAACTTGCCAAAGCTATCAAGCGCGCACGCCATATCGGCCTGCTGCCCTACATCGTGAAATAGGAGGAGAGACCCATGGATATTATTCTCCTTGAACGCATCGAGAAACTCGGCACGATTGGCGATATTGTGACTGTTAAAGACGGTTATGCTCGCAACTTTCTGCTTCCTCAAAAGAAAGCCTTGCGCGCCAATGACGCAAACAAGGCTGTCTTCGAGGCAAACCGTGACCGGCTTGAGAAAGAAAACGCTGAAAAGCGTAAAGTCGCTGAAAGCTCCGGCGAAAAGGTCGCTGGCGCAGAGGTTATCCTCATTCGTGCAGCTTCGAACACCGGCCAGCTTTATGGTTCTGTGAATGTACGCGACATGGTTGCCGGGCTCGAAGCTCAAGGCCATGACGTAAACAAAAAGCAGGTTATCATGGGCGCGCCGATCAAAACGATTGGTATGCACAATGTGACCGTGGCGCTTCACCCAGAGGTTCACGTGACTGTCAAAGCGAACGTTGCGCGTTCTGATGACGAAGCTGAGCTGCAAAGCCAAGGCGTCGACGTGCTTGCGCAAATGTTCGAAGAAGAACAGCGCGAGATCGAAGAAGCTGCTGCTGACACACGCATAGACAACGATGGGCTTGAGCCGGGCGAGATCCCAGCGGAGCTGTTGGACGAAGGCGTTGCAGAAACCATCAATGCTGACGAAACCGCCAGCGACGAAACAGCCGAAGAGGAAAGCACTGAAGGATAAAACCTTTATGGCTTCCTTTTTGCGACAGAGACTACGAAAGGCTGGGCTCCGATGACATTTGCTTCGGATCCCAGCCTTTTTGTCCATCAAATGGATGTTGCGCATGATCGCCTGCTGTTAATGCGAGTGAGCGAGGATGATCTGCGCGCTGCAAGTTTCCTCGATCAGCGTCTGCTGGAGCCAGAACAAGGCAAACAACAGCGCGCGATGCAATGGGCCGATTGGTCCACAATTGAACCGCAAACGCAAGATGTGAGACAAACGGCGCGCGATGATGCACGTTTCATCTTTCACATCGGCCATGTAGGCTCGACGCTTCTTGCGCGTCTTTTAGGCGAGGCTCCTGACACTTTGGCTCTGCGTGAGCCGCAATTGCTGCGGCAGTTTGCAGAACTGCGCCGGCTTGAAGGACTGGCGCATTCCTCCTGGCCACCGGGCCGCGTGGCGCAGCGCCTTCCGTTTGCGCGCAAATGGCTATCGCGAACATTCAACCCAAATCAGCGAGCTCTGATCAAAGCCACAAGCTTTGTCAGTGACATCGCGGCCGATCTGATCGAAGACACGCGCAAGGCTGTGTTTCTCACCCTTTCTCCCGAACGTTATCTGCAAACTATCCTGGCAGGAGAGGCCTCTCGGCAGGAACTATCCGTGCTTTCTGGAACACGGCTTCAGCGGTTGAACAACCGGCTGGAGGGTCCGGGCATCAACCTTTGGGATCTTGACGAGGCTCGCCGCGCGGCGATGGCGTGGGCGTGCGAAATGACCGCATTGTGTGAGGCAACAAATGAAAATGTGATGTGGCAGGATTTCGATGATTTCCTTGCAGCTCCAGCACAAACATTGGCGCAAACTGCCGCGCACCTTGAGGTTGCCTTGTCCCCGCAGCAGGCGGAAAGCTGGGTTAAAGGCCCGATTATGCACCGCTATTCCAAAGCACCAGAGCAAGGATACTCACCCGAATTGCGCGAGGAAGTGCTCGCCAGGGCAGCCAAAGACCGCGAAAGCGATATTGCTGGCGCTCTCGCCTGGCTTGAAGAAGCGGCCAAAAAGTATCCAGTAATTGCGAGCGCGCTAAACAGATCCTAGAAGGCACAACTATGTTCCGTTTGATCGAAAATGTGCTGTCCACTGATCAGGTCGCGCAGCTTAAAGCCATCGCTTCCAAAGCGACATTCGTGGATGGGAAAATCTCAAACCCGCACTCGCGGGCAAAATCCAATCTCCAAATGCACGATCAAAACCTCCAACAGGAGGCCGTGAACATCATGGCGCAGGCGCTTTTTGGATGCGAAGACTTTATGAACTTCGCAATTCCCTCGCAATTCGCACCGCCGCTCATCTGCCGCTATACGCCCGGGATGAAATATGGCCTGCACCCCGATGCGGCTGTGATGGGCATTGGCAATGTGTCCATTCGATCAGACTTATCCTGTACGCTCTTCCTCAACGATCCCGGCAGCTATGAAGGTGGCGCATTGCGCACTCAACTGGGCACAGAAGAGATCAGAGTCAAAGGCCCTGTCGGTTCTGCAATCGTCTACCCTTCTCACACTCTTCATGAAGTTGAAGAAGTGACCAAGGGTGAACGCCTTGTCGCAATCACATTCATTCAAAGCCAGGTGCCCGACAGCTTTCAACGCGAATTGCTATATGAATTGGGCGAAGTCGCAGCGCTCGAAGGCAATAGGATGAGCCACGAGAATTATACAAGATTGCAAGCGGTGCAGTTCAATCTCAGGCGAATGTGGCAGCGGTCCTGATTAAAAAGGCAATGCAGGCATTGTAGCCCACTCTTGTTTCATCAAGCGTTTGCCAGGACGTTCAAATGGCGCTAATTGCCGCCATGATTTCCACACAGACAACAATTGAGCAATTGCAACAGCACTATAATGACGCTGTTGCTTCCCTTCGTGCTGACGTGATCGCCTATGGCCGCGATGGCAAAGTGCCAGATCCTGCAAAACGACAGGATGGCAGCTATGCCTATCCGAAAATAACTCTGAAATACGCAGGATTGCAGGCTGCCAATGCGGATACCGAAGCCATGGACCGCAGCCTTGCTTTTGGGCGGTTGGAGATTCCCGGTACCTACACCACCACAATCACGCGCCCCGATTTGTTCGCGCCCTACCTTGCTGAACAGCTTGATTTGATTTCATCCGCCTATGATATCGAAGTAAGCGTCGAGCGATCTCAACAGGAAATCCCGTTTCCCTATGTTCTGGATGGCGAAGCGGGCGCGGCTATGGTGGGCATTGCACCACAGGAAATTGCAGCCTTCTTCCCTTCAACCGATCTAGCTTTGATTGGCGATGAATTGGCCGACGGGATCGAGTTTGACGAAGACCAGGACATGCCTTTGTCGCTGTTTGATGGGCTTCGCACGGATTACTCGCTTGCTCGGCTCGCACACTACACAGGGACCAAAGTCGAGGACTTTCAAGACTTTATCCTTTTTACGAACTATCACCGTTATGTCGATGAATTCGTGAACTGGGGTGCTCAGCAAATCGGCTCAGATGGCTATGTAGGTCTGACCGGTGCAGGAGGCCTCGACATCAGTCTTCCTTCTGACAACGCGCAGCAGCAATTGAGCGACACCGCATGGCGCCGCCACCAAATGCCCGCTTATCATTTGCGGCGTGAAGATGGTCAGGGAATTACGCTGGTCAATATTGGCGTTGGCCCTTCCAATGCGAAGACGATTTGCGATCACCTCGCTGTGCTTCGTCCGCATGCCTGGATGATGATCGGGCATTGCGGCGGCGTGCGATCAAGCCAGAAAATCGGCGATTTCGTGCTCGCACACGCTTATCTGCGCGATGACCATGTGCTCGACAATGTTCTGCCGCCAGAAATACCAATCCCGCCGATTGCCGAAGTGCAACTGGCACTCGCAGGAGCCGCAGAAGAGGTGTCAGGCACGCAAGGGGCAGACCTCAAACAGCGCATGCGCACAGGCACCGTTGTCACTACCGATGATCGAAATTGGGAACTGCTTTATGCCAGCAGCGCCAAACGCTTCTCACACAGCCGCGCCATCGCGATTGAGATGGAAAGCGCCACCATCGCAGCGCAAGGATACAGGTTCCGTGTGCCCTATGGGACCTTGCTATGCGTATCTGACAAGCCGCTGCATGGCGAAATCAAGCTGCCGGGCCAAGCGAACAAGTTTTACGAAGAGGCGATTGCAGCGCACCTGCAAATTGGGTTGGAAGCGTGCGCAAGGCTGCGCGCAGAAGGTGATAGTTTGCACAGTCGCAAATTGCGCGCCTTTAATGAGCCGCCCTTCCGTTAATCACTGGAACGGGCGCTGCTTTTACCTGGGGAGAGTATATCACTGATGGGGTTCAAGGCTAGGCGCGAAGCAGACTAACGGGAAGGTGCCTCTTGCAAAGCGGTCAATTCGCTCCGCAACTGCACAAGGTTTTGTCCAAACACCAGCAATTGTGCCTGAGCGTTGGCAAAGCTGATGCCCTGGGCTGCATTGAAGTAGGCTTGCAAAACCACGCCATCATCACTCACCCGGTAAACCTTGGCCGAAGGATATGCATCGTTGAAGCGGTGGAGAAAAGTATCCATCACCTTGGTGCTTTCAGTTTCCACGCCTGTAAAATTGGCAAGAACCAAAAGAGCAACACACCCCTGTTCGACACTGCAAGCCTGCGGCAAAAGGGTGAAATTGATGCCGCCATCCGCGCTCGCTCTGTAAAGAGATCGCCCATGCGGACCGGGTTCTGTGCGCCATGTCGCCTCAACCGCCAGCAGCAGCCGGGCAATGGTCGCATCGTCGAATTGAGCGACGACTTGCGATGTGGATTGTGCCGCAACTTGCGTGGGTAAAGCAAAGGCGATCAAACAGGCCGCTGCAATCGATCTAAGAGCACATTTCATGACAATGTCTAACCACGGCTTAAGCGAGGCTTCAACGTCTATGGCAAGATCGCCAGCCCATCACCGCCCTCGCCCGCTTTCAACCGGCGCAACACTTCGCCGTTTTTGAAATCCACCTCTGCGACTGTGTTGCTGGCGGTTTCTGCCACATAAACACGTTCGCCATCATCAGACCACAGGATTGTCACCTGAAATCTGTCCTGCGCTTGTTCAGGAGTGGATACCGCAATGGTTCGCACCACTTTGGCTGTCTTCAAGTCAATGACCGTCAAACTGCCATCGCGAAGATCCGAGGTTACCGCCACATCGCCTTGTGGACGAATGGCGAGGCGAAGAGGAAACCGGCCGGTTTTAAGCGAGCGGCGCACTTTCATGGTCACAGGATCAAGCTCGAACGCCTGATCTGACCCACGTGCAGACACCCAAAGGCTGTTTCCATCAGGCGATAGCGCAATCCCTTCAGGTTCCTCGCCAACAGTCACCGAAAGCGGATCGGCACTGCCGCGCAAATCAATCCGAGTAACCGTTTTTGAGGATAAATCCGTCGTCCAAGCCCACCGCGTGTCCGGTGCCACTGCCAACATGTGGCTTCCCTCTTTCGCGGTTCCATATTCCTGCAATTGCGCCTCGCCCAATGGATTGCCAATCCAGAAGATCGAGCGGCGACCTTCAGCAGTCGCGAAGATATCGCCGTCCTCGTGCCAGACAATTCCATGCGGCCGTGCGTTTTCGCCCAGATCAATGCTTTTGATCTTATCAAGCGTGTCGGTCTTGAAGATATCGATTGTGGTCCCGCCATAACATCCCAGCGCCACATGCTCGCCATCAGGGGAAGTCGCCAATTCATGCGGGTTGGTGCAGCTTGGCAAATCAAGCAGAGTTTCGCCGGTTTGAAGATCGATCTTGGTCAGTGTATTGCCGCGCTTATTGGCGATGAAAAGGACAGGTTTATCACTTGATACCGCAGCCACGCTCGCTGCGGTTTCGTTGCTCGTGCACGCGCCAAGGAAAAGCCCGGTTGTGGCCAAAATACTCGCAAAAATACGTGTCATGATACAATCACCTTATCTGCTGCCAGCCTTCGCGAAGTGTTCAACGATAAGCGCGGTTAAAACCGCAAAAAACGAGATGACACACGCCGCAATCTTTATTGGTCGGACTGTTGAAGCCAAACCTGCGAGATCATCGTCACCTGCTTGCTGCATTAACTGGATAAACTGGCAAATCGTCTCGCCGTAATCGGTAGCAAGAAAAACGATGCCGGAACTCAATGCAACCCATCCGAGCATGCGCAGTAAACCATGGCCTTGCGCGCGATAGTACATCCCAACCAGAACACAGCCCACACCGTAAATACCGATAAAGATCAGGTCACCAATCATTGCGATTGCAGCTTGGTTCGAAACACCTTCGCGGCGCCAAGCATTCTGGATCGCATCGACTGTCTTTGCATCGGGCGCTGCTTGATGATCGGAGATGCCGCCGGGGACAGCTTCGATCGCCAGCGGGATGTGAAGATAAATCACAATCGCAAACGCAATAAGGCCGCTCACCCACCATAGGACACTAGAGCGCATTGAGACTGTCATGGGAAACTGTCACGATGAGGCCAGAAAAAGTGCGATTGCTTCGCCCAGTTCTGGAAAAGTGACGCTGTTCAAATGGTTTCCGGGCACAGAGACGAAACTGGCATTGGGAAGCGCATCGGCGAGGGTCTGTCCCGACCCATTATCTCCATCATCCACGCCACAAATCACTTGGGCAGGCATGGTTATACGCGCAAGGTCAGCGACATCAAACGGATCGAGCGCCTCAAGCAGCAATCGCGCAGCCACCCTGTCCACCCCTTGAGATTTGAGGAATGTCCGCGCGACGTAGGCCGGATCACCCGGCTTGATTGTGTCAAATTCATCGATCACGCGAATGAAATGTGCAGCGCGCCGCTCCCACTCGGACAAACCTTGAACACCCATTCCGCAGGCGATCAATTTGCCCGGGGCGAGTACCCCTTTGGCGCAGGCATGGATCGCCGTGCGCGCGCCCAAGGAGAAACCGACAAGATCAAATTCGCCCTCACTCAGACCCAAGTGATCGACCAAAGCGGCCGCATCGCGCACCAGAACATCTCCAGGATAAGCAGCAGGATCGCGGGGCGAAGGGCTATCTCCATGAACGCGGAAATCCAGCATGATCGCCTCAAACCCGGCCTCGGCCAGACGTTTGTGGTGCCCCCACTTCATCCAGTTCATTTGGGCGGAAGAAAACAGGCCATGCAAAAAAATAACAGGCCTGCCCGCGCCTTCGCGGTGGTAAGCCAATTCAACGCCATCAAAAGATGGAAAAGTCTTCGCGCTCACTGCCTCGCCAATCCTTTTTGTTCCATGCGCCATTTGGCCATTTCCACACGGTCCTGTCCAAAAAACGGCTCGCCATCCAGAACCAGGGTTGGCACACCCCAGTGTCCCGCCGCCTCCAGAGCGTCCTGATTAGCGGCGATTTCCGCATCGATACGTTTTGCATCACTCACAGCTTCAGCATCAAGCTCGGTCAGATCCAAACCCGCGCGCTGCGCAGCATTGGCCAAATGGTCGCCTTCGTGCCAGTTATCGACTTTGCCAGAGAAAATGATCCGCGACACTTCATCGGCAAAGACAAGCCCTTTGCGCCGTCTGCTGGCAGCCTGTCCCAGTCGGCAGATGCGGCGGATAAGCGGCTGGTCCTCGGCGATTTCTCGCGTGGTCAAATTCTGCACCACCGGATCAGGTCGCGGCCAGCGAAACGGGAGGCCAAGATGCTGGGCAGCGCGAAACGAGTCCATCAAGATATACCGCGGCGCAGCAGGGTTTCCGGTGAACAGAATATCAGGATCGCGAATGGCAATCGGCCAGACGGTGCGAAGGTTTATCTCCAAGTCAAACTCTTCAGTCATGGCGCGATAGCGTCCGATCGCAAGATAGGAATAAGGCGATCGGAAGCTGAAAAACAGGTCTGCTGAAATGGGCATTGGGCAGTCTTAACTCGCATTACCGGAAAAAACACTGTGTCCCTGAATAAAGCATGGAAACAGCATCACCCTCGACAAAGCCGCCGATTGCATTGCCGAGCGAAAACTCTTCTCCCAAAGTGCTCTGTGGAACTGCGAGATAGCCTTCTGCAGATTCAAGATCCGCACGCGAAGTGCCCAATTGAATATCGGATTGAAGCGAGATCGGAACAGGCGGCGCGCTATCACCTTCCATCGGCAAACGCCAAAGCCACCCGACCAGAACACCATCAGCAAAATTGAGACTTAGCCCGCCTGAAAAATCGCTAGTTTCCATTGGGCCTGCACCACATTCATCATTGCTGGCAGTGCGGATCGGCGCGCCTAAAAGTTTAGTCGCAGAGCCGATGGCCTCATTCTTACCCGCGCCAAAAAAGAACCCTTCCGCGCCCGCTTTCAATCCCTTGCTGTTGAGCAGAACAGCATCTTCAATGACCGGGTTGGGCGCGGTTGGCCCTGAGGCTTCGCGCTCAACAGGGCTTGGCACATCATTGCCACCGCACGATGTGATCAGCAGCGCGGCAAGAACCATCATTCCTTTGCGGATCATTGCATTTTCCCTTTGCCGTCCATTTCAGGCGTTGCTGATCGTCGATACAGTAGGATGAACGCAGATATTAACGCCCCCAGAAATGCCAAAGCCATATCTTTTTGTGCATCCCATATATCACCCTGCTGCCCGTTATAGGCTTCGACATTATCGGGTGCCAGCATGATCGAAAGCAGCCATTCAAACACTTCGTAAAGCGCGCTTATCGCAAGCACCATTTCAACGCCGATATACACTGCAAACCGGCGCGATACTTGCGCGTGTTTTTGCCACACATCGACCACCGGGCAAACAATCAAGAGCCCAAACGCAAAATGGACCAGCCGATCATATTGGTTCCGCTCCCACCCCATCAAATCGTTTAAACCCTGTCCAAACACGCTCGAGACCCACGCATCATACGGAGTGTTGGTGTAGGTGTAGCGGCCGCCGATTGTATGCAGCGCCAAGAACAAAACGAGGCAAAGCATGGCTTTATCTGAAACCTGCCAGCGACGCGCGATCCATGGCATCGCCAATAGGAACAGCAAAGTCGGCACATGATGCAAAGGCGCGATGTGAGGGAATGGCTGGTTGATCTGCGCCAGCGCAAGACCGCCCAAGCCAATCGCCATCATCGCGGTTTGAGCGTTGGGCATCTCCTCAAACCAGCGCACGCTTTCAGCCCTTCTTCAAATGCCTCCGACCCAGCAATTCAGCTATCTGCACGGCGTTCAAAGCTGCGCCTTTGCGCAGGTTATCGGAGACGCACCACAAGGTTAGCCCGTTTTCCACCGTCGGATCTTCGCGCACGCGGCTCACATAGGTCGCGCCGTCGCCTGCGCTTTCGACAGGCGTGACATAGCCTTCATCCTCGCGCTTATCGATCAGCATAATACCAGGAGCCTCGCGCAGGATATCCTGCGCCTGTTCGGCTGAGATTTCGTTTTCAAACTCGATATTGATCGCTTCGGAATGGCCAACAAACACCGGCACGCGAACGCAAGTTGCGTTGAGTTTGATTTTGGGATCGAGGATTTTCTTGGTCTCGACCATCATTTTCCATTCTTCCTTGGTCGAACCATCATCAAGAAAGACATCGATATGCGGAATCACATTGAACGCGATCTGTTTGGTGAAAGCCCTCGGTTCAACCGGGTCCCCAACAAAGATGGCGCGGCTTTGTTCAAACAATTCATCCATCCCGGCTTTGCCAGCGCCCGAGACGGACTGGTAAGTGGAGACGACAACGCGTTTGATTTTGGCGGCCTTGTGCAAAGGCGCAAGGGCGACGACCAATTGCGCGGTTGAACAATTGGGGTTCGCGATAATGTTACGCTTTGCATAGCCATCAATCGCATCGGGGTTCACCTCGGGAACGATCAACGGCACATCAGGCTCCATCCGATAGAGCGATGAGTTATCGATCACTACGCATCCGGCTGCTGCTGCCTTGGGCGCGTATTCCTTTGCAGGACCGCTTCCTGCTGAGAACAAGGCGATGTCCCAACCTGCCCAGTCGAAATGCTCAATATTCTTGCATTTGAGCATCTTGCCAGTGTCGCCAAATTCCACTTCTGTGCCCTGACTGCGTGATGAGGCAACCGCAGCGATTTCATCGCACGGAAACTCACGCTCTGCCAAAACCTGCATCATTTCGCGCCCGACATTTCCTGTCGCGCCGACAACGGCCACCCGGTAACCCAAATCACATACTCCGCTTTGAATTGTTGTGCTCCTCGCTGGCGAGACTAAAGTCCTTTGGCAAGGGGAAAGACGTGAGCGCAGATACACAAAACTGGCGGGAAAGCGCCAAGTATTTTGCTTTTCAAGGGCATCAGATTGCCTATTGGACCGGCGGGCATGAAAATGCGCAGCCGCTACTGCTTGTCCATGGTTTTCCGACATGCTCATGGGATTGGACGGGAGTGTGGGAGACGCTGAGCGCAAAGCATTACTTGATCGCCTGCGATATGCTGGGGTTTGGCCTCTCGGATAAGCCCCGCTCTGGATATACAATCCACCAGCAGACGGACTTGCAAGAAGCGTTATTGACGCATCTTGGCGTCGAAGATTTTCACGCCTTGGTGCATGATTACGGCGTATCTGTAGGTCAGGAAATGCTTGCGCGTCAGCAAGACAGTTCAGGCTTTTCAGGTCTTGGCAGGATGGTGTTCCTAAACGGCGGCATCTTCCCCGATCAACACCGCCCTCGTCCAATGCAAAAACTGGGCGTCTCGCCATTTGGTTTCCTGTTGGGGTGGCTGTTTAGCCGCAACGGGTTTGGGAAGAGCTTTTCCGAAGTCTTCGGCCCTGATACTCAACCAAGCGAGGCAGAACTGAATGCATTTTGGGAGTTTATCAGCGAACAAGGCGGCCATCGCATCACCCACAAACTGCTCCACTACATCGCAGACCGGGTCGAACATAAGATGCGCTGGGAAGCTGCATTGGTAAGCGCGCAAGACCGCATCGGCCTTATCAATGGTGCGCTTGACCCGGTGTCAGGCCGCCACGCATATGACAAATGGCGCGAAGTGGTGCCTGAGGCTGGGCACCATTTGCTGCCCACAATAGGCCATTACCCACAGGTTGAGGCACCAGGTGAAGTCGCGACCAAGGTGCTGGAGTGGCTCAACACACCCTAAACGTCATCCTGAACTTGTTTCAGGATGACGAAGTGGGGCTCACTCCGGCGGCGTCACCCCGTGGGCTTCCAGGAAGCGGAAAATCGTGTTCCACAAATGCGGGCTAATATTCTCGCCTGCCACGCGGTGCGTGTAGCCGGGATAGAGCATCATCTCGAACGGCACATTGCCTTCCTGAAGCACGCTAATCAGCTCTGACGAGTTTTCGAACACAACATTGTCATCCGCCATGCCGTGGATCAGCAGCAATGGATCGCTGATCAGGCGCGCATCGGGGATGGCGCTGGCTTTCTCGTAAGCTTCGGGCACTTTGCGCGGATCGCCCATAAATCGTTCTGTGTAGTGTGTGTCGTACAGCCCCCAGCGCGTAACCGGAGCGCCTGAAATACCGGCGGCATAAAGGCCAGGATCAGCCTGAAGCTGCTTCAAGGTCATATACCCACCATAAGACCAGCCATAGAGCGCGATCTTGTCCCCATCGACGAAATCGAGTGTTTTGAGGAACTGAGCGCCAGTCTTCTGGTCAACCACCTCCACCCCGCCCATGGCGCGGTAGAGCGGCTGTTCAAAATCAACCCCGCGATTGGCAGTGCCGCGGTTATCAAGCGCGAAATAGATATAGCCCTTGTCGACCACAGCTTGGGCAAGCGCCCCGCCCCAGCCTTTGTCCACGATCTGCGGACCGGGACCGGAATAGTGGTAATAGAATACGGGGTATTTCTTCCCCTCCTCCATTTCGGGCTTGAGCATCATCCAATGCAGCGGCGTGCCGTCTTCGGCAGGAATAGTGCCGTATTCAGGCGCGACATGGCTGGCGAGGAATGGCGCATACGGATGATCTGCATCGAGCGCGTTTTCTTCGACCCACGTAAGTCGTTTTCCGCCTGTATCAGCGAGATAGGTTTGCGATGGCTGATCGGTTTTGGAACGCGAGACAAGCAGCGCTTTCCCCGATTTGTCCATGCTGGCCGAATTTGTATATTCAAAATCAGTCAGATTTTGGGGCGGGACAAGTTCGCGCAATGACCCTCGTAAAATCTGCTGCGTCAGAACATCGACTGTGGCTTGGTAGAAGAATTCACCCGTCTCCTCGTTCACGCCGACCAGAGCAGTTGTTGGCTCATCAAAAGAAGTTAGAGCGGTCCAAGAGGTGCCGTCAAATCGGTAAAAATTGCCGTATCCATCACGCTGAGACCACCACAGCAGCGAACCGTCTTTCAAGAAGCGATAATTGTCGGAAAGGTTGATCCAGTAATCCTCGCGCGCGGCTTTTTCGGTGAACCACACCTCGCTTGCACCTGTGACAGGATCGGCTTTGAGCATATCGAGCACGGTCTGCTCGCGGTTCTGTCGCTGGACATAGATCGCGCTGCCATCGGGTGCCCAATCAACGCGCGCGATGTAGATATCACTCTCCTCGCCCAGATCGACTTTCACGCGGTTGCCGCCATCAGGGTCCAACACGTAAAGCTCGACAATCGCATTGTCAGAGCCTGCGACCGGGTATCGCTGATCGAACACTTTGGTGCCTGTCGCGCCAATCGCGGCGCGCGTCACAATACCAACCGGGCTTTCATCGGTGCGCTGGACTACCAAGCGGCTATCATCGGGTGACCACCAATAGCCTGTCAGCCTGCCCATTTCTTCTTGCGCTACAAATTCGGCCTCACCCCAGCGGATCGTGTCATCCTCTTTCGGAGTGATAGGCGCAGCTTCTGCGCCCACCTCGCCGACCCACAATTGGCGTTCGCGCACGAAAGACACGTAACGGCCTTTGGTCGATAATTTAGGGTTAAGCTCGCTTTCCTCGGTATCGGTCAGCCGAGTGACGGTTCCGTCCAGTTTTGCGAGGTACAAATCACCATCCAGTGGCACCAAGACGCCGGAACCATCGCTTGCCCATTGATAGCTGATAATACCTTTAAGGTTGCCGACGCGCGCGCGTTCGCGCTGCATCTTTTCGTCTTCGGACAATTCACGGCCTGTGCCCAGCTTCTCTGAATCCACCAGCATCCGCCATTCTTTCGTGGCGATTTCAAACCCCCACAGGTCATAGCGTTCGCGGTCATCCTCGCGATTGCGCAGAAGCGTCAAGAATTTGCCATCGGGCGAGAATTTCGTCTGCCTTGGCGCTGGGCCATTCAGCGACGGCGAGGCAAAGACACGTTCGAAAGTGAGATCGGATTTGTCGGTCATCGTGCGATCGTCCGCGAGAGCAGGAGTTGTGAAAAGAGCAGCTGCGGCCGCAAGAAGTGATAAACGCATTGCAAGGATGGCCCCTTAAGTTTCGTCGCCAAACTTCCTCGCAATGACAGGCGGAATTGGCAAGTGCCCAAACGAAAAAGGACGGCCCCGCTAAGGACCGCCCTTTCAATATCTCGTATGCGAGAAAACTTACGCCTTAGGCGCGTTCTCACGGCGTTCAGCGATGCGAGCGCGCTTACCAGTGCGGCCGCGCAGGTAATACAGCTTCGCACGGCGCACAACGCCGCGGCGGACCACGGTGATGCTGTCCACGATTGGCGCGTAAAGCGGGAACACACGTTCCACACCTTCGCCAAAGCTCATTTTGCGAACGGTGAAGTTGGAATTGATGCTGCGGTTTGAGCGCGCAATGACAACGCCTTCAAAGTTCTGGATCCGCTCGCGCGTGCCCTCGATGACTTTCACACCAACGCGCACAGTGTCGCCGGCCTGAAACTCAGGAATATCTTTGTTTGCCTTGCCGATTTCTTCGGCTTCGATTTGCTGGATCAGGTTCACTGGTCCGGTTCCTTATCTTTTCGCCGCGCGCCAGAGGCAGACTGGACCCGAGCGTCTGAATAACGCTCCCACAAGTCCGGCCTGCGTAACCGAGTGTGATCTTCCGACATGGCTTTACGCCAAGCGGCGATCTTCGCATGATCCCCCGATCGCAGCACTTCAGGGATCGTGCGCCCTTCCCATTCTTGAGGTCGGGTATATTGCGGGTATTCAAGAAGACCGTCTTCAAACGATTCTTCCACCCCACTTGAAGCCGCGCCCATTACGCCGGGAAGCAGCCGAATGCAAGCATCAAGTATCGCCATCGCAGCGGTTTCTCCGCCGGAAAGGACGATGTCGGCAAGGCTCACTTGCTCAATCTGAGGGCGCGCCTCGAACAGGCGCTCGTCAAAGCCCTCGAACCGGCCGCAGATCAAGGTGACGCCGGGGCCAGCTGCGATCTCGCGGATGCGCGCCTGAGTGATGGGTTTGCCGCGCGGCGTCATGGCGAGAATGGGAATAGGAGCCTCACCGCGCGCGCCTTCCATCCGCCCTCCCGGATAGTGGCCCGCCGCCTCGGCGCTTGTGGGATCGCGCGGTTCGCCCGCCTGACGCGCAATCACATGATCCAGCGCCGCGCCAAGCACGTTGGCCTTAAGCACCATGCCAGCCCCGCCGCCCGCCGGCGTATCGTCCACGTTGCGGTGTTTATCCGTCGCGAAATCGCGGATCTGCACGGTCTCGCACGACCAATCCCCGCGTTCAAGCGCACGGCCCGCGAGGGAGACACCAAGCGGTCCGGGGAACATCTCTGGGTAGAGGGTTAGAATTTGGGCGGCGAAGGTCATTGTTCGGGCGATTGGGTAGCGACCCGCGCACGTTGTCTGAGAAAACTCCACACCACTATCGCGGAACAGGCAATCGCCCAAGCGTGCGCCATGGCCAGTGTCAACGTCGTAATGCTCTGCCAGTCAGCGAAAACGAAGTGCCCTTGCCAGTCTGGGCAGCGGGGTTCCGTGACCGCATTGGAGACAAGGTCATAGCATGTGAAGATCGCGACAATTCCTGCCGTCAGAATTGCAGCAGCAAAGAGCGTTAGGCGCAAGGGCGACGGTATTCCACGATATCCCAAGTCCGGCGAGGAAGGTTTTCGATATCGTAACCACGCGATCACAGATGCGACAATTAGAGTCGCCACAAAGGCGCTCACTAGAAGGAAGCCGGACGAATAGAAGTGATCGATCACGTCGAACACGGTTGTTTCATAACCGACGCCGGGCGACGGGGGCGGCACCGGTTCGCAAGGTTGAAGCGGATCACTCACCCCAATTCACCCCATCCTTCGCCCTCGCATCAACAGTTAACTCAAACACATCGGGACGCGAATAGTGGCCGTCGGTGTCGAGGCTCGCGAGACCGCCGCCGATCTCGCTCAAGTCCAGTTCAGCGTGGAGGATTTCCTCGCCCTCGCCCGCCGTCGCAAGCACCCGCGCATCGGGGGCGATAATCATGGAGCCGCCCCGGTTCAGAACCTCGCCTTCGATTGCATTGAAGAGCGCCAGCGCCTCGGAATTACCGCCAACCCGCTCCAGACCGTCGAACAGATCGTCTCGACGCTGCACCAGTCCTGCGGCGAGCACGAAGCAGCGGCCTTCCATCGCGTAATGCCTTGAGGCAATCGCATATTCCTCGCGTACCGTGGGCCAAGCGGCGACATGCACCGCTTCACCCAGATTGTGCATCGCTGCGCGAGCAAGCGGCATCCAGTGCTCCCAGCATATCAGATTGCCGACCTTGCCCCATTCGGCATGATGCACACCCAAGGTCGATCCATCGCCGCGCATCCAGATCAGGCGCTCGCCATGGGTTGGCACCAGCTTGCGGTGGTCCAGCGGTGGCAGGCCCGGGCGAAACAGCAATTGGTTGTTGTAAAGGCTTTGGCGCAGCCGCTCATGCGCGCCGATAGAGATGCACGCTCCGCTTTCATCGCACAGCTCCTGTAAAGGCAGAAGCCGCTCATCCCCTGGCACAATAGCGTTATCGAGCATGATTTGGTGAAGCGCCTTGGTCCCCGAATGATCCCACAGCGCGGCCCCCGGTGCCTCATCCAGCCACAGCGGATAGCCGCCGAGAAAAGTCTCACCAAACGCCACAAACTGAGCGCCGCCCTCGATGGCTTCGCGAGCAAGGCGAGTGGCTTTTTCAATCCCGCCCGTGAAATCGAGCGGAATGGGGGCGGCTTGGCAGATTGCGACGGGGAGATTGGTCAATTTGTCGGTCATTTCCGTTTGAACAATCCGATCACCGCTTTCCAAAATCGCGCTTCCAAAACCATCAGTTTTGCGATCCATTCCGGCATTGCAAATTCTTGTTCGAGCTGCTTTGCATCCGCGCCTTTACGATAGACCGCGCTCATAATTTTCCAGAAGACCCAGCCTTCGAAAGCCAGAACAAACACCAAAAGCGCGCTGCGCAGCGCTGAAAGCTCACCGATCACGAATTGATTGGCGTCGGGTACGATAAAGCTAGCCGCAAATAGGCCTATCCCAGCAATTGCAATGCAGCGAAGCATTCGCGCTTTTGGTGCAAGCTCGCTTGTGAATAGGGTAAAATAGACAAACGGCATGAACACGCACAGATCGATCAAAGCCACCCATTCTGCCCGGGGATGCGCAGTCCAATCCAGCGTTGCAGCAAAGGCCCATTCAATCGCAATCGCAGCGGGCAGAACGAGGAGGAAGAACCATTTCTGATCGGGTTTTCTTAGAGTTACAGTCATTATGCGCCATCCTTTCGGTAGAACGCTTTAATCTTCCGCGAAACCGGCAGCGATCACAAGTCTTTCCTTGTCCCATTCGATCACCGCAGCTTTGGTCATGGGGACCATAATCGTCTTGGTGCCTTTCACAGGCGGTGGTTCACGCTTGATCTCGATGATGTCGGTTGCGCCGAAATTCTCAACAGCGATTGTGCGGCCGACCGTCTCGCCGGTATCTGTCACCGCTGTCAGCCCGATGAGGTCTGCATAGTAATACTCGCCCTCGCCCAGATCGGGCAGGCCATCGCGGGTGACCATCAACACAGTGCCGCGCAGTTTTTCGGCCTCTCCGCGGCCCGAGACGCCAGCAAAGCGCGCCACGGCACCGCCTTTATTGTCGGAACGGATTTTTGTGAGCTTTAATTCGCGTTCATCATCCGTACCGGCACGTTTGGCGATGAAATTCTTGTGCTGGGAGAGCGCTTCCACGCCCTCCCCGAACAATTTGAGGCGCACTTCCCCATTAACACCATGCGCACCGGTGATGGCGGCAAGTTCAATGGATTTGGTCATAAATGCGCGCGTTGAAAAGGTGGCTTACTCGGCCTTCTCTTCGCCAGCATCTTCAGCCGGTGCTTCTTCGGCCGATGCTTCTTCGGCAGGCGCTTCTTCAGCTGGCGCTTCAGCGGCGGCTTCCTCAGCAGCAGGCTCTTCAACCGGAGCCTCTTCGGCAGGTGCTTCAGCAGCAGCTTTCGCTTCTTCTTCAGCAGCCTTCTTGGCCTCTTCGGCTTCTTTCAGCTTTTCTTCTTTTTCTTCAGCGCGCTCGACAGCTTTTTCACCTGGCTTGCCCTTGTTCGGATTGTTGCGAGCTTCACGTTCTTTGATGCCTGCTGCATCAAGGAAGCGCAGAACGCGGTCAGAAGGCTGTGCACCAACGCCGAGCCAATAACGCACGCGGTCTTCGTTCAAAGTGACGCGCTTTTCATCATCCTTGGCGAGCAGCGGGTTGTATGTGCCGATCTGTTCGAGATACTTACCATCACGCGGGGCGCGGCTGTCTGCTGCCACGATGCGATAATAAGGACGCTTTTTCGCGCCACCGCGCGACAGCCTCAATGCAATTGCCATAATATTCTACCTTTCAAGTGTAACTATCTGTTTAAATTCACGAAATCTATTTCTTGGGTTTGCCGCCAAGGCCGGGAAGACCGGGCGGCAATCCGCCCATTCCGCCACCAGAACCGCCAAGGCCGCCCAAACCACCGGGCAAATTGGGCATTCCACCACCAGGAGCGCCGCCCATTGGCCCACCAGCACCACCGCCGAACATGGCGGCGAGCCCTTTGAGACCACCCATTTTCTTGATCTGCTTCATAGCGCGGGCCATTTCCTGATGCATTTTGAGCACCTTGTTGACCGTCTGAACATCCGTTCCGCTGCCTGCTGCAACGCGCTTTTTACGCTTGGCATTCATCAGCGCGGGATTGGTTCGTTCTTTGGCTGTCATGGAAGAGATGATTGCATCCATATGAAGCAATACGCGCTCATCCATGTTGGAGGCAGCCATAGCGGCTTTCGCCTTTTTCATGCCCGGCATCATGCCAGCCAAAGCGCCGATCCCGCCCATATTGCGCATCTGTTTTAATTGCATGCGCAGATCATTGAGGTCGAATTTGCCCTTTTCGAAATTGCGAGCGAGCTCTTCGGCCTCCTCTTCCTTGATCGTTGCCGCGGCTTTTTCGACAAGGCTGACAACATCGCCCATGCCAAGAATGCGGTCGGCGACACTGGAGGGACGGAAAGCTTCGATCGCGTCAAGCTTTTCGCCTGTACCGGCAAACTTGATCGGCTTGCCGGTGACTGCGCGCATCGAAAGCGCCGCACCGCCGCGCGCATCACCATCCATCCGGGTGAGAACGACGCCTGTGAGTGGCACTTCATTGGTAAAGCTCTGCGCGACATTGACCGCGTCCTGACCAGTCAGGGAATCAACCACCAACAGAACTTCGGTCGGGGCTGAAACACCGGAGACGGCTTTCATTTCTGCCATCAGCGCTTCGTCAACGTGCAGTCGGCCTGCGGTATCGAGCAGCAGGACATCAAAGTTTTGAAGCTTGGCCGATTCCATCGCGCGCCGGGCGATGTCGACAGGCTGTTGGCCATCAACAATCGGCAAGGTCGCAACGTCAACCTGCTCGCCCAGCACGGCAAGCTGCTCTTGTGCCGCAGGACGATTGACATCGAGCGAGGCCATCATCGCTTTCTTGCCGTGTTTTTCGCGCAGCATCTTGCCAAGTTTGGCAGTCGTCGTCGTCTTGCCAGAGCCCTGGAGGCCGACCATCATGATGACAACGGGCGGTTTAACATCCAGCGTCAGGCCTTCTGAACCGCCATCGCTGTCTTCCCCGCCAAGTGTCGCGATCAGTTCGTCATGGACGATCTTGATGACTTGCTGGCCGGGTTTAACCGATTTCAGGACTTCCTGGCCCACAGCTTTTTCGGTGACGGTATCGATAAACCGCCGGGCAACAGGTAGCGCCACGTCCGCTTCCAGCAAAGCCACGCGAACCTCGCGCATGGCATCGCGCACGTCCTGCTCTTTAAGCGCGCCGCGGCCCTTAAGCTTATCGAAGACGCCGCCCAAGCGGTCAGACAAATTGTCAAACATCGTCTTCAAACTCCTTTCCCAAACACAAGGCCCAGGAATTAACGCGAAAAACGCCGGCGAACGAAACCTCGTTGGCCAGCGTGCGAAGCGAAATACTCCGGCTTTTTATCTCAATCCATTTTGCTGGATTTTTCGCTGGGGCGGAAGCAAAAAACGGGATTTGTGAGAACCGGCGCCCAGTGACCGTAAAAGGCCATGAAAACCAGAAGCGCAACAAAACGCAATTTGCAGCCCGTCCAAGCGGAAAAGCCAGTAAAATGGTGGAGCCTAGCGGGATCGAACCGCTGACCTCAACACTGCCAGTGTTGCGCTCTCCCAGCTGAGCTAAGGCCCCAAATCAATACTAACGGCCTAAAATAAAGCCGCATCCCCGCTCTCGCAAGGAGCAGCGCCACTATGGCCGCTCCCCGCAAAATGCAAGATTTATTTAGCTGTCGTCCTCACGGTCATCGTCACCCTTGCCTTTGGTAACGCCAAGGTCATCATCGCCGCCAAGATCAACGTCACTGTCGGGAGTATTCTCGCTCTCGTCGATATCGCCGATATCATCCAGATCATCGTCACCGCCCAGATCGCTATCCGCTTCGCCTTCTTTTTTCTTCTTGTCGTCCGCCTCAAACGGAATCGGCTGCTTGGACTTGAGCACGGGTTCTGGATCCCATGTCTCCCCGCATTCGATGCAGGTCACAGGGTCATCCTTGCCCAGGTCATAGAAACGTGTTCCGCATTTAGGGCAGGAACGCTTGGTTCCCCATTCTGGCTTCGCCATTCGAAAATCCTTAAATTCTTTCGCGCTCTTTTTGGCAAGCGACATTGTTTAATGAATTAGTGGGGCGATGCGCGCTGTGATTCAAGAGTCAGGAATCAAGCGGTTCCACCCGAAGTCGCGGCGCCTTGCCATAGCGACACTGCGCTGTCAAAGACCCCGGCGCTATGCCAAGCTTTACCTTTACATCTTCCGCCCCCCTCAAAGGGAAAATACGCGTCCCTGGCGACAAATCGATCAGCCATCGCTCCTTGATGTTTGCAGGCCTTGCCGTGGGCCGTAGCTGGATTGAGGGACTGCTTGAAGGCGAGGACGTTTTGGCGACGGCTGCAGCAATGCGGCAATTGGGCGCACAAATAGAGCGACTGGATGATGACAGATGGCAAGTTGATGGTGTCGGCGTCGGCAGCTTGCTTGAACCCAAGGCCGCGCTCGATATGGGCAATTCGGGCACATCGACACGGCTGCTTATGGGTTTACTTGCAAGCCATGCGATAACAGCAACCTTTACAGGTGATGCCAGTCTTTCAGGCCGCCCGATGGGCCGGGTCATCACACCGCTTTCACAAATGGGCGCGCATTTTGAGGCCTCAAAAGACGGCACACTGCCTCTAATGTTACGCGGCGCAAACCCGCCGGTTCCGATTACATACCGCCTTCCGGTGGCCAGCGCTCAGGTCAAAAGCGCGGTTCTTCTAGCAGGGCTCAATACGCCGGGCATAACACGCATTATCGAGCCGGTACCGACCCGCGACCATACAGAAAGAATGCTCAAAGGTTTCGGCGTGAATTTGGAAATTGGCGAGCAAAATGGTGAACGATTTATCGAAATCCACGGCGAGGCTGACCTTTCGCCTTGCGATGTTGTTGTCCCAGGTGATCCCTCTTCCGCCGCGTTCTTCATTGTAGCAGCGCTCATTACACCGGGCAGCGATCTCACGATCGAAAACGTTGGGCTGAACCCTACTCGCTCTGGCATCTTTGAAGTCCTTAGACAAATGGGCGGTTCGATTGAAGAATTGGACCCACGCGAGGTTGGCGGCGAGCCTGTTGCCGATTTGCGCGTGCGACACTCCTGTCTCAAAGGGATTGACGTGGACCCCGCTATTGTCCCCAGCATGGTCGATGAATTCCCGGTTCTTTTCATTGCAGCCGCCCTTGCCCAGGGCACAACACGCACCACAGGCCTTGAAGAACTGCGCGTTAAAGAAAGCGACCGCTTAACGACGATGGCGAATGCGCTAAAGCTTTCGGGCGCACGCCTTGAAGAACATGAGGACGGGCTCACAATTTATGGAACCGGAGGCGATTCCCTGCCCGGAACGCCTCGGGGTGCAAGCGTTGAAACCCGGCTCGATCACCGGATCGCAATGAGCATGGCAGTGGCAGGGCTTGTAAGCAGCGATGGCGTGACCGTTGATGACACTGCGCCTATTGCGACGAGTTTTCCGACGTTTATGGAGCTGCTTGAGGGCGCTGTCGCGTGACCTCTTCTCTGGATGTCTACTCGATAATCGGGTTTTTCGGCACCGCCTGTATCATTGGCGCTTACGCCTATCTGACGCTCAAAGACGATCCCGATCCGTATATTCTTCACGGCACTAACCTTGCGGGCGCAGCGCTTCTTACTGTCTCGCTTTTGGTTCACACCAATTGGCCAAGCCTCGTGCTAGAAGGTTTTTGGGCTGCTATTGCAATCGTAGGCCTCACAAAAGCTGCACGTGCATCAAGATCAAAAGATGCTAATCGAAACAGATGACCACACGCGCTCGCAATCGCCGGATCCTTGCTGCCATATTGCTTTATGGATTTGCGGCAGGTTCGGTGTTGTTCTGGCGCGAGGGAGCGTTTGACCCAGTAATGGTTGGCATCAATATGGGCATGGCAACGCTTGGTCTTGTGATCCTCCATTTCAAATGGCGCCGCAATGAACCGCGTATCTCCCCATCTAAGGCCAAGGATATCTTTTCGTGATCATTGCCGTTGATGGCCCCACCGCGTCAGGCAAAGGCACTCTTGCCAAACAGCTTGCGCATCATTTCGGCGTACCGCATCTCGATACCGGTCTGCTTTACCGTGCCGTTGGCAAGCAGGTCGAGCTGAACGGAGGCAATCCGGATAATTGTGATGATGCGCTTGCAGGTTGTGAATTTCCAGCTCGCCTGCTTGATGATCCGATTTTGCGCAATGAAGCCACGGGCGGTTTGGCAAGCCGTGTCTCGATCCATCCGTGCGTTCGACAGGCTCTGTTTGAACGCCAGCGCGCCTTTGCCACACAACCAGGCGGTGCTGTCCTTGATGGTCGCGATATCGGCACGGTCATCGCGCCTGATGCGGACGTAAAGCTCTTCATTACCGCCAGTGTTGCAGAGCGTGCCAAAAGGCGATGGCTCGAAATCAAGGCGCGTGGCGTGGACGCACAGCTGGCCGACATCGAAGCCAATATCGCTCGCCGCGATGCGCGCGATATGAGCCGAACGGATGCGCCACTCAAACCTGCGGACGATGCGATGGTGATCGACACGACCGCATTCAACAAAGATCAGGCGTTTGAGACGGTGCTCGAAGCGGTCGAAGGCGCTATCAAGCGATAGTCAGCCTGGTTGTTGTTACCAATCTTGGCCAGAGGCATCATCGCCCCAACCATCCTGCGTTTTCTCTGCTTTGTTGATCGCAGCCTTCTTCTGCTGCTCAACCCATTCAGGATCAACCTGTCCGCCTTCTTTTGCGATGGAGCCGATATTTTTCAACGTGAGCGCAGCCATTTGTTTGCCGAGCTCGTCTGTGTCGATATCTTCACCTGTCAAAATGTGCCGAACATGGGCAGCAATCTCCAGTTCGAAGAACTGTGCCGCAACATCACTCGTTGCAGCGCCTGTCTCCCCGCAATCAGGCGTGATCCGGGTCGTGTCCGCATCCACCTGTTCGAATTGAATGTGGCAAGAGGATGAAAAGATCCCAGCGTTGGAAAGTTGGACGGGGATGCCTTTTTCCGAAACGCCTGATGCACGCATTGTGCGGGTTGTTGACCCGGTATTGTATTGGGACTGTACGCGCGAAATCTTAGACTTCGCCTCCGCCATCGAGATGGCATAGATGTGTTCATCAGAACCGCCAGAACATGCGGTAAGGGCCACTGCCATGAGCGCAGCGGCCGCCAGGTTGCGATTGTTGAGCCAAACACACATCACAAAAAGCCCCCCTAATTTATCAAGACTTCATTCCTATGTGACGCAGTAAGGTTAAAGTCAGATTGACGCAGCTCAGCCCTCCGCGTCTTTGACAACATGAGGCGGCCACTCAGGCTCCAGCAATCCTGCTTTTGCTTGCTTTCCAAAGCTGATTGGACTAGGCGCGCGCCCGTTCACACAGTCTTTTTTGGATTGAGAGAACCTTCATGGAAGCATTCGGCCCCATGGAGACGTCGGCCTCTTGCCCTGTTAGCCCTCGCAATGGTGCGCGGGAGACAGTTTAAGACCCCGGATAACCGGTGGCCGGTAGCTAACAACGATAGAGGAAACTCCCTCACATGGCATCATCAGCCAACCCTACGCGCGACGATTTCGAAGCGCTTCTTAATGAACAACTCGGCGGCGCCGGCGAAGAAGGCTTTGAAGGCCGCGTCGTCATGGGCACTGTCACTGCAATCGAAAACGGCATGGCCGTCATCGATGTAGGCCTTAAGTCAGAAGGCCGTATCTCCCTTAAAGAATTTTCCCGCGGCGAAGACGATCATGGACTGACCGTCGGCGGCGAGGTCGAAGTGTATGTCGACCGCGTTGAGAACGCAGATGGCGAAGCAATGCTCAGCCGCGACCGCGCTCGCCGCGAAGCTGCATGGGACAAGCTTGAAAACGAATTTGGCGAAGGCAAGCGCGTCGAAGGCCGCATCTTTGGCCGCGTCAAAGGTGGCTTTACTGTCGATCTCGATGGCGCTGTTGCGTTCCTTCCCGGCAGCCAGGTTGATATCCGCCCCGTGCGCGATGTTGCTCCGCTCATGGAAGTGCCGCAGCCCTTCCAAATCCTCAAAATGGATCGCCGCCGCGGCAATATCGTTGTTTCACGCCGTGCGGTCCTTGAAGAAACTCGCGCCGAACAACGCAGCGAGCTGATTGACAAGCTGGCCGAAGGTCAGGTGATCGACGGTGTCGTCAAGAACATCACCGATTACGGCGCATTCGTTGATCTGGGCGGCATTGATGGCCTGCTCCACGTCACCGACATGAGCTATAAGCGCGTCAATCACCCAAGCGAAGTGATCGCAATTGGTGACACCGTGACGGTTCAGATCGTGCGCATCAATTCCGAAACACAGCGCATCAGCCTGGGCATGAAACAGCTCGAAAGCGATCCATGGGATGGTGTGGCTGCGAAGTATCCAGTTGGCGCGAAGCTTTCTGGTCAGGTTACCAACATCACCGAATATGGTGCGTTTGTTGAACTTGAAGCTGGTATTGAAGGCCTCGTCCATGTTTCTGAAATGAGCTGGACTAAGAAGAACGTTCACCCCGGCAAGATCGTCAGCACTTCGCAAGAAGTCGATGTCATCGTTCTCGAAGTCGACAGCGAAAAGCGTCGCATTTCACTTGGCCTCAAACAGGCTCAGCGCAATCCATGGGACGAGTTCGCAGAGAAATTCCCTGTGGGCGCGGAAGTCAACGGCGAAGTCAAGAACGCAACCGAATTCGGTCTGTTCATCGGCCTCGACGGCGATGTCGATGGCATGGTCCACATGTCAGATATCGCATGGGGCATTTCGGGCGAAGATGCACTGGCGCTTCACCGCAAAGGCGAAGAAGTCAAAGCTGTCGTTCTCGATGTCGATGTCGAAAAAGAGCGTATCAGCCTTGGTATGAAGCAGCTTGAGAAAGGTGCACCTTCTGCTGAAGGTGCTGACACGAGCGCGCTGCGCAAGGGTCAGACTGTCACTGTCACTGTCCTCGAAGTTCGCGATGGCGGCCTCGAAGTGCAGGTTGGCGACGATGGCGCAACCGGCTTCATCAAGCGTTCTGATCTTGGACGTGACCGCGACGAACAACGCCCTGACCGCTTCCAGGTTGGTTCGAAGCTCGATGCGATGGTCACAGGGTTTGACCGCTCGAAAAAGCCAAACTTCTCGATCAAGGCACGTCAGATCGCCGAAGAGAAGGAAGCAGTGGCGCAGTTCGGGTCGTCAGATTCGGGCGCATCACTCGGAGACATTCTGGGCGAAGCTCTCAAGAAGAGCGACGACTGATTTTGCTTTGCCCTCATGCGCCGGGCGCGGGCCATCCGGCTCGCTTGGCTTTCAAGGCATAAGCCGAGACAGGCAGTCGGCCTTGCGACGCCATCGGCGCCGATCGGGTAAACACTAAGATGAGAAAGGCCCGCTTGCAGCAATGCAGGCGGGCCTTTTCTATTTGCGCGAACAGGAGTATCTTGTTGCCATGCTACAGGTTCACCAATTTCCATGCCTTTCGGACAATTACGGCTTTTTGCTGCACAACAGCGTGACCGGCGAAACAGCCGCCATCGACACGCCGGATGCTGCGGAATACCTCAAACAGGCCAAGGCCAAGGGCTGGACGATCACCCATATCTGGAACACCCATTGGCACCCCGATCATGCGGGTGGCAACAAGGCCATTGTCGAGGCAACAGGCGCGCGCGTGCTCGCTCCCAAAGAGGTTGAAAAACTCTCCCCAATCGATCGCGTCGTGCAGCATGGTGATGTCGTCAATCTGGGTGAACACCGCGCGGACGTAATCGACGTATCCGGCCACACCAATGGTCATGTCGCGTTTCACATAGTAGAAGAAGGTATCGCTTTTGTCGGCGATGCCGTCTTTGCACTAGGCTGTGGACGCATGTTCGAAGGCGAGCCCAAACAGTTCTGGGCAAGCCTTGACCGCATTCGCCGCCTGCCTACTGAAACGACGCTGTATTGCGCGCATGAATACACGGCGGCCAATGCGAAATTCGCACTCCATGCTGACCCGGACAACGCAGCGCTTCAAGACTATGCCGCCGAAATCGGCGATAAACGTGCGCGCGGCGAACCGACTGTGCCAACGATCCTCTCGCGTGAGTTGGCGACCAATCCCTTCCTGCGCGCAGATGATCCGCGGATCATCGCGAAATGGGGGGGCAGCGCGCCGCATGAGACATTTGCTGCCCTGCGTGCGGGCAAGGACAATTTCTAAGACCATCATGCAGGCTCTGCGTGTGGACAATCTGAGCAAGGACCTATCGGGCGTATCAATCACCGATATTCCTGTCCCCGTTCGCAAGCATGGCGAAGTTTTGATGCGCGTTCATGCCGCATCGCTTAACTTTCCCGACATTCTGATGACCAAGGGCGAATATCAGTTCAAACCAGACACCCCTTTTACCAGCGGTATGGAAGCAGCAGGGGAAGTCTTGGAAGCTGACCCCGACAGCCCCTTCAAACCCGGTGACAGGGTCATGGGGGGCAACAAGACGGGCGCGTTCGCCCAATTCGCAAGCCTGCCCGTCCGCGGCCTCTCCTGCATTCCAGAGCCGCTATCTTTTGCTGAAGGCGCTGCGATGGGCGCAGCCTATTCGACAGCTTACACAGGCTTAATCGAGCTGTGCGGCCTTATTGAGGGTCAATGGGTCCTTGTCCACGGCGCATCAGGCGGCGTTGGGCTGGCGGCGGTTGATCTTGCCAAAGCGATGGGCGCGCGCGTGATTGCCGCGACCGGCATTGATGCCAAACGCGAACGGATCGAAGCGCTTTACGCCCCTGATGCCACAATCCTGGCCGAGGGGCGATTTCGCGAGGCCGTGTCAGACATAACGGACGGCGCATTGTGCGATATCGTTTTCGATCCTGTCGGCGGCGACGTGTTTGATGAAAGCACACGGTGCGTAGCATTCGCCGGTAAGCTTGCCGTTGTGGGCTTTACAAGCGGGCGCATTGCCGATGTTGCGACCAATATTCCGCTTATCAAGGGCTTTTCAATTGTCGGAGTGCGCGCCGGAGAATATGCGCGCCGCTTTCCTGAGCGAGGCAAGACCATCAACACCGCTATAGCCAAGCTAGCCCAAGACAGACGCATTACGCCTGCAATTGATCGCACCCTCCCGCTTTCGCACTGGCGCGAGGGCTTTGATGCCATGGCGTCACGCGAGCTTGTTGGCAAAGTGGTGTTTGAGCCCGGCGTCTAAGTTAGAAGTGCTCATAGGTTGGAAGAACCCAGCCCGCAGCGAACATCAGAACATGACCAACCAGTTGACTGTGCATCAGATCCCCGTTGGCCCCCGCACAGATACCTAAAGTACTCTAGGCACAAAAAAGGCGACCTCGCAGGCCGCCTTTTGTAAATCTGATTTCCCAAGTTTTTAGAGCGACGCAATGACCTGATCTGCCAAAGAACTGTCTGTTTCTTTGTCGTGCTTGTCCGCGATCAGCGTAGTCGATGCCGTCGCTGCTGCTTCGGCCGCCTTTGCTCTTACACCCGCAATCGCGTCGCGCTCGGCCGCAGCAATTTTATCGGCTGCCATCCGCTCACGCCGCGCAACCATCGCCGAGCTATCAACTTTGGCTTTGGCGACAATCGCTTCAGCTTCGCGCTTGGCGCTGTCCATCATGCTTTCAGCGTCTTTTTCAGCGCCGGCGATCTTGGCAGCGTACTCGTCACGCAGCGCTTCTGCTTCTGCGCGAAGGCTTTTTGCTTCATCAAGCTGAGTTTTTATCTCGGCAATTTTGGCATCAAGTCCGCCCGTGATCATCCCTGGAACTTTCTTCCAGATAAAGACCGCGATGAGCACACCCATGGCAAGCGAGACCCATTGATAGTCTTGCAGGAAAAGCGCAGACGGCCCTTCTCGCGCTGGCAAGGTAGCCGCACTCAAAATCGTAATAGGATTAGCCATTCGCGAGCGCTTTCTTCACTGCAGAGCGTGCAGTGCGTTTGTCGACTTTGGCACCCGTTAGCTTGGTCACAATATCTTGCGCAGCTTCCGCAGCAACGCCTTCAATTTCTGCCATGGCCGACGTGCGAGCTTCATCGATACGCGCTTCAGCCTCTGCCAGCTGCGTATCAAACCCGGCTTGCGCCTTTTTCAACACCGCTTCTGTGTCGGCTGCTGCCTTTGCCTTCGCATCAGCGAGCACACCCTGAGCAGCTGCACGGTTCTCGTTTTCACGAACCCGCCATGCCTCTTCTTGCTCATCTGCCGCATCACGCGCCGATTGCGCAGCAGCGAGATCATCAGCGATCTGCTTGTCACGCAAGGAAACGGTGTCGAGAACCTTGGGCACCATGCCCCGGCCAACGACAAAAAAGGTGATGCCAAAGAAAACCAGCAACCAGAAAATCTGGCTGGAATAGGTCTCAAGCAACTGGGCTATTTGAGGCATTGCGATACGCTCCGCGACGGTGCCGGTGATGAGCACACGATGCGCTCACCTCGCCGCAATCCGACGAACCTGAAAATCAAGTTCGCGCGGAATGCGACGTGAAACGAATTAAGCGACGAAGATCAAGATCATCGCAACGACGAATGCGAGCAAGCCGAGAAGTTCGGCAGCCGCAAAGCCGATGAACAAACGACCCTGCTGACCATCAGCCGCACCAGGATTGCGCAGCGCGCTTTCGAGGAACGAACCGAACACGTTACCAACGCCGATAGCAGCCATACCTGCACCAATTGCAGCGAGACCGGCGCCTACGAGCTTTGCAGCTTCTACTTCCATTTGAAAACTCCTTAAGAAAACTTGTTAGAAACGTTTAGAAAAATCAGTGAAGGTGCTCGGCGTCGTTGATGTAGAGCGACGTCAAAAGGGCGAACACATAGGCCTGAATGCCAGCCACCAGAATCTCGAGAGCGCTGATGCCAATCATCAGCGTAAAGCTCGGTATGCCGACCATGATACCAAACCCGGCGCCCGCATTTGCGCTGTCTATCACAAAACTTGCGAGCACTTTCAACAGGACGTGCCCCGCCATCATCGCGACAAACAAACGCAGTGCCAAGCTGAACGGGCGCACCAGGAACGAGATAAGCTCGATTGGGAAGATCACAGGGATCATCGGCAGCGGCGTTCCGTGAGGCACAAACAGGCTGAAAAATTTGATGCCGTGCTTCCAGAAGCCCACGATCAAAACAATCGAAAAGCTGAGCACAGCGAACACGCCAGTCACCGTAAAGTGACTGGTGAATGTGAACGGGTGAACTCCTACGAGGCCAAGGGGAAGCAGGCCGAGAAGGTTGCCGAACAAAATGAACATGAACAACGTAAAGACATAAGGCACATACTTACGTCCCTCTTTGCCGATATTGGCATCGAGCATGTCATCGATGAAGCCCGTGAAAAACTCCACCGCCATCTGCCAGCGGCCGGGCACCAATTCTCGCTTCATGCCGCCTGCAACAAACACCACCAAAAGAATTGTGGTGATTGCCATCCACATGGTTGAATTGGTGAATGCGATGTTGAAGCCAGCAAGGTCCCACGAGTCCGAGCCAAACATGGGCTCGATCTCGAATTGCTTCATCGGATCGACTTTGCCTTCTTCGGCTGCCACGACTGATCAGTCCTCAAAATTATATGCTGGAATGCGTGCCGTTGGATGCGTTTGCGGACGAGAGCGTTGAGCAAATGCCCTAAGCTGGATCATCCCCTTCATCTTCTGGACGCGCATTCGCGCTGACAATAATATTTCTGAAAGCGACAACTATCCCGAGGAACAGCCCCACTAACAGGCCCCATGGATTGGTGTTCGTCAGGTAGCCAATGGCATAGCCGATCACCACTCCGCCGAGAATTCCTCCGATCAGATCAGCCAAAACGCGGCTACCACTGCGATAATTCGCATCAGTGCCCTGCACGCTTGGCTGGTTGCGTTCATCTTCGCGCTCGCGTGCAGCTTTTAGCCGCTCTTCGAGCGCATCAATTCGCGCATCCTCAGCGATGGATTCTCGTGCGGGTCTTTCGTCGCTCATGGATACCTTCCTATGGATGAGATCGCACAAGCGCAACAAAGGCCCCCGCAAGAGGCGCGCACCCCTTAGAATCGGGCGTATGGCAAGTCAATGGTAGCGCTCGTTGCAGCGCAGCATTTATCGCGCGGTGTGTTGATAAGAATGCAAGTTAAGTGAGAGTTTTTGACAGTCAACGGTCATGAGCTGATTTGAAACGAACTCATGGACAACGCGGATCACGCTCTGGCGGAGCGGTGGTGCGCGTCTTCCATGTGCGATCAGGCGCCTGATATTTTTCCCCTGGCACAGTTCGCATTATTGCCTGACATCCAGCCGTGAGAGCATATTCCTCTAACGTCGCGCTGTTTTCTTGCGCCTTGCGGGCATAGACCGCTCGACGTTTGATATTGATGTCGTCCACCAATCGCTGAAGCGCGGGCGTCGGAGACGCTACGATACCAAGGTACCCGTCAACCTGCTCACCGATGGTCCCGGCTGAACGAGCGGCTGCGTAGGCGGGATCTCGTTGTGCGCTGGCTGGAACAGCCATTGCAGTCAAAGTTGCAGCGCCAGCCGCAAGCGCCAAAGTGGTGTTTCGCAATGTGCGCATCATAATCTCATGCCTTCGATATTGCTGACATCAGAATATGTCAGCGTTGTCTTCAATCGTTTGCTCGGCATCTTCTGCCAGCCGGTAAATCACTTCCTGCCGGATATTTATGTTGAGCTCTATCACTATGGGTTCATCGGGTGCATCAATGTTGATACATCCGGAAAGCCCGCCTGAAAGGCCCAAGGCAATCGCAATTGCCCATCCGGTTTTCTGTCTCATCGCCCCGTCACCCTTTGCATTTCGCCCTCTTCCATTTATCTTGGCGAAACCCGCAGGCCGGGTCAATTTGCCGTTTGTCATAGAGTTCCCTCGCTTTCGCCAGCTTGAACGACGGGTTCATCTGGACGCCTGATATCGTCCTCAACCGGTGTTGGCGTTTCTGGCACGTTGTCGTTTTCAGGAATTTTCAATTGGCGCCTTCCATCGGATCCCGGAAGTGTGCCCCGGCTCACCGGATCTCCCAGCAATGACGGATCCCAAAAGGATCTCACCATTGTTGCCAATTGATAGAAGTTTTGAGAGCGAACGTTGATTTTGAACCGTATCGGCAATTTCGCCAAGCGTTTGGTGACAAAGTTTTGGCTTGTCCCCTCGCCCTGTCGAACGCCATCAAAAGTAAAATTGGTAATGATCTCGCCTGCAAGATCGCCATTGAGGCCGATCGACATGCGATTGTAATCGAGGCTTCGCAGGGACTGAAACGCATAATTGCCCATCGCTCCCAAGTCTTCGTACAAAAGCTCTCCCACATAAGCGACATTGCCGCCGGGATCGCGGGAGCTGAGTTGACCACCTTCAATCCGGCCATTGCCGTCTAAATCGAAAACAACAGGGATAGTGCCATCAAAGGTACCCGTTGCGCCGAGATTGGTAAGCTCCAGCTGCGTGACAAACTTCGCAGCATCCAGTCCCTTGATCTCAAAAACATAGCTCTGCTCGGCTGTCCCGCCGTAATACGCCTTTGTCGGCTGAAGGATCAGCTCACCACCCATAAATGGCCAGCGTCCTTCTTTGACCGAAATGACTTCTCCATTCGTTAGCGAGTAAACGATCTTACCGGCCAGAACCTCGATTCCGGGATTAACCGATTCAATCGTAAGCTCCTGATCCGGGGCAGTCGTCAACGAAAGGAGGTCAGTAAAGACAATATCGCCGCTTAATCCCTCGACCGGACCGAACGCAGCCGCGAAATCGAAATCACGGGTGCTGAAAGTGCCGCTGCTGGTCACATTATCGGCGGTCCAGTTGATCTTGCCGTTACCCGAAACTGTTCCTTCAGCAAATGCGATCACGCCCCGTGTAAGGATCGATAAATCATCAGGCTCCAACCCCTGCCCAAAGACCACGCCGGGCACATCAAGCAGCGCCTGCCCCGCTCCACTGCCAAGATCGTGCGCAATCTCAACCGATGTGACCATTTGCCGCGTTCGAGGGTGGCGTAAAGAGGCATTGGCTGCCACATTATTACCCAGCAGCGTGAGCGTAGCATCTGTCGTCTGGAGCGGCTCGAAGCGCGGTTCGCCTTCCACGACCTGATCGCTTAGGGTCAGCGCTGCATCTTGGACGACCAGCGCATCATCTTGATACCGCCAATTGCCGCCGATCTCACTAAACATAAGCGGTACTGCATCAATTACTGCAATGCCGCCCGCAAAGGATCCGCGCACTAAAGCCTCATCTTCGCCCCGCAAATCACCGGATAAGCTTGCGGCTTTCATATCAATTCCGTTTTCCGACGCGCCAATTCGAACAGCAATGTCTGTAAGCTCGAATGGTTCGGGATAACGCAATGTACCGGTTGCAGCCGCCATTCTAATCGGGCTTCCTGCAAGCGCACCGAACAGTTCTAGGTTTTCTGCACTGATGCCCATGGTGAGTGCATCAGTGTATGCAATCATCGCAGACGCGCCGGGCTCTGGGCAAAGTTCCAGGCTTTGACCTTCCAGTGCGAGATCATAAAGCGTCAGCGCCTCAAATCGGGCGGTTGTGCATTTGTTTCCCAAAGCGAACGCGCCAGTGCGCTGCCAGACCCCAGCAACGGGTAGAGTTAGATCTGTGACCGTGCCGCCTGGAATGTCCCCACTTGCGCTTACAATACCGGTAAAATCAAGATCACCACTACGGCTTTGCCGGATCTCGAAGCGCGGAATGGCCAATCGATTTGCGCCCTCAACATAAGAAGCCATATTGATCCGCATCGTCAGCGGGCCACGCCCGCGTTGCTGCATCCGGCCATTGATTTGCGGCAAGCCTGCACCGCCCGTAATAAAATTGCCACTTAGAGAGCCGGTTCGCGATGCACCTGACTGCGACCAGCTAACCCGCGAAAGCGCAAGCAGCGTTTCACCCGATCGACTTGCCACACGGCCCTGAGGAATTATCACTGCAAGACCGCTTTCATTCTGGCGCATCGTCACATCGGCTGCGAGCGAAGCCCCGGCTGCAGCGCCATCGAGATTGCGGGTGAATTTTGTAAGGAGCGGTTCAAGCAAGGTCCCGTTCAATGTCGCCCTCGCATCTGCTATAAGCGCATTTGCCGTCCTGCCCGGAGTGAAGTTCTGCCCACTGACATCACCCCTCCATTCTGTATCGCCGCTTTCGAATGCGCTTCTGAGAGACCCATCGGCGGCAAGTGCTTCCAACCCGCCGTAAGGAGTGACAAAGTTATCGATCGAAATGTCA
This sequence comes from uncultured Porphyrobacter sp., assembly GCA_964352245.1. GTDB lineage: Bacteria > Pseudomonadota > Alphaproteobacteria > Sphingomonadales > Sphingomonadaceae > Erythrobacter. Next base: position 179,818 of record CAYGQX010000001.1, read on the forward strand.
TGCGCAAGATTTGCCCCGTCTTTATCGATCACCAAACGCGCTTTTCCGCCAAGTGTATCGCCAGACATTCCGGCGAGGCCAAGTTGCGAGCCTGAAAAGGCTAACTCGCTTTCGAGCTTTGCGAATTTATCAGCAGTCTTGATATCGGCATTGATATTGGCAGAAGCCAGCGAGACTCCTTCGCATTCCAGACCACGCAATCGCACAGGGCCTGAAAATTCGGGCAAACCGTTATCTGTCGTCAGATCACCATAAAGAGTGGCTGCCTGAGATGAGCAAGTCTGGGTCCCGAAACCTGGCGCAGTAGCCGCGAGTTTCGCAGCAAAGCCATCGTCAAGCATCCCCTCCCCTGCAAGTTTAAGCCCGATCTTGCCGAAGTCGCTTTCAATTAGGCCGCGCGCGTCAACGATCTTTATATCAAGCGCAGGAAGCCCAGCATCCCCTTCGCCATAAATAGCAGGATCGAGTGCACCAAAGCTGAGTGATCCATCTCGCAAGGTGCCATAAATCCGCGGATTGTAGGCAGTGATCCGGCCAATTTGCGGCGCACCCAGACCATAATCGACCTCTGCCACAATGCGCTCAATCGTGAGGTCGGGTCGCGCGGCATCGCCAATCACGAAATTTTCGATGATCTGCTGCTGGGGGCCGATTGAGACGATGTCGTAAGTCGCCTCAAGATCGCTTTGCGCCAAGGCATCATCAATCAGATTGCCAGCAATGCGTTCTCTGCTGAACCAGAAGACGGTACCAGCAATTGCAAGAAACGCGATCAAGGCAATAACGATGCGTCCAAGCCACCAAAACCGTCCGCTATTGCGGCGAGGCTCCATATCCAGATTGTCCGCGTCCATCAGACCACGACCCTTGCGCATTTCGAGTGTGAAAGGCAATGAAGCACAGTTAAATTCGCGAAGAAAGGCACCCCTTGGCGGATAATGAACGCAGTTTCGATTTTGGCGGCGAGAGCACAGATGCGCTTTCGCCACCCCCCCATGCCAAGCCCCAAGGTGCAGGCGATAAGGCGAAAATCGCAGGATTGGGCCACAGATCGCGCCTTCGCGCGCGGCTCTTGAAAGGTGGCGCAGAAGCGCTCGCAGATTACGAAGTGCTAGAATATCTTCTGTTCGCAGGGATCAGACAAGGCGATACAAAACCCGTTGCAAAAGAGCTTTTGAAGCAATTTGGAACGCTGGCTGGTGTACTCAATGCTGATCCGCACGCGCTACAACGGGTCAAAGGTGTGGGTGAAACAACCGCAGCGGCCTTAAAAGCCGTTAACACCGCTGCTCGCCGGATGGCCCGCAGCGAAGTGAGCGAAAAGCCGGTTTTATCAAGTTGGCAGGCCCTGATTGATTACCTTTCGATTGATATGGCGCATTTGAAGGTTGAACGGGTTCGGGTGCTCTATCTCGACACCAAGAACCGCTTGATCGACGATCATCATGCCGCTGAGGGTTCAATTGATGAGGCTGCGATCCATCCGCGGGAAGTTATTAAAAGGGCCATGGATGTCGGGGCGTCGGCATTGATCCTTGTTCACAATCACCCAAGCGGAAATCCAGAGCCAAGCCGCGCCGATATCAAGATCACTCAACAAATCGCGGAGGCTGGCAGACTGCTGAATGTCACCGTGCACGATCATGTCATTATCGGTCGAGAGGGTTATGTGAGCCTTCGCACCAAAGGTTTGATCTAAACCCGATCCGTTATCAGCCTCACGCCAGAATGCTGCGCAAAGAAGCTCCACAGCCAGTTCACGACCACAGTTACGCGATTGCGCGCTCCTGTGAGGAATCCGACATGGACCAGGCCCCAAAGCCACCAGGCACTCGCACCTGAAAGACGCAAGCGGCCAAAATCAGCCACAGCAGACTTACGCCCAATTGTCGCTAAATTGCCCTGGTGTTTATAGACGAACGGCCTCGGCGCGGGCTTGCTTAAGAGTTCGCGCTCAACCACTTGAGCCACGTGATTGCCCGCCTGCTTGGCCGCTGGCGCAAGGCCTGGGACGGGATTACCATTCCATGCCGAACTGCCAGCCGTATCGCCAATAGCGAAAATGTCCTCAATTACCCCCTCGCCCGATTTCACGCGCAGATGTTCGTCAACTGCGATCCGTCCTGAGCGGTCGCCTTCCACGCCCAACCATCGCGCAGCCGGCGATGCGGCAACACCAGCCGCCCAAAGCACTGTTTCGGTTTCAATCTGAGAATCATCACCAATGCTTACGTAACTCTTGGCAATATCGGTCACACGGCTGTTGAGGCGGATTTCAACTCCGAGAGCTTCAAGCGAGGCTGTCGCTTGGGCTGATAGGTCCTCCGGAAATGCAGGCAGGATCCTGCCGCCTGATTGCACCAGAATGACGCGTGCGCTTGCCGGGTCGACTGTGCGGAATTCACGCGCGACATTGATCTTGGCAAGCTCTGCAAGTGCGCCAGCCAATTCCACACCTGTCGGCCCTGCGCCGACAATAACGAAAGTTAACAAACGGCGGATACGCTCGGGGTCATCGCTCAATTCGGCCTGTTCAAAGGCATTGAGAATTGTCCCTCGCACGGCCACGCCGTCTTCGACCGTTTTGAGCCCCGGAGCATACTCGCTCCATTCGTCCTTCCCGAAATAGGAATGGGTCGCTCCGGTTGCGATAACCAGCTTGTCAAAACCCAAACTCTCTCCATTCACAAGAGCAATGGTTTTTGCCGAGTGATCTATACCGGACACTTCCCCCTTAAGGACGCGCACATTGCCATCTTCGCGGAACAGGCTGCGTATGGGGGTGGCGATGTCGGATGGGTTCAGCGTCGCGGTGGCAATTTGATAAAGCAGCGGCTGAAACAGATGGTAATTGCGTTTATCGATAAGGGTAATCCGGACCGGCAGACGCTTTAGCCGCGCAACCGCCGCAAGCCCTCCAAATCCAGCGCCAATCACAACGATATGAGGCCAGCTTTCGGGAATATCTGCATAGTCGCGGTCGAACAGGATATTGCGTTCCAACCATTTCCATATCCATAAGTCGATCGAGAATGTGCCAGCGCCTTTAGCTTCATAAATTGCGAGCAAAAGGAACGGAAAGAACGTCACATTGGGATGGGCACCGGCAATCATAAATAAACCGATTAAGAAGAACAGAGCATAAGAAACCAGACCGGCCCCGATGCCTGCAATAAAGAGACCGGCAGTCATCAATGCCAGCCAGTCCGGAAAGCCTGAGAAAATGGTAATTGGGAGCCATGTCTGGATGGCTATCGGCGGTTCGATTGCGCCCGCATAAGCAAGCAAAGTCAAACCAAGCCATATTCTTATTACCGCCATCAGGATCGGGGCAACGTTATCGCGCAGCCACTCTTCCGCCAGAATGACCGGCCGAGCGAAGGGAAGCGCACTTTGTTTGAGGCCTGAGGCAAGCACGCGGTCGATAGAAAATGCACCTGGCCCATGCACCAGATACCACAACAGCATCGCCGAAACGATGAGGTTGGTCGTTGTGGGTACATAGACCGCCTGGGAAATCATCGTAAGAGCAGCCATGGCCAACGCCGCTGGCCGCGTGAAAAGCCCGGCAATCAAAAGCAGCGGCCCCACAAGCTCAATTGCCAAGCCCGTCACCGCTGCGTTTTGCGCGCTCATCCAGCTGACGGGGTATTCATTGGCAGCGAGAAAAATCGCCGTGTCCCAATCAGCCGCTTTCACCAGACCCGATTGTAAGAACCAAAGCGCAATGAAAAACCGGATAGTGATATCGGTAAACGGCCAAAACAGCTCTGTCCCACCAGCATACCATTTGGTCCACTGCCTAAGCGTCACGCGGACGAATGGGGAGAGGCGCTCTTCCTGAAGCGCAGATGCTGCAGCACGCGGCGCAGATGGACTTGCGCTTGTCATAGCCAATTTCCTCCTGCTCTCTATTTCGCTGGAGGTCAGCTTAGGTTACATGCAGCAAAAGAACAGGCTTTTGGCAGTTTACCACAAGATTGAGGCTTAAATCTCAAAACCCCACTGGCGGTAAGTGGCTCTCAAACTTGGGTCACGGGCTAAAGCGTTGTCGATATCAACCTGCCCGCCGCTATCGCCTTCCTCGAGCCGAATAATGCCTCGCAAAAGTATGGATGCCGTTTGATCCGGCCTGAGGTCCAGCGCGGCTGCAATGTCATTCTTCGCTTCTTTCAGCATCCCATTACGAAAGAAAATCATCGCCCGGCTGTCGATTGCATTGGAGGTGTTGCGACTGTTCTCAACAGCCTTTTTACAAACGGAGATGCCATCATCGACATCCACCTGCCAAACACCCATGAACCAGCACAGCTCGTTCAAAAGATAAGGGTCATTGGGTTTGTCAGCCAGCAGATCGGAAATGCGCGAAAGCCCCGCCTCGCGATCCCCTTGCAATGCATCAATTTCAGCCAACGATACGGCCAGTTCATGGCGCACCTCTTCGTCGCCATCTTCATATTCAAGAATTTCACGCGCTTTGGCAAAGCTGCCCTGAAGCGCCAGAGTGGAAGCAAGACTGATTGCTCTGGCCGGGCGCGGATCGAGTGAATAGGCCTCTTCAAGATCGGCTCGCTGTTCCGCGTCATTGCCCAGCATTGCATGAACCGTTGATCTCTGCCCGAAATATTCGGCCGTTGGCTCAAGCTCGAGAACTTTATTCATGTCTTCGAGAGATCCAGCAAAGTCAAATGTATCGTAACGGAATGCGGCCCGCGTCAAATATGGGTTCACGCTTTCTGCGTCTTTGGCGATCAGTTGTGCATAGGCGTTCTCAAGCGGTGCCAAGGCGCTGCGATCGTCTTGGGTGGCAAAGCGCCAGATACGCGATGTGTCTTCTGGTGCGATCAGTCGCGGCTTTTGCCGGGCAAGAGAGGCAGACTTGCGACGCTCTTCTCGAAACGCTTCAGGCGCGGTTTCGCCACCACTGCTTGTGAGCGTTTCGGTTGCGGATACTGTGGCGCCGTCAATGCCGATAGTGCGAACATAACGCACTCCTGCAATCTCGACATCGACGCGGTCGCTGTCGCGAAGGTCAAACCCCTTTGCACCATCAGGAAGAGTAATGTTCACTGTCATGACCGTGCTGCGAGCAGGACGGTTCTGGATGGGAATGCCGCGCCATTCTCTGCGCGATCGATTGGGTGCAAACCGCATGGTATTGGAAAAAACGCCAAGCCCTGCTTCACCACGCTGGCCTTCAAAACGAAATTCAGGCGCGGCAATCCCTTTGATGATCATTTTCGCTACGCTGTCATCCCCACCGGGGATGATGTCGAAATCGATCATAGACAGATTGCTGTTAATGCCGCGCGCCATTTGACGCTTGCGATCTTCAGTCAGCTTTTCTGCTGCGGCGTTGAATTGCGCCGCCGAAGGACCGTAAAGAGTGGCCTCCATTGTCACCAAAGATGGCAGATCAATTCCAAGCGAGGCATCAATATTCAATTCGGTAATCGCTTCGGGTGCGCGAGGTAGAACTTGTATGATCGGCTCAATATCCCCTCCGCTTTCGCGAATGGGAAGCGCATATTCAAAGTTCGGCACATTGCCGATAGTCTTGAGATTTGCGCCTAAAGATGTGCCGTCAAGGTAATAGAAATTGCCGTCAATATTCGCTCGCACCAGCACATGATCGAACGCGCCGGGCAAGGGCAACGATCCAGGAACCAGATTACCACCGCGCGACGATACCAAAACCGCTTCTGATGGGATTCCCAACTCTTGCAATATGGCAATAAGGATCACCGTTTTTGCTTTGCAATCACCGTATTTCTTTTCCCACGTCTCAGTGACGCTTTGAGGCAGGTAGTTTCCGCCATCCAGGCCGTTCAAAAGATAGCGAATATCCTCTTGAACCAGTTCCAAGGCAGCAACTGCGCGTTCCAATTCGCCTGGGTTAGACCGACGAATATCATTCACTCGCGCAGCCAAATCATCCAAACCATCAAGAGCGGCTGTTGTGTCATAAAACGGAGCCATCACCGCGGAAACTTCAGACCAACTATCAAAGGTTCCAATCTGCAGCATTGTCGGTTGATGATAGCGCAACGGTGCATCACCAGGCATGTCTTTGGCCTCATCGAGAGGCATCATCACCTCGATAAAGCTGTAGTCACCGTCTTGCTCCAATGCCGGCCGATCGAAATTCGGTCCCGCCTGATATCGGACGTCAAGATCCTTTGGCCAAGAAGCTCGAATTCGCGCGAAGTCGGCCACGTCCGCGACGCCGCCCTTTTCTTCTCGCCAAAGATAATGCTGGCTCTGAACTTCATCACCAAGCGCCTGATCTGTGAGAGTGACCGAATAGCGAAGGCGCAATTCGTCACCCACTTGCAAGCCGGGCACCGCCATTGTGGCAGTTAAAGACCCATCAAGAATGCGCCGTTCCAGCATCCTTTCGCGGCGCAGCACTTCCATCACTTCACCCTGTGCGATCAAGTCGATCAATTCGCCATCGCGCAGGATCGAGACTTCGTGAACAATCAGATCGCCTTTGTCGGGGAGCCATTGCACTTTGAGTGTGCCGACCGTAGAAAGATCAGACAGGTTTGCGATCTTGTGGACGATATCAATGTATTCCCACAGCTCGCCCTTGACGATGCGCAACTGAGTGTCGTTGATCAGCTTTGAATTGGCTGGATCACGGTCCACTTGGGCAGGATCGACTGGTTCAACCCAGTCGGGAGCGGGATCATATAATGGCTCATATCCGGCAAAAGCTGCCGTGCCCCATGTCAATGCAGTCAGCGATATTGCCGCACGCCACATTCCAAATTTCATAAAATCGCCCCGAAAAATAAGACTGTATTCGTCTACCCTGTCAAAATCGAAACTAAAAGACCGCCAATCCAAGTCAAACGGTTTTGCCTCGCTGGAGCTGATAAGCTGCCTCTCAAGTATAAATAGTAAACCCAAAAAGAGTGCAGCGAGACAGGTACAAGAGGCTTGTGGGGACAAGACTGCGATGAATTTGCGCTATCCCCTTGCCAATTGCCGCTACCCACCATAGCCGCGCGGCAACGAATTCGATGCCCATCTAGAGAAGGAAATCCCAACCATGGTTCCGCGCTACGCTCGCCCAGAAATGTCCGCCCTTTGGGAGCCGGAGGCGAAGTTTCGCATCTGGTTCGAAATTGAAGCGCATGCGACACAGAAATTGGCCGAACTCGGTGTGGTGCCGCAAAGCGCGGCTAAAGCGCTTTGGGATTGGTGGGCAACTGATCCTGCGATTGATGTGGATGCCATCGATGCGATTGAGGCGGTGACAAAGCACGATGTGATCGCATTTCTGACATGGGTTGCAGAACAAGTAGGCGATGAAGCGCGCTTTATGCACCAGGGCATGACTTCATCTGATGTGCTCGACACGACCTTTTCGGTTCAATTGGCGCGCGCCTCTGACATCTTGCTTGCTGATCTCGATGCACTGCTTGCCGCGATCAAGACACGCGCCAAAGAGCACAAGTTCACGCCCACTATCGGGCGCAGCCACGGGATACACGCAGAACCTGTGACTTTCGGGCTAAAGCTCGCACAGGCCTATGCTGAATTTGACCGTTGCCGCGATCGCCTGGTCGCTGCTCGCGCCGAAATCGCAACGTGCGCAGTGTCGGGCGCAGTGGGTACATTTGCGAATATCGATCCTTCAGTCGAAGAATATGTCGCCGAGCAATTGGGGCTAAAGCCTGAACCCATCAGCACGCAGGTTATCCCGCGTGATCGGCACGCAATGTACTTCGCAACACTCGCAGTGATCGCCGGATCAATCGAACGGCTCGCAGTAGAAATCCGTCATTTGCAACGCACCGAAGTGCTGGAGGCTGAGGAGTATTTCTCCAAAGGCCAAAAAGGTTCTTCTGCGATGCCGCACAAGCGCAATCCTGTGCTGACCGAAAACCTCACGGGGCAAGCCCGGATGATACGTTCCTACGCAATGCCTGCGCTGGAAAATGTCGCACTTTGGCATGAACGCGATATCTCGCATTCCTCGGTTGAACGTTACATCGGCCCCGATGCGACCATTGCGCTCGATTTTAGTCTCGCTCGACTCACAGGTGTGGTCGAGAAACTGCTCGTCTATCCAGAGCGGATGCAGGCCAATCTTGATAGCATGGGCGGCCTCGTTCATTCGCAGCGCGTGCTTCTTGCGCTCACCCAAGCTGGCGTCAGCCGCGAAGATGCCTATGCCATCGTGCAACGCAATGCGATGAAGGTTTGGGAAAGCTCAGGCGCTTTATCGCTCCTCGATTTGTTAAAGGCAGATAGCGAAGTAACCGCTGCCCTTAGCGAAACCGAACTCGAAGAAAAATTCGATCTCGCTTATCACTTCAAGCACGTCGAAACGATCTTTGCGCGCGTCTTTGGCTCGTAAGCGCTATAGACTTGGGCTCCAAAACGCCTAGGTTCGCTGCATACAGATACAAAGAGGTAGGGGACATATCTCGTGCAAATCGTGCGCACACTCATTTGGATTTTGGTAACAGTGTTTGTCGCTGTCTTTGTGCTTATCAATTATGGTGAGCCCCAGCGTGTCAAAATCTGGCCCTCAGCAGACCCGGTAGGCTTTGATTGGCCTGTGGGTATTATTGCGCTCGTTTTCTGGCTTCTCGGCGTTATCCCTTTCTGGATCTATCATCGCGGGGTCAAGTGGAGCCTTGATCGCCGAATTCGCAGTCTCGAAAGCTCAATAAAATCCAATGCCTTGTCGCTGCGCCCTGACCCTGCAGCAGATGTGAGCGCGCCTGTTGATAAGCCTGCGGAAAAAAGCCCTGAAAACGCAGGCAATGAAGGTGGATTGTCGCCGACACAGGGGGCTTCACAATGAGCAATCCCATATTTCTGGCGCTTGATATTCCTCAGGTCGAACCCGCCAAAGCGCTCCTTGAAAAGGTCAAAGCGCATATTGGCGGAGTAAAGCTGGGACTTGAATTCTTTTGCGCGCATGGCGGACACGGCGTCCACGAAATCGCGCATCTGGGCCTGCCAATCTTTCTTGATCTAAAATTTCACGACATCCCAAACACCGTGGCAGCCGCGATGCAGGCCATTCATGTTTATGAGCCAGCAATCGTGACCGTTCATGCAAGCGGTGGTCGGGCCATGATGGAAGATGCCAAGGCGGCGGCCGCTGATGGCTGTAAAGTCGTAGCGGTCACCACGCTTACCAGCCTTGATGCAAACGATCTCACGGATACGGGTGTATATGGAAGCGCTGAGACGCAGGTCATGCGGCTAGCTGAACTTGCAAATTCGGCCGGGTTAGACGGGATCGTATGTTCTGGCAGGGAAGTCGGCAAAGTCCATGATCAATGGAAAGACGGCTATTTCGTCGTCCCAGGCCTGCGCCCCAATGGTACCGGCACTGGCGATCAAAAACGCGTCGTCACCCCCCGCTCAGCGCGTGATAATGGCGCGAGCGTTCTTGTAATCGGCCGTCCAATCAGCCGAGCGGAAGACCCTGTGGCAGCAGCACGGGCGATTGAGGCGACCCTTTAAACGAAGTTCCTGTCACTCGGATCATTCAGGTGCCGCTTCATAAATCATCCCTTCGCCCTCTAGCTTAGAAAAGTCATAATCGTTCAAAGCAGGGCTTTGCAGTGTGTAACTCAACAGTTTCAACGCATCGCCGTCTTCGCGATAGATAAAACTTTCCAGGCCTTCACCATTCTCAAATTGGGTGCGCATATCGACGCTGATTGAAGTCTCGCCATTCAAACTGCTGATGTCAAACTTCTCACGCTCCGAGCTCTGCATCTCGCCAACATGTCCGCGAAAATCGCCAAGCATCGTTTCAAAACGCTTTTGAGCCACCACTTTGCGAAATTCCGGGTGCGTTGTGCGCCAGATTGCAGTCGTGTTCCCCGCTTCGAAATCCGCTTGGAACTCCGCGATCTTCGCCTCAGAATTATCCATGACGTCTGCTGGATTGCAAGCAGCAAGCCCCGCTAAAACCGCCAGCATTCCGCAAAACCGTCTAAACACGTTTGCCCTCGTTTCTTAGCAATAACTTGAATCTTTGCGGAAACTAGCGAGCGAGACTTCACCTCGCAACCAGCGAGCGCTACAGGCCCAATTATGAGCAATGTTCACATCAAGATTTGCGGTCTCAAAAACCCGCTTTCCATCAACACTGCGATTGAAGCAGGCGCAACGCATATTGGCCTTGTCCATTTCGCAAAAAGCCCGCGTCATGTCTCGCTCGAGATGGCAGCCACGTTGCGCGGCGTGATCGGAGACAGGGCGAAAACTGTCTTGCTGCTCGTCAATGCCAAGGTTGAAGAAACTGGCCATGCGATCGATACAGTCAAACCAGATATCGTCCAATTCCATGGTAAGGAAACCGCGGAATGGGTGGACCTTGTGCGTCAAAAAGCAGGTGTCGAGGTCTGGAAAGCGCTTGGTGTGAGAAGCGCTGATACGCTGGCCAAGTCTTCAAGGTTTGAAGGCAAAGTGGACCGCCTGTTGTTCGATGCGCCAGCGCCCAGACCAGACGATGGATCCGAAGCCCTGCCAGGTGGCAATGGCGTTGCGTTCCGATGGGAGCTCTTGAAAGAGTTTGAGCACAAAACCCCATGGGGTCTGGCAGGCGGATTGACAGCTGATAACGTTGCCCAAGCCATAAAGCTTACCGGCACCGATCTTGTTGACACATCATCGGGTGTGGAAACGGGACCCGGCATAAAGGACGTCGACAAGATCAAAGCTTTCTGTGAAGCAGCACGCGAAGCCTGGGAAACAATATGACCGACAACACACCCAATTCCTTCCGCACACAGCCAGACGACCGCGGACATTTTGGCGAATTTGGCGGGCGTTATGTCGCTGAAACGCTGATGCCGCTGATCCTTGATCTGGAACGCGAATACCGCGCGGCCCAGCAAGACCCAGCTTTTCAGGCGCAGTTCGACGATCTGCTGGAACATTATGTGGGTCGCCCCTCCCCGCTTTATTACGCTGAGCGGCTGACTGAGGAACTTCGCAAAAACGCCAGCGAAGGAAAGGGCGCGCAGGTCTGGTTCAAGCGCGATGAGCTTAATCACACAGGCGCGCACAAGATCAACAATTGCATCGGGCAGATCCTGCTGGCGATCCGCATGGGTAAAACGCGCATTATTGCTGAAACAGGCGCAGGCCAGCACGGCGTTGCCACCGCGACTGTGTGCGCACGCTTTGGCCTGCCCTGCGTGATCTACATGGGCGCAGAGGACGTAGCGCGGCAGTCTCCCAATGTGTTCCGCATGAAACTGCTCGGTGCCGAAGTCGTCCCCGTCACCAGTGGCGGCGCGACCTTGAAAGATGCGATGAACGAAGGGCTGCGCGACTGGGTCGCGAATGTCCACGACACATTCTACATCATCGGCACGGCTGCAGGTCCGCATCCTTACCCTGAGATGGTACGCAATTTTCAAAGCGTGATCGGCACTGAGGCGCGCGCACAATTGCTTAGCCGAACTGGCCGACTGCCCGACCTGCTGATCGCCTGCATTGGTGGGGGATCGAACGCTTTGGGCCTGTTTCACCCGTTTCTCGATGATCGGGAGGTGAAAATGCTCGGCGTTGAGGCGGCAGGCCATGGCCTCGACGGTGATGAGCACGCAGCAAGCTTACTCGGCGGCGCACCCGGAGTTCTGCACGGCAATAAGACTTATCTGCTGCAAGACGAAGACGGCCAGATCACCGAAGGCCACTCAATCAGCGCCGGCCTCGACTATCCCGGCATCGGCCCTGAACACGCCTGGCTGAAAGAAAGCGGCCGCGTCGAATACACCGCTGTTACCGATGACGAGGCATTGGAAGGCTTCCAACTACTGTGCCGGACCGAGGGTATTATCCCTGCGCTGGAGCCCAGCCACGCCCTCGCCGCCGTCGCCAAACGCGCACCGCAAATGCGCAAGGACGATATCATCTGCATGAACCTATGCGGGCGCGGCGATAAGGATATTTTCACTGTGGCTGAAAAGCTTGGGGTGGAGATGTGAGGAAGGTTGGGAAAGGCAGAACAAGAGGATTCTCATTTATGGGGATCGCTTCCATCTTCGCGGTGGCCACGGGTTGCTCATCCCCCGCGGATATTGAAAACACCGAAGACCAAGTTGTCGTAAGTGCAGAGGCAGCGACGATCGCAATTGAGGCCGATGTGCTCGATGAAAACCGTGTTAGCTTTGAGATCGAAACTACAATTCCGCTTCCAGTCGAAGTCATGGTTGGGGTTTCTCTGAAAGGCCAAGCCCCCGATGATGTCTATATCGGTTACTCTGAAAGGTATCGCGTTGAGCAAGGTAGTTCATCGTTTGTGCTCGACACGAGTTCGGCAAAAGACCCGTTACCTGACGGCAACTACGAAGCAGAGGTAACGTTTTATCCCCGCTGGGGCGCTGAAGATGGGAACCCAGAAGCGGCGTCGTTGCCCGAACTTAGTGCGAAGTCAGATATTTCATTCACTGGCACCGGGGTCGATAGGTCGTCCGCTGAGCGCAAGAATGAACTCCAAAAATGGGTTATGCTCAACCTTGAAATGAATATGTCGTGGAACCGGGCAACCTTCGAAGAAAAGTTAGGCAAATCGGTGAAAGGGCCTTCAACAATGTCGCATTTGCACGATGCGTATTATTTCCCAGAAGCTGATGTTACCTTGCTAGTGAATCGTCTTAAGAACGAGATGACGGTTTGGCGGCTCGGCGATGTGACCAAATAGGCCAAACCCAATGACTAACCGCCTCTCCAACGCCTTTTCCAAACCCCATGCCGCATTCGTTGCCTTCATCACGGCTGGCGATGGCGATACCGCTGCCAATCTTGATGCTCTGGTCGCAGGGGGAGCTGACGTAATCGAGCTGGGCATGCCCTTCACCGATCCGATGGCAGATGGTCCTGCGATCCAGAGCGCTAATCTGCGCTCGCTTGGCAAAGGGACCACCACCGCTGACGTCTTCCAAATCGCCAAAGACTTCCGTGTGCGGCATCCTGATACGCCGCTGATCCTTATGGGATATGCCAATCCGATGATCCGGCGCGGGCCTGAATGGTTCGCGGATCAATGCGAGGGCGCTGGCGTGGACGGGGTCATCTGCGTCGATATTCCGCCCGAAGAAGACGAGGCGCTTGGCCCTGCTCTTCGAGAAAAGGGCATTGCGCCCATTCGCCTTGCCACGCCCACCACCGATGCCGCGCGCCTGCCGCAAGTGTTAGAGGGATCGAGGGGGTTTCTGTATTATGTCTCGGTCGCGGGGATTACGGGACTGCAACAGGCCGCGCAAAGTTCCATAGAAGAAGCCGTTGCCAGGCTCAAAGCCGCCACTGATTTACCAGTTGCGGTTGGTTTTGGCGTGCGCACGCCCCAACAGGCCGCCGCAATCGCTGCCCATGCAGACGGCGTGGTTGTCGGCTCTGCTCTCGTTGACTTGGTCGGCGAATATGGCGAACAGGCCCCCGCCAAGCTACAAGAGCTGACGGCAAACATGGTCGCTGCAATCAGGGAAGCAAAAACATGAGCTGGTTCAACAGAGTTCGCAATTCGCTGGGCTTTTCTGACGAAAAAAAGAGCACAGAAAAAGATCTTTGGATCAAGTGCTCCAATTGTCAGGAAATGCTGTTTGTCGCCGAGTATGAGGAGAACCTCTCGGTCTGCCATAAGTGCGAACATCATGGGCGGATTGGCGCGGATGCAAGGCTGAACCTGCTGCTTGACCCGGGATTTGATGTCCTCCCCCAACCGCAAGTCACCGAAGATCCGCTTAAATTCAAGGATTCCAAGAAATACACCGATCGCCTGAAAGCAGCGCGCGCGAAAAATCCGCATCATGACGCATTCGTCGTTGGATCAGGTGCAATTGATGGCAAACCTGCGGTCGTGGGCGTACAGGATTTTGGCTTTATGGGCGGGTCCATGGGCATGGCTGTTGGTATGGCGTTTTGTGCTGGCGCTGAGCGCGCCTTGGCTCGCAAGGCGGCCTTTGTCGTGGTGACAGCAGCTGGCGGAGCGCGGATGCAAGAAGGCATCCTAAGCCTTATGCAAATGCCGCGCGCAACGGTGATGACGCGGCGGCTAAAGGCTGCAGGCCTGCCGTATATCGTGGTTCTGACAGATCCGACAACGGGCGGCGTTACAGCTAGCTATGCCATGCTTGGCGATGTACAAATTGCAGAACCGGGCGCTTTGATCGGCTTTGCCGGCCAGCGCGTCATTCAGGACACGATCCGAGAACAATTGCCCGAAGGGTTCCAGCGCGCAGAATATCTGCACAAGCACGGCATGGTCGATATGGTGGTGCACCGGCGCGACCTGAAATCGACTTTGGCCAATGTGCTGGGTTATATGCAACCATCTGAGGCTGCCTGAGGCCAATGCCTGACTTCGGCCGCTCGGACGATCCGCGGGTTCAATTCCAGCTGGACAGACTTTCAAAACTAAGCGTTCCCGAGGGGCGCTTTGGTCTTGAGACCATGCGTGCCATGATGGAGCGGCTGGGCAATCCGCATCGCAAATTGCCGCCAGTGTTTCACGTCGCCGGGACGAATGGCAAAGGCTCAACCTGCGCATTCCTGCGCGCGATGCTGGAGGCTGAAGGTTACAAGGTCCACGTCACCACCAGCCCGCATCTGGTGCGGTATAATGAGCGGATAAGGGTTGCAGGCAAGCTGATTTCCGATGCCGATTTGGCAGCGCTGCTGGCGGAGGTGCTAGACGCATGTGAGGAACTGGACCCGAGCTTTTTCGAGGTCACCATCGCCGCCGCTTTCCTAGCGTTCAGCCGCGTGCCAGCCGATGCCTGCGTGGTCGAAGTCGGCCTTGGTGGGCGGCTTGACGCAACCAATGTGCTGGAGCCGGAAGTCACAGCCGCATGCGGGATTGCGGCTTTGGGGCTGGACCATGAGAGGTTTCTCTTGGCGCCGGAGCAAGGCGTGCCGAAAGAGCCGATGGCGCGGATTGCGTTTGAGAAAGCTGGGATTGCGAAGCGGGGTGTGCCGCTCCTCTCGATCAATCGCCGCAGTCAGGAAAGAAAGCAAATTCAGATGTGTTCGGCCAAAGCCGGATCCTTACTGCACCGGCCGGAGCGTGATTGGGGCTATGGAGTGGAAGGCTATTGGGATACTCATGGCACTCTCGACCTCCCAAGAATCCCGCTGCCTGGTGAACACCAAATCAGCAATGCCGCTTTGGCTATTGCCATGCTGCGGCACCAAGACAAGCTTAGCATCTCAGCGAACGCGATCCGCAAGGGCCTCGAAACTGTGTCGTGGCCTGCGCGAATGCAGCGACTGCGTGCGGGGCCATTGATTGGCAGCCGCGAGGTTTGGCTAGACGGCGGCCACAACCCCAGCGCTGGCGAGGCGATTGCATCAGCTATCGATGGGCCGCTTCACCTCATACTCGGAATGCTCGATAACAAGGACCCGCGCGCATTGCTTGATCCCTTGGATGATCGTGTCCGAAGTTTGCGAATTGTCCCAGTGCCCGGTCGTGACGCGCATCCGGCATCCGCTTTTGGGCCCAAAGCTGTGGCGGCAGCAAATCTGGAAGAAGCGCTGCTCAGCCTGCCATCAGACGATTTTCCGGTTCTTATCACAGGCACGCTCTATCTGGCGGGCGAAGTCCTGCGCCTGAATGACGAGATACCCGATTAGACCTCTTCGCGCCCCGCACTTCCCAAAGCATCATCGACCAATCCGCTGCGCATCATCCATGCAAACAGCACAATTCCTGGCAGCGCCAACACCGTCGTCAGCAGGTAGAACTGCACATAGCCCAGCCCCTCGATCAGCGCGCCTGCGCCCGTGCCCGTCAGCAACCTCCCCACAATACTCGCGCCTGCTGAAATCAGCGCATATTGCGCGGCGGTAAAGCGCAAATCGCACAGCGCCGAGAAGTAGGCGACAACAACAACCCCGCCATAACCGCTGGCGAAATTTTCAAACCCGATTGCAGCAGCAAGGCCAATGTTGGAATGCCCTGCCCCTGCTAATGCGGCAAAGCTCAAATTCGACACCGCCATCAGCACCAACGCAAGCAGAACCGAGCGTTTTAATCCCAGCCGCGCATAGATAATCCCGCCCACGAAAATGCCGATAATATAGGCCCAAAACCCGACACCCACATCGTACAGAGCGATCTCATCATTGGTGTAGCCGAGATGCTCGAACAGCAGTCGAAAAGTGAGGTTTGCAAGCGTGTCTCCAATCTTGTGGATCAGGACAAAGGCAAGCACCAGCCATGCTCCATGGCGCGCGAAGAATTCGGCAAATGGCCCAGTGATGGAGCGCCAAATTTCGCTTAATCCTCTTCGCGCATTCACCACCTTCCGCCGCGCAGGTTCGCCCATGATGAGAGCTGTCACCATTGCGGGAAGCGCCAGTCCCGCGCACGCAATATAGGCTATCTCCCAGCCATATCGAGCCGCGAGGACCAGAGCGATTGCGCCTGCGCCAGCGGACCCCACGCGCCAGCCATATTGGTTCATCCCCGATCCCGCACCCAGTTGATCAGGGCGCAATATCTCAATCCGATAGGCGTCGATCACCAAATCAAATGTCGCGCCTGCTATCCCAACAAGGACAGCGGCAATGACTGTCGCAAAAAGGCTGGATGCAGGATCCACCAGCGCAAGGTTGATGACTGCTGCAATGACAAGCAAACCTGCGATGAGCATCCACGAGACGCGCGGACCCAGCGCGCCGATGACGGGCAATCGCACTGCGTCGATCACCCACGCCCAAAATACCTTCAGATTGTAGACCAAAAACGCCAGGCTGAATGCCGCGACAGTCTTTATATCAATCCCGTCCTGGGCAAGCCGCGTTGTAAGCGTCGCGCCAATCATCGCGTAGGGAAAGCCTGACGAGACCCCAACGGCAAAGGCCGCCAGAACCTCGCGTTCGAAATACGCTGCGCCAATGCTCCAAAAGGTGCGCTCGCCCAGCAAGTTTTATTCGGCAGGCTGAATAGCGGCATCCGGCGTTACAATGCCTGCCTTGGCCCCGGCACGGCTTTCGCGAAGCCATTCCATAGCGCACAGCACCACCGCGATCACACCGATCAGAGCGGTGAAGATGAAGACGAAGTAATATCCTCGGTCCTCAATCATCTGGCCCAATGCGCCGCGTCCTAAAGTTCCGATTAGAAGTGTAAGCGAGGACAGCAAGGCGAATTGCACCGCTGCGTATTTCTTCGCCACGATTGAGCTAAGCCATGCAATGTAAGCAGCCCCGGCAATCCCGATGGCGAGGTTTTCCCAGAAGATCGTAAACGCCAGCTTCGCCAACCCTTCCGAAGGAGGCCCGGCTGTGAAGAAGATGAAAGACAGCCCGTTCGCCATGTTTTCAACCGCCCATGTGAACCCAATGGCATCGCTGGCTGCCTGCATCATGGCACCGCCTTGGGCGAGCTCTGCATAAAGCAGATTGGTCGCCGCCGCGATGGCCGCACCAAAGGTGAGCATGAACATCCGGCCAAACACGGTGATAAGCCAGCCGCCCAGCGCAAGACCCAAGATGATCGCAAAAATGCCGAGGATTTTGGACGCGAAAGCGACGTCTTCGCCGGTGTAACCCAGTTCTCCCAAATAGAAGGGATAAGCAAAAACGCCCCAAACAGAATCGGTAATCCTGTAAGTGAGAACAAGAGCCAGGATCAGCACCAGAGACCATCCCATTCGGGTCACAAATTCCACCAGGGGGAGAACCAGCGCGCGGTAAAGGTGGTCGGTGAACTTGATAGTGTGCGCAGCATCGCCCTCAGCCGCAGCAAGGATCACATTGGTGCCATCACGCTTTTGCTTTGCGACCCATGCAGCGACGAATGCTGGCAGGACAATAGTGGCAAGCACGATAAGCGGGCCATAAGTGGTGGTGAATACTGTCACATCCGGGCGGTCTTGCGGCACGGATGTCATGGATCGGACCATGAACACGACGACTGTCACAATCGCCCAGCCCCAAAGTATACCCACTGTTAAAAGTGCGCGGTTGCGGGTTTTCTCGTTCACCTCGCCCTCAGCATTGATCTGAGCAAATTCTTCATCGCTTGCCGCAATGGCTGTGGTCTTGTCCGATACTTTGACATCGGGCGCGAACAGCCCTGCAAATCCAATAACCAGCATCAGGCCGCCCATAATCACATAGGTTTGCGGCCATCCGATATGTTCGGCGAGAATTAGCCCGAAAGCGCCTCCTACCAATGCTGCCAACCGGAACCCCATTTGCGTGATGGTTGATAGGATATCCAGGGTCGCAACATCATCAGCAACATCGATCCGCCAAGCGTTAATCGCGATATCCTGAGTTGCGCTGGCAAAGGCTCCGATTGCGGCAAGCAGACTGAACCAGCCAAGCGATGTTGCAGGGTTCAGCGTGCTCATCGTGACAAGCGCCCCCCCCACAATCAGCTGCATCGGGACCATCCACTGCTTGCGTTTACCCAGCAAGCTGAGACCAGGAATATTGACCTTGTCTAAAAGGGGCGACCACAGGAATTGAAACGCATACATCAGCCCGACAAGCGAGAAGACACCCATCGTTTCCAGATCGACCTCAGCTTCTGAAAGCCAAGCATAAAGCGTGCCCAAAAACAGCGCAGGCGGCAGGCCCTGAGCAAAGCCGAACAGGACCATAAATCCGCTTTTGGGATTGCGCAGTGAGCGAAACAGTGTGCCCCAGCCCGGCTTTTGATCGTTTTGCGCCGTAGCTTCGCTCATTCCTTATCGTCCCTTCCGAAAATTGCTTAAGTCTGACACACTAGCGGGGCATGAGAGGAATAGGAACGCCCATATGAATGCGTCCACAACACAAGCGGCCAAAGAACCTGCTGGGCTTCGCGCAACACCGGGACAACTGGCTTTGGCAAACGCAATCCGCACAGGCGATGCGCGCACCGCAGATAACGTGGGGCGATTGCCCGCATCGCTTTATACCTGCAACGATCACTTTGCGCGCGAGAAAGCCGCGCTGTTTGACCGGATGCCGCAAGTGCTTTGTCCCTCGGCTCTCATACCGAACCCGGGAATGGCAGTGCCGCATGATGGCACCGGGCGACCTTTGCTTGTCACGCGCGATGCCAAGGGCGAAGTGCATGTGTTCCTCAATGTGTGTCAGCACAGGGGCACTCGGCTAGTTGAGGGAAATGAAGTGCAATGCACGAAAAGGCTCGTGTGCCCTTATCATGCATGGACTTATAAGCTTGATGGAAAGCTTCTTGCCCTGCCCAGGCCCGAAACCTTTCCCGGCCTTAACAAGGACGAACACGCGCTTGCCGAATTGCCAAGCTTGGAAGCAGGCGGCGTAATTTGGTTTGCACCCTCCCATGATCACGCGCCCGACTTTTCGCACGCACACACTTTAGGCGAAGATTTTGCGGCTTTTGGAATGCCCAACGCGCATCTGTTCCGCCGAAAAACGCACAGCGTGAGCGGCAATTGGAAGCTTATCATGGATGCGTTTCTGGAAAGCTATCACGTCACCCGCCTCCATGCCGGAACCATCGGACCCTTCTTTAAGGATGGCGTTACCGCTGGCGATCAAATTGGCCCGCATCAACGCAGCCTGGTTGGAAGGCTTGAGGAGATGGAGGCTCAAGATCTTGGCGATATGGCGACGTTGCGAAAAATGGCGACGTTTGCCTATCAGCTTGTCCCCGCCACAATCATCGTGCCCAGTCCCGATTATGTGAACATCATGGTCCTGATGCCACAAGCAGCAAACCTGACACTGGTGGAAGACTTCATGCTCATCCCCGAGGCACCCGCCACAGACAAAGCACGAGACCATTGGGAACGGAGCTGGGCACTGCTTGATGGCGGGGTGTTTGCCTCTGAGGATTTCCGTGCAGCAGAACTTGGCCAGCAAGGCCTTGCATCAGGCGCGATTGATTACATTACACTAGGCACATTGGAAGCTGGCATCGCCCGGTTCCACGGCGTACTGGCAGATGCCTTGCGGGAGCACGGTTAAGGGCCTAATCGCGGCTTCATGCCAACCAATCCTGCCCGATCCGCTGACCGCCCTGAAGGCGATCGTATTGCCAAATTGCTCGCGCGTGCTGGTGTTGCGAGCCGCCGCGAAGTGGAGCGAATGATTGGCGACGGGCGCGTCGCAATCGATGGCAAAGTACTCGATACGCCCGCGACTATCCTGAAAGATTTGAAAGGCGTCACCGTTGATGGCAAGCCCGTGGGCAAAGCCGATGATACGATGCTGTTCGCGTTTCACAAACCCACCGGTCTTATCACAGCCGAACGTGATCCGACGGGGCGCGCGACCATCTATTCCGCACTCACCAATGCTCTTCCTAAAGGTACACCGCGGCTAATGCCGGTCGGTAGGCTCGATGTGAACACCGAAGGCTTGTTGCTGCTCACCAATGATGGCGGCCTTAAGCGTCAGATGGAACTGCCAGCCACCGGCATCCCGCGCACCTATCGCGCGCGTGCTTTTGGAGATGTCAGCCAGGAACAGCTTGAAGACCTGATTGAGGGCGTCACTATTGACGGGATCCGATATGGCTCAATTGATGCAAATCTTGAACGCGGGGGCGGTTCGGGCAAAAACCTGTGGATCGAGATGACTATTACCGAAGGCAAGAACCGCGAAGTTCGCCGTGTGCTTGAATATCTCGACCTCAAAGTGAACCGCCTTATTCGCACCGCATATGGTCCATTTGAATTGGGCGATTTGCCACGCGGCCGGGCCGCCGCGATCCGAAAAGGAGACCTTTCCCGGTTTCAAAGCTTCCTCAAGAAAGCAAAGTCGCAGAAGCAAGTATGAGGATTATTGCGGGTAATTGGCGTGGGCGAAAATTGGTAGCGCCCCCAGGTGAGGCAACACGTCCAACAGCGGATCGCACACGCGAAACTCTGTTTTCGATGCTCAACAGCCGGTTGAATTCGTTTGAAGGATTGCGCGTTGCAGATCTGTTTGCAGGCTCAGGCGCGCTGGGACTTGAAGCTTTGTCTCGCGGGGCTGCTCATTGTCTGTTTGTCGAACAGGACCGCACTGCGATTGATACGATAAAGACCAATATACAAACACTTGATGCGCGTACTCAAACACGAGTTGAGGCAGCTTCTGTCACCCGCCTTGGCCCTGCGCGCGAACCCTATGATCTTATCTTGGCCGATCCTCCCTATTACACCGGTGCAGGTGCTGTGGCGCTTGATCGGCTGTTGCGGCTCGGCTGGATTGGAGATGCCACCTGGATCGCGGTCGAGACCGCATCCAAAGAAGACGTAATCGTCAAAGGTCTCGAAATCGAAAAAAAGCGCCGGATCGGCAAGGGCAAGTTGACGCTTATGCGCCTAGGGTGAAACCCCTCGATTATATTGCACATTGCCGACCCGGCTGCCTCACCCCAATGACCACCCATCTACAGGTGAGGCGAGAGGATGGGTTGGTTGCGACCCTAAAGCTCTTGCGAAGGTCCTGTTTGAGGCTCAGCTTCGGGCATTGGCTGGGCTTGGGGTTGGGCCTGCGGCGGTTCATCACTCGGAATGGAACGCGCTCTGGCTTCGGGCGGCTGCCCTTCACCTTCAACCGCTGCTGCGCGCGCTTCAATCATTTGCCACGCACCAGCGCGATCTTCTTCGCCCATTGCTGTCAGCGACACTTTGTTGTCATCGGTCAGACGCCAAAAAAGATCCTGTCGCTCTGCGGATAGAGACCAGAAATAGCCTTGTGTTTCAGCTGGCCATGCCATGAAAGCACTTTGTTTGTCGGCTGGCCACGTATCGAAGATCGACTGTTGTTCATCGGTCATGGGAGACGAAGCGTCGGTGGTAACACCATCTTGGGCGACGGCCGCCTCATCCTGTACCATTGCAGCAACAAGCGTTGGGTTGGCCATAGTGAGAGCGGCAAAGCTGCCACTTACCAGGTACATTGATTGGGTGTGAAAAGCCGATTTGACCTTTGATCTTTTACGCATTGGGGGGTCCTTTTCGGAGTTTAATTCATTCCTGATCCCAAGCGATGACGAACTGCGTGCGACCCAGCCTTGTTTTCCCTTCAAGTCCGGATGCCATTGTTATGCAGGTTGCAAATACGCTCGGCTAGACCTTCGCCGCCATAGCGCCGCGCGGCGGGCACAATCTGGCGAGAGCCGTTGGAAAAGTGGGATAAATTGAAAATTGGTTGGCTATTGGCTGGCGCGACCACGCCAAACAGGCATGCGCCATGTGACCCGGGCATAGAGGGCAATACGCTCTTGCTAGCCAAGCTCTCGTTCCCTACTTGTTCACTCGTATATGAGCGAAAACGCGAACCCCCTGCCCGCTGGAACGCAAGTGCCTGCCTATGCTTCGCGGCTAAACCCGCCGCAACAAGAAGCCGTGCTTACCACCGAAGGTCCTGTGCTAATGCTAGCAGGGGCTGGCACAGGAAAGACAGCAGCTTTGACCGCGCGGCTTGCGCATCTGGTGGCAACCCGCCGCGCTTGGCCGAGCGAAATTTTATGTGTGACTTTCACCAACAAGGCAGCGCGGGAAATGCGCGAGCGGGTGGCTGGACATTTGGGCGCTCCTGGCGATGGCATGCCGTGGCTTGGCACATTTCATTCGATTTGCGCAAAGATGCTGCGCCGGCATGCAGAGCTTGCTGGGTTGCAGTCCAATTATACCATTATCGACACCGATGATCAGCTGCGCCTTCTTAAACAGCTCATCAATGACAATGATCTTGATGAGAAACGCTGGCCCGCGCGCCAATTGGCGGGGTTGATTGATCGTTGGAAGAACCGGGGATTGAATCCGGCTGATCTCGATGCGGTTGAGAATGAAGCTTACGCCAATGGCAAAGGCCAGGCGATGTATGGCGCGTATCAAAACCGGCTGAAAGCCTTGAACGCGTGCGATTTCGGCGATTTGATGCTCCATGTGCTCAACATCTTTCGCAAGCACACGGACGTCCTCAACGAATATCAGCAGCGTTTCAAATACATCCTCGTTGACGAATATCAGGACACGAACGCTGTCCAGTATCTGTGGCTGCGCCTGCTTGCCCAGACTCGCAAGAACATCTGCGTAGTTGGCGATGATGACCAATCGATCTATTCGTGGCGCGGGGCGCAAGTTGCTAATATCCTTCGGTTTGAAAAGGATTTTCCGGGCACACATGTCGTCCGCCTCGAGCAGAATTATCGTTCAAGCCGGCATATCCTTGGCGCAGCTTCCGGTTTGATCAAAGCCAATTCAGAACGTCACGAGAAAAGCCTTTGGACCGAAACCAATACTGGCGACAAGGTGCGCGTTGTTGGTGTCTGGGATGCACCTGAAGAAGCGCGACGTGTGGGTGAAGAGATAGAGCGGCTCGAAGGCGAAGGCGCGCCTCTGGACAAGGTCGCGATCCTAGTAAGAGCGCAATATCAGACGCGCGAATTTGAAGATCGCTTTATCCAGATCGGCATCAATTACCGGATTATCGGGGGCTTTCGATTTTATGAGCGTGCCGAAATCCGCGATGCGCTCGCCTACCTGCGTGTAATTGCGCAGCCACAAGATGATTTGGCTTTTGAGCGGATCTACAACCAGCCAAAACGTGGCCTGGGATCGAAAACGCTGGAAAAGATGCACCAACATGCGCGGCGTACCAACATGCCACTTGCCGCCGCATCGCTGGAACTCGCCGACAGCGACGAACTGCCAAAGCGTGCAGCGGGCACAATTGGCGGATTGCTAAGGCAATTCCTCGCATGGCGCGACGCAGCCGAGGAAATGACGCCGGCCGACTTGCTCCGGCTTGTGCTCGATGAAAGCGGGTACAGCGACATGCTCGCTAATGACCGCTCACCTGAAAGTGCTGGCCGGGCCGAAAACCTCTCGGAACTCGCCCGCGCGATGGAAGAATACGAAACACTTGGCGATTTTCTCGAACATGTCAGCCTCGTGATGGACAATGATCGCGGGGATCAACAAGAAACCATCACCATCATGACAATTCACGCCGCCAAGGGCCTGGAATTTGATCATGTGTTCTGCGTGGGCTGGGAAGAGGGCGTATTTCCTTCGCAACGCGCAATTGACGAAGGGGGATTGGCCAGCCTCGAGGAAGAACGCCGCCTCGCCTACGTCGCGATCACCCGTGCTCGCAGACGCTGTAATATCTATCACGCCGCCAATCGGCGGATCTACGGCCAATGGGTAAGCTCAATCCCGTCCCGATTTATAGAAGAATTGCCTGAAGAACATATCGAGCAGGAAACAACCATGACTGGCGGTGCGTCCCTTTGGCAGGCCAACTGGTCCGAAACCGAAGATCCATTTGCACATGTTGCAGCCCAGCGTCCGGCTGCTGCCCAATCGCGCGGCCCCGGATGGCAACGGGCAATCGCGTCAGGCTACGAAACCAAGCAAGTACGCGTCAAAGAACCCGGCCGCTCTGCCGCAAGCTTTGCCGCCCAACCCCGCTCCGACATCCGCATTGGAGCGATGGTCGAACATGCGAAATTCGGCACAGGTTGTGTGGTTGAACAAGAAGGCAACAAGCTGGAGATCGAATTTGAGAACGCGGGTACAAAGCGGGTCATTGATAGCTTTGTGACAGTTGTGGGTTAGCCTTCTACAGCCACCCAAATCGCTACAAAAAATGAGATCCCGCCCAGCGTGCCAATCGCGTGCCAGATGGGATAGCGGAAGCGCAATTGCTTCTGACGATAGAACATCGTCCCGATTGTGTAGAATATGCCGCCCGCCGCGATAGCCCAAGTGGTAATCCCTGGCAGTTCGGACCAGAAACTCGGCAAAGCAAAAAGGGCAAACCAGCCGAGGCCCAAATACGATACCAATGACCAGCGACCATCAATCGTTACAGCGAACATTTTGAACCACACGCCCATTGCTGCAAATGCCCAGATTGCAGCCAAGATGACATGGCCATGCCATGTATCAGCCATTACCAAAAGGGGGCTAAAAGTGCCTGCAATCACGACATAAATCGCCGCGTGATCCCAGCGGCGCATAATGCTGCGCAAATCGTGGCGCGGCAGCAAATGATAAGCGAACGAAATGCTGATCGAAAACATTGCAACAACCGCGTAAACCACCAATGCGCCAAGCAGAGCAAGGTTATCCAGCTCTGCCCCGCGCATGACAAGCAATCCGCTCGCCACTGCAAACCCGACAAGGCTTACAGCGTGAATGACGAAGTCCGCCTTGCGCTCTGGCTCGGTCTGACTTGGAAAGTTCGGGATGTGCTCAGTCAGCAACATAGGTAGCTGGATGCATTCCGACGCTCATCTGAGCAATTTAGCCCTTAAAACCAACGTCCAGAAAACCGGGACGTGGGCCGTTCCATTCACCAGCGGGCACCGGCTCGCTGTCTTCTGATTTGACGCGGCTCGACCGGCTCTTGCGCTCGGGTTTTTCAGAGCGAGGCGCGCGTTCCCGGCGCGGTTTATCGCTCGCATCGCCATCATCATCGCGCGTGCTGCGGCTGCGTGACCGCGGTTTTCGTGCCTCGTCACTTGTGTCCTGCTTTTTTGCCTCAGGTTCTGTGTTTTCGTCTGGTTCGGCAAGCTCGACACGCACATCATCTTTGCCAAACACCTTGATCTTGGCGCCTGTTAGTTTTTCGACATTGTCGATGGCTTCGGCATCTTCATCTGTGACGAATGTGAAAGCGCGGCCCTTGGCTCCTGCCCTACCCGTTCGGCCGATCCGGTGTACGTAATCATCAGGGTGCCAAGGCGTGTCGAAATTGAAAACATGAGAGACGCCTTTGATATCAAGCCCGCGGGCTGCAACATCCGATGCAACAAGGATATTGACCTCACCCGCCTTGAAGCGATCAAGCTCTTGAAGCCGCGAAGACTGGTCCATATCGCCATGAATTTCGCTGCTGGCAAACCCGTGCTTTTGCAGGCTTTTGTTCAATTCGCGAACAGTTGTTTTGCGGTTCGAGAAGATTATCGCGGTATCCACCTGATCGTGAGTAAGCAGCCATCGCAGGGTCTCACGCTTTTTTCGCGAATGCACAGGCACCTTGAAGGCGGTGATATCTTTGTTGGTTGTCGCGGCGCGCGCAGTCTCTATCCGCTTGGGATTGGACAGGAACGTCTTGGCCAGCTTCTCAATCGGCGGCGGCATGGTCGCAGAAAACAACATGGTCTGCCGGGTTTCGGGAAGCTTGGAACAGATAAATTCGATATCGGGAATAAATCCCATATCGAGCATCCGGTCCGCTTCATCAATGACGAGCAATTCGCAGCCCGACAGCAGGATTTTGCCCCGCTCGAACAAATCCATCAACCGGCCCGGTGTCGCGATGAGCACGTCAACGCCTTCATCCAGAGCTTTCAATTGATCGCCCATCTGGACGCCACCAATAAGGAGCGCCATTTTGAGATCATGGTTAGCGCCGTATTTTTCAAAATTCTCGGCAACCTGAGCCGCCAGTTCGCGCGTTGGCTCAAGTATCAAAGATCGCGGCATAAGAGCCCGGCGCCGGCCAGCGGCCATGACATCAATCATGGGGAGGACAAAGCTTGCCGTCTTGCCCGTTCCCGTTTGCGCAATCCCAATCATGTCCTTCATCATCAGGATGGCGGGGATGGCTTCTGCCTGGATCGCGGTCGGCTCAGTATAGCCCGCATCCTCTACGGCTTTCAGCAATTCAGGTGACAGGCCGAGATCGGCAAATTTCATGCAGCAGGTTCAATCTTTGAAAGAAGCAATCACCGGACCAGACGCGGCCAATAATCACAATTGGAAAGGCGGTGCACAGCACCGCTCACACATCAAAAGCCGATCACGGCCCTCGATCTTGCGGCCTCTAGTCGTAAAACTGCGCAAAAGTCAAGAAATCGCGCTGTAATGCAGCAATTGTCGAAAGATGGTTATTCGGTAACCGCTACCAATTGTCGCATGCGCTCAACTTCGCATTTGACACCGTTGCGCGAATGCAATCGGTCGCGCTTGACGCATAGTTTCCCGTCCTTGTTCTTCTCGACATAGAAGCCAGAGTAGAAATCGCGTGCGCGGCAAGCTTTTTCAAGGTTGACCGTCATTATCTTCTTATCGCGAAGAAACAGCAAAAGCCTATTGCCACTTCCTGTCTGAACTCCTGCAACATCCTCTATCGCAAGACATTTGTCTGTCTTCTTCTCGACATAACGAGCATTGAGAGATTGGCGTGGAAGACGATTAAGCAGATTGCTGCCATTGCTCACGCGCTGCGGTGAAATGCGAATGATAACCCGCTGTTCGATGCGGGTCTGAGCCTGCCGCAAGGTCTGGTCTTGCTTGAGTTCGCGCAGCGGATTGCCAGTTTGCTCAAGAGCGCGATAGTCAGACTGCGCCGAAACATTTGCCTCGGCCGCGTCACTAATACCGGACTGAGCTTCATTCACTTGGGCATTGCTTACACCAAGCGCTGGCGCAAGCAGCACCGCAGGAGCAGCAAGAGTGAGCAAGCTCGGCATGTGATTGGAGCCCTCCTAAGCTCCCGACAATCGCGCAACCCCCCGCGATGAATGGATTGCGTTAGAACAATGGGTTGAACAACGGCTTAACTGCGCGTCCAAGTGTTGCAATTCGCTGGTAAGCACGGGCCTAATTGTGGCATAGGAGCAACAATCATGGCGACACACTCTACCACGACATCCCAAATGAAAAACGACGCTGAAGGCAGTGATAAAGCTGCTGAATTTCTTGCGGCGGGCAAAGACCTTCTTGGACCCAAAGGTTTCACTACCGAAGCCGACGACCTTAATCCGTGGCTTACAGATTGGCGGGGACGATATACCGGCCGTGCTTTGGCGCTTGCTTCGCCATCTTGCACTCGCGAGGTCGCTGACCTCGTCGCGCTTTGCGCGCGCCATCGCATCCCAATTGTGCCACAAGGGGGAAATAGCGGCATGGTCGGCGGTGCAACACCCGATGCGAGCGGCGAAGCGGTGCTGTTGTCTTTGCGCCGCATGGACCAGATCAGATCCCTTAGCGCTTCAAACGGTGAAGCCATCTGCGATGCGGGCGTCATTTTGCAAACTTTTCAAGAAGCGGCGCAAGACGCGGGAATGCGCTTTCCCCTCACTCTGGGCGGGCGAGGATCTGCTACGATTGGTGGCCTGATTTCGACCAATGCTGGTGGGACTCAAGTTCTGCGCCACGGGACAATGCGCGCGCAAGTGTTGGGACTTGAAGCTGTGCTGGCTGATGGTCAGGTTTTCGATGGCCTTACTCCTTTGAAAAAGGACAATCGGGGGTTTGACCTCAAACAACTTCTCATCGGATCAGAAGGGACGCTTGGCATAGTTACAGCGGCGACGTTGCGCATTTTGCCCGCCCCTACTGCGAAGGCGACGGCTTGGGTTGGACTTAACGGAATACTGGAGGCTCGCAGTTTATTGCAGCATGTTGAAGGCGCACTGGGCGATACGCTTGAAGGTTTTGAAGTCGTGCCCGCCCATTGCCTCGACAGCGTGCTTGCGCATTTGCCAGACAGCCGCCCCCCTTTGAGCGCACGTCACAAATGGAATGCGCTGATTGAGTGCGTCGCAACCCACGGAGATGACGCGGATTTGCAAGAAAGACTGGAAGCCGCGCTTGGCAATGCCATGGAACAGGGCATGCTGGAGGATGCAGTGATTGCGG
Source organism: uncultured Porphyrobacter sp. (assembly GCA_964352245.1). Taxonomy (GTDB): domain Bacteria; phylum Pseudomonadota; class Alphaproteobacteria; order Sphingomonadales; family Sphingomonadaceae; genus Erythrobacter. Next base: position 208,386 of record CAYGQX010000001.1, read on the forward strand.
CCAACGAAAGGCAGGCAGATGCATTTTGGAGCTTGCGCGATTCGATCTCACCTGCGGAGCGCGCGCTTGGCCCTGCTATGCAGCACGATATCTCGGTGCCTGTCGCAAAGATGCCGGAATTTATCTTGGCTGCGATCCCGGCAATTGAGACCGAATTTCCAGGGACTCGCGGAGCGGCCTTCGGGCATCTGGGCGATGGCAATGTTCATTTCCACATTATTGCGCCCAAAAGTGCAGTGCCCGGAAAATGGGAAGAGGCAGAAGGCAAAGTGGTAAGCGCGCGTGTGCACGATCTTGTGACTGAATGGGGCGGATCGATCAGCGCTGAGCACGGCATCGGCCAAATGAAAGTTGATGAATTGGGCCGCCTTGGGGATCACGCCAGCCTGTCAGTGATGCGAAAGGTCAAACAAGCGCTAGACCCAGACAATATCCTTAATCCCGGCAAACTGGTACCCTTAGACGCAGAGTAAAGCGCCGCACGCTTGCGCCAAGCTCGATGAACGCCTAAAGCGCGTGGCATTCGGCCTGTGGGAGGGTGTTTTTGCTTTTCGCGCCGCGCCGAAAACAGTTTTCACTCTTTTTCGGAGATACCTCATGGCCAGCGCGCCGCAGCCGCAACTTCCGCTGTTTTACAAAGACTTGCTCCCACTCAACAGCCGCGATCACGCGGACTTCAAAGTGGGCGCTTTCGAAAATGCCGATTTTCTCGCTTCTACGCATGCGATCCCGCTGACAGTTGACGAATTCGTCGATGCCCAGCGCAATTATCCTATCGTGTTCACTGCTGGCGATGATCCACTGCCTATCGCGTTGATGGGCCTGAATGAAGGCGTAAACGTTTTCATCGGGGAAGACGGCAAGATGGTTTCGGACGTTTATATCCCAGCCTATGTGCGCCGCTATCCCTTTATCCTCGCAAAATTGCAGCAGGAAAGCGATGACATGTCGCTTTGCTTCGATCCGAGCGCGAATGTCGTTAAGAAACAGGACGAAGGCAGCCTTTTGTTCGAAAACGGCGAAGCCAGCGAATACACAAAAGGTGTGCTGGAATTCTGCAGAAAATTCGAAGAGTCAGGGCAGCGCACCAAAGCTTTCTTGGGAGAACTCAAGAAGCTCGACATTCTGATGGACGGCGAAATCGCGATCACCCGCTCAGACAATCCGGATAAACCGTTTGTCTATCGCGGATTTAAGATGGTCGATGAGAACAAACTGCGTGAACTCGACAAAGACACGCTAGAGGCTTTGAATAAGAACGGTATGATCATGTTGATCCATGCGCATCTTTTCTCAATGAACCTGATGCGGTCAATTTTCGAAAAGCAGGCTCGTATGGGCAAAGTGCCGGAACCTGCTCCTGCGCCGAACGCGGTAAATTGAACTAAGCCGGCGCTCTTGAAGCCGATTTAGACACTACCCATTTATATTGGTGAGTGGCCACCCCCTCATATGCCACTCATGAGCTGTGCCGCTAGGTGCAGCCTTCCCTGAACTTGGCCACCTCGCGCTATTTGTGCGAGGTGGTTTCTTCGTTTTATATGCGTCACTTACTGAGCCACCTGGCAAAGTGGATAAGCGTCCAGCCTTTACTCAGCCGCTTGTGGCATTTGGTCTTCACTGCCTAAGCGGGCTGCCTCGGCGCCCAATTCGCGTACCAATCCTGATAACATTGCGGCCATCGGCTTTACGCCTGCGCTCGGCTGATCAAACCGCTCGTCAAGATAGGTTGAACGGCACACTTCCACTTGAATGGCATGCAGTCCGCGCGGCGGTGAGGCATGACGATCAAGCACATAGCCTCCCGAATAGGGTCTGTTGTGAGAGGATGAACATCCAAAATCGTCAAGGAAACGCATTGCCCGCGCAATTAGAGCAGCATCGCAGGCCGCACCAAACCTGTCACCCAGGACAATACGCGGTGGGTTTTCCTGTCCTGTCTTTTTGTGAAGCGGGGGCATGGAATGCAGGTCTATGAGCAAAGCTGCACCCCAGACATTCCGAATCCGCTCAAGCTCAAATGCAAGAAATTCGTGATAGGGTCGATGAATGCATTCAATCCGGCGATCCAATTCGGTTTGATCCAACCGCCCGCGCCAAATCTCACCGAAACCGGGCAAACGGCGAGGCACAAGCCCCAGGCCGCTTTTCGCTCGGCGATTGATGCCGGCGGTATGCGCGCCCCGCTGGTTTTTGCCTTGCTTTGATCCGCTAATCATTTCCCAATCGACATCATCATCTGCGCGATTGAGATCAAGCATTGCTCGCGGTGCGTGGGCGACTAAGAAACCTGCGCCCGTTGCCTTTGCCATTTCAACGCCAACAGCATCGATATGTCTGTCTTCTAATCGCAATTGCCCAAGCTGTGCATCGCGCATCGTTTTGAGGACGCCCGAAGGATAAGCGCGCCCTGCGTGAGGAACAGAAATCAAGACGGGAAGGGGCATTCCTGGTGGAGCAATGTACGTAAACGCAGGCCCTAATGAGGTCGCGTCATCATTGTGCCCTACCCCGCCGCGCTCAACCTTTAGCAGGTCGGACTGATTGACCGGCTCAAATACGCCGATTTTTGGTCGTGTGCGGCCAGTTTTCATCCACATTGTGCTGCGACAATTCCGATCCCAAGTCAAAGCATCAATGCGCCAATTTGTTTGCAATCTTTACAATCGTGCATTGCAGTATCTCAATCTGTAACACTCAGTCGATCAGGAAAGATTTCTTAAGCTCATGGTGGTAGGAGCATCGCATGACGAAAACTCACACCCCTCGCATCCTCTTGGCCGAAGATGATGATGCTATGCGCACTTATCTTGTCCGCGCACTTACCAATGCTGGATATGAGGTAAGCGCGGTTGATCGCGGCACTGAAGCGGTCCCATTGCTTGAGGCGGAGAGTTATGATCTGCTGTTGTCAGATATCGTCATGCCGGAAATGGACGGGATTGAATTGGCGCAGCGTTGTGCGGAAGTCAGCCCTGGGACCAAGGTCATGTTTATTACGGGATTTGCCGCTGTATCGCTCCGCGCGAGCCGCGAACAGCCGCACGCCAAAGTTCTTTCAAAACCATTTCACCTGCGCGATCTTGTGCTGGAAGTGGAACGCGTTTTCGAGGAACAGCGCCAAGCGAAAGTATAGCCGCTAGCTGAAAGGTCACTTACAGGCTTGCGCTGGCTGATTTGCTTCGCTAGTCCGCCGCTTCGCTTTGGTAAAGCCTCAGCTGGAAACGATGGTGCGGGCGTATAGCTCAGTGGTAGAGCACTGTATTGACATTGCAGGGGTCGGAAGTTCAACTCTTCCTACGCCCACCATCGTCCCCCTAATCGAAGAATGATTGCTTCCCTTTTGGGGAACTCTTGCGCTTACTGCGTCATACCCCCGCTTGCATGGCTGTCCTCCTCTGCTAAAGCGCGCACGGGATCAATTCAGACCACCCTGAAAGACATTCGAAATCCAGCAAAAGGGATGAGGCGTACACTCATGCAGAAAATCAAAGTAGCGAAACCGGTTGTCGAGCTCGACGGCGACGAGATGACCAAGATCATCTGGCAATGGATTCGCGAACGCCTGATCCTGCCTTACCTCGATGTGGACCTGAAGTATTATGACCTCTCCATCGAAAAGCGCGACGAGACCGACGATCAGATTACGATAGATGCTGCCAACGCAATTAAGGAACACGGTGTCGGCGTAAAATGCGCGACCATCACACCCGATGAAGCACGTGTTGAAGAGTTTGGCCTTAAGAAAATGTGGCGCTCGCCCAATGGCACAATTCGCAACATTTTAGGCGGTGTGGTCTTTCGCGAACCTATCGTGATCGACAACGTCCCTCGCCTGGTTCCAGGCTGGACTGATCCAATTGTCGTTGGCCGTCATGCGTTTGGTGACCAATACCGCGCGACTGACACTTTGATCCCAGGTGCGGGTAAGCTGCGCCTCGTTTTCGAAGGCGAAGACGGCGAGAAGATTGATCTCGATGTATTCGAGTTTGAGACCTCAGGCGTCGCAATGGCGATGTACAATCTTGACGATTCGATCCGCGCCTTCGCCCGAGCTTCAATGAACTATGGTCTTGATCGCAAGTGGCCAGTTTATCTTTCGACCAAGAACACCATCATGAAAAAATATGATGGCCGGTTTAAAGACCTGTTCCAAGAAGTGTATGAGGCAGAATTTGAAGAACGCTTCAAGGAAGCCGGCATCCACTACGAACACCGCCTTATTGACGATATGGTCGCGTCCGCGCTTAAATGGTCAGGCAAATTCGTTTGGGCTTGTAAGAACTATGATGGCGATGTGCAGTCCGACACGGTTGCACAAGGGTTTGGATCATTGGGCCTGATGACATCCGTTTTGATGACGCCCGATGGTAAGACAGTCGAAGCCGAAGCCGCCCACGGCACCGTGACCCGTCACTATCGCCAGCACGAGCAAGGCAAGGCAACATCAACCAACCCGATCGCTTCAATTTTCGCTTGGACACGCGGCCTGATGTATCGCGGCAAGTTCGACAACACTGCCGACGTCGTCCGTTTCGCAGAGACACTTGAACGCGTCTGTATCGAGACAGTTGAAAGCGGATCCATGACAAAGGATTTGGCACTCCTGATCGGGCCAGGCCAAAACTGGCTTACAACCGAGCAGTTCTTCGAAGCGATTGTCCAGAACCTCGAAAAAGAAATGCAAAACTGGGCTTAGGCCCAAATCCGAATTTCAGGAACCGCTGCCACGACGCAGCGTAAAGAAAGGGCGGGCGTTCAATCAGAGCGCGCCGCCTTTCCTTTTTTGGCCTTAGTTTATTCGAACACTATCTCACTGATGAGTCATCGCGCCTTCGCTTCGATGAATGCGATGACACACCCATCCACTACAGCTAGACTGGCACCATGGCAGGCGAACTCACACTTACCCCGATGATGCAGGATGCACTCGTGATTCTGGGTGCGGCTGGCATTGTGATCCCGGTCTTTACCCGATTCCGGGTCACGCCCATTATCGGGTTCATCGTGATCGGTGTGTTGGTGGGGCCATTTGGCCTTGGTGAACTGGTCGAGGAGATACCCTGGCTCCAATATGTCACGATATCAGATCCCGAAGGACTCACGCCTTTTGCCGATTTCGGGATAATATTACTGCTGTTTGCAATTGGACTCGAACTGTCATTCAACCGCCTATGGCAATTGCGGAAATTCGTATTTGGACTCGGCTCGTTAGAGCTGCTGATAATTGGATCATCCGGAGCCGCGTTCCTCTTCTATGTGAGCGGTATGAGCGGGACGGCGGCGCTGGCTTTGGGGTTCGCGCTTGCTTTTTCCTCCACCGCGATAGTGCTGCCTATATCTGGAACGAAAAGCCCCGTGGGACGCGCGGCGTTATCGATGCTCTTGTTCGAAGACATAATGATCGTCCCGATTGTGTTTATACTTGGCGCGCTTGCACCCAATGCCTCTGCTGAAGGGGTCTCAGGTCTTACCGAGACTCTGATACAAGGGGGGCTGGTTGTACTTATTCTGCTGGTGCTTGGTCGTTACGCCCTGCCCCATTTGTTCTCCCAAGCTGCACGCACCAAAAGTCCAGAGCTGTTTCTTGCTGCGACCATGCTTGTGGTTATTGGCGCCAGCCTTGCCACAGCTGCCACCGGCCTTTCGCCCATTGTGGGAGCTCTGATTGCTGGCCTGCTTATTGCCGAGACCGAATATCACAGCGAGGTTGAAAGCATTATCGAGCCGTTCAAGGGCCTGGCTCTTGGCGTCTTTCTGATCACTATTGGCATGAGTATTGATCTGCTGGAAATCTGGGCTGACCTTGGTCCGATTATGTTGGCCGTTGTTGGTGTACTGGCGTTCAAGGCCCTTGTGACCGGCGTATTGCTGCGTTTGATGGGGGCGCGCAGAAGCACGGCTGCGGAAACCGGCGTGCTGATGGCGAGTCCTTCTGAGACGACTTTGATCGTCCTTGCTGCAGCTACAACTGCATTGGTTTTGGATGCCGAGACCGCGCAATTCTGGCAAATCGTAACTGCGATCGGCCTTACGATCACACCGATTCTTGCCAAGTTAGGCCGCTTTATCGCCCGGCGGATAGAGAGCGTGCCAGAACTGCCCGAAGAAGATGATCATGCAGCGCGCACAATCATCATCGGTTCAGGCCGCGTGGGCCGGTTGATCGCGGATATGATGGTAGCGCATGACCAGCCCTATGTTCTGCTGGATTCCAATCCGGATATGATCGACCGGGTCAAACGCGATGGCTATCGGGCAACTTTTGGAGACGCAGCGCGCGGTGATGCGCTATCGCGATTGGGTATCGAACGTGCCCCTGCAGTGGTTCTGACAATGGACGAACCCGTCCTTGCCCAGCGCATCGTTTCAAAACTCCGTTCTTCGTATCCCGATCTCTTGATCGTAGCGCGCGCGCGCGATGGAGACCATGCCGCAGCTCTCTACCGCGCCGGCGCAAGCCATGCGGTTCCTGAAACGCTCGAGAGCTCGTTGCAATTGTCAGAAGCTGTTTTGGTAGATATCGGTGTTGCTATGGGGCCGGTGATCGCGTCCATCCATGAAAAGCGTGACGAGTATCGCGAAAAGCTGGAAATTGATGGCGGCCTTACGGAAAAGCCGAAACTGCGGACGTCAAGTCCTTCGAGCTAATCACTCATTCCAATATCTGCGTGTCAGTTCCACTGAAAGCCCGGAATTCCCCGTAAAGGTCTTTGTCTCTCCCTCATCGATTTCAACTGGAATACTGATCCATGAAATCTCGTTTCGCAGCTCGTCGCATTGCGGGAGACGATGCGTCCAGTAAGTCCTCAACCAAAATCCATATCCATCGACGCCATCCCAGGACGTGAGCGTAAGAACCAAGCCGCTATTGCGCGAAACTTTGCGGCGTTCTTCGAAACTGCAATTGGGATTGATGTCCTGCAAATCGGCCTCAAACCTTGCCCCGTCATACTCAGCAAGCCACAAATCCCCCGACCACAACAGTCGATCTTTGCCCATGACTTTCACGAAGAAATGAAAGTTCTGTAGCGAGGTGTCGCGTCTCGGCGTTTCGGTAAAGTAGTGTATGTTGGGCATCTCACGCGGCTTATCTCTTTCACGCGGAGTGCCATCCTGCGCCAATACACCAGATGGCGCGAACAGGAGTGAAGCACTGACAACACCAATCTGGGCAATGCGGTGCAACCGATCAAGGCGTACGCGTAAGCTCAAGACGCAGGCCTCCTTCCCCTTCGATCACACGAGTTTCATTGTCGACCAGATCGACCTCAATATCGAAACCGGCCGCGCGCGTCCCACGCTCGGAACATGGTTCAGCCGGACGCGTCCAGCTTACCTCGACCCCGTAAAGCGCTTCGTTATCGCGCCGACCGGGCCTGATTCTCAAATCAACGGTATTACGCCGCGGAGCAAATCGATTGTTCCTCACCGGACAGTTTGAATCCATCTCCTGCACATCTGTGTGGACACTCGCCCGGCCATAGGGCGTCATCGCCAGATAACCTGCCCAAAGTTCGCGTGTGCCTCCAAGCACACGTGCGTATAGCCAATATGTTGGCCGCGTCTGCGATGATTTGGGCTGCTCATCTGCTACGATCGTGACGGACGGTGCTGGCCGATTGGGTATCGCCTCCTGCGCGGCCAGCGGTGTCGACGTCGCAAACACAAGTGAGACCAAAGGCGCGGTCATCCGCAGACAAGCGGGTCTGGTCATCAATATCCATCCTTTTGACCAAAATATGCACTCCAAGCCGCGAGCATGGAACATTCTGGTTACGGAAAATTGAATTTCAGTGCGACACAGCGAAGTGTCTTAGGCCAGCACCGCTTTCACCGCCTCAATCGCCGCATCGGCTTTTGAGCCGTCCGGCCCACCACCCTGAGCCATATCAGGACGGCCACCGCCACCTTTTCCACCCAAAGCTTCAACACCGGCACGGACCAGATCAACCGCGCTGAAACGGTCGGTGAGATCATCGGTCACGGCCGCGGCAATGCTCGCCTTACCATCGTTAACGGCAACAATTGCAGCAACGCCTGATCCCAGTCTTTGCTTTGCTTCATCGAGAAGAGGGCGCAATTCCTTCGGGCTTAAACCTTGGATGGCCTGCCCACTGAATTTGATGCCTCCGACCTCCTCATCCTGCGAAGCTGCGCCGCCTGTGTCCGCGCCGGCCCCGCCAAGCGCGAGCGCTTTCTTTGCCTCAGCCAGCTCTTTTTCGAGCCGCTTGCGCTCATCGAGCAAGGCAGTGATGCGCTGCGGAAGTTCTTCGGGAGCCGCGCGGATAACGCTTGCAGCTGATTTGAGCGCCTCTTCGCGCGTGACAAGCCATTGCCGCGCAGCATCGCCTGTCAGCGCTTCAATACGTCGCACACCCGAGGAAACGGCAGTTTCCGATACAATACGGAAAATGCCGATATCGCCAGTTGCCTTCACATGAGTGCCGCCGCAAAGCTCAACCGAATAATTGCGCCCTTCTGAGCCTGCTCGGCCCATAGAAAGCACGCGCACCTCATCGCCATACTTCTCGCCGAACAATGCCAAAGCGCCAGCCTCAACAGCATCATCGGGGCTCATCAACCGAGTGGAAACGGGCTCATTAGCTCGTATTTCAGCATTCACTTCCGATTCAATCGCGGCGATGTCTTCTAATGTGAGCGCTGTAGGCTGTGAGAAATCGAAACGCAGTCGGTCTTCGGCGACTAAAGAGCCCTTTTGCGTCACATGCTCACCCAACCGATTGCGAAGTGCAGCGTGAACAAGATGCGTCGCTGAATGGTTCGCGCGGATGCTATCGCGGCGTTCCACATCAATCGCCAGATCAACGCTATCGCCGACGGCAATTTCTCCCGCTTCGATTTTAGCGTGATGTGCGTGCAACCGGCCAAGAGGCTTCGATGTATCGGTAACTTTCGCCGAAAGCCCGGCAGGCGATGTGATCAAGCCGCTGTCACCCGTCTGCCCTCCACTTTCACCATAGAAGGGCGTCTGATTGGTCACGATGACCACTTCATCACCAGAGCCAGCACGGTCTGTTTCTGTACCATCTTTGACGATCGCAACTACCTTGCCGCTGCCATTGGTTGCAGAATATCCGGTGAACTCACTCGCGCCCTCGCGTTCTGCAATATCGAACCAAATCTCGCCCGATGCCGCGTCACCAGACCCCTTCCATGCCGCGCGCGCAGCATCCCTTTGTTGTTCCATCGCAGTATCAAAACCGCTTTTATCAACGCCGATCCCGCGGGCGCGCAAAGCGTCTTCGGTAAGGTCATAGGGAAAGCCGTAGGTGTCGTAGAGCTTGAAAGCCGTTTCCCCATCAAGCTGCCCGCCTTTGCTGATCGAACCAGTTGCTTCATCCAGCAGCTTAAGCCCCTTGTCGAGCGTCTTGCGGAATTGGGTTTCCTCACGCAACAGCACTTCTTCAATCAGGGCTTGTCCGCGCGCAAGCTCAGGAAAAGCCTGGCCCATCTCGGTTACCAACTGGCCGACAAGCCGGTGCATAAGCGGAGCATCAGAACCCAACAAATGCGCATGACGCATCGCTCGGCGCATAATGCGGCGCAAAACATAGCCGCGCCCTTCATTCGACGGCAGCACACCATCCGCCATCAAGAAACTGCACGAGCGCAAGTGATCAGCGATGATCCGGTGGCTTGCGGTTTGTTCTGCCGATCCCGCTTCACCCGTAATCATCTGCGAAGCTGCGATCAGAGCTTTAAAAGTATCCGTATCGTAATTGTCGTGCACACCCTGCATGACAGCTGCGACCCGTTCCAAACCCATCCCTGTGTCAATGGACGGCTTTGGAAGATCGCGGCGCGTACCATCAGCGCTTTGATCAAATTGCATGAAGACTAGGTTCCAAATCTCGACAAAGCGATCGCCATCTTCATCAGGGCTACCGGGTGGACCGCCTGCAATGTGCTCACCATGATCGTAGAAAATCTCCGAACACGGACCACATGGACCTGTATCGCCCATCGACCAGAAATTGTCGTTTGTGTCGATCCGGATAATGCGTTCTTCAGGAAGCCCGGAAATCTTGCGCCACAGGTCAAATGCCTGATCATCAGTGTGGTAGACTGTCGCGGTCAATCTATCGGCAGGCAAACCCCACTCGCGTGTCAAAAGCGTCCAGGCATTCTCAATTGCCTGCTCTTTAAAATAGTCACCGAACGAGAAATTACCGAGCATCTCGAAAAAAGTGTGGTGGCGCGCGGTATAACCGACATTGTCGAGATCATTGTGCTTTCCACCAGCCCGAACGCATTTCTGCGAGGAGGTAGCGCGCGGTGCAGGAGGTGTCTCAAGACCGGTAAAGACGTTCTTAAATGGCACCATCCCTGCGTTTACGAACATCAAGGTCGGATCATTATGCGGCACGAGCGGCGCGCTGGCCACAACGGCGTGATCCGCTGCCCCAAAGAATTCAAGAAATGAACGGCGAATATCGTTGGTCGATGTAAGAGCGCTTGAAGACATACAAGTGCAGTTAGGCAATGCGAAGCAAAGCGACAAGCCATTGCGAAGCTACCGGCGCCTTAAGAAACGAAAAACCGGCACATGCTCGGGGAAAGCATGTGCCGGTATTCCATTCATCCGGACATTTGAGGGTTAACTCAACGACACAGCAAAGTGGCGTGTCCGCTTGAGGATCAGGCGTCAGGCTCCGCGTCCGGGCCAGTCATCATTTCCTCGGCGACCTCATCGGTGCGGCCGCGAATGGCGGCTTCCAATTTGTCGCAAACTTCAGGGTTTTCTTTCAGGTAAGTCTTGGAGTTTTCACGGCCCTGACCAATCCGCACGCTGTCATAGGAATACCAGCTGCCGGATTTCTCAACCAATCCAGCTTTCACGCCGAGATCGAGAATTTCCCCAAGTTTAGAGACACCCTCACCATACATGATGTCGAATTCGACCTGTTTGAATGGCGGCGCAACCTTGTTCTTAACCACTTTAACACGAGTGGAGTTGCCGATCACTTCATCGCGATCTTTGATCTGGCCCGTACGGCGGATGTCGAGGCGCACAGAGGCATAGAATTTAAGCGCGTTACCGCCAGTCGTTGTTTCGGGATTGCCGTACATAACGCCGATTTTCATGCGAAGCTGGTTGATAAAGATCACCATGCATTTCGAACGGTTGATCGACCCTGTCAGCTTGCGCAGAGATTGCGACATGAGGCGCGCCTGAAGGCCAACATGGCTATCGCCCATCTCGCCTTCGATTTCGGCGCGGGGAACAAGTGCTGCGACCGAATCGACTACGAGTATATCGACCGCATTGGAACGAACCAACGTATCGGTGATTTCCAGCGCCTGCTCACCTGTATCCGGCTGCGAGACGATCAGTTCGTCAATATCCACGCCCAGTTTCTTGGCATAAACGGGATCGAGAGCGTGCTCCGCATCGACAAAGGCCGCTGTGCCGCCCGCCTTTTGCGCCTCTGCAATGCAATGCAGCGCCAACGTCGTTTTGCCTGAGCTTTCCGGCCCATACACTTCGATCACGCGACCTTTAGGCAGGCCACCAATTCCAAGTGCAATATCGAGGCCAAGCGATCCGGTGGAGATCGCTTCTATTTCCATCGCCTCTTTCGAGCCCAGCTTCATCGCTGAACCTTTACCGAAAGCACGATCTATCTGTGCGAGCGCTGCATCGAGCGCTTTTTGACGGTCCACGCCTTTTTCCTTTTCAACGAGCTTCAATTTAGCAGACATCGCACGGCCTCCATTGGTTCACCAGTGCCGTCGTAAAGGTTATCGACGGCCCCCTTGATGGATGAGTATGTACCGCGTTTGTTCTATAAGAACAAGTAGGGAACGAAAATTATTTCCTACAGGCCGTCATTCGGCGAGTGCGCTGCGTAATTTCCATGAGAATTCTTGGCTGGAATTGCCAGGAATACGTACTTCTACAGTATCATAGCCGTTTTTTACACGGACTTTGCGGCGTGGAAAGCGGATGTCATATTCACCAGACCACGCAAGGTTCAGCCGCAAATTGACAGGATGTGGGTTAGCGTTTGTTAATCGCGTGACCATGCGCGTCCATTTGCGCGAATCGTCGTCAAAGCTCTCTTCTTTTAGCCGAGCGCACTGCGCAAAAACCTGCGCGCTGGCCCCGAGCTCAAGTTCAACATCCTGCCCTCTGCCAAAATCCCGCAGGTTCGTGCTAGCAGCCAACTGCATCCCGCGTGAGGTGGGTTCAAATACGGTCATCGCCCCTTGAGGGAGCGCAAGACCAAGCCCCTTCTTCTCCTCATTCTTTGTCACAAGCAGCAAATTGGCATTTTGCGGTTCGCCAACCTCCTCAATCCAATTGTAGTTCTGGCATTCGAATGTGTAGAGGAAACGGGCCTCAACCTTATCCTGATTGAGGAAGGCAACCTGCTTCATACCCCTTGCCGACACATTCACTCTGCTGGGCACGCGAAACAGCTTGAGATCGCCGAGATTCTCTTCCGAAGCGGTAACAACTGAAACTGGCGTAGCTGACTTCAATGCTTCACGTCTTAGGCGCGAGCCCGTCACAACAATCGAGTCTGCTTCGGCACCGTAATAAGCCTCTTCTGCAGGAGTTGGAGCCGGTCGGCCGTTGGAATAGCTGGGCACAGGCGATCCTCTCGCTGTGCTACCGATGGGATAACAAGTGAGCCGCAATGGCCGGGCAACAGGCGGATCGGCGAGGCTTTCATAATCGCTGTCGACATTGAGCCTTCCTGCGATAATTTGCAGCTTGGCGTTGTCAAAGCTTTGGCCGTTATCGTTCACCAGTGTGAGCCAGCTGAGCCATTGCATTGTGAACTCATCACCATCGGCCTTCTGTCCCATAGTGGCGACGTAATTCGCCTGCCAGTCAAAGCCCCATGAAAGATAGGTCAGAGTGACTTCATATGTGCCGCCGGTTTCAGAGCGCGTGTCGACGGAATAGATGGGCAGAGCTGAAAGCCCGGCGGGCACACGGTCAAACGTGAGCTTTTCAGGAAGTCCGGCGCAACGCACCGCTTCGAAGCCACTGCGCGATTGCAGTACCAAGCCGCCATCGGCCCGCGTGCGCACAATTGCTTGTTCAGGAGCGGAAGTGCCGGTGGCAGGATTGGTGCGCGTGATGGTAACGCGGTTGCCAAGCGCACCATTCACCAGAGCGGCGGGCGAAAGCAATTCAGCATTGCGGTTCTTTTCTATCGTGCCACCGGGAAGCCCTGTTACAATAGCTGAGACACCCACCATCCCTTCTGCAACGCCGACAAAGCGAATGGTCGATTCCCCAGCAGGTAAGGTGACGGTGCGCGTTTCGCTGACCATCGCAAAGCCTTGCGGATCATCACGCTTAATCTCCTGTTCGGGATCACGATCAGGATCGCGGTAGATCGTGACCGAGAGATCGATAGGCGCGGACGCCTCGACAATGGCACGCGATGGCGCAGTGTTCTGCGTATCTGTGCCTTGCGCAAAAGCAGGTGTAGCCAGCCCTGCTATTGCAGCTAAGATGAGAAACAACCGCATGGTTCAGCCTCCTTCGGGCGACTTACCAGCGGGTCTCATATGTCACGCGAACAACACGTTTGCCCTCTGCGGGCACGGGGATTACGTATTTGCGTTGGCTGTAATTGATCTGCTCGCCCGCAAGATCCTCGCTAACGATCCGGTAGTCATACGCCCACCAATACCGCCCAAGGCCGTTCTGCGTGAGATCAACCTCGATCGGCTCATCTTTTGCGTTAGTGAGCGTGTAACGCACCGTCGTGCGGAAGAAGTCTTTCCGCTCTTCGCGCTCGACAGACCCGCGCGAGACGAGATTGTCGTCTGCATCGAAAACTCTGAAGCGCTCACTCTCACGCCATTGACGTTCTGTGATGCGTTCGCGTTTTTCAACCTCGGATTGGACAGTGATATCGAAGGCATCGCCAGTGGTCAGCGTCAATTCGCTGCCCATGGGCGTATGACCAATGGAGTTTTCGCCAATAAATTGCGGCGTCCCCTGGCTGTCGCGCTGGTAGAACCGCACCGTGCCTGCGGGCAAGGCATCGCCAAGCCCCTGATCGCGCGATGAGGAAAAGCTGATCGAACTTGAGACATTGCGCGGGTTGCTATCATTCTGCTGCCAGCCAACACCGATGGAATACACCTTGCGCGCAGGAACACCCTGCACATCGAGGAAGCTCACCTGCTTTGTCTGAGCGTTCGCAATCGTGGTGCGCTCACTGATTGGATAGAGGTAAAAATCGCCGAGCCGCTCTCGGTCAGCGCTTTCAGTTCCAGCGCGCGTCATCCCGCGATTGCCGAAACCACGCCCGCCTGTGCCATTGGGGTTGCCTGCAACGAGCAGGGTATCGGCGCGGTGGAATGTGGTGCCCGAATTGTTGGTGAGCGTTACCCAGCCTTGCATATCAATCGAATTGTCGCGTTCATTATACAATGCAACATAATCGGATTTCCAGCCAAGTCCGCTTGAGAGATAGCGGAGTGAAACGGGGCGGCGGCCAGGGCGCGAGGAATTGAGATTCACCGAAAGCGTCGGACGCGCACGAAGGTTCGGCGGCACACGGTCAAAGATAACGCGCACGGGCAAGCCATCATCGCGCAACACTTCAATACGGTTGCCAATCTGGATTACGACACCTCCAGCAGTCGAAAGGACTTTGGCCCGTTCACGCGTTTCAATGCCAGTAGCAGGATTGGTGCGCAGAAGAGTAACCGTCTGACCAATCGCCTTCTCCATCATCTTTGTGGGCGTCAGCAGATCAAAATCGAAGTTCTGTTCAATAATCGTCGTATCAGGAGCGAAAAAGCTCAGCGTCTCAGGCCTGATACGCGCGGAAACATCGGGAAACTCGATCCGGCTTTCACCTTGGCGAATATCGAGCTGGCGCACGTCCTGAACAAGCGCAAGATTGCTGTTGTAGATAGTGACTGAGACATCACCTTGCGCAGTTTCATCAGGGTCGGGCACAGATTGCGCTGTGCTCGCGCTGGCGGCCAGTGCCGCTGCCGAAACCAGACCGAGGCCTGCAAAGCGCTTTAGATTGTTCATGATACCCTCCCCTAAGTTTAAGACATCATGATCCAATCATTGGGTTTATCCAAGGTGAATGGAAAAGTTTTACTCAGCGCCCTCTTTGGCAGCTTGCAAAACTGCGCCGACTTTATCGCCAATCGCTGCAACGCTGAATGGTTTAGCGATAAAGTGCATGTCAGGAATGTCGATATCTTTGCGCAATTGTTCTTCGGCATAGCCCGACATGAACAAGATCGGCATATCGGGGAGGCGCTCTCTAATAGCGCGTACCATGGCGGGACCATCCATCCCCGGCATTACCACATCGCTCACCACCATATCGAAAGCTTTGCCTGCGCTAATCGCAGCAAGCCCTTCTTCTCCTCCGGGACATGCAGTGACTTCATAGCCTGCACGCGTCAAAGCACGTTCAGCGACAGCGCGAACCATGTCTTCATCTTCGACAAGCAAAATCGAGCCACCAACGGACCATTCCGACGAAGGTGCGGGGGTTTTTGCTTCCTTGCGCTTGGGCGCTTCGCCACGGTGGACGGGGAAGTATACGGTGAACCGTGCGCCTTTTGGCTGACCGGCATTGTCGGTCACATTATCGGCAAAGATGAAGCCACCTGACTGTTTTACGATGCCATATGCAGTCGACAAACCAAGCCCGGTGCCTTTGCCCTGCTCCTTCGTAGTAAAAAACGGCTCAAACAGTTTGGGCAGGACATCTGGCGCAATCCCGCCGCCTGTATCCTGTACAATAAGGACAGTGTAATCAGCTGCTGGCAGCACTTCTGAACCAAGCTTGATAACCTCTTTCGCTTTGAGGCTGCGCGTAAAGAGCGAAATGCGCCCCGCACCGCCGCGCGTATTTTCCTGAATCGCATCGCGCGCATTCACTGCTAGGTTCATGATAACCTGCTCAAGCTGCTGAGGGTCGGCGCGTACAGCACCCAAATTGCGATCATGTTGAACGTAATAGGTGATTTGTTCGCCAAGCAGCCGTTTGATGAGCGGGTTCACCTCGCTCACAACATCAGGCAATTGCAGGATTTCGGGCCGCAATGTTTGTTGGCGCGAAAAGGCAAGCAATTGTCGCGTCAGCGATGCTGCGCGGTTCGAGTTCGCACGGATTTGCTGGATATCATCATAGTCGCTGTCGCCAGGCGTATGACGCAAAAGCATAAGGTCACACGTGCCAATAATGGCGGTCAGGACATTGTTAAAGTCATGTGCGACACCGCCTGCAAGTTGTCCGACCGCTTGCATTTTTGTAGCCTGAGCAACTTGACGCTTAAGCTGATTTTCTTCTGAAGAATCTGCAAGACTAACCAACACCGCAGCTTCGCCCAAACCGCGTACACCAGCAAGGCCCAGCGAAACCGGTTCTTCAGGGCGCGACGTCAGGCGAACGGCCATATCCCCGCTGGTCGCTGGCCCGCGCCCATGCCGACGCACGGCATCGGACAAAGGGCCTTTGTCTTCGCGCACCACAAGATCAGTCGGAAAAGCAGGGATCCCGCGCGCCTCACGATCAATCGCGCGCAGAAATGCCTGATTGCCGAATAAAAATCGCCCATCGCGATCCGTCATTGCAAGGCCAAGCGGCAATTGCGCGAGCAGCGCATCAAGCTGCGCCACACCAGCCTGCGCCGATCCGTCCCAGCCGCTGCCAATTCCCACGCCGCTATCAACCAACAGCATCAACGTAGTGGACTCCTCAGCTCTTACATCCTCGTCAACAAAGGGCCGCGTTTCAGGATCTGCCAAAGGTACATCAATCAATGTCTGAGGCGTCCCTGCACGCCCTTCACGCGCAAAGAACAGCCGTTCTCGTTCATCCGAGCGCAGAAACGAGACGAAGTCCTGGCCAACTAATGTAGCGTTCTTATCCCCGGCTGCGCGCTCGCCAAAACCGCTGCTCACTGATCGAATGACACCATCGGCTGAAGTGATTGCGGTTTCGATCCCTGCCCGGCTCAACATCTCGCCAAACGCACCGCCCAGATCAATTTCAGCCAGGGCCTGCTCGCTGGATGTACCCAAACGCTTAAACCGCCAGATCAGGTGATCCTCGCCTCGCCCAGCTCGTTGGGCGATTGCGCTCCATACCGATAAATCGCCTGTGTTTTCGAGTTCCTCAAGGCCCGCGGCTCCATCGCGCCACGCCTCGCGGGCCACTTTTGCCATAGCCTCAAGACCTTCGCGCTCCAGAGCCAGGGCTGGTGGAGCATTCGACACTCCGAATGCATCGGTAAAAGCTGTGTTGGCGCAGACCAATCGATTGGCGCGGTCTGTAATAGCGACCGCTTCACCGGCATTATCGCCCAATGCTTCGATGGCCGCGATTGTTACCGACCAATCAGGTGATACGGGCTCTTGTGCTAGCGGAGCGGGACGAAAGTTCTCGGCAACAAACACCGCGCCTGCAAGCACTGCCAGTCCCGCTGCAAAGACAAGTGCCAAAAGAAGCTGCGACGTCGCTAAATAAATGGCCAGCGCACTGATCACAATCGCAAGGCCAAACCCGCCTAGCAGCGCGCCATTGGAGGCCAAGGCATGCCCTCCGACAGGTGCTGCCATGGTGTCTTTCAATACCGAAAGTTTGGACGAATCTGTGCTCACTTGGGCCTGCTTGGTTGAAGGCAAGCACGCATAATTGCTGCTGGCCTATTGGTCGAGACGAGTTACCATTTGAGCAAGACGTTTTGCCCGTTTGCGTGCAACGATGACGCGCCAGACCGCACTAGAGACCAGATAACCCACCGCAGAAGAAGCAATCGCCAGCACTAAAAAGCCCAGGACAGTGGTCCCAGCCATCTCAAAAAAGTCGACCAGCCAGCTCCAGGCGCCGCCGCTCAGTTCATCGGCATCGACTGCTTCAAATTCTATAAACAGTGCGCCCACTCGGTTTGCCACAACAATCCAGAATGGAAATGTAAATGGATTGGTAATGAAGGTCACCAATGCCGATACCGGAACATTCGCCCGCAACGGCAGAGCGAGGAAAGCGGAAAGGAAAATCTGTCCCACCGGGATGATGAAGGCCGAGAACAATCCCAACGCCACTCCGCGCGGCACAGAGCGACGCGTAAATCGCCACAATTCAGGCGATAAAAACCGATGCGCGATCGGAGCCAGATATTTGTTGTTCGCCAATTGCTCACGCGATGGCATCAGACGGCGGATCGTATCCGTTCCGAAGGTTTTCGAGTTGAAAGCCCGAAACCAGTCAGATGCCCGCGTTTTGCCCATTTTATGACGCTGAATTATCCATGATGAGCATATGGGTAGCCCAAGCTCTATGACCAGTGGGTGAATCGAACCCTCTAAAAAATTATCTGCCCCGTTACCCTTTTTCGCGCATCAAGCGTGCTTTATCACGCTTCCAGTCGCGCTCTTTGGTAGTGGCACGCTTGTCATGGGCCTGCTTACCCTTGGCAAGAGCCAATTCGACTTTCGCGCGGCCGGTCGCGTTGAAGTAAATCGATAGCGGCACCAACGTCATGCCTTTGCGCTCAACTGCTCCAAACAGCTTTCCAATTTCACGCGAATTGAGCAGCAGTTTTCGCGGGCGACGAGGCTCATGGTTCAGACGATTGCCGTGGCTGTATTCGGGAATGTTAGAATTAACGAGCCACACCTCGCCATCTTTCACTTCGGCATAGCTTTCCGCAATCGTCGCTTGGCCAGCTCGCAAAGCCTTCACCTCTGTCCCTTGCAGAGCGATGCCAGCCTCAAATTTGTCCTCAATATGGTAATCGAACCGCGCACGGCGGTTTTCAGCGACGGTTTTCTGCTTGTCGAACGTAGGAGGTTTGGGCCGTGCCATAATCAGACGTCCACATAGGGACTTTGCCAATTTTCGCAAACCGCGCAGGCAGATTGCAAAAATTTTCGCCCATTAGTCCTTGAACAAGAATACAAATTGGGTTTTATTTGCCGGAGGGATAATTCTTCTTGGGGCAATACTAAAATGCGTTCGACGATTTGTGCGGTGCTCGCTGCAATTTCTGTGTCATTTATGGCGCCTGTTTCAGGAGCTTGGGCGCAATCTGAAACAGCATCGACAATCGAACCGGTCCCGCTATCGGAATATGGCAAACTACCCGATGTTGAACGCACTGCCCTTTCTCCTTCGGGGAAACGCACTGCACTGGTAACTACGATCCGTGGCGAGCGAGTGCTCTTAGCAATTGAAAACCAGACCAAACTGCTCACCTCCATCGCCGTCAATGATTTGAAAGTGCGGAGCATTGAATGGGTTAACGAAGATCGCATTCTCATCACCTCAAGTCAGACTGAAAATCTCGGCATTTATTGGAGCAGCAACAAGGGCGAGTTTTCAGTGGCGCGGGTCATATCAATTTCAGGAGACGGTGACGGTGAAGTCGTGTTCGCGAATGTGCCCAAACTTGTAAATACTGTTATTGGTGAATACGGCATCAGACAAATCAACGGCGTGCCTCACGGGTTTTACGCAGCATTCGAAATGGTTCGGAAAACGGGGTCACGAACTCAATATGAAATGCGCGGCGGGAGCATCGGTCTGTACCGGGTAAATCTTGAAACGATGTCGACTTCAAAAGTCGGAGGTGTGACGCGTACAGGTGTATATCGAGATTGGCTTATCGATGCTGACGGCGAAGTGGCCGTGATTCTTGATGTCGAGGCCAACACCGGCAACTGGCAATTGCTCAGTGATGCTAATGGTGAGATCGCGAGCGGTAAAAACCCGGCAGGCGCGATCGGGATCGTTGGCTTCAATACAGATGGTAGCGGCGTCATTTTAAGCGAGAGAACCAAAGAAGATATCTTTTGGTCCAAGGTTCCATTGCAAGGTGGATCACGAGAGCCATTCCTGAACGATCTCCATATTGATCGTGCTTTTCTTGACCCACGGTCCGGTCGGCTGATTGGGTATCTCGAGGGTGGCGAGTCCGAACGTGTATCGTTCAGCAATCCGGCACACCAAGAGGTCGTTGAAAAGATTAGAAAGACGTTCAGCAATTTCCAAGTTCGGCTGGTGGACTGGACCAGCGATCTTGGCGACGTGATTGTCCGAACAAGAGGGAACCGAGACAGCGGCACATATTATGCGGTCAATTTGGGCAAAAAGAGCGCGAAGGCGATTGCTTATGAACGGCTAAACATTGGTCCCAGTCAGGTTGGCCCCATCTCCACCTTTGAGTATTCAGCAAGCGATGGTCTGGAAATGGAAGGCATCCTGACCCTCCCACCACATAAAGAAGCGAAAGACTTACCAGTCATTGTCCTTCCCCACGGCGGGCCGCACAACCATGATGTAGCTGAGTTTGACTGGTGGGCACAAGCTTTCGCATCGCGTGGTTATGCCGTGTTTCAACCTAATTTCCGCGGATCCACCAACGATACGACCGAATTCTTCTTGGCCGGTTTCGGTGAATGGGGACGCAAAATGCAAACGGACAAATCAGACGGTCTTGCTGCGCTTGCTGAAGCGGGAATTGTGGACAAGGATCGCGCTTGCATCGTTGGTGCATCTTATGGCGGATTTGCAGCTCTTGCCGGAGTGACCCTTCAACAAGGGATTTATCGCTGCGCAGTTTCGGTCAACGGGGTGAGCGATATCGGCGAAAAGTATGGGATCATTCGCGGCTCATCAGCGCGAATACTTCAAACTGCACGCGAGCAACGGCTGGGACCGCGCGAAACGTGGAAAGAAGTATCGCCCTTACGATTTGCGGACAAAGCTGATGCCCCGATAATGTTGATCCACGGGGTTGATGACACAGTGGTTGAATACAAGCATTCAAGCAAAATGGCCGACAGACTGAAGGATGCCGGAAAACCTTATGAACTTGTCAAACTGAATGGGGAAGACCATTGGCTTTCCCTTTCAGAGACGCGGCAGAAAATGCTTGAAAATGCGGTGCGCTGGGTCGAGAAATATAACCCAGCCGATTGATCTTACCTACACCAATCCGGCGTGCGCCAGCGCTTCATCAACCGCCTTACGAGACGCTTCGCTGCACGGGACAAGCGGCAGACGTACTTCGTCGGTGATACTCTCAAACACTCGGCTCAATGCGTACTTTACTGGGCCTGGCGAACTATCGGAAAACATCGCGTAATGCAGCGGATAGAGCAGGTCATTGAGCCGCCTTGCCTCAACCAGATCATTATCGGCACACGCCGCCTGAAATTGCGCGCACAAAGCTGGCGCCACATTGGCCGTCACCGAAATGCAGCCTTTCCCGCCCGCTGCATTGAACGGCAGGGCAAGCTCGTCATTGCCCGATAGCTGGCAGAATTCGTGGCTGATCCCGCGGCGATGATCGGCCACACGAGACAAGTCTTCGCTTGCATCTTTGATTGCGATAATCCGGTCAGGGAAACGATTGGCAAGCTCAATGGTCGTGCCCGGTGCGATATCTGTGACGGTCCTCCCTGGCACATTGTAGAGCACAATCGGCAGCTCGCACTCGTTTGCCAAATAGCTGAAATGCGCAATCAGACCGGCCTGACTTGGACGATTGTAATACGGGGCAACGCACAAGCCAGCTGCCGCACCCGCTTTTTTCGCAAAGGTCATGTGTAATGCGGCATTCTTCGTATCGTTGCTGCCGCAGCCCGCAATTACCGGCACCCGGCCACCGGCTTGCTCGATACAAATTTCAATAACTCTGTGGTGTTCTGCATTGGAGAGGGTTGAAGCCTCTCCGGTTGTGCCGCATGGCACCAATGCAGCGCTTCCCTCGCTGATCTGCCAATCCACAAGAGCGCGAAAGGCGGCCTCGTCGAATTCGCCGTTACGGAATGGAGTCACCAGAGCGGGAATGGAGCCGCTGAACATTGCTTTTACTCTTTCAGTTTCAATCAACTAACGTTCATATTGCGTATCAGATGATAGCGAATACACATTTCACCTGATGCGCTGTTCAGCGCCTGATAAGGAGCCTTTCGGCATTATGTCCAGCATGGCTAACAATTTGCGTTCTCACCCCAAGACTTTCGCCGCTCTGATTGCTGTCGGAGCAGCCGCGCTCGCAGCCCCTTGCACCGCTCAATTCGCGGGCTCAGATCGAGCGCAACAAATGGTAGCAACGCAACCCGGAGAAGTCGCCGCTGGTATTGCGCAATGGGAACGACTTCATGCGCGCACTCCAACCGCAAGCTTTACAGAATACGCAAATTTTGCACTGCGTTATCCCGATTTCCCACGCACAGCAGTGCTTCGCGACCGAGCAGAAGCAAGATTGGATGAAGAGGCGCCATCTACAGCACTAATTCTCCAGTTCTTTGACCGCTTTCCACCTCTTACCAATCCGGCGCGAGCGCGATATGCGATCGCTTTGGCAGGAGCTGGCAGACCTGAAGCCGCGCAAGTCGCACGCGAGGCCTGGCGAGGTGGGACGATGAAAGGGTCCAGCGAAGCCTATTTGCTCAGTCTGTTCGGTGCCCAATTCACAGCCGAAGATCACGCCGAACGCATGGATGCGTTGCTGTGGCAGACAGATGGACAAGCTGCTGCGCGTCATATGATGAATGTGCCAGCAGCAATGCGGCCCCATGCGCAGGCTAGGCTCGCTCTCATCAACGGCTCGACGCCCGCTTCAGCGGGCATTGCCGTTCCGCCCGGAGCTTACAGCGATACGGGATATGTTTATAACCTGGCGAGCTATTACCGGGCCAAAGGACAAACCGGGTCCATGATCCAAACGCTGGCAAACCGTACACCATCAGGCGAACCTGCGCTCGATGCAGAAGCCATGGTGGGCCTGATGCTCAGGGCAGCATCCGCCGCAAATGTCGCCGACACTGTGCGCATCGCGAGCAAGACCGATGATCTGTTCGCTCCGGGCTTTGACGTTTCCGAAGGCTCGTTCCGCCTGCGCGATCAGTTCACTGATCTAATGTGGAAAGGCGGGACCAATGCACTTTGGCGCCAAGGTGATGGCCGCACCGCAGCCCCGATGTTCGAACGCTATGGCAAAGCGGCAAGAGGCCCTTTGATCCGTGCGAAAGGGTTTTACTGGGCAGGTCGCGCAGCGCAGCGCGCTGGAATGACACAAGATGCGACCCGCTATTACGAAATGGCGGCTCAGTACCCGCAATATTATTACGGCCAGCTCGCACTTGGGGCTTTGGGACGTTCAATGCCTGATTTCGCACAATTGCCGCAAACGCCAATCGATCCGGCGACCCAAGCTGCTTTCAACAACAAGCCACTCACGACTGCTCTGCGAACCATTGCTTCCAATCGCCGCGACTGGCGAACCGAGAGGCGGTTTTTCCAGGCGATCGCAAACGATGCAGAAACCCCTGAGGAATTGCAGCTAACGCACGCGCTTGCAATCGATCTGAACATGCCTGAATTGGCAGTCGTTGTAGGCGCGGAAGCGAGCGCAAATGGTTTCAAAGGCTTTGAGCGAATTGGTTATCCCACCTACCCCACGCCGCGCGTCAATGATTGGACCATGGTTCACGCAATCAGCAGACAGGAAAGCGAATTTGACCGCACTCGAACAAGCCATGCTGGCGCACGAGGGCTGATGCAACTTATGCCCGGCACAGCGCGCGAACAGGCAGGCAAAATGGGCATCCAATATATGTCGGCAAACCTTTATTCAGACCCATCCTATAACATACAATTGGGCGATGGTTATTTCGCACGAATGATGGACTACTATCGCGGTTCCTATCCGCTCGCCGTGGCCGCCTATAATGCAGGACCGGGCAACGTGAATAAGTGGCTCCGCCGCAATGGCGACCCGCGCACAGGCGCTATTGACTGGCAGCAATGGATTGAGCAGATCGGAATTACCGAAACCCGCTATTATGTCATGCACGTGCTCGGTAATGCGACCACCTATAGCCATATGTATCCTGAACAGGCAGGTCTGCCGCGCAAGATAGAAACCTTCTTCCGCTAATGCGAGGTAGGAATGGCGAGCAAACCTGGACCGCCGATCACACCTAGCGGGATGGCCGCGCTTAAGGCGCGTTACGACCAATTGCTCGGGAAGGAGCGGCCTGAGATTGTCGAGATCGTCAGTTGGGCAGCCGGCAATGGAGATCGATCCGAAAACGGCGATTATCTGTATGGCCGCAAACGAATGCGCGAGATTGACCGGGAGCTGGGATACCTTGCAAAACGCATGAAGGTCTGCCGCGTGGTTGATCCCGCCAATCAGCCCGATAAGGCGCGCGTGTTCTTTGGCGCGAGGGTCGAACTCGCGGATGAAGATGATGCGCGCCAGAATGTGCAGCTTGTCGGCGATGATGAACAGAACGCGAGTGAAGGCCGGATTGGCTGGAATTCACCGCTCGCCAAAGCGCTGAAAGGCGCAAGCATCGGGGATTTGCGCACGGTAAGGCTTCCAGGCGGCCTCAAAGAGTGGGAAGTGATGGCGATTGATTATGACTAGGTTCGCCGCACTCTGTGTGTTTGCCGTGTTGGCTGCCCCCTTGTCGGCGAAGGATTCGCTCGGCGTTTTTTCCAATTGGGCCGCGTTTCGCGATGATGGGGCGGCGCGCTGCTATGCCATAGCTAAACCTCGCAATTCGAAAAAGGCAGGCACGTATGCAAGCCTTGGCACTTGGCCCAAGCGCAATGTGCGAAATCAGCTTCATATCCGCCTGTCGCGCCCTGCCCGCGATGGATCGGACGCCAGGCTCAGAATTGGCGGCAAGACGTTTGAACTCGCCACTAAAGGTCGCGATGCATGGGCTAAAGATCCTCGGATGGATGCGGCGATTACGGCTGCTTTGCGATCTGCATCTTTGATGAGCGTGTCCGTGCTCAGCTCAAATGCCAATCGCTTCACAGACCGTTACAACCTCGCAGGCGTGGCAACCGCGATGGATGCAAGCGTTGTTGGGTGCTCCAACCAATAACCTCGCGTGTCTGGTCAAAGGCGCAAACGCCCCCTATATGCCCGGGCCAACACCATGACAGACACTACTCTCATGTCGATCCCCGGACAGGTGGATCCCGTTCCAGTCGCGCGTGACATCACGCCGCGTGAGGATGGTCGCGTTGATCTGATTGGTCTGCCGCGCCTTCGCATTCGCGAACTGTTTGAGGCCACAGGTTTGGATGCTCGCCAAGCCAAACTGCGCTCAAAGCAGGTTTTCCACTGGCTCTATCACCGCGGTGTGACCGATTTTGACGCGATGACCGATATCGCGAAAACCATGCGACCATGGCTCAAAGAACGCTTTGTCATCGGTCGGCCCAACGTGGTCGAAGCGCAGCATTCTTCGGACGGCACGCGAAAATGGCTGCTTAGAACCGATGACGGCCATGATTTTGAGATGGTCTTCATTCCCGATGAGACGCGCGGCACACTTTGCGTATCAAGTCAGGTTGGCTGCACATTGAACTGCACTTTTTGTGCGACCGGCACGATGCGGCTGGTGCGCAATCTCACTCCTGGAGAGATTGTTGGACAAGTCATGCTCGCGCGCGATGCTCTGGGAGAATGGCCCAAAGGCGCAATGGATTTCGCAGACGAAGAGACCGCCGCGCATTACACCTCGGATGGTCGCCTGCTGACCAATATAGTGATGATGGGCATGGGCGAGCCACTTTATAACTTCGATCATGTTCGCGATGCGCTGCATCTGGTGATGGATGGCGATGGTTTGGGCCTGTCAAAACGACGGATCACACTTTCCACGAGCGGCGTTGTGCCAATGATGGAGCGCTGCGGCGAGGAAATCGGCGTGAACTTGGCAGTCAGCCTCCATGCCGTGACAAAGCCTGTGCGCGACGAGATTGTGCCGCTCAACAAGAAATACGGGATCGAAGAGCTGCTCCAGGCCTGCGCCGACTATCCCGGAGCCTCGAATGCGCGGCGGATCACGTTTGAATATGTGATGCTCAAGGACAAGAACGATTCCGATGAAGACGCGCATGAATTGGTGCGCTTGCTTCGCCAGTTTGATCTACCCGCCAAGGTAAATCTCATCCCGTTCAATCCATGGCCTGGAGCAGACTATGAATGCTCAACCCCTGAACGGATCAAAGCCTTCAGCGATATCGTTTTCGAAGGCGGCATTAGCGCGCCTGTACGCACCCCGCGAGGGCGCGATATTGATGCAGCTTGCGGTCAGCTAAAAACGGCAGCGGAAAAGAAAAGCCGCGCTCAAAGAGACCGCGAAACAGCTTTGCGCGAGGCGTAAGCGAATAAGCCGAAGCTATATTAGCCATCCGACCCATGAGACCCGCAATTCTCTGAACCGCAAAGTGCCGACGAAACAGCCATTGCGTTTTTTGCACCCAGGGAATGTAACACCGAAGCCGCACATGGCGAACTACTGATCGTGACATAGAACAAACGTTATCACGAGAGGAAGTGTTATGAAAAAGACTTTGTACCTAATGATTGCTTCTGCAGCTGCTGTATTGAGTGCACCTGCTATCGCGGCAGTAGATATTGCCCCAGCAAGCCACGTTTACTCAGAAACTTCCGAACAAGCTTCAGACGGTTCGCAAACTATTTTTGAAGACACTCAGAACTATGGCAAACGCCGCAGCTTTCGCCGCGGATTTCGCAGCCGTAGTCACAGAGGGTTTGGTCGACACCATGGTATTCATGCGAAGAAAAAGAACTTTCGCCGCTACAACAGGTTGCGCCACGATAGGTTGCACGACGACAGGTTCCACCACGACAACACGCTGCGCCATAACAACCAGCACATCCAGCATGATGAGCATCATCGCGAAAATCACTTCAAGAATGACCACCGCGATCATCATCGCGGAGTGAAAGGCAAGTTCAAGCGCAAACATAGAGGTTTTTGAGCCTCCCATCTGAAACCAATAAAGCCCGGCGACCATTGTCTCGCCGGGCTTTTGTTTTGGGTCGCGGGATGTAACAAACGCGCGCACCAATTGGCACAGGACAAGACCCAGCAAGAGGCACGGGCGTGACCCAAAACATCGACCCCGCAACGTTTGACTTTTACCAGTCACAAGCCCCCCACTTTTCGTTGAGCTCGGCGATTAGCCACTCGCGCCATCTGGATGGGTTTCTTGATCGCCTTAAGCAAGGCGCTCGGGTATTGGAACTTGGTTGCGGCGGGGGCCGTGATGCTGTGCGTATCAAGGAACGCGGCTTTGACCTCGATGCGACCGACGGCATTCCGGCAATGGTTGCCAAGGCCAATGAACGCCATGACGTAAATGCGCGTTTAATGCCTTTCAATCAGCTCAAAGCGCGGGGCGAATATGATGCGATCTGGGCCCATGCCTGCCTGCTTCATTGCCCGCGCGCAGAACTCCCCGATGTTCTCGCCCGCGTTCACCGCGCCCTGAGCCCCGGAGGATATCACTATGCGAGCTACAAATTGGGAGAGGGAGAGGGACGCGACTTGCTAGGCCGATTGCACAATTTCCCCTCGTCCGATTGGTTGGTCCGGACCTATGATGAAGCGGGGTTTGAGCGCGTTGACAGCGAGGTGTTTGCCGGCAAAGGCAGCGATGGCACTCAGCGCGACTGGCTTGCCTTGACGGTGAGAAAGCTATGAAACACAAGCTCGAAGCGATTTGCACAGGCACTGCGCGTCCTTTTAACGGCGCCGAATTGAGCGCGATCATGAAGCGCCCCCGTGAAGGCTTGTTACAGATCCTTGAAGAAGGTTTTGCCCGCGATGAGCAGGCCGACCGCCGGGTTCATGGTGGCCCGGAAAAGGCGGTGCATCTCTACCCGCTCGATCACCACGCGTTCTGGGCTGAATGGCTGGATGATGGGGCCGCCATTGCCTTGCTCAGCGAACCAGGCGCATTTGGCTCTAACCTTGCTGTAAGCGGCATTTCAGAAAGCGACGTTCACATCGGTGATCGCTTCCGCCTGGGCACTGCATTGCTTGAGATCAACCAACCGCGCCAACCCTGCTGGAAGGTCGATCATCGCTTTGGTGTCAAAGGCATGACGGCGACAATCGTCAGTTCAGCCCGATCAGGCTGGTATTTCCGCGTGATTGAGATCGGCGAGTGCGAAGCTGGGGATACGTTGGAAAGGGTCGAATTGGGCGATCAGAGCTGGAGTGTTAAGCGCGTCTTCAAAGCACTTGTCGCGGGGAATGGGACGCGCGATGAGCTTGAGGAACTGGCCGAACTAGCCCCCCTCGCCTCGACCATGAGAGCAAAGGCAAAGTCCAAACTCGCCTAGTCAAACGCCGTCAGCGCCCCGCGTTTGGTGACCATGCGGCATTCCCCGCCGATCCAGATAGCGCCGCTTTCATCGCGCTCACAATGCACGAGCCCGTCGGCACCGACATTTTGCCCCTGGCCCGCAATATAAGAGCCTTCGACCAAACCTGCACCAAACAGGTGCATAGCGACGCCGGCATTAAAGCTACCGGTCACTGGATCCTCGACAAAGCGCTCATGCGTATCAGCGAAGAAAGCGCGCAATTCCCAATCTCTTGACTGTCCGTCGCCATGGGGCCCCGCCAGGCCAATATCCGTTCCCAATGGCGCTTTTGCCGCTGGCTCAGCACGAAGCACATCGTCCGCCGATCGCAATCTTAATAGCTGCCATTTGGGGCCGTTTACGACATGAACAGCCTCAACCAATGCATCATCATCAATTCCCGTAAGGCGAATGGCAGTTGCTCGCTCGTCATCAGTCAACGGTTCGTGCTTGAGTAGTTCAGGAGCTTTGAACGCAAACGAGCCGCCATTCCCCCGCACTTCGACAAGTCCGATGCCGCATTCCTGAACGATGGTGCCTTGCTTCGCCGGGGAACCTCCCGCCTCCAGCCAGGCAAAAGCAGAGCCCAGTGTGGGATGACCTGCAAACGGCAGCTCGCCTCCTGGGTAGAAAATTCTCACACGGTAGTCGGCGCGTTCATCGACCGGTGGGAGAAGAAATGTCGTTTCAGAAAAACCAAGCCATTGGGTGATAGCCAACATCTGATTGGCCGAAAGGTCATCCCCACCGCGCACGACAGCCAGCGGATTGCCGCTAAGCGGTCCATCGCAAAACACATCAATCAGATCACACGTCATAGTCATATCGAGTCGCCTCCTGACTCGCATGATCGCTTAGCCCATCCATAAGACATTGCACAAAACTGTTGGTTTGCTCGGTTCGTCGCGTGTTTAAAACCGGTGGCCGATGAGCACACTTCCCCAACAGGCCGTTCATGTTTGATTATTCTTTTCTGAACGAAATCGGTCTCAGCCCAATTTTGGGTGGGAAAGGAATTGATCATGAAGCCCATCGCACTGCTCGCCGCCGCCGGATCACTTGCCGCCATCAGCGCTCCTGCGCAAGCGGCAGATATCGTTACCGAAAATGCCACCCCCTCTTGGAGCGAGAGTATCGCCTGGAGCACTCCGATCATCCAGACCGTCGCTTTTGACGATAGAGATTGGGATGATGAAGATGATTATTACCGGGATCGTCGCCGGCATAAGCGCGATCGTTACGATCGTTATGGCCGCTATAATGAGCCTCGTCGGATTCGCCGTGGTGACCGGGTCTGGCGCGGACGCGATGGTCGTTACTATTGCAAGCGCGACAACGGCACTACCGGCCTGATTATCGGCGCTGCAGGCGGCGCACTTGTGGGCCGGGCAATCGATACGCGCGGCGACCGGACCGTTGGCACATTGCTCGGCGGCGCGCTTGGCGCCGTGCTTGGCCGTGAGATTGACCGCGGTGGAGCACGCTGCCGGTAAACACCACTCACCCGCTTCCAGCAAGGCGCCGCCAACCCCCGAATTGGCGGCGCCTTTTTTTGTTGGATTGAACCTCGCATTGCGGACTGTTAGGCCACTTCTCATGGCTTTGCCGATTACCCGCCCTGCAATTCTCGTCACTGGAGGAGCGACGCGCATTGGAGCAGAGCTCGTCCGAGGGTTTGCGAAGGCTGGTTGGCACGTCGTCATTCACTACAACAGCTCCGCCGCGCCAGCAGAGAAGCTGGCAGAAAAATTGCCTTCCGCTGAAACGGTGCAATGCGATCTCAATGACGATGATGCAGCGGTCACCATGATAGAAGCACTGGCATCAAAGCTTCCAGATTGGCGCTGCCTCATCAATTCAGCATCAGTTTTTGATTATGACGATGCAACCAAACTGGATCCCGCAACGAACAGACAGTCAATGCAAGTCAACGCCCTTGCCCCTACCCGCATGGCTCAGGCCTATTTGCGCATTGCGCAGAGCGCAGCCTTGCGCTGCGTGATCCAGATTACCGACATGAAGCTCGCCAATACCAATCCCGATTTCTTCAGCTACACGATGTCAAAACACGCTCTGGCATCGACAATTAAGATGCTCACGATGGGAGCAGCGGGCGAGCATGACAGAATCTACGGTATTGCGCCCGGAGCGATCCTCGCCAGCCATGACCAGAGCGAGGATGAAACGGATGTATCGCACACTCTCAATCTGCTTGAGCGCAAGACAGGAGCAGATGAGATCGTTGATGCGGCTCTATTTCTTGTCACAGGCGCTCTTAAGAGCGGACAGACCCTGTTCATCGATAGCGGCCAACATGCAATGCATCAGGATCGCGATGTGATTTATCTGGCGCGCGAATTGGCGCAGCAATTGCCATGAAGCGTCACGCGCTTTCGACCCGATTGTGGCACTGGATCAATGCAGCGGCGTTGGCAGTTCTGTTCATGTCAGGCCTCGGAATATCAAATGCGCATCGGCACCTTTACTGGGGCAATTTTGGCTATGATCCAGCCGATGCCTGGCTGCATGTAATCCGGTTTCCCGGGTGGATAACGCTGCCATCTACTTACAACCTGGCTGCATCGCGCGATTGGCACAATATCGCAGCGTGGGTGTTTGGCATAGCGCTGCTTTTGATGTGGATTGCGATGCTGGTTAACCGGCATTTCTTTCGGGATCTAGTGACAAGTCCGCGCGACTGGTCGCCTCGTCAATGGTTGCATGTTTTACGCTCCAATCCACGAGATCACGAGACACTGGACGGCGCAAAATACAACAGTGTTCAAAAGCTCGCTTATGGGGTGGTGCTCGGCATTTTTCTGCCACTGATGATCGCCACCGGCCTTGCAATAAGTCCCGGTTTTGAGCCTGCCGCGCCTTGGTTGGTGGATTTGCTAGGCGGGCGGCAGTCGGCGCGCTCTATCCATTTTATCGTAGCGTGGGCATTGGTCGCGTTTTTTGTTTTTCACATCGTGATGGTTCTTGCAGGAGGTGCAGGCAAGCTTGTGCACGACATGATTACAGGCGGCCGGGCAGGAGCAATGAAGAAAGGGTATTTCGATGCCTGATATTCCGCGCAGAGGATTGCTCGCAGGCTTGGCCGCTCTTGGTACGGGTGCGTGCTCTGAATTGGGAAAAACGGATGCGGCGGGCGCCGTATTCGACACGGCAGAGGATTGGCACCGCGCCGCCCATCGGACACTAGCCGCCCGACAAAATCTGGCTCGCGAATATGCGCCAACTGATCGCTCTCCCGATGTTAAAGGGAATGGCTCTGTCACGGTCGATAGCGATATTTATCGCGACCAACTGGCAAAGGGTTTTCCAGATTGGCGACTTTCGGTACGCGGCCTGGTCGAAGAGCCCCTGCGGCTGTCGCTTGCAGAGCTTAAATCTCTCCCTCAGCGCACACAGATCACACGGCACGATTGCGTCGAGGGATGGAGCGCAATTGCGCAATGGTCAGGCCCGCAGCTTGGCACACTTTTAGATCAGGCAAAGATAAGGCCGGAGGCAAATTTCATCGTCTTCTGGTGCGCCGATGTGCTGTATGGGACGCAATATTATGAAAGCGTCGATTTGGTCGATGCCTATCATCCTCAAACCATCATCGCCCACGAATTAAACGGCGCACCGCTCCCAGAGAAAAACGGAGCGCCGCTACGCATGCGGATTGAGCGTCAGCTTGGCTACAAACATGCCAAATACCTGACGGCCATCGAGGCCGTTGCTGACCTCTCCGATATCGGCAAAGGTAAAGGCGGCTTCTGGGAAGATGAATACGGCTATCAATGGTATGCAGGCATCTAGCGCGTTCACTCCGGATACTTGCGGTTCATCGCCTCCTGAAATTCAGAAAAGCCAGAGCTTACTCTCGCTTTGCAAGCGACCCAAGACGGGCGAAAAACTCTTCGAGCGTAACCTCAGTTCGCATAATCTCGTTTTCGATCATTTTACCCCCTCACTTTGTCCGATAGCACTGTAATTTATCGCGCGAAGGTCTAGAGCAGAATTTAACAAAAGTAGGAGAAGTTGATGAGTAAAGGCCTCCTCAGGCGGTTTTTGTCTTCTGGCGTCAAACAAGGCCGGTTGGGTGTCGTTTTTGCAGATGGCAGCGCGGAGACTTTCGGTGAACCGGCGGAAGGCTTTCCCGAAGTGGTGGTGCGTTTTACCGACGGCAAAGTTCCGCGCGATATCATCATGGACCCACGCCTGGGTGCTGCTGAAGCTTTCATGGATGGTCGGTTGATTATCGAAAGCGGTGATGTGATGGATTTGGTCACATTGCTGCGGTCAAACAACACGTGGGATAAGGGCGGAGATATCGGCGCTCCCAGCCTAACCCGGCGTGTCATGGGCAAAGCGAGTTTCGCAATTGAGCGCGTGAATAACCGCGTTTCCTCAAAGAAGAACGTCGCGCACCACTATGATATCGGGAATGAGTTTTACGCGCTGATGCTCGATCCTGAACATTGGCAATATAGCTGCGCTTACTGGCCTGATGGCGTGAAAACCCTGGGCGAAGCGCAAACCGCGAAACTTGCGCATATCGCTGCAAAGCTCGCGATCAGGCCGGGCAACACTGTGCTCGATATTGGCTGCGGTTGGGGCGGAATGTCGATATTTCTTGCCACACATTACGATGTCAAAGTGACAGGTATCACTTTGTCAGAAGAACAAGCTGCTCTTGCCCGGCAAAAAGTGCGCGATGCGGGGCTGGCAGACCGCGTGAGCATTGAGCTCGTTGATTATCGCGATTTTGCCGCTGCAGGGCGCAAATTCGACCGGATCGTATCGGTTGGAATGTTTGAACATGTCGGGCAGCCGCAATTTGATGCCTTTTTCGAAGCATGCGGCAACCTTTTGACAGACGAAGGTACGATGCTGCTCCACACAATCGGGCGCATGGGATCACCAGGGTCCACCGATGCCTTTACCCGGAAATACATCTTCCCTGGCGGTTATATCCCCGCTCTGTCCGAAACAGTTGCTTCGTCAGAGAAATTCCGCCTGATTGCGACCGATGTCGAAACGCTTCGGCTGCATTACGGCAAGACGCTGCGCTGCTGGTATGCAAACTGCATGGCGAACAAAGACAAAATGATCGCCATGTATGATGAGCGGTTCTTCAGAATGTGGACGTTTTATCTATCCGGTGCTGCGACCGTTTTTGAATATGGCAGCATGTGCAATTATCAGATTCAGTTCGCGCGCAGCCGCCATGCCCTGCCAATCACGCGCGGCTACATCGAGGCGGAAGAGAAGCGGTTGCTCGCGGCGTAATCTTGCAAAGCTCTATCCGGCATCGCACAATTTCAGAATGCCTTGCTGCGCCAATGCACGATAACGTGGGTGTTGATCTTCGGGCACAAGCTGCAAATCGCTGCATTCAGCGGTGCGTTTGACCGCCGCTGCGCCCACTTCTCCGCCCTTTTCAGCATGCTCTGGGAAAAGCGATGCGAGCGCATCGGACTTTGTAACAGCGATATCATAAGCGGTGCGCCCGCGATCATCAGTTACATCGGTGGGAAACTTGCGGGCGATAAGCTTCTGGATCAGCAGCGCATCGTATTCGAGCGCGGCCACATGCAGAAGCGTCAAGCCACCCTCACGGCCATCTTTGGGCACAATTCTGGACGCATCAAACAAGGCATTGAGCACTCGATTTTTAAACGGTGACGTCTTTGCCAACCTATCTGATTGGGCGTATTTTTTCGTTTTGATGCGTTTATCCAAAGCCAGCGACAAGGGCGTTTCATGCGACCGATTGCTGCGATCGGCATCCACTCCCAGTTCAATCAATCGCTCCACCATTTCGATGTTTCCAAGACTGACCGATGGCGATGGCACTGCCGCCGCGTGAAGCAAAGTGTTGCCATCCTTGTTTGAAAAGCCAGCGATCAGCCCTTCGTCAAGCAAGCCCTGCAGCCCGTTCAGGCTGCCTATTTGAGCATATTGCAGGGCGCGCTCACGCCGTTCTTCCTTGGCAGCCTGCTTAGCCTGCGTCCGGGCCATACTCGCTGCCGCACGCTTCATATTGATCCCGCCCTTTCCATTTCTGGAATTCGAAATGGTCCTGCTTGGAGGGAACTCGTAAACCGAGGCGCTGTTTGCCGAACGCACCGCTTCATCGGCGCGCCTTTCTTCAAGCGCTCGCAATTCTTGCTGCTCCTGCTCAAAAGCGATGTTACTGCTCTGCGTAACGCAGCGATTGTATGTCTGCATACACGGCCCGATAGTTCCGCAATCGACACGTTTCAGCTTGCATTGCGTCTCTTCATAATTGGCAAGATGTTTGCAAGCCGCCTTGCCGTACTCCCGCTGATATGCAGCGCCATAGCCATTGTTAAGGTTGGGCCGTGCTGTTCGAATGCACTCTTCATAGCGATTGCGATGCGGCACTAGGCAATTCGCGCGCCATTTCTCGCGTGCCACTTCATTGCGTTCGCACCTTTTAATGCCGTCAAGACAGGTGTTACGGGTATCGGTGCAATGCGGAAAATTTGCAGAACCATACTGGATAAGCGCGCTGATTTGAGCTGGGCTCATCGAGCGCGCCTTAACCTGTTCTGAGGGTTGCGGTGCGAACAAGAGCAGCAAAAAACCGGCAAGAATTACGCCTGTCGCTGATAACCTGATCGAATACCGCATGTCGCCCGCCCTTTCACAGAACCAGGCATATGCTGCCTGCCCATGGTTTACTCAGTGAAGGTGTCGCTCAGCTTTTGTCTGATCGATCACCGGGAAGCGACCTCAATGCTTGATGCTTGCGCCCTAGCATTTGAATGCGAGATGAAACTCTACAGCGTTTTACATTCAGGTAAAGCGCGATGATAGTTTGTCGAGGTAAGCACGGTGCTTGTTATTTCTACGCCTCGTCCGCTTTGGTGGTTTTGACTGGCCTGTAAATCGGACCAAAACCCAGAAGCGCAGCGCCCACCAATGGCAATGCTATCACCCACAACCGCACGCCCGTCACGCCTTCCGGGCTCGCAATCGTTACGGCTGCTGTTGCTGCAAGCCCGATGCAAATCATCAAAACACCCAGCACCACGCGCAGCTTTGGAACCGTGCGCCCACCTCTGATCGCGGTGAAAGTGCGTTCATGCCGTGCAAAAATCGCGATCATCGGAAGCAGAGCGATAATATATATGCCAAGCCATAACGGGCGCGACACCCACCATTCGCTCGTGCCCGGAACGCTATCAAGGCCTACTCCGCCAAAGCCGACCCAAACAATCGTCATTACCAGCACGAAAGCTGTGAGGTGCCAAAGATAAACAGTCATAATCATGCCGTTCATCAGCACTGTCGCTGTCCAAATATTGAGATTGTCGAGCATCTTGCGCCCCAATGGCTCCAATGCCAGCACCAACCCGACCTGCGTCACTCCCAAAGCAAAAAGTGCCAAAGTCGGCGGCAGTGAATTGGAGAACCCTCCCGGAGCGGACACCATCGACACAGGATAAAAGCCGTAGACTGTGATTGAGATGAGAATGGCCAAGCCTGCGGCAAATACCCCAGCCGCGAACACGCGATTGTCAAACCGCCCATCTCGCCAGGCAAAACCCATTTGGTGCACTGCGAGGAATACCCACAGGAAGTTTGAAAAATTGATGTACGGCACGCCCGCTGAAAAGGTCAGCCAATCGGTTGCCATGGCGATGGGTACATAGATGAGGAAACTCAGCCACCCGAACCTGTCCCAAGCCTTCTTGGCAAGCGGCGTACACGCAGTCACAATTAGATAAACTGCAAGGAACCAAACAGGGATCAACGCCGCTTCTGTCGCCATGCGGATCTGAGCGCGGTCAAGGCCGACTTGCGTCATCACCAGCGCCAGCACTGCCCAAAGCAGCAAGACCGGAAACGTCGGCGTAATCAGGCGCTGAACCCGGCTCGCCAACCAATCACGATAGACGCCTGTCTGTCCGGGCGCTGCTTTACGCAAAGCAGCATCCCAGCTCACGCCGTTGGAATATCCGCCAACAAGGAAGAAGACCGGCATGACTTGAAAGCCCCAAGTGAGCCAATGTGCCCACCCCGAGACGCTCAAAAGGTCACCGCGCTGCAATCCGCCGCTTTCATCGACATAGAGCCCCGCCATAAGCCAGTGACCAAAAACCACAGCAAGGATGGATACAGCCCGCAGAAAATCGACCCAGCGATTACGCTGCGGCGGTGCCATTTCGGCAAGCTCGCGCGCTTTGGACCACATTGCCAGCATTCAGTTCCCTCCCTTAATGCTGCACAATAGTTTGGTGCTGCAAAATCACAGTGCAAGTAGTTACACATCAATCCTCTTGAAATCGTTGCTGTGTGCCCTGCCCCCTGCTAGCCGCGCCCAAACGGTAAAGAAGGTTTATTATGTCTGACATTAAAAAGGTCGTACTCGCCTATTCCGGAGGCCTCGATACATCGGTAATCGCCAAATGGTTGAGTGTTGAGCGTGGTCTCGAAGTTGTGACTTTTACCGCAGACCTTGGCCAAGGCGAAGAAATTGAGCCTGCCCGCGATAAAGCGCGCGCTATGGGTATTCCCGACAACCACATCTTTATCGAAGATCTGCGCGAAGAATTCGTGCGTGATTATATTTTCCCAATGATGCGCGCCAATGCTCGGTATGAAGGCGATTATTTGCTTGGCACATCGATAGCCCGGCCTTTGATTTCAAAGCGCCTGGTTGAGATTGCGCATGAAACGGGCGCGGATGCGATTGCTCATGGCGCGACGGGTAAAGGCAACGATCAGGTGCGCTTTGAACTGTCAGCCTACGCGCTTGACCCAGGCATTGAAGTTATCGCGCCGTGGCGCGAATGGGATCTGACGAGCCGTACAGCCTTGATTGCATGGGCCGAAGCGCATCAGATCGCCGTACCACAAGATAAGCGCGGCGAAGCGCCATTTTCCAACGATGCAAACCTCCTCCACACATCGTCAGAAGGAAAAGTGCTCGAAGACCCATGGGTGGAAACGCCCGATTATGTCTATTCAAGGACCGGTCACCCAGAAGAAGCGCCCGACTCTCCAGAATACATCGAAATTGGCTTCGAGCGCGGCGATGGTGTTTCCTTGAATGGCTCTGCGATGACGCCAGCCGAATTACTGACTGCGCTTAATGAGCTGGGCCGCAAACACGGCATTGGACGCCTTGATCTGGTTGAAAATCGCTTTGTCGGAATGAAATCGCGCGGCATGTACGAAACTCCGGGCGGCGAGATTTATGCGCGTGCGCATCGCGGGATCGAACAAATCACGCTGGATCGCGGCGCAGCGCATCTTAAAGATGAGTTGATGCCCAAATATGCAGAGCTGATTTACAATGGTTTCTGGTTCGCGCCCGAACGCGAGATGCTTCAGGCTGCCATTGACCACTCGCAAGCCAAAGTGAGCGGCACTGTGCGGCTGAAGCTCTACAAAGGTGTCGCAGCGGTCGTGGGCCGCAAGTCCGAACACTCGCTGTATTCCGAAGCGCATGTGACTTTCGAAGATGATGCAGGTGCGTATGACCAGCACGACGCCGAAGGTTTCATCAAACTAAATGCGCTGAGGCTGAAACTGCTTGCCCAGCGGGACCGAAGTTAGCCCCACCGGGAACGCCTTGGAGCGCAACTCGTTAGCTCGGGCAATTCTTAAGTCGTGCCGGACCGAGTCGCGCCTGCCGCGCTATAATATGATTGCCGGTTTTGCCGCAAAAGGTACTTCTTCAGGTTTCCAAATCAGGAGCAAAACGCTTCAATGCGATGAGCTGTTGAGTTGTCCACCCTCGTCCACAAGTGATCTGGTCAAAAGTGGATAAGTCGGGGTTCCAGGGCTTGCCGAAATCACATTTCAAGCCCAATTTCTAATTGTTCTTGAGACAGAAAACATCAAAACAATCAGTCGCAAGACTTTGTTTGAATTGAAGTTTTAAGTCACTTGAATACGGTGGTAGCTGTCCACGCGCTGTCTGAGAGATGACAAGCAAAAGGCCTCGGCTGGATGCAAGTCGGATTGTTTGAGGAAAGTGCGAAGCTGCATCTCCGTTAAGATCAAAAAGCTTGTCCGCGATTGAGGGGGCATTCGGGTCAAACCGGCATGCAACCGTTTGAAAGAGCAGACGCTAGGGCGATTTGATCTCGATTTGACCGACGCGAAACGGACATGAGCGAAAGGCTTCGGCTGAATGCATATGAAACCGGACGAATAGGAAAGATCGGATGCCGGTGCGAGCACCGGTGCGAAAACCTGACGCTTGCAGAGCCTTCGGGTAATGCGCGACAGGGGACAACATCGGGCGCCAAGTGCGCTTTATGGAACGGGTTGAAACCAGCTTGCTGGCAGAGATACGAAACCGAAGCGTCCACGCGCTGGTGAGAGTGGGGTCAGCAGCAATGCTGGCCCCATTTGCTTTGGGGCCTTAAAGTTCTTCGCCCGATTCGTGCTCCCTCGACCATTGCACACGACACGATACCAGATTCAACAAATATGGCACTTTTGCCGCAGAGAGCATCTATTCTGCCTCAAAACAGCCTCGTGCCAATTGCAATACCAGCAAAGCGCCGTTTATGTTTTCCCGGTGACGGGAGAGAGCATGAACACGCATAGGCCGCATAGCCACCATCGGCAGCGCGCAGTTTCCAGAATGGCTGTATCGTCGGCATTGGCAGTAGCCATGCTGCTTAGCCAATCACAAAGTGCAGCGCAGTCAACGACGCAGAT
This sequence comes from uncultured Porphyrobacter sp., assembly GCA_964352245.1. Classification (GTDB taxonomy): domain Bacteria; phylum Pseudomonadota; class Alphaproteobacteria; order Sphingomonadales; family Sphingomonadaceae; genus Erythrobacter. The sequence continues at coordinate 247,281 of CAYGQX010000001.1, forward strand.
CACGGCTCCACCACCCTCTTTCAGAGATAGCTTTGAGCCTTATCTGCCTAGCACTGCACCAGATTTGCGGATCCCGCCAAGTGCAGTTGATCTTGAGACATTCGAGCCCAAGCGAGAGAAGCGGGAGCCATTGGGCGGAAAGACCGTGCGCAATCTGGGCACAGGCGTTGCTTCCTATTACGGTAAACGCTTCCATGGCCGCCGCACCGCAAATGGCGAGCGCTTCAATATGCGAGCTATGACAGCAGCGCACAAATCACTTCCCTTCGGCACGAAAGTCAGGGTGATAAATGCTCGCAATGGGCGCGCAGTCGTAGTGCGGATCAACGATCGCGGACCGTTTATCCGCGGGCGCACAATCGATTTGTCGCGAGCGGCTGCTAAGAAAATCGGCCTGATTTCGACCGGACATGCGCGCGTTAAGCTCCAGATCGTGCAGTAGCGAGCACAAGAGCCCGGCTCTTGATCGCTGGGAACGCCAAATAGCGAGACCTTCCAATTCAAACCGGTCGCTCGGACGGAAAATACTGGCATTTGGCAGGAATGCATGAGAGATCGTTAACCACACATCCACCCGCTCAGGAGCCCGTCCCATAGCCACGCGCTATCCCACCGCACGGCCGCAAACAGCCAAACGCAAATCCATTGCGCCCCAGAAATCGTCTGAAAAGGCTGACTTTGCAATTGATAGGCGCATGGCTGCGATCGACACTGCGTTGGTCTCGATTGTGGTCGCGGCCATGCTGTTCAACCTCCAGATAGGGCCTCTCACGCCGATGTTGATTATCGGCTGTGTCGGGGCGTTTTGCGTGCTGCGCTGGGAACGGATTTATCCAATGCTAGCGCAGTGTTGGCCACTAATGCTGCTGCCCGGTTTTGTCTGCCTGTCCGCGGCTTGGTCGAGTGTGCCCTCGACAACGTTCTATTACGCGGTTGTATACACGTTGACGGTCTTCGGCGGGCTGATCCTGGGTGGAGGCGTGCGTGCGCGCTCTTTCGTGATCGGAATGTTCATCGCGCTCGCCTTTTACAGTATTATGAGCACCGCTTTTGGACGCATGGTCACTTGGGGCGAAGGGGCAGGAGATGCGTTTGCTGGACTTGCAGGGTCCAAGAACCAGTTCGGCGATTTTTCGGGGCTGGCGATGATTGCAACCATTGCTGCGGGCGCCTTGTTTGCAAAAGAGAAGCGCTGGCTTGCTGCGGTTTTCTGCGCTGGTTTGATGCCACTGCTTCTGCTCAACTTATACATGGCCAAGGCAACGTCTGCTCTGGTCTCTTCCGGGGTGGCTGCTGGCTGCCTTGTACTGTTTCTTGTATCGCGAAGGCTAGAGATACAAGCGCGCACCGGCATATTGATCGGAGTAATCCTTGTGGTGGTAGCCGCGATTGCGACAATGAATTTCTGGCTGGCCCCGCTATTTGAGCTGTTCCTCGATGCAAGCGGCAAAGATCGCGGGCTAACAGGCAGGGTGGAATTGTGGAGATATGGCCGGACAATCATGGCGGAAAACCCGGTGCTTGGCATCGGCTACAACGCTTTTTGGCTTCACGGCAATCTAGATGCAGAACATCTTTGGAAGATGATGGGCATCTCGACGCGCATGGGCTTCAACTTCCACAACACCTTTATGGAAATCCGCGTGCACACTGGCTGGGTTGGCATGGCAGTTTTCGCCGCCGTATGGATCTATGCAGCGGCGCGCGTATTCCTGCGCGCACTGTTAACTCCGTCGATCCCCTTGGTGATGGCCGCTGCTCTGATCGTGTTCTTTTCCATGAAATTGCAGTTTGAGGTCATCGGATTTGAGACCATGCATTTCTCCACCATCATCGGATTTGCCGTGCTTGCTATGGGGCTGCGTCGTTCGCGCAGTGCGAGCACGCCAGATCTGCGACCGAAAAGACGCCATAGGGGGTAATATTGGGCATACTTGGCAAAGCCAAACGCGGCGTCTTCCTCACTCTTGCGACCAACCGCACCGCCCTGCCCGTGCGAGCGCTGCACAAGGCTGCAACCTTTATAGATGATGCCGTAAACAATCGCGGCAGCGAGTTTCACGAAAACGGCGAAGCTGAAGTTTTGAAACGCCTTGCGCCTGCCAATCTCAAAACCGTATTTGATGTCGGCGCCAATGTCGGAGAATACACCAAGGCAGTTCTCGCATCATTCCCCCAAGCCACTGTCCACGCTTTCGAAGTCGCTCCTGAAACTGCGCAGGAATTCAGCGGCAATCTTGAGGGCAGCATTGCCAATGGCCGGGTCAATCTGGTGACTTACGGGTTATCTGATATGCCGGGCACTCTCGACATGTATTATTACCCTGAGAACAACCAACTCACCTCTTATTCCAAGCGTCATCCCGAATACAGATCAGTGAAATTCACTGCCGATATCAGCACTTTGGATGCCTATTGCGAAGAAACAGGAATTGACGCGATCGACTTTCTCAAGATCGACGTCGAGGGCCACGAATTCAAAGTCATTCAAGGCGGCCGGCGTCTCTTCGCCAAAGGCACAGTTGCCGCGCTCCAATTTGAATTTGGCGCATTCAACACCGGCTCCAAATTCATCGTCCGCGACTATTACGAGCTACTACCCGATTACTGGATCGGCAAGGTCTTCCCCCGCAATGTCGACTTTCGCAAGTACAACTGGACGATGGAAGAGTTTAGCTTTTGCAATTATGTCGCTGTCCACAAATCGCGGCCTGATTTGCGCGACTTACTAGCATAGCTGAGAAGCGCCCTTAGCTCGTCGAGTTTTCCAATCGAACGCTCGCTTACTCCGCCGCCTCACGAGAAGCACTAGCCCCCTTCTCCAGCATCGACTTCAAATATTGCCCCGTAAACGAGCGCGGTTCTTGCGCAACCTTCTCCGGCGTGCCCTCAGCGACAATCTCACCGCCGCGCACGCCGCCTTCTGGCCCTAGGTCCACAATCCAGTCGGCTGTTTTGATCACGTCGAGATTGTGCTCGATCACCACGACCGAATTGCCTTGCTCCACCAAGCGGTGCAGAACTTCGAGCAATTTGCGCACATCTTCAAAATGAAGGCCAGTCGTCGGCTCATCGAGGATATAAAGCGTTTGGCCGGTTGATCGTTTCGCCAGTTCCTTGGCAAGCTTCACCCGCTGCGCTTCACCGCCTGACAAAGTGGTCGCCTGTTGGCCGACTTTTACATAACCCAACCCCACCTCGTTCAGCATCCGCATTTTGTCGCGGATCGGGGGGACGGCTTTGAAGAAGCTTTCCGCATCCTCAATCGTCATATCGAGCACATCAGCGATGGAGAGGCCTTTGAATTTCACCTCCAAAGTCTCACGATTATAACGCTTTCCGCCGCATTCCTCGCACGTGACGTATACATCGGGGAGGAAGTGCATTTCGATCTTGATAAGACCATCGCCGGTGCATTTCTCGCAGCGTCCCCCTTTCACATTAAAGCTGAAACGCCCTGGCTTATAACCGCGCGCTTGGCTTTCAGGCAGGCCTGCAAACCAGTCGCGGATATTGGTGAAGGCGCCCGTGTATGTGGCAGGGTTAGATCGCGGCGTGCGGCCGATGGGGGACTGATCAATCTCGATGACCTTGTCGCAATATTCGAGACCCTTGATGCTGTCATGCTTGCCCGCAATGATCCGCGCCCCGTTGAGCACGCGCGCAGCCGAAGCATACAGCGTATCGATCGTGAAGGATGATTTGCCCGACCCGCTCACCCCGGTGATGCAGGTGAACGTGCCCAGCGGAATGGAGGCAGACACGTTCTTGAGGTTGTTTGCGACCGCGCCCTTCACCGTCAGCTTGTGGCCATTGCCTTTGCGTCGTTTTTCAGGGACCGAAATCTCACGCCGCCCTGTCAGGTAATCGGCAGTGAGCGATTTTTTGGAGCGCAGGATTTGTTTCAGCGTCCCTTGCGCCACAACTTCGCCCCCGCGCACGCCCGCTCCCGGGCCGAGATCGACGATATGGTCTGCCTGACGAATGGCATCCTCATCATGCTCAACCACGATAACGGTATTGCCCAGATCGCGCAGGCGTTTGAGCGTTTCAAGGAGCCGGTCATTATCGCGTTGGTGCAGGCCGATGGAGGGCTCATCCAAGACATAAAGCACGCCTGACAACCCGCTGCCGATTTGGCTGGCAAGACGGATACGTTGGCTTTCCCCGCCCGACAAAGTGCCGCTGGTGCGGTCGAGGTTGAGGTAATCAAGGCCGACATTATCGAGAAAGCCCAGCCTTTCATTGATCTCTTTCAAGATAGCCTTTGCGATCTGCGATTGCTGATCGGTCAGCTTGTCATCAAGCGCTAGGAACCACTCCTTTGCATCAGACACGCTCATCGCGACAGGCTCTGCTATGTCGGTGCCTGCCACTTTCACGCTAAGCGATTTTTCATTGAGGCGCTTGCCCCCGCAAGCCTCGCATGGCTGCGAGGTTTGGAACTTGCCCAGCTCCTCCTGCATCCACGCGCTTTCGGTTTGCAGCATACGGCGGTTCAAGTTGCCGATCACGCCTTCAAACGGTTTGTTGACGGTGTAGCTTTTGCGCCCATCCTTGAACGTCAGCTGCACTGGCATTCCGCCTGTGCCGTGAAGGATAATCATGCGCTGATCGGGTTCGAGATCCTTCCACGCAGTTGTGATAGTGAAATCATAGGCTTTGGCTAAACTGGTCAACACTTGCATGTAATATGGCGATGGCGGATTTGACTTGGCCCACGGAGCGATTGCGCCCTGTTTCAAAGTGAGCGCTTCATTGGGCACCACGAGCTGTTCATCAAAAAGCTGTTTCTCGCCAATACCGTCGCATGTCGGACACGCGCCCTGGGGGGAGTTGAACGAGAACAGGCGCGGTTCAATCTCTTCGATGGTGAAGCCTGATACCGGACAAGCGAATTTTTCAGAAAAGACAATGCGGTTCGCAGGGATGCCCACCCCCTTCATTTTGGCGCCTTTCATCGCGCCGCCGGAATCCGCCTCATCCTCGCGGCCCGGCACGACGCCATCTGCTAAATCCACATAAGCCAGCCCTTCGGCCAGTTTCAAAGCTGTCTCAAACGAATCCGCCAGCCGCGTCTCCAGTCCGGACTTCACCGCCAGCCGGTCAACCACAACCTCGATATCGTGCTTGAATTTCTTATCAATCGCGGGTGCTTCCTCAATCGGATAAAGCTCCCCATCGATCCGCACGCGAGTAAAACCTGCCTTTTGCCACTCGGCCATTTCCTTGCGGTATTCACCCTTGCGCCCCCGCACGACCGGCGCGAGCAGATAGGCGCGCGTGCCTTCGGGCAGTTCCATCACCCGGTCGACCATTTGCGAGACGGACTGAGCCTCAATCGGCTTTCCTGTCGCAGGCGAATAGGGCACGCCCACCCTCGCCCACAAAAGCCGCATGTAATCGTAAATCTCGGTGACGGTCGCAACGGTTGATCGCGGATTGCGGCTCGTCGTCTTTTGCTCGATGGAGATCGCAGGCGAAAGCCCGTCAATATGCTCCACATCGGGCTTTTGCATCATCTCAAGGAATTGGCGCGCATAGGCCGACAGCGATTCCACATACCGTCGCTGCCCCTCAGCATAGATCGTATCGAACGCGAGGCTGGATTTGCCCGAGCCGGAAAGCCCCGTGACAACAATCAAGCTATCGCGCGGCAGATCGATATCAATGCCTTTGAGATTATGCTCACGGGCACCACGAACGGAGATTTTGGTAAGGGACATACGGCGCTGTGTTCCGGAAATGTTCGCATAAGTAAAGAGGCGTAGGCAGCCCCTGCGAAGGGTATCCCCCAAATGGTCACCGCGCCCCGGTTTTCAACGCGCGAGGATCGAGATGGTTGCCCGAATTCTGGCGAAACATCTGCTAAGCTAGAGCAGCTATCCGCCAACGGCAGACACAAGAAGGTGAAGCAGGCTGGGCAGCTTTGTGAATAACAGCGCAACCCCTGCAGAGACTCCAGCAGCAAGCCCGATGGCCAACCCTTTGCCAAGCTGCGATTCAAACCCTTTGAAAAACTCAGGAGAAATCTTGCGAATTGCATCCAGACGCTCAGCGATGCCCTTTCCCTGTTTGGCTATCTCTCCCTTCATGGGCTGCGGCTTCTCCAAGTCCTCTTGCAGCGCAAGCAAGCGTGCCTCGATAGCTTTCAACTGCTCCCCAATTTTGCTCACTGAATCCGCAGGAATTGTCAGCCCATCAACCGGGCCAACATCCGCGAACGCGCCGGAATTGTGACCAATACTAGGCCGGTCCAACTCATCACGCGCATACAGTGAAGCTTCCCGTGTCTCTTTGAGGGCTGCCTTAAGTTTCGGAATATCTTCAGCGGCGAGAATTTGGGTGGAAGTTTCGCTAGCGGTTAGGCGGCTCACAATGGACTGAAGGTTTAGCTGTTCAGCCTCTGCCTTCTTAATCGGAGTGCCTTTGCTCGCTTTTGGACTTTTGTTGGAAAGTCTTAGCGCATCAACAAACGCGGTGATCTCGGCGTTTACCTCCGCAGGCGCGCGGCTCCACCAGTTATCGTCTTGCTCAATTATCCACCGATAGAACTTCTCGTCCGCTGCATCGTCAAATCCCGCGAAGGCGTTAGGAAGACCTTCGAGGCGGCCGTAATACCACTCGCGCCAGATCGCGAAACCGTCTTGGGGGCGAGAGAGCCAACGCGCTGCCCGGACCCAGCTCTCTTGAAACCACTTGTGTGTGGTCCGCCAAAGATGGGTAATCTCGAGGGCTTCTGGCGTAATCTCCGACTGTAAGGCTCGGCAATCTCCATCGATTGCGTCCCAGATAGCCTTTTCATTGGTAGCGGCGGCATGGGCAGTGCTGGCAGTAGCAGAGGCTGCAGAGGCGTCGGGAGCTTCGGGAGCGATGACGGCAACGGCTCGAACGGCAATTGCGGCAGCGCTGACAGCGGAATAGACTCGGTAAGGGTTTTCATCATTCTTTGCGTCATTATTGACAGCCCCGGCAGCCGAATTGGAAGCGGCAGTTGCAGCGTGGATAAGTCCAATAACATCAGCTGCATATTTGCGCCCGCCAAATAAAATTGAGATCGCGCGAAGTGTCATCAGGGGCAAGCGAGCGTCTACACGCCGGTCCGGATACAAGTCGACATCACATACAAACGGGATAACCCTCAAAGTGCTGCGCAAAGCAATCAATTGAGACCATTCACTTGGTCGGCCCTCCAACCAAGCAAGCAATTCTTCACGCGACGTGATCTCTACTTCCATCGCTCGCAGCATCGCCCCTCACTGCGCGCAGAGCAACCCCCTTCGCGCGCCATTCCAGCGACCGCGCGTTCAGTTTCCACACATCCGCCTCGTCTGTCGCTATCGCTTCACCCAGGGCAACCGCTCGCTCCAACACTTCCAGCGGCGCATTCCGATAAGCTGGCGCCGCAAAAAATTCGCGCCACATGCCCTCGCAGGCATTGTCGAGCAGCACTCGCATAAAGCAATGATCCAGGTGGATCGGCCAATCGTGCGTCTTTGCCATCATCGGCAGCCGGTCTCTCGTAAGAGCAAACCATTGCTCGATCAGCGCGCGCCGATCAGCTTCGCTTGCGGGACAATCGGCTGGTGTCTGTTCGAAAAGGTCGGGTTGGATGGGCATGTTGCGCAACTTCGTCAAACGATAGGAGCTGACTTCTGGCAACTCAACAATGCGCGGGCGAGCTGATGACTTAACACGATTTAACAATCATCGGTGCACTCTAAAATCAGCTTTACGTATGATTATTAGAAGAATTTTTGATATCCCCGGTGGGAGGCCTATAGAAAACCTAAAGTCGTGAAACCCGCAGAAACCCGTACTTTGTTGATCTCTTTGCGAGTCTTTGCTGACGCCTTTCGGGTCGCACCTTAGCCGTTTTGCATAATCGTTTAAGAGACCGTTCGCGTGTGAGTTGATGGCGCTTGGCCTTGACCGGCCTGCCATGATCCCGCTCGCGAGCGGTGATTGGCATCAAGCGTTGGTTTGGCTTTCCATAATCAGCGCGCTTGCCCCTGTCCGTCCGGTCCATTGCGTATTTACGCCCCAGACATCGGCAATGATCTTGCTCGACAGGGCATCGGGTGCAGCGGCGTTGGCCGCAAGCTTTCCTTTGTCTAAAACGACGATGCGGTCTGCATGGTTCATCGCAAGGGCAAGATCGTGCAGGACCAGGACGACACCCATTCCGAGTGCTGCGCAAGCCTTGAGATGAGTAACAAGGTTCATCTGATGGGCAAGGTCAAGCGCGGCCAGGGGCTCATCAGCGAGAATGAATTGTGGCTCGCCAGCAAGAACACGGGCAAGCAGAATGCGCGCGCGTTCGCCGCCCGAAAGCTGATGCGCGCGGCGATGGCGCAAAGTCTCGCAATCGAGAGCCAAAAGCGCTGCATCAATCGCTTGTTGCCCCTGGTCTGAATGGCCATCGCCATGCGGCATTCGTCCAAGTTTCACGAGAGCCTCAACCGTCACATCCCATGCGATCTCCCCTGATTGAGGCAGGTACCCGATCAGCTTTGCACGGTCGCGATGCTTGTATGATGAAAGCGGCTTGGCAGCGAGTTCCACCGCTCCCGTCTCTTTCTCCAGCAAGCCTGCGCACGCCATAAGGAGGCTCGATTTACCAGCGCCATTAGGGCCGACAATTGCGGTGATCTGGCCCGGTTCAAACGTCGCGGAAATATCATGTAACACCCGCACACCGCCGCGCTGGACCGAGAGGTTTTGTGCGCGAAGCACGCTCATATTTGCCCCCGCCGCATGCGAATAAGAAGCCACAGGAAGAAAGGCGCGCCAATCAGCGATAGAGCAATGCCGAGGCGAAGCTCGGTAATCAGAGGCAATATCCGCACAATGCTATCAGCGATAAGCACTAAAGCTGCGCCCGCCAAAGCGCTCGGCAAGATCAGGCTTGAAGGCATCCGGTTTGTGAAGGGGCGCACAAGGTGAGGAACGATCAACCCGACAAATCCGATAATGCCCGCCACCGCTACGCCAGCACCCACCGTAAGCCCCACGCCAACCACTAACAGGATCAAAAGGCGGCGCGGATCAACACCCATTGATCGCGCGGCTTCCTCACCCAAAGTCAGCGCATCCAGCGCGCGCGATGCAAGCATGAGGACCGCAATACCCAGGACTATTAACGGGGCAGCAATCCAGACCTCATTCCATGATCTATCTGTCAAAGCGCCATTGAGCCAAAGCACAACCTGGCTCATCGCAAAGGCATTAGGCGAAAGCGTAATGGCCAATGCGGTCAGCGCGCCGGCAAGGCTGGCAATCATCAATCCTGCCAGAGTGAATAGCGCAATCCCTCCGCCTGCCCCTGAAGCAGTGCGACCAGCGATCACAGCGAGCAAGGCCATGCCAAGAGCCGCTCCGCCAAGAGCAAAAGTTGGAAGCCCAAAGGCTGCAAATCCTGCAGGAACAACCGCGCCCATGCGCAACCATGCCACCGCTCCCAAGGCCGCCATGGGAGCGATCCCAAAAAGGCCCGGATCAGCGAGCGGATTGCGCAAATACCCTTGCATGGCCGCACCCGCAGCGCCCAGCCCTGCCCCGATACACAACGCCAGCACTGCGCGTGGCAAGCGCAGCTCCATCACTATAAGCCCGGCATTTGCTCCCGCCTCTGATATGTAGGCGGGATCAACCCAAACGCGCCCGGCCAGCAGCGATAGCGGGACCAGAGCTAAAAGCAGCAAACCAAGGATCAGGTTAGTGCGCATGATGCCCCGGCACTTCCCCCGCTCCTTGCTCCTGAATGCCCGGCGGGTTCAGCATATAGTCCATCCGAACTTCCTCGAGCCTTTTCCATGCTTTTGGAATGCTTGGCCCTCCGCAATAAAACAGATTGGGCTCAAACCGGGCAACGCGCGTTTGTTCCAGACCGCGCAGCAATGGGTGCGTTTGTCCGTCGGAATTCCCGGCAACCAATAGCAGATCAGGTGGATCAGCCAGGATTGCCTCTAAAGTGACATGATCGGCTTGGTGAAGACCCATTTTCTCAGCATGATTGGAAAAACCAAAGCGGCCCAAATGCTCCCACACGAGCGAGGCTTGTCCCGCAACGATCTGCCCCGGCTGCCAAAGCATAACGCTTACTCGTGCGCTTGGTGCAGCAGGTTCGGCGCTTAATACGGGCGCATCGCGCATGATCTTTGATTTTAACGCCTTTCCCTCTCGTTCTCGCCCGGCAAAAGCTGCCAGCCGTTCTATTTGCGCCAGACTATCATCAAGGCTTACCGGGCTGCCAAAGGTTTCAACGCGCACATCTAACCGTTCAAGCGCGGCCTTGGTTGCGGGCGGGATAAACGTGCTTGCGAAGACAATATCAGGCCGAAGTGCGATGATTTCTTCTGCTGTACCGCCCGTGACATCAAAACGCTCAGCGATCTGGGCGTCAATTGAGCTTGAGGAAGGATCGCGGCTGTAGTGCGATAAGGCAAGGATTTGCTCACTTTCAGCAATTTCGACAAGGATTGCATCAAGGCAAGGGTTAAGACTGACAATGCGAGGGCCCGATGTGTTTGAGTAGCCTGCGCCATCTTCGGCCGGCATATCGTTGCACGCGGCAAGCATCAGCGCGATAAGCCCTGCCAGCGCTCTTTGAATTGCGGGCGCAAATTGCTGCTCTGCCGGATGTCCCATCACTTGTGTGTTCGCGTTACGCGGACAGCTTCGTGCGGGCAAGAAGGCACTTTGACAAAGCATCCAAGAGCGCTGTTAACGAATGGCAAGAACTTGTCTCTAATGGCCACGCATTGCATATGTTTACTCGCGCGGTGCGCGATTGCGCGTTACGCGCTAAAGCGCGGTGCGTTATGGCCGCTCTGAAATTATAACCGCCCCAAGATACAGAACCCAAAGCCACGCCAAAATGACCCAAGCTCGCATCTTTGAACGCGCCAATATGTCGATAGGAGCGCCCGCGCGTCCATCGCCCGCGCCTTCGCCAAGCGAGATAGCGAACCCAGAACCTAGAGATACCAGCTCACGCTCGCTCAAGCAGCATTTTGAAAGCATACCTTACAAAAAACGGGCATTGCTTCTCGCAGCTGCCATTGCTGTTCCCGCGATGGCAGCGCCTGGTGAATTTGGCGCTCTACCCGGAGATGCGGCCCAAACTGGTGATGATTTTGCAACGCGGGCAATGGTCGATGCGGCACTGCCATTTGAACGGCCAGGTCAGAGTTTTCCAGGATCTGCCTTCTATTACCTCGGCGACCCGCCAGAAGATGCGCTTTTGGCTTTGCCTACCATCGACGCGTTCGATACCGGCGCGGAAGGCGCACGCCAGCTTGGCTCTGCGATTGATGCAGGGCCAGCAGCGCGCCCATTCTTTTCATCAGCCGCAGGCCAAGGCCATTTGCGTGCCTTGGACTGTATGGCCCAGGCGATCTGGTACGAAGCCGCCAGTGAAAGCACAGCAGGACAACGCGCTGTTGCACAAGTTGTGCTGAACCGTGTTGCACACCCAAGCTGGCCCGGCAGTGTCTGCGGTGTAGTCTATGAAGGGTCACAGCGCAGCACAGGTTGCCAGTTTAGCTTCACATGTGACGGCAGCTTGGCGCGGCCGGCACGTGGGAACAGCTGGGAAAAGGCCCGCAAGCTTGCATCTGAAGCTTTGTCAGGCAGTGTCTATGCGCCCATTGGCCACGCGACCCATTACCATACGCTTTGGGTTAATCCTTATTGGGCCAGTTCCCTTGACCATGTGGGGACAATCGGCGCGCACAGGTTCTATCGCAATCGCGGACGCTCAGGCGAAAAATCAGCGTTCACAGGGAGTTACACAGGCTTCGAGCCGAGTGTAAACGGCCGGACAACACCGTCAATTCCAAACAGCGGTGTAAGTGCAAACCGCATGAGGCCGAATGCAGCGGTGCCTCAAAACACGTCAGAAAGTGCCGCAACCAGTATCTCTGGCCCGGCACAATCGGGGCCGACCGCCCCGTCCTCTTCTCCGCGATATTCTGACCCAAGCCTAGAAGGATCAGGTGCTGTGAAAGAGGGCTTTACCAATGCCGGGCAATGGAAAAAGAAGCCAGGCGAAAGCGCATCAAGCGATGACGAATAACGCGATCTGAAGCGTACCCGCGATCCAATCCAAGTTTTGGCTTTAGACAGATTGCGACCAAGTGCTCTGCCGACCGGGTAAACTGGGCATTTAAGAATTTCCTAACCTTGTTCCCGAACAAATCCTTAGCTGTGTGAGAGTTAAGCAAAGGCTTGAAATTCCAAGCACCTGTGCTCGCCGCCTTTCTCTCCACTAGGCCTTACCTTCAAAGCCGAAGAGATGCGCCACGCCAAAGCAGATAGCGCCTTCATGACTATTCATTTCGCTCCAGCAAAGGACGTTGGACCAAATGCCAACTGTCCCAGTGTAAGCCGCGTTCTTGACCGTGTTTCATTAGGGGCGGCTGCAAATGATAACGGCAAAAGGACACAAGGTCTCAGTTCCTTCCCCCCTCCTTCGCAGGATATGCTTGAGGCGGCCTTGCGTCATTTCGGGGACCATGGATTGGGCGCAGCGCGTGCTGCGAGGATTCGAGCAAAACAAGCCTTCTTCGAAGGCGATCGTGCTGCCTATGATTGGTGGCTGGGTATCACCCAAACTTTGGACCGCAGAATTTCAGAAGAAACACTGCATTTGCCGCAACAATCAAGACAAGCTGCAAATCTTGAGCCGATAACCCAGAGCTGCGCACCAGAGAGTGCGGGATAACACTCTCAATTTTCTCGTAAAAATTTACGTGAGAGATTTGTTAACCGGACCTTGACCACTTTGGTTTAGCCCGTGTGAGTTATGGGATCGCCCCGGCCATTTAACAAACTACGGACGCTGCAATCAAAGCGTGCGCGCACCGATAAGGTTTCTGCGCGCGTTCGCCGTTTGCTCGTGCGAACCTTGTACAGCCAACCGCTTAGCTTGACGGTGGGCGCTTTTACGACCGTGGGTGCTGCAGCAGTTGCGGCATACGCGGCCAACATACCCGAACTCCACGCCTCCTGCTTGATCCTCGCTTTGATAGCGTTTTTCCGCATCATAGTTGCGCTTGGTCTTTCGCCTGACAAAGTCGGCAACAGCACAACCATGCTTGAAATGGTCTACGAAGTGGGTGCGTTTAGCTATGCCTTGGCCTTGGGCAGCATGGCAGCGTATACTGTCTGGATCGGTGCTGAAACACAGGTTGTTGTTTTGCTGGTCGCAAACGCGCTGTGTTATGGCGTGGGCGTATGTGCTCGCAATGCAGGCAGACTTACCATTGCTGTGGGGCAATTGTGCCTTTCAGCTTTGCCGATTGCCTTCGCCAGTTTCCTGACAGCCAAGCCCGGCTTTGTCGCGCTTGGCTTTACGATTTTCGGTCTGATTGCCGGGATGCTTTCGGTTGCCGTGAACATCTTCAAGGTCTTGCGAGACTCGATCGCTTCGGCCGAAACAAGCGCGCAATTGGCAGACAAGATGCAGGTTCTCGCCCGCACTGATGTCGTCACCGGCCTCGCCAATCGCGCTGGTCTTAATCACTCCATGGTCGAAACCATGATGTCGCTGAAAGTGGACAGCAAGCTAGCACTGTTTTGGATCGACCTTGATCGGTTCAAGGAGGTTAACGACCTGCTTGGCCATCCAGTGGGCGACAGGGTTCTTACCGAGGTTGCGCGGCGGCTTCGCGAAGTGTGCCCCGCAAACACCACAGTTTCGCGCTTTGGCGGAGATGAGTTTGTCGCATTTTGTCGAATCGAAAACCGCAAACATGCTGAAATGCTCGCAAGCGAAATCCATGCAGAAATCATGCGCCCAATGCGGATCGAAGGTGACCGGCTGGAAGTTCGTGCATCCTTGGGTGTCGCTCTGCTTCCTGAAGACGGCAATGACACAGATACGCTGATGCAATCGGCTGATCTTGCGCTTTATCACGCGAAGGTTGCTGGACGTGCGCAGACATGCTTCTTCGACAAAAGCATGACGCGCGATCTGGTTCGTCGGCGCGAGATCGAAGATGAATTGCGCATAGCGCTTCAGCGTGACGAGCTTTCTATTTTCTATCAGCCGATCGTTGATCTCGAGACAGGCCAAATCAAGTGCTTTGAGGCATTGGTGCGCTGGTTCCATCCTGAAAAAGGTGAACTTCGCCCCGACGAGTTCATTCCCGTAGCCGAAGAGACCGGTGTTATCGTCACGCTGGGCAATTGGATCACGGCACAGGCCGCGCGCACTGCGGCAACCTGGCCTGAAGATATAACAATCGCGGTCAATCTGTCACCGCTGCAAATTCGCGCACCAGGTGCGGCTTTGGGAATGCGCAATGCACTGAAAGAAGCCGGTCTGGCCCCAGAGCGTTTAATTTTGGAAGTGACCGAAAGCCTATTTATCGAAGACAATCACGCGACCGCCAATTTCATTCAGGAGATGGCTGGAATTGGCGTGCAATTCGCTCTGGATGACTTTGGCACGGGCTATTCCTCGCTTGCGCATATCAATCGCTTCCCGCTCAGCAAAATCAAGGTGGATCGCAGCTTCGTTTCCGGCCCGCATGTTGGCAAGAAAAGCGATGCGATCATTCGCGCCGTGGCCGAAATGGGCAACACGCTCGACATGGAAATCGTAGCCGAAGGGCTTGAGACGATCGAGCAGGTGAAGGCCGTTAAAGAAGCGGGATGTACACTGGGTCAGGGCTACTACTTCAGCCGCGCTGTTCCCGATTATCTGGCCGCGATGCTGCTTGCGCAAGAACGTGACAGCGAACAACGCAGAGTTGCTGGCGGCGAATAAGCCGCCACAGTGCTTTTCCAAACCTCGCAGCTTCTGAATTGCGTTCTAACCAATCGCTAAAGTTGTGCCCACCCGCCCCTTATTGCAATTGCGAACTGTTTGCACAAAAACCCGTAAACTAAGGGCTTTTCTCCGTTGCAATCCGAGATTTACGCGCCTAACCCATCATCGCCTTGATGATGGTTTGCCGCATGGGACGAAAGGCAGATCATCTCGCCAACCCTTCCGACAGGTTCGTTCTGTTCGTAGGCTCGGCACAAAGCGTACGCACAGTTCACCGTCCCAAGGGATCTGGGAAGGAATATCCGTAATATGGCCCGCAAGAAAATCGCATTGATCGGCTCAGGTATGATCGGCGGCACGCTCGCTCACTTGGCAGCCAAGAAAGAAATGGGCGACATCGTCCTGTTCGACATCGCAGAAGGTATGCCGCAGGGCAAAGCTCTCGACCTGTCGCAATGCGGCCCGGTTGAAGGGTATGACGCTAAGATCACCGGTTCAAACGACTATGCCGATATCGCAGGCGCCGATGTGGTGATCGTCACTGCTGGTGTGCCGCGCAAGCCTGGCATGAGCCGCGATGATCTTCTCGGCATCAACTTGTCGGTCATGAAGTCGGTCGGTGAAGGCATTAAGAACAATGCGCCCGACGCTTTCGTGATCTGCATCACCAATCCGCTCGATGCGATGGTTTGGGCTCTGCGCGAGTTTTCTGGTCTGCCCCACAACAAGGTTGTCGGCATGGCAGGTGTTTTGGACAGTGCGCGCTTTGCAACCTTCCTTGCATGGGAATTTGGTTGCTCTGTCCGCGATGTGAACGCTTTTGTTCTTGGCGGCCACGGCGACACCATGGTTCCGGTGAAGAGCTACACCACCATCAACGGCATTCCGGTTGACGACTACGCCAAGATCAAAGGCGTCTCCCCTGCCCGCATCGACGAAATCGTAGACCGCACCCGCAAAGGCGGCGGCGAAATCGTTGGCCTTCTCGGCAATGGTTCGGCTTACTACGCACCCGCTACATCAGCGATTGCAATGGCCGAAGCTTACATCGGCGACCAGAAGCGCATCCTTCCCTGTGCAAGCTACGTCCAAGGCAAATACGGCCTCGACGGGCTTTACGTCGGCGTCCCCACAGTGATCGGCGCAGGCGGCACCGAGGAAGTGGTCGAGATCGAACTCAGCGACGAAGAGAAAGCCAACCTCAAAGTCTCAACCGACGCAGTCGAAGAGCTGCTTGAGGCGTGTAAGGCGCTGGATAGCTCGCTGGCGTGAACACTGACTTCCCATCAAACCTTGAGGTGATCCTATGGATTGTGGGTATCACCTTCGCGATTGGCTTAGCAGGCGGGCTTATGGGCGCGTGGATTGGTAAGCTTTTAGTCGGTTTGGTGGTGGTCTTCTTCGTTTTGGTTGCGACTTTGTTTTTGATGCTCGGCATGCCGGGCAAGTTTTGGCCTCAGTATGCCAGTCCAGCCGCGATCTGCTTGCTCGGTTTTCTAATCGGCAATCGCTTTATCAAACCGCTTTTCACGTAATCGGAGACTGAAATGTCCATCCTCATTAACAAAGACACTAAAGTCATCACGCAAGGGATGACCGGCAACACCGGCACCTTCCACACCCAGCAAGCCATCGACTACGGCTCGCAAATGGTGGCGGGCGTGACGCCGGGCAAAGGCGGAACCGAGCACATCGGCGTGCCGCAATTCAACACCGTGCGCGAAGCCAAGGCGGCGACGGGTGCGACCGCAAGCTGCATCTACGTCCCTCCACCCTTCGCAGCAGACGCGATTTGCGAGGCGATTGACGCTGAAGTCGAGCTTATCATCTGCATCACCGAAGGCATTCCGGTGCTCGACATGGTGCGCGCGAAGGCTGCTCTCACCGGCTCCAAATCGCGCCTTATCGGCCCGAACTGCCCCGGCGTTCTGACCCCTGACGAGTGCAAGATCGGCATTATGCCGGGTTCGATCTTCAAAAAGGGCAGCGTCGGCGTCGTCTCACGTTCCGGCACGCTCACTTATGAAGCGGTGCACCAGACCACGATGGTTGGCCTTGGGCAAACCACGGCAGTCGGCATTGGCGGTGACCCTGTGAACGGAACCAACTTTATCGACGTGCTCGACCTCTTCCTTGATGATCCTGAAACCAAGTCGATGATCATGATCGGCGAGATTGGCGGATCGGCAGAAGAAGAAGCCGCAGCATTCCTTAAGGCCGAAGCTGCCAAGGGCCGTTCCAAGCCAACCGTTGGCTTCATCGCAGGCCGCACAGCGCCTCCGGGCCGCCGCATGGGCCATGCTGGCGCGATTGTGTCGGGCGGCAAAGGCGGCGCAGAAGACAAGATCGCAGCCATGGAAGATGCGGGCATTCGCGTATCGCCCTCCCCATCAGAGCTGGGCACTACTTTGGATGCCATGCTTAAAGAAATGGCGTGAATTTAGAGAGATACCTCGCATCTTGCGGGGTATCTCCCGCTCTCTTCCCCAGAGGCATTTTACATGAACACCCAAAACCCCCGCTTCGTCCCCGATATGTCCGATCAGGAAGGTCCGCAGCCCGGCCCGTCCTGGGGTAATCCCAAATGGCTTGAACAAGTATCAGGCGCTGGCGAAGACCTCGCGGCTGCCATGGACCCCACACAAATGCGGGTTGCAATTGAAAAGGCCGCAAAGAAAGCTGGCAAACCGCTCGATAGAGACGCGCTGCAAAAAGCAGCTGATATCTCCAACAAAGCGATGACGCTGGTTCGCCTTTACCGTGTGCGCGGGCATATGGCGTCCAATCTCGATCCGCTGGGCCTATCGGTTGAACGCAAAGAGCCAGCGGATTTGACGCTCGACTTCCACGGCCTTGCAGGGATGGAAGCCGAAGAGGTTTATGTCAGCGATGTCCTAGGTCTCGAATGGACCACAATTGGCGCGCTCTATAACCGGCTGCGCGAAGTGTATTGCGGTAATGTCGGCCTTGAATACATGCACATTGCAGACACCGAAGAACGACGGTTCTTGCAGGACAAGTTTGAAAGCCCCGGCGACACGATCCAGTTTACACCGGAGGGTAAGAAAGCGATCCTCGCCGCCGTCCTGCGCGGCGAAGGCTATGAAGAATTTCTCGGCAAGAAATATGTCGGCACCAAACGGTTTGGGCTTGATGGCGGGGAATCGATGATCCCTGCGCTTGAGGCTGTCATCAAGCATGGCGGCAGCGCGGGCGTGCGCGAGATTATCTATGGCATGGCGCATCGCGGCCGATTGAACGTGCTCGCCAATGTGATGGCGAAACCGTATAAAGTGATCTTCCACGAATTTTCAGGCGGCACCGCGAACCCTGAAGACGTGGGCGGATCAGGTGATGTGAAATATCACCTGGGCACCAGCACAGACCGCGAATTTGACGGTATTTCCGTGCATATGTCGCTCACCCCCAACCCCTCGCACCTCGAAACGGTCAACCCCGTCGTGCTCGGCAAAAGCCGCGCACAGCAGGCAATCCGCGATGATCTCTCTGAAAAGCAGCAGGTTCTACCCGTGCTGATCCACGGCGATGCAGCGTTCGCGGGCCAGGGTGTGGTGTGGGAAAGCCTCTCGCTTTCAGGCGTGCCCGGATATGATACTGGCGGCTGCATCCACTTTATCATCAACAATCAGATCGGTTTTACGACCTCGCCCAAATTCGCGCGGTCCTCGCCCTACCCATCTGATGTGGCCAAAGGCGTGATGGCACCGATCCTCCACGTGAATGGTGATGATCCCGAAGCGGTGACGTTCGCTTGCAAGCTTGCAGTGGAATACCGCCAGAAATTCGGCCGCGATGTTGTGATCGATATGTGGTGTTATCGAAGGTTCGGCCACAATGAAGGCGATGAACCCAAATTCACCCAGCCGCTCATGTACGATGTTATCGGCAAACATCCCAAGGTCAGCCGCGTCTATGAAGAGCGCCTTATCGCAGAAGGCGTCATTGACGAAGGGCACCGCGAGAGCGTTGCGGCGGAATTCGTAGCTCTGCTCGAAGAGGAATTTGAGGCCGCCAAAAGCTATTCCGCCAACGAAGCCGACTGGTTTGGTGGACGCTGGGCCGGCCTTAACAAGCCGGCCGATGATGAGACCGCGCGCCGCAATGTCGAAACCGCAATTGAACCAAAAACATTCGACGCAATTGGGCGCACGCTTACCGAGGTTCCTGAAAATGTGAATATTCACAGAACCTTGGGCCGTGTTCTAAAAGCCAAGAGTGAAATGTTCGAAACCGGCAGCGGATTCGATTGGGCCACTGCAGAAGCGCTCGCATTCGGCAGTCTCGTGATGGAGGGCTATAATGTCCGCCTGTCTGGTCAGGATTCAGGCCGCGGCACCTTTTCACAGCGTCACGCCGTTTGGGTCGATCAGAAAACCGAAGATAAATATGTGCCATTGACCACTTTGCCGCATGGCAAATTTGAAGTCTATGACAGCACGCTTTCCGAATATGGCGTGCTGGGTTTTGAATATGGGTTCGCAATGGCGGACCCCAAAAGCCTGGTGTTGTGGGAAGCGCAATTTGGCGACTTTGCCAATGGCGCGCAGATCATGATCGATCAATATATCGCGGCAGGCGAAGCAAAATGGCTGCGCGCAAACGGCCTCGTGATGTTGTTGCCGCATGGGTATGAAGGGCAAGGCCCAGAGCACTCCTCTGCGCGACTTGAACGGTTCCTTCAACTGTGCGCGAACGACAATATTCAGGTCTGCAACATCACAACGCCTGCGAATTATTTCCACGTCCTTCGCCGGCAGATGCTGCGCAATTTCCGCAAGCCGCTCATCATTATGACACCGAAATCGCTGCTGCGTCACCCATTGGCGAAATCCCCTCGTGAGGAGTTTCAGGGCGATTGGCAATTCAAGCGCATCAAATCGGATCTCACGCAAATCAATGATGAGAAGGTAAAACGCCTCGTTCTGTGTTCAGGCAAGGTCTATTACGACCTTTTTGAAAAGCGCGAGGCCGAAGGCTTGAAAGACGTCTCGATTGTCCGGATTGAGCAGCTTTACCCCTTCCCCGGTGATCCGTTGGCAATTCGGCTTCAACGGATGAAAAACCTCGAAAGCGTCGTGTGGTGTCAGGAAGAGCCAAAGAATAACGGCGCTTGGTTTTTTGTTGAGAACCAGATCGAGGATTCGCTCACCAAGGCTGGCCATGAAGGCATGCGTCCGTGCTATGCAGGACGCGACGCTGCGGCTTCTCCTGCAACCGGCCTCGCCAAACGACACGCCCAACAGCAAGAGGCGCTTGTCGCTGATGCTCTGGGTCTCTCGAAGTAATTCAATTCAGATAAGGCTTAAGGACCAAACACATGGCCACTGAAATCACAGTTCCCGCTCTCGGCGAATCCGTCACCGAAGGCTCCATTGGCGAATGGCTAAAACAGCCCGGCGACGCGGTTGCCGTGGATGAGCCGATTGTTTCGCTTGAGACTGATAAGGTTGCGGTTGACGTGCCCTCAACCGTTGCAGGCGTTCTATCAGAACACCGCGTCGCTGTGGGCGACACCGTCGAAGTCGGCGCCGTTATCGCAGTGATTGAGGCGGGCGAAGGCGCGCCTGCCAAGCCTGCTTCTGCTAAAGCAGACGCGCCGGCTCCTGCTGTAAGTGAGCCTGCTTCGGATTCGTCGCAAACGCTCTCACCCGCGGTTCGCCGTGCGGTTCTTGAACACGGCGTTGATCCTTCCACGATCAAGGGCACGGGCAAAGGTGGCCGGATCACAAAAGAAGACGTGCTGGAAGCAGCCAAGAACAAGGGCAAAAGCTCCGCACCGGCATCAACGCCTGCTCCTGCACCTGCTGCTACGCCAGCCGCTACCGCAGAGCGCCGCGAAGAGCGGGTCAAAATGACCCGTATGCGCCAAACCATAGCCAAGCGCTTAAAGGGCGCTCAGGAAGAAGCAGCGCTCCTCACCACGTTCAACGATGTCGATATGAGCGCGGTCATCGAAGCGCGAACAAAGTATAAGGACCTGTTCGCAAAGAAACACGATATCCGTCTGGGTTTCATGGGTTTTTTCGCAAAAGCTGCGTGTCTTGCCCTTAAAGATGTGCCGTCCGTCAACGCGTACATTCAGGGCGATGAGATCATCTATCACGACTATGTCGATATCTCGGTCGCTGTGTCCGCGCCCAATGGCCTCGTGGTCCCCGTGATCCGCGATTGCCAAGACAAGGGTTTTGCCCGGATCGAGAAAGACATCGCCGATTTCGGTGCACGCGCCAAAGAAGGCACGCTCACCATGGCCGACATGCAAGGCGGCACTTTCACCATTTCCAATGGCGGTGTGTTTGGCAGCCTTATGTCGACCCCGATCATTAACCCGCCCCAATCCGCGGTGCTGGGCCTTCATCGCATTGAAGATCGCCCTGTTGCCGTAAACGGCGAAGTGGTGATCCGCCCGATGATGTATATCGCGCTGTCATATGACCACCGTCTGATTGACGGGCGCGAAGCGGTGACGGCATTGAAAATCATCAAGGAAGCAATCGAGGATCCGACCCGGATGCTGATTGATTTGTGAGGAAGGTGTGATCTCCTGCGAAAGCAGGAGCGCAGATAGCGCTAAGCAAACCGAATTCCCGCGTGCGCGGGAAATCACTTGGAAGAAACAATGAAGGAGGATGGCTCTACCTGCTTGCGAGCAAACGTAACGGAACGCTCTATCTGAGCGTCACAAGCGACTTGGCGCAAAGAGTTTGGCAACATCGCGAAGAGCACTTTGAAGGTTTTTCAAAAAGGTTTGGTTGCAAAACGGTTGTTTGGTTCGAGCATTACCCCAACTTGCATGATGCACGCGTCCGCGAGGCGCAAATGAAGAAATGGAAACGGGCTTGGAAGCTCGAATTGATTGAAAAGGATAGCCCGGAGTGGCGCGATCTTTGGTCTGACATCGATTTGTGATCTCCTGCGAAGGCAGGAGTCCACGCTATCAGGCACAGCGCTACCTGGGTTCCTGCGTTCGCAGGAACGCACGAACGGAGCAGAGTAATGGCTGAATACGACTACGATTGCCTCATCATCGGCGCTGGCCCAGGCGGATATGTTGCCGCCATTCGTGCCGCGCAACTGGGGCTAAAGACTGCATGCGTTGAAAGCCGCGAGACGCTGGGCGGCACTTGCCTCAATGTTGGGTGCATTCCTTCCAAGGCTTTGCTGCACGGCTCTGAATTGTTCGAAGAAGCCGAAGGCGGCCATTTTGCAACCTGGGGCATCACCGCCAAGCCAAAACTCGACCTTGGCAGGATGATGGAAGAAAAGACCAAAGCCGTGGGCGAGCTCACCGGCGGGATCGAATTCCTTTTCAAAAAGAACAAAGTCACCTGGCTCAAAGGCCACGCTGCGTTCGAGGATGCGCACACGGTCAAGGTCGGTGATGCGATCCACACCGCAAAGGACATCGTCATTGCCACAGGTTCCAGTGTTACACCCCTGCCCGGCGTTGAAGTCGACAACGCGGCAAAGCGCATCGTCGATTCCACCGGCGCGCTTGAACTTGAAGAAGTGCCGGAACATCTCGTCGTTATCGGCGGCGGCGTCATCGGCCTGGAGCTTGGCTCGGTTTGGCGGCGCCTCGGTGCGAAAGTGACCGTGGTGGAATTCCTGCCGCAAATCCTTCCTGGAATGGACGAGGAAGTGCGCAAGGAAGCCAACAAGATCTTTAAAAAGCAGGGGCTTGAGTGGATGCTTGGCCACAAGGTCACAGGCGCTGAGGTCAAAGGCAAGAAAGTCACGCTAAGTATTGAAAAAGCCGAAGGCGGGGATGCGCAAACCCTTGAGGCCAGCCACGTGCTCGTGAGCATTGGCCGGCGTCCCAACACCGATGGTCTTGCGCTCGACAAAGCAGGCCTTCAGGTCAACAATCGCGGCCAGATCGAAATCGATCACGAATTCCGCACCAAAACGCCCAATGTCTGGGCCATCGGTGATTGTGTCCCTGGCCCCATGCTTGCGCACAAGGCCGAGGATGAAGGCATTGCGGTCGCTGAAAACATCGCGGGCCACACTGGCATTGTGAACCATGATGTGATCCCGAATGTTGTCTATACGTCTCCTGAAATCGCTGGCGTCGGCCTCACGCAAGAACAGGCAATCGAAGCGGCTGGCGGCGATAAGAAAGCGATCAAAGTCGGCAAATTCCCGATGATGGCCAACAGCCGCGCCAAGGCAAACCGCGACACCGATGGCTTCGTCAAGGTCATCGCAGATGCTCAAACCGACCGCGTATTGGGCGTGTGGATGATCAACACGCTGGCAGGCACCATGATTGCGCAAGCCGCCCAGGCAATGGAATTCGGCGCAACATCCGAGGACATAGCCTACACCTGCCACGCCCACCCGACCCACGCCGAAGCCTTCAAGGAGGCCGCAATGGCAGTTCAAGGCAAACCTATTCATATGTAGTGCTCGTGCGAATTGCCTCCTTACGCCAGCCGCGATAGTCTGCGCGTGAGGGGAACAATTCACACCATGGCCTATCCGCAATTGACCGATAAGCCGGGAGCTCTTGAAACGGCTGCCGCGATCAAGGCTGGCTTGCTCAGCGCATCCGAAGCGGTGGATGCAGCGATTGTTCGCATCGAAAAACTTGATGGGCCGATCAACGCGCTCGCCGTGCCCGATTTTGAGCGCGCGCATGACGCCGCAGCTGCGTTGGATGCAGCGGGGCCTAAAGATAATCAACCGCTGTTTGGCGTTCCGATGACCGTGAAAGAGAGCTTTGAAGTGGCGGGCCTGCAAAGCTGTTGGGGCCATAAGCGGCTCACCGATTACACCGCCCCGCGAGACAGCGATCTGGTATGCCGGATGAAAGCAGCCGGCGCGATTATCCTTGGCAAGACGAATGTGCCGATTGATCTGTCCGATTGGCAAAGCTTCAACGAAGTCTATGGCCGCACAACCAATCCGCATAACTCGGACCGCTCTCCCGGAGGTTCGTCCGGAGGCAGCGCAGCAGCGGTGGCTAGTGGCATGGTTCCAGCCGAATTTGGGACAGACATTGGAGGGTCTGTGCGAGTGCCCGCGCATTTCTGCGGTGTTTGGGGGCATAAGACGACCTGGGGATTGGTCTCAAAACAAGGGCATGATCACCCGCAAATGGCGCGGCGCAAGGGCTTTGTCGCGGCCCATGATGGCGCGTTATCGATTGCGGGGCCTTTGGCGCGCAATGCGGAAGATCTCGCTGTTCTAACGCAGATCGGTGCGCAATACCCACTCACGCGCAAAGCGAAACCTTTATCCCAATGTCGCTTGCTTGCGATAACCAAATATCCCGGCTCGCCCGTTGATATAAGCGTTGCGGAACCCATTGAGGCTGCGATTGAAGCGCTGATATCGGCAGGCGTGGCGATCGACCCCGCAAGCGACCTCATCCCTGATCTTGCAGAACAGCACTCGCACTATATGCGCATGCTCAACACCGCGATGGCACGCGGGGCCCCCTCTCCCGATGGCAAACGCGCAAGCGCAACCGATTGGTTCGACCTGCTCGATGCGCAAGCTGCCAAGGAATTTGAATGGGCGCGCCTGTTTGAAACCTACGATTTCGTCCTCGCTCCGCCTGCGCCTGTTCTCGCGATCCCGCATCTTGAGGGGTCCGCGTTCAATTCAACTCTGCGCATCAATGGCCGCGATGAACCTGCGGGCGCGGCGCTTGCGTGGGCAGGCATTGCGACATTCCCGAACCTACCCTCCACCGTCCTGCCAATTGGCGAAGGCATTTATGAAGGAGCGCAGCTTCCCTGCGGTATGCAAGTGATGGGGCCGCGCATGGCCGACCTTGATTGCATCCATATAGCTGGAGAGATCGGGAAAATCTTGCACGGTTAAGCCGCAATCGCCAAAGGGCGCAGATGGTTCAATCTTCCAATATGCGCACGCTTGCACAATGGCACGTTTGGCTTGGCTGGCTCGTCGGTGTCCCCATTGTGATGTGGCTTGCAAGTGGGCTTTTCATGACTCTCAAACCTATTGAGGAAGTGCGCGGCGAACACTTGCGCCTGCCCGTGGCCGAGGCACCCCTGATCCTCGAAAACAGCCCGCTCGCCACACAAGAGGCGCAGCTTAAAGAAATGCGCGTCACCATGCACGATGGCCGCGCGGTTGCTATTTTGACGACGCTGGATGGGATCATCACTCGTGTGGATGTGGCGAGCGGTCAGGCCCTGCCCGCTGTTGACGCGTCCGCTGCAAGGGAGATCGCAGCCAAGCGGATCAAAGGCGGCGATGCGGTGCGCGCGGTCACTTTCTTTGAGGCCAAAGATGTGCCGTTTGATTTCCGGCGGCCTATGCCTGTTTGGCAAGTGGCGCTTTCAGATGGGACCAATGTCTATATCGGCCGCGATACCGGACAGATTGAGGCGGTGCGCACCCGGTGGTGGCGGTGGTTTGATTTGGCTTGGGGGCTGCACATTATGGACATTGATGAGCGCGAGGCGTCCAGCCATCCGATCCTGATCCTGTTTGCAGGCCTTTCGCTGACCGGAGCCATCATCGGCTGTATCCTGATGTTCCGCCGCCGAAAAGCACGATCCAACCGGGCCGATGCCCGATGAACGAGACCGTCCTCACCCCGATCCTCGATTGGCTTGATATCACCGGGATCGCGATCTTTGCGCTGTCCGGCGCGCTGGTTGCTGCGCGTGAGCGACAGACATTTGTGACAATGGCGTTCTTTGCCCTTGTTACAGGTGTTGGCGGAGGGACTGTGCGCGACTTGTTGATCGATGCGCCGGTGTTCTGGATGACCGATCCCTGGGTCGCTCCCATTTGCCTCGCAATGGCGCTGTTCGCGTGGTTCACACCTGTAAAGCTGTGGGATGGCAAATTGCTCGATTACGCGGACGGGGTTGGGCTTGCTGCTTATGCCGTGCTTGGTAGCGCAAAGGCGATCGCTTATGGTGTGCCGCCTGTCCCGGCTGCTTTGATGGGAATTATCACCGGATGCGTTGGCGGGGTTATCCGCGATGTTGTAGCTGGGCGACCTTCGATCATTATGCAGCCTGAATTGTATGTAACAGCAGCCGCGCTCAGTTCGGCTTTGGCCGTTGTTGGAATGCTGTTTGCCTCAACTCTGGGCGTCATAAACACATTTGTATGGAGCGTGGCTTTCGCTGCCGGATTTGTCCTGCGGGCTGCTGCGATCCGGTTCGAATTGGCTTTGCCAAGCTATGCTGGAGGCGCTGTTAAAAGCGATTGCGCAAAAGATGGTGCGCAGCAATCTGAAAAGTCAGACTAACATCGCTCAAATCGCCAAACGCGAACGGCGGACCAACCTACTGCTATCAGCACGCTGATCCGCCGCCAGGCACTTCCGCTACAGAGGACACTTGCAGCGGAAAAAACCGATGGGTTTTGACATCGCGCGCAGCCAATCAGCCGTCCACGCCCGCCCATACTTTGCGCTAAAGGTCTCCGTCGATCGTCTCTGGAATGGCTTCACCGGGTATCGGGCCACCGGGATAGGCTGGCCGAGCAGTCGCAGCACTATTGCCGCGCGCATCGGCAAAGCGACCTGCGAGAGGTTCGCGCACATCGCCGCGCTCGGTTAAAGCAACACGGGCATTTGCATAGCTATCATCACTCATCTGGCCTTCTGCGCGTGATGAGTAAGAATTGAGACGGGTATCTTCTTGAGCGCCGCGAAAGCCCCCACGCGAAACATCGCCGAAATTCAAAGACTCGATCTGGCCATCATTTGAAATGCGACAATCAAAAGCTTCGCCGTTCGAAATTGTCCCGCGTACGCTCCATCCGCTGCCGGTGCGTTCAACACCATCGACATCATTCACCGCTCCATCACGAGCAACTGCATTGGCGCAAGTGTCTATCGCTCCATCAATGCCGATAGGGGCTGAAGATCGGCTCTGCGTTTCGGGAAAGCGCTCTTGCGTGCCGCGTCCGCGATAGCTTTCCACTTCCACACCGCGAGAGCGTAGATATTCAAGCTCACGTTGTTGTTCGCGGGTTTGTTCGCGCAGCTCGCGCAGTTCCTGATCTTGCTGCCAATCACGGTCGCGATCACGGCGGCGTTCGCGCCTGTCGCGGCGGTCATTGTTGTTGTTGGCAGCGCTCGCAATCGCGGCGATCCCGCCGATAATTGCAACACCGGCCAGCACATCGCCAGCGCGCACACCGCGTCGGCCGCGCCAGCCCCGGCGCCAGCCGCGACCACGCCAACGGCCCCAGCGGCGCCATTCATTGACTTCGCTAAGGCTATCACCGGGGCGCGGTGCTTCAAATTGTGTGTAGAGCGTGTTGTGTTTCACGCCAGCGGCACTGCTTGGAAGTTCGGCCGCTTGTGCGGGAGTGATTGTCATCGCGGCTGATGCCAAAAGTCCGGCCATTGCCCCGATACGCAAAGTGTGAGCCATAGGTGCCCCCTTATCGTTTATCGATTGCAGGCGGCCACCACTCGCCTTGTGTAATCAGCGGCATGGGCGACAAAGGCTTAGCCTTTCCTGAATGACTTGGCTTCCGATCACCTCCCGGCGCAAATATCGCCATAAAAAAGCAGCGCCCCGGACCTTTCCAGGCCCGGAGCGCGCATGTTGCAGCTTTCCTATCGTAGCTGGTGGGTTAGCTAAGGCCGCGAATGCCTCGGAATTCTACCTGCGGGCGGCCCCTGCCATCGAACCAGCAGGTGAAGCGACCGCGATCAAAGTCATTCCGATTGTATCCACGTGTCCCTTCAACCTGAATACGGCCCTTTACACGAAAGCCATCGCGGCGGCGATCAACATCGCGAATTTCAGTCACATCGGCAAAACGGTAGCCTCCAAAGCGGCGCGCCTGGCGTTCGGCGACACGGACACAGCGCTCGACTGCACGGCGACCATTGAAGCGGTTGTTAAAGCGTTGGCCGCGGTGGCGGTAGCCATTGTCATAGTGGCGATCATGACCGCGATAACGGTTGTCGTAATGGCCACGGCGTTTGCGATCCCGGTCACCATCAAAGGCGCCTGCAAGCGCGGCAATGCCGCCGATAATCACCGCTCCGGCGATTACATCTCCGGCATCAATCCGGTCTCCACGGCGATCATCAGCCATGGCAGGAGTGGCGCTTCCCAGGGCCATCGCGCCAGCCGCGACAGTCCCGAGCGTGCCTTTAGCGAGCATTTTCTTAAGGTTCGTCATAGGTCTCATCCTCGGGTTTTACAGGGAGCAGAGGAATATCCGTTCACTGTGAAGCCCTTCTAGATGAACAAACCTGAGGTGATTCTGAGCAATTATTGCAGGGAATATTCAGATAAGTGTGAGTTTATATGAACGTTTTGGTTTGCAGATAAGTCCGAACCCCACCTTCACGGATGTACTTACCCAACGAAGCCCGCTTAGCCGATCACTCGTTCAATGCTGCCAACACATCCTTGGTGAAAGCTGCGATATCAAACCGTGTGCCGACCACATCCTCACCACGCCTGACAATCACGACATTGCGCGACGGCACTATGACCAGATACTGACCGCGATTGCCACGCGCGACATAGGCGTCATCAGGAATGCCTTTATGCACGCCAGGACGATCTGGATGATGGAATGTCCACCAGCCTGCACCATAACCGAAATTGCCTGTCTCAGGTTGAGGGCCACTCATTTTGGAAACGTAATCGCCCCACCCTTGTGGCAGGAGCCTTTCGCCATTGGGCAGAACGCCATCATTGAGGTAAAGCTGGCCGAGCTTCGCCAGATCTGGTGCAGTTGTCCAGACTTGGCTGGAAAGCACGTAATTGCTCCGGATATCGGTTTCAGCAACAGTGTTTACCATCCCCACCTTTTCGAAAAACTCCTTTGGCGGGTAGAAGCTGAGATACCCTTCAATGGCTTTGACCGCCATAAGGGTATCATTGTTTGCATAGCGAAATTGCGCACCTGGCTTCGCGATCATCGGCCAATTGGTCGCGCGCTCGTCCACCGTGGTGCCGCCCCAATAGAGCGGATCAGTGCGATTGCCCGGCGTATCGGAATACCGCCCTGATGCCATGCGAAGCATGTGATCTATAGTGATGGTGTTTCGAAGATCGCTTTTTCCGCCGCCGCGCCAGTAATTAATGCCGACCGGATCATCGACGGAGTATTCTTCTGATTGCACCGCAGCCCCAACCAAAGTTGCAGCGATGGATTTTGCAACAGACCAAGTGCGCTGCGGAGTATCAGGGCCAAAGCCTTGCGCATAACGCTGTTCCATTAGCTTGCCATCTTGAAGCACAACAATTGCGGTTGAGCGCGCACCTTCGCCATAAACATCGGTAGAAAAGGCAGTGGTGATGGTCCCACTGAACCGTTTGTCCACTTTGCCACCATCGGCAAACGCCTCAAAGCTTCTGGCGCCCTCCTCTTGCGGGTTGGGCATGGGTCGGCTCGCGTCAGTCACATCCTCAGGCGCACCCAAAGGCAGTACCGTACAGCCCGTATCCGATCCGTAATACGCCGCCATCCGATCAGGCATATCATCAGCCCAGCTGACTTGGACATGCGCAATCTGACCGGTAGGGCGGCGCACGATCTCATATTCGAGATCGTGGATCATATCATTGAGCGGGGCCTGAACGCCGGTAAGTTCCCAAGCGTGCACGCTTTCAGGTGTCCGCTCTGTCCCCGCAGCTTCAGCATGGGCAATCGCGCTGCACAAGAAGAGCGCCTTGTACCCTGCAGCAAGCGCACGGTCGTACTTCGCATCAAGCAGGTCTTGCTGGCTTTGCGCATCGGCGCAGGCGGCGGACATGGTGAGCGCGCCGGTGGCCGCCATCAATGTAAGTTTCTTCATAGCCACGGACACTAAAGCGCGCTGCTCAAAAGAAAAGGGCCAGTGCATCGCTGCACCGGCCCCTTTTAATCTCTTATGGAGTGACCATTACGCCGCTGCTTCTGCTTCAGCGTATTCATCGACTTCGCTCATGACCGGACCGGAATCTTGGCCTTTGGCATCTTCATCGCGGTCTACGAATTCGATTACGGCCAAAGCTGCAGCATCGCTTTCACGATAGCCGGCTTTGATCACGCGAGTATAGCCGCCATCGCGGTCCGAATAGCGTTCTGCGAGGATATCGAAGAGCTTCTTGAGCTGCGTTTCGTCTTGCAAGCGGCTCATCGCGAGCCGACGATTTGAAAGACCGCCACGCTTCGCAAGCGTCACCAGCTTTTCAACATAGGGACGAAGTTCTTTCGCCTTTGCCTGCGTGGTGATGATCTGCTCATGCTTGATGAGAGCAGCCGCCATATTGCGGAACAAAGCCTTGCGGTGGCCCGACTTGCGCGAAAGCTTGCGCTGTGAAATTCCGTGACGCATTTGATATTCCCTTCGTTTGTAAAGAGCCCGTACGAGGTAGCCCAGTGCTGGCGGCGCTTAAGGTGCGCCGCCTAAACCTGTTTAACCTAACAGCTCTTGTTCAAGCTTTTTGGCCATTTCTTCGATGTTCTCAGGCGGCCAACCGGGGATGTCCATGCCAAGGCGCAGGCCCATGCTGGACAACACTTCCTTGATCTCGTTCAAGGACTTGCGGCCAAAGTTTGGCGTGCGAAGCATTTCGGCTTCGGTCTTTTGAACAAGATCACCAATGTAGATGATGTTGTCGTTCTTGAGACAGTTTGCACTGCGGACCGACAATTCCAGCTCGTCGACCTTTTTGAGGAGGTAACGGTTGAGCTGGTTCGCATCGTCTTCTTGCGGCTGAGCGGCTTGGCCGATCATTGCAGATTGTGGCTGCGGAATGCCATCTTCGAAGTGTACGAACAAGGTCAACTGATCTTGCAGAATTCGCGCTGCATAAGCGACGGCATCATCAGGCGTCACCGTACCATCGGTTTCGACAGTCAAGCTCAGCTTGTCATAGTCAAGCTCTTGGCCGACCCGTGCGTTTTCAACTTTATAGCTGACCTGGCGGACCGGGCTGTAGAGCGAATCTACAGGGATGAGGCCAATCGGGGCATCCGCCGGCCGGTTCGCAACAGCAGGCGCATATCCTTTGCCGACATCTGCAGTCAATTCCATGTTGAGTGTCGCGCCATCATCAAGGTGGCACAGAACAAGATCTTTGTTCATCACTTCGATATCACCGGTCACGGCAATATCGCCAGCCTTGACTTCTGCGGGACCAGTCATGGAAAGCTGAAGGCGCTTAGGCCCCTCGCCTTCCATTTTAAGAGCGATCTGCTTCACGTTGAGCACGATATCAGTCACGTCTTCGCGCACGCCAGCAAGCGACGAGAATTCGTGCAGTACGTTTTCAATCTTGATCGACGTAATTGCCGCGCCCTGAAGCGAAGAAAGCAGCACACGACGCAAAGCATTGCCGAGTGTCAGGCCAAAGCCGCGTTCGAGCGGTTCAGCGACAAACGTCACTTTACGTTGCTTGTCCGAGCCTTCCTTGATTTCAAGAGCGTTGGGTTTCTTCAGTTCCTGCCAGTTCTTCGTATTGACGGACATGGATTTCCCCTAATTCGCTACGTAAGCGGGTTCAAAAATTTTCAGGTCGGGTCCGAAACGCTCGTCAGCGTCATCCGGCCCCGGTCGGGAAGCGACGATCATTCAAAGACCGCCGCACCGGTAACGGATCAGACGCGGCGACGTTTTGACGGGCGCACGCCGTTATGCGGAATCGGTGTCACATCGCGAATGGATGTGATGTTAAAACCAACAGCAGCCAGGCCCCGCAGCGCGCTTTCACGGCCCGAGCCTGGCCCTTTAACTTCCACTTCGAGAGTGCGCACACCGTGCTCAGCGGCTTTTTTGCCTGCATCATCGGCGGCGACCTGCGCTGCATAAGGGGTCGATTTGCGACTACCTTTGAAGCCCATCATGCCAGCAGAGGACCAGCTAATCGCGTTGCCCTGTGCGTCGGTGATAGTGATCATCGTATTGTTAAAACTGGCGTTGATATGCGCAACACCGCTTGTGATATTTTTACGGTCGCGGCGTCTTACTTTACCGGGTTCGCGTGCCATAATTCGTGTTCCTTTAGCTCGTCAGAAGGAAAAAGCGTATCGGGTCGCCCCGTTGCTTACTTCTTCTTGCCTGCAATCGGCTTGGCCTTACCCTTACGGGTACGGGCGTTGGTGTGCGTGCGCTGACCGCGAACGGGCAGGCCATTACGGTGACGAAGACCACGATAGGTACGCAGATCCATCAGACGCTTGATGTTCATCGCGGTATCACGGCGAAGATCGCCTTCCACCATATGATCAGCATCAATCGTTTCACGAATGCGAAGAACCTCCTCATCGGTAAGATCTTGCACGCGAACGCTGTGCGCAATGCCAAGCTTGTCTGCGATCTGAACAGCCTTAGTGCGGCCGATCCCGTGAATATAAGTTAGCGCGATGATAACACGCTTGTTGGTAGGGATGTTAACCCCAGCAATACGAGCCACTTGATATTTCTCCATGCTCCACAGGGCTTGGCAGCTTTACTACGGCCCTATCTCGACGCTCAAAAAACGGCACGTCCACCATTGACCAAGGTGTGCATCAAGTGCGAACCCATAAACGGAAAAAGCCCGCGTTGGCCACTGCATCAAACAGCGCCTAGCGGACGTGGTTCGAACGTGTCGAATGAGAAGCGCGCTTACGGTGATTCGGTTGATCCGTCAACCATAGATGCGGGCCGGTATTCCCAAAGACCAAAAACCGTGATCAGCTATGGGATTCTGATCAATTCAAGCCATGCAATTTGGCTGGAATAGCCTTTTCTTGCAGCAACAGGTCTGACCTCTCGGGACATGCGGCCAGAAGTCCCTATGGAGCATCGCGCCCTATACTTATCGGCGCTTACTTTGGTTGACACTGAGTACGGGGGCGTTGGCCTGCACGCGCGTATTCGCTGAATCAGATAGGGTCTGGACTAGCCGTCTGACAAATCGCCAAACGAATCTTCGACAGAAGGGCTTGGTACGATCTCGACAGCACCGTCTTCCGCCTTGTCATTACCCTTGGCCCCGGCTTCATCGGCCTCGTTATCACCTCCAGCCTTATCCACGCGGCCAAGCTTTTCCGCCAAGCCTGCCAATTGCAAGCTCATCACACCGTCTACAGCTTTGGCAATCTCGGCAACTTCATACCGCATTTCGCCACCAACATTGTATTCCCAAACAATCCGTGTGCCTTCGTCCACTTCGCTAATCGCTATGGTGAGAATACCCGTCACAGGTTCGCTTTGAAGCGGGCCAAGAGCGCCACGCATTCTTAGGGCGCTTTCAGGATAGGCTTGAATAACCTGCATGTGTTCGACACTGCCTTCCAGAGTGAAGCGGTCGGCTTCATCGACTTCCGGTATTTTCTCGCAAAAGCACCCACCTGCCTGCGGTGTAAGGGTCAGATTACCTGAATCGCCAGACCACGTGTGATCCGAATTCCACCAATTCGACGGAGATATGAGCGCAAGCCATACGGCCTTGGGGCTCGCCTCGACCACGGCTTCATCGCGGGTGGTAAAACTACTATCCGTCGTTCTCGAGACCTCACCATGTGCAGGTGCCGCCGCTAAAGCAGCAGTAAGTGTCGTAATAGTCATCAGGCGATTTAGCATGGCTAGGGATTCTCCATTCCAGAGACCCTAAGCAAACCGATCAATCAGGGTAAAGCCCGAAAAGCGCGAGCGGATATTCAGGCTATGCCAAGATAGCGTCAACTGCGCTCGCGACTTCATCAATCCCAGCCATACCATCAACCCGGCTGACTACACCTCGTGCCTCATATCCAGGAAGAATGGGCGCCGTCTCATCGCGATAAACACCCATGCGTTTTCGTACAGTTTCTTCGTTATCGTCCTGTCGGCGCTTGAATTCAATCGAACCGCAAGCGTCGCAAACCCCATCTTTGGAAGGCGGATTCGCAGTATCATGATAAAGCGCGCCGCAATTAGCACACGAGAACCGGCCACAAATGCGCTCAACCAGCGCATCCTCATCAACAGCAAGCTCGATCACATGATCAAGCGAGCGTCCGTGCTTTGCTAAAAGCTCGTCCAGCAATTCTGCCTGTTGACCAGTACGAGGAAAGCCATCGAATATCAGGCCGGTTTCGTTCGGGATTGCAGCCATATGCTCATCGAGGATTTGCGCCATGAGATCATCGGGAAACAGTTTGCCCGCTTTCATAATCTCATCAGCCATTTTGCCAACATCACTGCCGCTCTTTACCGCGGCACGAAGAATGTCGCCTGTGGAAAGCTGCTTCATCCCGTGGCGTTCAACCAACCCGGCGCTTTGCGTCCCCTTGCCAGCCCCGGGAGGGCCCAGAAGAATGATGTTCACCAACGCGTCCCCTATTCCTGCGCGCCTCTCTCGTACGCGCATTCCTGTAACTTCGAAAAGCCCTTGTGCTTTAACGCATGCGGCCTTTCAATTTGGCCTTTTTAATTAAATCGCCATATTGGTGCGCAAGCAAGTGCGACTGAACCTGACTCAACGTATCAACTGTAACATTCACGACAATCAGCAAGCTCGTACCGCCAAGAAATAGCGGAATGCCGGTTTGTGCGATCATGTATTCAGGGATCACACAGACGGCCGTGAGATAAATCGCCCCCACGACCGTTATCCTCGTCAGCACGTATTCGAGGTAATCTGCCGTGCGTTTGCCTGGACGAATCCCGGGAATAAAGCCGCCATTCTTCTTGAGGTTATCAGCTGTCTCCTCGGGATTGAACACAACCGCAGTGTAGAAGAAGCAGAAAAAGACAATCCCAAGACCATAGAGCGCCATGTAGATCGGTTGTCCATGAGCAAGATATTGGTTGAGCGTCACAATGACACCGCCAAAAGTGCTTTCAGTATCAACCGAGTTCCCAGCAAACTGCGAAATCGTAAGAGGCAAAAGAAGCAACGAACTTGCAAAAATCGGAGGTATAACACCAGCGGTGTTCAGCTTAAGCGGCAGATGCGAGCTGTCAGCCTGCATCATACCGCGCTGAGTTGCGCGCTTAGGATACTGGATCAACAAACGACGCTGAGCACGCTCAACAAAACTGATGAGAAGAATAAGCACCACAACCATCACGATAAATCCAATGATGATGGCGGGGGAGATCGAACCTGTTCGGCCACCTTCAAACAGATTGGTCGCAAAAGTCGGGAATTGCGCAACAATACCCGCCATAATGATAAGCGAGACGCCATTGCCGATGCCGCGCGATGTGATTTGTTCTCCCAACCACAAAAGGAACATAGTGCCGCCGACAAGGCTGATCACCGCGCCAATACGGAACATGTAACCCGGATTGACCACCGCAGAAATACCATTCGCGGCGCCAAAACTCTCAAGCCCCGAAGCCAGAAAATATCCTTGGATCGCGCAAAGGAAAACCGTTCCGTACCGTGTGTACTGATTCAGCTTTTGCCGCCCCGTGGCGCCTTCTTTTTTGAGCGCTGCGAGCGTCGGGTGGAGTGCAGATGCCATCTGCACCACAATAGAGGCCGTAATATAGGGCATCACACCCAGTGCAATGAGGCTCATCCGCTCAAGTGAGCCGCCCGAAAACGTGTTAAAGATATCGAGAATGCCCCCTCGCCCAAGATCGGCAAGGTTCTGCAACGCGGCTGGATTGACGCCGGGTAGCGGAATAAAGCTCAAAAAACGAAAAACGATTAGCGCACCAATGGTGAACCAGATGCGCTGGCGCAACTCTGTGGCCTGAGCAAAATTGCCCAGATTCATATTGCTTGCGATGTTGTCGGCGCGTGAAGCCATAATGCTTTATCGATCCTGGTTGTCAGCCGCCTAGGAATTGCGCCCTAAAGCAGCACAGACACGATAAGTAGGGAGAGTGAGGGGTTTTGTCGAACCCCTCGGCGGCCCTTTTATCCGATTATTCGCTCTTGGCGGCCTTTGCAGCCTTAACCTCGGCATTAATTGGCGCAGTGACTTCAACGCTGCCACCGGCTTTTTCCACCGCTGCTATCGCTCCCTTAGTAGCGCCTGCGACGATAAACTTGGCTTTTGCATTGATCTCGCCCTTGCCGAGAAGACGAACACCGTCCTTTCCTCCACGGACAAGACCGCATTCGCGCAAAGCTTCTTCGGTGATATCTTTTTTTCCGTCGAGCTTCTTCGCATCAATCCATTTTTGGACCATGCCGATGTTTACTTCAGCAAAGTCTTTGCCAAACGGGTTGTTAAAGCCACGCTTAGGGAGACGCATGTGAAGCGGCATCTGACCGCCCTCAAAGCCCTTGATGGCTACACCTGAACGGCTTTTTTGGCCCTTCTGACCGCGCGCTGCGGTTTTACCTTTGCCAGAACCGATACCACGGCCCACACGCATACGGCCCTTACGAGCGCCAGCATTGTCACGGATTTCTGTAAGTTTCATATTTGCACTCGCTTTCGCTTTCTATGCCCCTCTTCGGGGTTGGCGCTAAAAGAGCGAGGCCCCGCTTCCGCGAGGCCCCTCTGATTTGTTTAATCGACCACTTTCACCAGATGCGGGATCTTGGCGATCGCGCCGCGAACTTCAGGTGTATCCTTCCGCTCGACGACTTTGTGCATCTTGTTAAGCCCAAGACCGATCAGGATCTTGCGTTGGCTTTCAGGGCGACGGATCGGCGAACCGATCTGTTTGATCTTTACGGTAGCCATCGTGTCTTACTCCACAACTGCTGCGGCGTCGGCTTCTGCCTCTGCCTTGTTTGCGCCACCGCGACCAAGAAGGTCTGCGACTTTCTTACCACGCCGTTGAGCAACAGATTTCGGAGAAGTCTGCGCTGTCAGCGCGTCAAAAGTGGCGCGGATCATGTTGTACGGGTTGGAAGTGCCAACCGACTTGGTCACCACGTCAGCAACACCCAAGCTTTCAAAAACTGCGCGCATCGGACCACCAGCAATGATCCCGGTACCAGGAGGCGCCGTGCGAACAGTCACTTTACCCGCCCCGAAACGACCATTTGCATCGTGATGCAGCGTGCGGCCTTCTTTGAGAGCCACGCGGATCATCTTCTTGCGAGCCGCAGCGGTTGCTTTGGTAATAGCCTCAGGCACTTCGCGTGCTTTGCCTTTGCCAAAACCGACACGGCCCTGACCATCGCCAACCACGACGAGAGCTGCAAAGCCAAAACGCTTACCGCCCTTTACCGTTTTTGAGACGCGGTTGATGTGCACCAGCTTTTCGATGATGCCATCATCTTCTTCTTCGCGCTTGTTGTCGCGTCCACGGCCACGGCCGCGTCCACGGCCGCCACCATCACCGCGATTTCCGCCACGTCCTCGGCCGCGACCACGCTGCTCTTCCGCAGGTGCTGCAGCCGGAGTGGTTTGCGCAGCAGGTGCAGCTTCAGCCGCAGGTGCCGCATCAGGAGATGCGGCTTCTACCGCGTTCTCTTCTGGTTTCTTTTCGTCAGCCATACTTAGAACTCCAGCCCGCCTTCGCGAGCGGCATCGGCCAACGCTTTTACGCGGCCATGAAACAGGAACCCGCCGCGATCGAACACGACAGTGGTAACACCAGCCTTCTTGGCCGCAGCAGCAATATCTTTGCCAACCTTGACCGCCGCATCCACGTTCGCGCCCGAGGTTTTCTCGCCAAGAGTAGACGCAGCCGCAACAGTTTTGCCCTCAGCATCGTTGATGATTTGAGCATAAATATGCCGGCCGGTGCGGTGCACAGACAGACGGGGCTTACCGCCGGCGCGTGCTCGCAAAGCCGTGCGTACACGGCGGCGGCGGCGTTCGAAAAGGGAGAGTTTTGCCATCTTACTTCTTCTTCCCTTCCTTGCGGAAGATATACTCGCCGCGATACTTGATGCCCTTGCCCTTGTAGGGCTCAGGCTTACGGAACTCGCGGATTTCAGCAGCGAACTGGCCAACGGCCTGCTTATCGATGCCGCTAATTTCGACTGTAGTCTGATCAGGCGTCTTCACTTCAAGACCATCAGGCACGTCAAGATTAACATCGTGACTAAAACCCAGCTCAAGCTTCAGAGTCTTTCCCTGCGCCTTGGCGCGATAACCAACACCAGAAATCTCCAGCGTCTTTGAAAAACCATCAGTCACACCTTCAACCAGGTTCGACACAAGCGTGCGCTGCATACCCCAAAAGGACCGCGCTTGCTTGCTATCGTTGGCCGGATTGACCTGAATCTCATCGCCTTCAACTTTGTAGTCGATAAGGTCAGAAAGGCCCAATGTGAGTGTGCCTTTTGGACCCTTCACGCTCAGCACGCCATTGTCGATCGACGCGGTAACACCGCCCGGGATCGCAACAGCTTTCTTACCAATGCGGCTCATCAGAACACCTCCGCGAGCACTTCACCGCCGACATTATTTTCGCGCGCTTCATTGTCCGAAAGAACACCGCGCGGGGTCGAAACGATTGTTATGCCAAGGCCATTGCGCACAGTCGGGAGCTCTTGGCTTCCGGAATAGACGCGGCGGCCCGGCTTTGAAACGCGACTCACATGCTTGATTGCAGGTTCACCTTCGAAATACTTAAGCTCAATCCGCAAAGCCGGGTGCTTACCTGACTCATCTTCGCTATAGCCACGGATGTAGCCTTCGCGCTGAAGCACTTCGAGCACGTTTGCACGCAATTTAGAAGCTGGCGAAAGGACACTGTCCTTCTTAGCCTGCTGTCCGTTGCGGATGCGGGTGAGCATATCACCCAATGGATCGGTCATAGCCATATATCAGCTCCTCACCAGCTCGACTTCGTAAGACCTGGGATCAGGCCTTTATTGCCAAGATCGCGCAGTTCGATACGATTGATGCCAAACTTACGGTAATAGCCGCGAGGGCGGCCGGTGGTGGCGCAACGATTGCGCACGCGGGTGGGATTCGCATTACGCGGCAGTTCAGCCATTTTGAGACGCGCCATCAAACGCTCAGCCTCATCAAGCGTCTTGTCATCTGCAATCGCTCTTAGCTTCTCATACTTTGCTGCATATTGCTTAACGAGTTTCTTGCGTCGCTCGTTTTTGTTAATCGAACTCAGTTTCGCCATGGACTTAAGCTCTCTTCTCTTGAGTTGTGATGTTCATAAGAATTGCGCGTGCGGCGATTATGCCGCCTCCTTCTCTTCGTTCATTCCCTGAAACGGGAACCCGCAAAGACGCAGAAGCTCGCGCGCTTCTTCATCGGTTTTCGCAGTGGTCGTGACAATAATGTCCATCCCACGCACTTTATCGATCTTGTCGTAAGAAATCTCAGGGAACACGATTTGTTCCTTCAAACCCATCGCGTAATTACCGCGCCCGTCAAAGGATTTGGCATTGAGACCACGAAAGTCGCGGATGCGTGGCATAGCTACAGTCACAAGACGATCCATGAATTCATACATGCGATCGCTACGGAGCGTTACCTTGCAACCGATTGGCATGCCTTCGCGCAATTTAAATTGCGCAATCGATTTCTTGGCCTTGGTAATGACCGGCTTTTGGCCGGCAATCAGCGCCATTTCTTCAGCAGCTGTTGCTACCTTCTTCTTGTCCTGACTCGCTTCGCCAACACCCATATTGAGCGTGATTTTCTCGATCTTAGGGACCTGAAGGCGATTCGTATAACCGAATTTCTCCGTCATCGCCTTGACGATTTCGTCCTCATACTTGGACTTAAGACGGGGCGTATAATCAGCCATCAATCGTCTCCCCACTCTTTACAGAAACGCGAACTTTCTTTCCGTCCTTCTCTTCGATACGGACTCGCGTAGGCTTCCCATCTTTTGGATCGGCAAGCGCAACTTTCGACAAATGCATAGGTGCAGGATAGCGATCAATCCCGCTTTGCGGATTTGCTTGGCTTGGCTTACGATGACGGGTCGCAACGTTGATACCCTCAACGATGACTTTGCCATCCTTTGGCATAACTTGCTGAACAGTACCGGTGCGGCCCTTATCCTTACCGGAAAGTACCACAACGCTATCGCCCTTCTTAATTCTAGCAGTACCCATAATCAGAGCACCTCCGGAGCGAGCGAGATGATTTTCATGAAACCGCGTCCACGCAATTCGCGCACAACAGGGCCGAAGATACGTGTGCCAATCGGCTCCTCGCTTTTGTTCACGAGAACCGCAGCATTGCTGTCAAAGCGAATGACGCTGCCATCAGGACGACGAACGTCCTTTTTGGTCCGCACGATCACCGCGCGGTGAACGTCGCCCTTTTTGACTTTAGCGCGCGGTTGAGCCTCTTTTACAGAGACCACGATCACGTCGCCCACGGAAGCAAACCGGCGCTTAGACCCGCCCAGCACTTTAATGCACTGAACGCGCTTTGCGCCGCTATTGTCCGCGACGTCGAGATTGGATTGCATCTGGATCATGGATCCGGTTCCTTCTCTTGGCTTGCTGGGACGCCCGATACCAACCGGGGCTCAGCAGTTCCTCGTCTAGTTTACTCTGCGCCGGTAGGTGTCGCTTCCGCAACATCCAGATCGGCCTCGATTGCCTGAACTCCGCCCGCCACGACACGGTCTTTTACAGCCCATGTCTTGGTCTTAGAGATTGGCTTTGTCTCTTCGATACGAACGACATCACCCGTGGTGTATTCGTTCTTCTCGTCATGAGCGTGGTACTTCTTAGAACGCCGGATAATCTTCCCATAAAGCGGGTGCTTCACCTTGCGCTCAACATTCACGGTCACAGTTTTATCGGTCTTGTCGGAAGTAACAGTCCCGATCAGGATACGTTTCGGCATTGTCTACTCCCTTAAGCCTTCGCTGCCGAAACAGCGCGCTCATTTTGAAGGGTCTTGATTTGCGCAATGGTCCGACGGACGCGGCGCATTTCAGACGGATTGTCCAATTGATTGGTCGCAGCCTGGAAACGCAGATTGTACTGCTCTCGCTTCAACTCTGTGAGCTGGATCGAAAGCTGATCATCTGTCTTGGTGCGAAGATCGGCGATATCAGCCATTACTTGCCTCCTCCAAGGTGCGATGTGTCACCCAGGCGAGCGACAACTTTGGTTTTAATCGGCAGCTTCATCGCGGCGCGCTCAAAAGCAAGCGCAGCGAGCTGGCCATCGACACCGTCAAGTTCGAAAAGGATACGCCCAGGCTTTACGCGAGCGGCCCAGTATTCAACGGAGCCCTTACCCTTACCCTGACGAACCTCGGCAGGCTTTTTCGACACTGGTACATCAGGAAAAACCCGGATCCAAAGACGCCCCTGACGACGCATTGCGCGTGTAATTGCACGACGAGCAGCTTCAATCTGACGTGCAGTCAAACGATCAGGCTCAAGCGCTTTCAAGCCATAGGAGCCGAAGTTCAAAGTCGTGCCTCCCTTGGCATCTCCTTTGATCCGGCCCTTAAAAGCCTTGCGATATTTGGTTTTCTTCGGTTGCAGCATTTTCTGTCTCTCTTAGCGAGCCCCTCAACGAGCGGGGCGAACGCCCGAAGTTTGCGATTCCATCATCAAGCGATCTTGCGCCGTTGGATCATGACCGAGGATCTCACCTTTGAAGACCCAAACCTTGATGCCGATGATGCCATAAGCGGTCAGTGCCTCGGCTTCGGCGTAATCAATGTTGGCGCGAAGCGTGTGCAAAGGCACTCGTCCTTCACGGTACTGCTCTACGCGGGCAATCTCGGCGCCGCCAAGACGGCCACCACAAACAATTTTGATACCTTCGGCACCAAGACGCATGGCGGATTGCATGGCGCGCTTCATCGCCCGGCGGAATGCAACGCGTCTGATAAGTTGATCAGCAATGCCTTGTGCAACAAGCTTGGCATCGACTTCCGGCTTACGGATTTCAACGATGTTGAGCTTCACTTCACTAGATGTCATGCTCGACAGCTTGGTGCGCAGCTTTTCAATATCTGCCCCCTTCTTGCCGATAATCACACCAGGGCGAGCAGCATAGATCGAAATCCGGCACAATTTTGCAGGTCGCTCGATCACCACTTTTGAAATCGCCGCCTGTGGCAGGTTCTTCGTGATGTAATTACGGATCTTAATGTCTTCCGCTAGGAGGCCCGCATAGTCGCGCCCTTCGGCGTACCAACGGCTATCCCATGTGCGGTTGATCTGAAGACGCAGACCAATTGGATTACTCTTCTGCCCCATATTACGCGTCCTCTTCGTCGTGTTCGCGAACGACAATCCGCAGCTTGCTGAAAGGCTTTAGAATGCGAGTCGATTTCCCGCGCCCACGCGTGTGAAAGCGCTTCATCGTGATCGACTTACCAACCGAAGCTTCGGCAACAACCAACGCATCAACATCCAGATCATGATTGTTCTCTGCATTGGCGATTGCAGATGCGAGAACTTTGCTCGCATCGCGTGCCATCGCCTTTTTCGAAAACGACAGGATGTTGAGAGCGTCTTCAGCTTTCTTGCCGCGGATCAATTGCGCAACAAGGTTCAGCTTTTGAGCTGATCCGCGAATTTGCGTACCAACAGCCAGAGCCTCATTATCTGCAACGCGGCGTGGAGATTTTTCCTTACCCATCAGCGCTTGCCCTTCTTGTCAGCCGCATGCCCTGGGAAGGTGCGCGTTGGCGAAAATTCGCCAAGTTTATGTCCAACCATCTCTTCCGACACAGACACAGGGATAAACTTGTGACCGTTGTAAACGTTGAACGTAAGCCCAACGAATTGCGGGAGAATCGTTGAACGCCGCGACCAGGTTTTGATCGGCTTGGTGTTGTTTGCGTCCTGTGCCTCTTCGGCCTTCTTGAGAAGGCTGAGTTCGACAAACGGACCTTTCCAGACGGAACGTGCCATCGTGCCTTACCTCTTCTTCTTCGCGTGACGCGAACGGATGATCATTTTATCCGTCTGCTTGTTCTTACGTGTGCGAGCACCCTTGGTTGGCTTGCCCCATGGCGTCACGGGATGACGACCACCTGAGGTCCGGCCTTCACCACCGCCGTGTGGGTGATCGACAGGGTTCTTTGCAACGCCGCGAGTAAGCGGACGACGGCCTTTCCAGCGTGTGCGGCCAGCCTTGCCAAAATTTTGGTTTTGATTGTCAGGGTTCGAAACCGCGCCAACTGTGCCCATGCAATCGCTACGCAGGTAACGCTGTTCGCCTGAGTTAAGGCGTACAATTACCATACCGCGGTCACGACCAACAAGCTGAACATAAGCACCAGCTGAACGAGCGATCTGACCGCCCTTGCCTGGCTTCATCTCCACGTTGTGGCAGATAGTACCAACCGGCATTTGACCAAGCAGCATCGCGTTACCAGGCTTAGTATCGGTTTTCTCGCCAGCAACCACCGTATCACCAACAGCTAGCCGCTGCGGGCAAATGATGTAAGCAAGCTCACCGTCTTCGTACTTAAGAAGAGCAATAAATGCGGTCCGGTTAGGATCGTATTCGATCCGCTCGACAGTTGCAGGCATATCCCACTTGCGACGCTTGAAGTCGATGAAGCGATATTTCTGCTTGTGACCACCAGCAATGCCGCGCGAGGTTACGTGACCCTTGTTGTTGCGGCCACCGGTCTTGCGCTTGCCTTCCGTGAGCGACTTGACCGGGCCACCTTTGTGGAGACCGGATTTGTCGACCAAGATAAGCCCACGCCGCGCGGGGCTGGTTGGTTTATAATTCTTGAGTGCCATCAGCTCACACCCTCAGTGATGTCGATCATTTCGCCGTCAACCAGCTTCACGATCGCCTTCTTGAAGTCCGAACGCTTGTAGGGCTTGCCCCGCCAGCGCTTCGTTTT
Source organism: uncultured Porphyrobacter sp. (assembly GCA_964352245.1). Taxonomy (GTDB): domain Bacteria; phylum Pseudomonadota; class Alphaproteobacteria; order Sphingomonadales; family Sphingomonadaceae; genus Erythrobacter. The sequence goes on from CAYGQX010000001.1 coordinate 290,689, forward strand.
GCCCTTGGTGACAATCGTATTCACCGAGGCGACTTTCTTGTCATAGATAGCTTCGACCGCTTCCTTGATCTGCGGCTTTGTCGCATCATTGGCGACCTTGAAGACCACTGCATTATTCTCAGAAGCCATCGTCGATTTCTCTGTGATGTGCGGTGAGAGAATCACGTCGTAGTGCTTCGCTGCAACTTCGCTCTTTTTAGCCATTGAAGCGCGCCTCCAGTTTAGCGACCGCATCCTTGGTAAGGACCAGCGTATCGTGATTGAGGATGTCGTAGACGTTCGCGCCCGCAGCCGGCATCACATTGATTCCGATAAGGTTCCCAGCAGCCCGGCTGAAGCCATCGCTGACGCTGTCACCGTCGATCACCAAAACCTTGCCGCTAAAGCCACCTTTATCGAGCTGACTTTTGAGCGCTTTTGTCTTGGCGTCTTTAAGCTCAAGGCTATCTACGACCACAAGACCGTCTTTCGCTTTGCTCGACAGAGCCATTTTCAGGCCGAGCGCGCGAATTTTTTTGTTGAGCGATTGCTCAAAATCACGCTTGCGAGCGCCATGCGCCTTACCACCGCCGATAAAAATCGGTGCAGAACGGGCACCGTGGCGAGCACCGCCTGAACCCTTTTGCGCGCCGAACTTTTTACCCGTGCGGGCAACGTCGGAACGTTCACGCGTTGGGCGAGCCGTCGCGCGGCGATTTTCGAGCTGCCATGTGACAACACGGTGCAGGATGTCAGCACGCGGCTCAACACCGAACACAGCATCGCTGAGTTCAATATCGCCGGACGCTTTCCCGTCGATTTTCTGGACCTTCACCTTCATGGCTTAGTCTTCCTTCTTATCTTCTGCCGCCACATCGGACGCAGGAGCATCAGCTTCGGGTGCAGGAGTATCGGCCGCGGGCGTTTCGACTGCAGCTTCTGCCGCAGCTTCTTCAATCGCAGCATCCTGAGCAGAACCGTCGTTCGCAGGCGTCGCCACTTCAACAACGGCACCAGGGAATGGAAGATCGTCGGGCATCGACACCTTCACAGCATCGCGAACGAGTAGCCAGCCATTCTTTGCACCCGGGACCGAACCCTTGATGAAAAGCAAGCCGCGCTCTGCATCAGTACGAACCACTTCGAGGTTCATCTGCGTGCGCTGGCGATCACCCATGTGACCAGCCATCTTCTTACCTTTAAAGACGCGACCCGGATCCTGACGGTTACCCGTCGAGCCATGCGAACGGTGAGAGATAGATACACCGTGCGTGGCACGAAGACCACCAAAGCCCCAACGCTTCATCGCACCGGCAAAGCCTTTACCTTGTGTATGACCGGTAATATCGACCTTTTGACCAGCAATGAAGTGTTCTGCACTAATGAGCGAACCCACCGGCACCAGACCATCTTCGCTTTCAACACGGAATTCCGCCACTCGCTTTTTGAGACCAACACCGGCCTTCCCAAAATGCTCTCGCTGCGGTTTTGCCACGTTCTTTTGTTTTGCTTCGCCTGCACCAAGCTGAACGGCAAAATAGCCATCCGTATCTTGAGTGCGGTGCGAGACAACCTGGCAATCTTCCAATGCCAGAACGGTAACGGGCACATGCCGACCATCCTCTTGGAAGAGGCGGGTCATCCCTACCTTTTTCGCGATCACGCCAGTGCGCATCGTCTTTACTCCTTACAGAGGCACGATGAGGACCATCCCCAAAGTGCATGTGAATTGCCGCTTTTCATTGGCAATCCAATCAACCCAAATTTTTACGCTACATGCCCCGCCTGGGCTGATGCTCGTGCGGCCAGTTGACCTCTTGAGCGAGACGGGAGACGCAGCCCGATCAAAAGACCGGCGGTATCTCGATGTCTGCGGGCCCGAAGGCCCAACCAGCTTACGCCAGTTTAATTTCCACATTTACACCTGCAGCCAAATCGAGCTTCATCAAAGCATCGACCGTCTGGGCGTTTGGCTGCACAATATCAAGCAGCCTTTTATAGGTGCGCACCTCAAACTGCTCGCGCGACTTTTTGTCGATATGCGGGCCGCGGTTCACGGTGAACTTCTCAATACGCGTTGGCATAGGAATGGGACCACGGATCAGAGCACCCGTACGACGCGCCGTGTCTGCAATCTCGCCAGTTGCCTGATCAAGAACGCGGTGATCGAACGCCTTAAGGCGAATACGAATATTCTGTGCTTCCATTACCTACTACCAATGCGAAAGAGCCGAAAGGCAGGTTGCCCCACCTTCAAAACAAAAGGCCTGCCCCGTTTCCGTATCCATCCACGGGCGGCCTTACAAAATTACAGTAGCGAGAACGAATCCTCGCCTTGAGGCGCGCGTATACGTTTGAGCCAGGAGTCTGGCAACCCCCAATCGTCCGCGATTTTCAAGCAAACCTTCAGCCATCCCCCCCGGGCAGTCGGCGCCATGGAAACAGAGCTTCATAAAAAGCAGCCCGGCTCACATCATAGTGAACCGAGCTGCCAAATCTTATACCCTGATGGGTAGGGATTTAGTTGGTGATCTTGGCAACAACGCCTGAGCCAACAGTACGGCCGCCTTCGCGAATAGCGAAGCGCAAACCTTCGTCCATAGCGATAGGCGCGATCAGCTTAACATTGATCGTGACGTTATCGCCAGGCATGACCATTTCGGTTCCCTCAGGAAGGATCACTTCACCGGTCACGTCAGTCGTACGGAAGTAAAACTGTGGACGGTAGTTGGCGAAGAATGGCGTGTGACGACCACCTTCGTCTTTCGAAAGAACGTATACCTCTGCGCTGAACTCGGTGTGCGGCGTAACCGAACCCGGCTTTGCGAGAACCTGACCACGCTCAACATCTTCACGGCCAACACCGCGGATAAGAGCGCCGATGTTGTCACCTGCTTCACCGCTGTCGAGCAGCTTACGGAACATTTCAACGCCGGTAACGGTCGTCTTCGTGGTGTCCTTGATACCAACGATTTCAACTTCGTCACCAACGTTCACAACGCCGGTTTCAACACGGCCAGTAACAACCGTACCGCGGCCCGAAATTGAGAACACGTCTTCGATCGGCATCAGGAAGTCTTTATCGACCGGACGATCAGGTTGCGGGATATGCTCGTCGACCGCAGCCATAAGTTCCTTAATCGAGTTTTCACCGATCTCGGGATCGCGGTCTTCCAGAGCAGCAAGAGCAGAACCCTTGACGATTGGAATGTTGTCGCCGTCAAAGTCGTAGCTCGAAAGAAGTTCGCGTACTTCCAACTCCACGAGTTCGAGGATTTCCTCGTCGTCTACCTGATCAACTTTGTTCATATAAACAACCAAAGCAGGCACGCCGACCTGACGAGCAAGCAGGATGTGCTCACGTGTCTGAGGCATTGGGCCATCAGCAGCGTTCACAACGAGGATCGCACCGTCCATCTGCGCAGCACCGGTGATCATGTTTTTCACATAGTCAGCGTGGCCAGGACAGTCGACGTGAGCATAGTGCCGATTGTCGGTTTCATACTCAACGTGTGCAGTCGAGATCGTAATACCACGCTCACGCTCTTCAGGAGCTTTGTCGATGTTTGCGAAATCGACAGCAGAACCCAAGACTTTGGTAATAGCAGCTGTCAGCGTCGTCTTACCATGGTCAACGTGACCGATGGTGCCGATGTTGCAGTGCGGCTTATTGCGCTCAAATTTTTCCTTCGCCATTTCTCAAATAACCTCTGTTAGAAATTTCAATTTTTGCGGGAGAAAGGGCGGACCCGCGAAATCAGGCGCCGCCCCTAGCCTTGCTTGCTCGGTTAAGCAAGCTTCTCCTTAACTTCTGCGGCCACATTCGCCGGCACTTCCTCGTAATGCGAGAACTGCATCGTATATTGCGCACGCCCCTGAGTGAACGAGCGCAGCTCGTTGACGTAGCCGAACATGTTAGCAAGCGGTACAAAAGCTTCGACAGCCTGAGCATTACCACGGCTATCAGTGCCCTGGATTTGCCCTCGGCGGCTGTTCAAATCGCCAATAACATCGCCGAGATAGTCTTCCGGAGTTACGACTTCAACCTTCATGACCGGCTCAAGCAATTTGATGCCAGCTTTGTTTGCTGCCTCTCGCATTGCACCACGACCAGCAATCTCAAATGCCACAGTGCTAGAGTCAACATCGTGATATTTACCGTCTATCAAACGAATGGTGAAATCGATGATTGGGAAACCAACGAGATAGCCGCTTTCAGCCTGCTCCCGCATGCCCTTTTCAACAGACGGGATGTATTCACGGGGAATATTACCACCCTTGATCTCGTCTTCGAAAATAATGCCTTGGCCGCGCTCACCCGGAGTGACAACAACCTTGGCCTCGCCAAACTGACCAGAGCCACCCGACTGTTTCTTGTGGGTGTAGGTAATCTCAACTTCGCGGCCCAATGATTCGCGATACGCCACTTGGGGCGCACCGACATTCGCCTCGACTTTAAACTCTCGCTTCATCCGGTCGACCAGAATATCGAGGTGAAGCTCACCCATTCCCTTGATGATGGTCTGGCCACTTTCGTGGTCAGTCGTCACTCGGAAGCTTGGATCTTCTGCCGCAAGTCGATTGAGAGCGACGCCCATCTTCTCTTGGTCAGCTTTAGTCTTTGGCTCAACCGAAAGCTCGATCACTGGATCTGGGAATTCCATACGCTCAAGAATGATCGGCGCTGACGGGTCGCACAATGTATCACCGGTCGTTGTCGCCTTCATACCTGCAAGTGCAACGATATCGCCCGCAAATGCCTCCTCGATATCTTTACGATCATTCGAGTGCATTTCGAGGATACGGCCAATCTTCTCTTTCTTATCCTTCACTGAGTTCAGGACAGTGCCCTTGGTCAGATGGCCCGAATAAACACGAGTAAACGTAAGTGAACCGACAAATGGATCGTTCATAACTTTAAAAGCGAGAGCTGCGAATGGCACCTCATCCGAAGAGGCGCGCTCATCAGTTTCTTCGCTGTTAGGCTTAACACCTTGAATAGCGTCGACGTCAAGCGGGCTCGGCATATAATCGATAACGGCGTCAAGCAGTGGTTGAACACCTTTGTTTTTAAACGCTGAACCACAAAGAACAGGCACGAAACTCTGGTTCAGCGTACCTTTCCGGATAAGCCTTTTAAGCGTCGCGCTGTCAGGTTCTGTACCCTCGAGATACGCTTCCATCACGTCGTCGTCCTGCTCGACGGCAAGCTCAATCAATTTCTCACGGTATTCAGCAGCTTCATCAACCATGTCTGCAGGGATGTCACCATAGACATATTCGGCGCCAAGATCTTCCTTTTCCCAAGTGATCGAGCGGTTGTTCACCAGATCAACAAGACCGATCAGGCTCGATTCAATTCCGATGGGCAGATAAAGAACAGCAGGCGTCGCGCCTAGGCGCTCAATGATCGAGTTTACGCAGTACTTAAAGTCTGCGCCGGTACGATCCAGTTTATTGATAAAGCACATCCGAGGGACTTTATACTTGTCCGCTTGACGCCAAACAGTCTCGGATTGCGGCTCAACGCCCGCAACGCCATCAAAACACGCAACCGCGCCGTCGAGTACTCGCAGGCTGCGTTCTACTTCGATTGTGAAGTCTACGTGGCCTGGGGTGTCGATAATATTTATTCGGTGTTCTGGTGTTTTGCGCAGTTCCTTGGGATCGCCTTTCGGGTCCTTTGTAGGATCTTCCGGATTCCAGAAACACGTTGTCGCCGCGGAAGTGATTGTAATTCCACGCTCTTGTTCCTGCTCCATCCAGTCCATCGTCGCAGCACCATCGTGCACCTCGCCGATTTTGTAGGACTTTCCGGTGTAGTAAAGAATGCGCTCAGTCGTCGTCGTCTTACCAGCATCGATGTGCGCCATGATGCCGATATTGCGATAGCGCTCCAGCGGATATTCGCGGGCCATATGCCTATTCCTTAAAGTGTGTATGCGGGGCGTCTTCTAAACAGTTGGCGACCCATATAGTTGCAATTGTGACAGGCGAAAGTCTTGACCCCTCGCCCGTCCACAATCCTTATCCTACCAGCGATAGTGCGAGAACGCGCGGTTCGCATCGGCCATCCGGTGCGTATCTTCGCGCTTTTTCACAGCATTGCCGCGATTGTTTGCTGCATCCATCAACTCGCCCGACAAACGCGCGCTCATTGTGGTTTCAGGACGACCACGAGCCGCCGAGATCAGCCAGCGAATAGCCAAAGCCTGCGCGCGTTCAGGACGCACTTCAACCGGCACCTGGTACGTAGCACCACCCACACGGCGCGAGCGAACCTCAACCTGAGGCGAGACATTGCTCAATGCATCGTGGAACAATTGCACCGGATCGGCTTTCGCCTTGGTCTCAACTGTATCGAGAGCTGAATACACAATACCTTCTGCAACGGCCTTTTTACCGTCCAGCATAAGGTTGTTCATGAATTTCGACAGAACCTGATCTCCAAACTTGGGATCAGGCAGGATTTCCCGCTTAGGCGGCTGACGACGACGTGACATACTTTCTTACTCCTTCGGAGCTTGCGGTACCGGCCCACTCCCCCACCCGGCCACCCAATGACTTTACCCTGTTTGGGTGGCCGGGTGGGGGAGTGGGCTGGTGCCGCAAGGGTCGGACGGATGTCCGGCCCGCACCAAACAAAAACTCAAACCATGCCGCCAGCACCAAAGCTAGCGGCACAAACCTCAATTACTTCGGCCGCTTGGCGCCATACTTCGAACGGGATTGCTTGCGGTCCTTGACCCCTTGCGTATCCAGTACGCCGCGCAGGACGTGGTAACGCACCCCTGGAAGATCGCGCACACGGCCGCCGCGGATCAGCACAACAGAGTGCTCTTGCAAATTGTGCCCTTCGCCCGGGATGTAAGAGATAACTTCGCGGCTGTTCGTCAGACGAACCTTGGCCACTTTACGAAGCGCCGAGTTCGGCTTTTTCGGAGTGGTCGTGTAAACGCGTGTGCAAACGCCGCGCTTTTGCGGGTTGGCTTCCATCGCAGGGACCTTGGACTTGGCCTTCTGCGGAGTGCGGCCCTTGCGGACCAGCTGGTTGATAGTTGGCATTTTTTCTCGCTTCGCTCGTTGCGCGCCCTTTTCCGGGCGCAAAACCGGTTCCCACTTTTGCTGAAGGGAGCGCGGCGGTAGCCGCTAACCTTAAGCGCATGGTCGAAACCAAACTCAATTCTTGCCGCAAAAAGCGCACAAGCGCCTTTCGCCAAATCGGCGCTGTTGGGTTTTAAGGTGAGGAGAAACAGCGTCGCGCCAGTCGCTATGGTGATCTCCTGCAAAAGCAGGAGCCCAGCGAGGGGCCTGCGAACCTGAAACACTCCACCCAAAGCCCGTAGCCCCGGATTACTTTGCCAGCTCCCCATCCTCCGCTCGTCATCCTGAACTTGTTTCAGGAGAACGCTCGGCGAGAAAGAGAAAGCCGCCAATGTTCAGTTCAATATCGTTTCGAGGAAATCTGCCCCGTATTGGGGGGGCTGGCCTCAAGTGAGGGCGCGCTTAGAGGGGTTTTGGTGGGGGGTCAAGTGCGTGGATCAAACCAAAAGCACATTCACGATCTTCCAAGAAACAAAAATTTGATGCGAAAGAACAACGACACCAAGCGTGCGTGGCTAAATAACCCTTATCAACATGATTCAGGCAAGCTCAGCAGGCCTTATTTCGCAATCTCTTCTTCAAAAACGGAAAGCGCCATATCTAAGCTGGCTGCACTCATGCTACATCCAAGGGAATCGAGGTCTTTCAAAAGCTCTTCAAAAGAGCTTCTAATCACCGCGACTCTCTCGTGATGGATGATCTCGAATTTAGAGAGCGCGCTCGACGCACCTTGACCTTTTGTGTTTCCCATGGGGCAGAGATAGCAGAATGCCCTAAAAAAACAAATAACCGAGCAAGCTTCATCCGGTTTTTTGCACCTAAGATCAAATTTAGTCTTTATTGAGGTTCAGGGGTCAAGGTTGCAAGTCTTTGAGAACTTGAATAACTTTACTTTCTCCTGTCGAAGTCAGATCGACCCAAAAGCGACGCTGATCACCAGGGTCATCCTGTTTGACTATCATTTTTTTGTCTAACAAAATGTTGATCCATCGCAGGGCGGTCGTAGCTGGATTACCACTGCCAATGCATGCGGAAGTAACTGACACTTGAGTGCCTTTCAGCCTAGCCATATATAAATCTAACATGATATCGAAGCCTGCCGTTCCCGAAAAGTATGGGATATCAAAACAACTATCAGCTGTGCGCCTCGACTTGTACAACTTCGCTGCTTGCAAGACTAAAGCATTCTCTTCGCGAATAGCAGCCTTGGGCTTAGAAGGCCTGTCATCTTTAGGGAGAGAAGCAATTAAGTCTCGACTAGACTGATCGTCATTAGTAAGAAAATGAAACGAGTCCTGACTAGAATGAGATACCTGCCTAACAATGCTGCGTCGCTCTGCCACCTTGACGGCTTCAGTGCCCAGAACCTCCAAGGTTAACCCTTCAAGTTCGTGAATTAAGTCTTGAAATTTCTGATAATAATTTCGTTCCTGTGTTGTTGCAAAACCTTCTAATGAACGACTTCCCTCATGACTTTTCAATTTCGACATTGATATGCCCTCCTGACCCAGTAAACGGTCTTAAAGATGGTGCATTATTGCTCCAAAATCACCGAATACCAATCAGGTAAAATACCTATTTAACCAGGGTTAATAATTCGTTGAACAACATAAAAACCCTCTTCCGTCATTTCCAAGAGATCATTTTCACCATTATTATTTGCAGCCCAAAGATTAACCGACCTAATAAGCCCATTTTCTATAAATAAATCAATTATACGCACCAACACACTTTCCCTAACTTTGTACACTCGATAAATTTCTGCCATAGAAAAGTTCTGATTACGCAGGTATCTTATCGAGAAATCTAACAATATCATCCAAGACAGCTCATCACCTAAACCCCTGGGTAAAACTTGCGCTCTCTTCCTCGATATACAAATCTCCTTTTCAAGTACATTGTAAACAGCCTCTTGAAATCCTTGATCTTTCACGGACACCCCAACAAAAATTAAAACAAACATTATGCCTGACTAACAAGGCTAACATGTACTATCTTGATTGTTTGTTCGATGAAAAATTGGATTAAAAATCTGAAATATATTGATCTCGTGACGTCAAATTCTATTCTTGTTACATGGACGATGAAAGCCATGATCAATATGACGACCTCAACTCATTAGAGGAACATATCCAAGATACTTTGGATCATTATTCCGATCTAGATTCGAAACAAGAATCAGAACCAGTCGATCAGTATGAATATCCTAAAGAGATTTGGTTTTTCATCGGCGTATTTGTAGCCGTTTGGCTTAATGCGGGCTATCAGATTTTCAATTTTGATTGGTAGCCAATCCTTCCCCCTCCCCTAAAGTGGAGCGGGAAGACAGCGGATTTGCGCCAAGAAGCTTGGTGTTTTTTGTTTTACGCTCGCCCTTCCGGACGAGCATCCTCGGTGCTGTTTCAAAGCCGGGCTTCGTCCGGGTTTGAGCACCTGCGGGCGGGCGGTCGCCCTTTGGCTCGGCTGCGCCTCGCGATCAACGCCTCACAGATCCGTTGTATTCTGACGCTTGGTGCCAGCCATCGACGTAGTGGCGGAGCACGGGCCGCAGGCCCGCAAGCCCGACCGGGCGCCCGCAGCGACGCGACCTTCAGGTCGCATGAGCGAGGATTTCGCACCTCGGATGCGCCTTCGCAAAACAAAAACTCCCTCCCCTTCCCCAACCTTTCCATTTTCCTACTCGGATTGTTTTTGCTTTGGCCCCTCAAGCGCCGGGCGCGACGCATCCGCGTCGCTTGGCTACGGCCTACCGGCCGGCGGGCAGTCGCCCTTTGGCTCGGCTGCGCCTCGCGACCACCGCTACCCAAGAGAGGTTCCAAATGTCAGACAATCTCCCCGTTCCCTCAGGCCCAGTCCCCACGCGCGCTACCCCTCGTCAGGCCACCAGCCGCGTTGCCTTTGAGAGCGATCCACTGGCGCCTGATCATCCGCTGCTCGCTTTTGAGCCCTATGTTCACAGCCGCCCGCGTGCGAACTCGATCACGCCCGATCTCCAGCGCACTTTCGTCTCGCATCTGGCAGCAACCGGGGTTGTGACAAGTGCGGCTCGGAAAATCGGGCGATCGATGGAGGCCTTGTACAAGCTCAAGCACAAGCCGGGGGCAGAAGGGTTTGCCCGTGCGTGGGACAGGGCTGTGCAATTGGGAGTAGAGCGGCTTGAGGATACCGCTTTGGCGCGCGCAATCGAGGGGTCAGAGCGCAAGCTGTACCGCGATGGCGAATTGGTGGGGACAGAGCGCTTTCACAACGAGGCGCTGGTGATGTTCTTCCTGCGCAACCGGCTGGCTGAACGCTATTCTCGCCATGCGCATATCGCTCCGGGGCATCCGGTGTATGAGCGGATCAAGCGCGAGATTGAAGAGGAACAGCGGCGCGAGGCTAACGATCCCAAAGTGATCCAGGCCGTGCGCGACAGCATCGACCGCAAGATCGAGGCGCTGCGGCTGGAAGTGCAAAAGGAAAAGAGCGAGGGAGCCGGTGGCTAGGGTACTTCGGAAAGAAGCAGCCCGTACCAATACACATCGCACATGCCGATATGAGTGACCTCGTGTTCGCGAAAGTGCGCTTCTCTTGTGAAGCCCAGTTTCTCGATCAGGTGAATGGAGGGCGCGTTGCGCGTGTCAACTTCGGCGGTGAGTTTGCGCGCAGCGGGTCTGCCATCATGCGGCTCCCACAAATGCGCGATGAGAGCAGCTGCGCACTCGCTTGCAACGCCTTGGCCCTGGTGGTCCTTGCACACGATATAGCCGATCTCGAACACATCTGGCGCAGGGGCCGGCACCGCGACAAAGCGCCCCGCGACCTGTCCCGAACCATCGACCGCGATCCAGCTTAACCCAGGCCAATCGGGCGGAGCCAGCCAATCCCACAATTGTGCCTCGTCCTTGAACGGGGGATGCGAGAGATAACGGCACTGCGCCTCATCCGACAGCGTCGGGAAAAGCGCGGCCTCATCGCCATGCTGCAAGGGCCGCATGGTAAAGCGAGGCGTGGTGAGAAGCGGGACCCGCTCCACTAGTAGTGCCGCTTTCGTTTGCGCAAGTCTGGGATGTGAACAGTCACGGTTGCAAAACGGGCTCGATGACTTTGTTGCCATCACACTTGCCGCCCTTTTCATACCGTCCCTCGGAGTCCCACCAAACGCAGTAGCCCGTCGCACGATTGTTCTTAAATCGGCCTTCAAACCGGGCGCCGTCACGAAAGATAACCCGCCCGGCTGTTAGCCAATATGCACCGTTCTCCAGCTTCTCAAACTCGCCGATTACGATGCGTCCATCATCAGGGCTGCGCACCCAGCGCCCGCGTCTCAGAAAACCTTTCTCGTTCCACGACCCCAGTATTTGCGTCGCTCCAACAGGGTCGCTCGGAGTTGTGCCGGATCTAACAACGCCGAGCCGCAACTGACCATTTACAAAACGGCCTTCGTTGAAGTTGCCCAATAGTGGCCCGGCTTTAAATTCAACAATTCCCAAACCGTGAAGATTTGGTTTCCAAGAACCGTTTTCCGTATCAAATGCCTTGGTCGCGCCGACGCTCTCGCAAAGGCCTGTCTTGCAATTGTAATGGTAACTTGTGTCTTGCTGTATTTGAGATCGCTCCTTCGGCACTGGTCGCGATCTTTGCGTAAACGAGCGCGCATCGCTGGCAGTTTTTTCAGCCCGCTCTGCCTCATCCAATCCGATCTGCACGCTCCGCCGGACGGACTGTATCGCGCGCCGGAACTCGGTTGGCATCCAGGAGATATCGTACTTAGAATAGCGCCGTCGGCTGGGAAGATATTCCGGAAAAAGGCTTCTCACCTTCCCAATTGATGTCGCCACAATAACGGGATCAGTATCAGGGTTTTCCACCTTTGTAACAATCGCTACTGGATTGCCACCGATCGTCATGACACCGCCGCTTATGCCCTTTTCCACCAATGGATCACGCGACTGGTAAGGACGCATCCGAAGCGTGGTGTAATCGGGGCTGTTCTTGAAAATCGTTCCGCCAATTCGGCCGATTGAGCTTCCATCGACAACCTGCACTTGCGCGCGGTTGTCCTGATTTAAAAGCGATTGAGCAGAAATGGCATTAAAGAACCCATTGCCGCACGCAGACCGGTCCGAACCGGTCCTGATTTCAAGAAGAGCAATATCTTGATTTTCGGACACACCAAATCGATCAAATTCATAAACTCGCTTGCCTTCACCGGGCAAATACACCCGGCCAGCCACGGTGTCTTTCACAACGTGATACGCGGTGATCGCAAGACATCGCCCCTGATATGGAAACAAAACAGCCTGTCCCCGCTGATTTCCTGACTCCACCGCCGCAATAGTGCCAGACGCATTGGCAGACGCCCCAAACCAACCCATCGCCCAAATTAGCAATGCGGTCTTCATCATCCAATTCATCTATTCGCCTCCTTGTTTCTTATCCTGACCGCCCGGCAATTCGTCTTGCGCTCGATTTTCAACGAGTGCCGTCCACAAGGATAGTATGTGCAGCAACAGCGCCCCCAAAAGCCCCAGAAAGATACCTTGAGCGCCTGCTTGCGTGCGCTCAATCAGGTTTGGAGCAATTGCGATCGACTCTGAGTCATCGAAACCGCCGGGTAATACCGACGCAGCGCCGGCGAAAGTCCGTGCAACAATCCTGAAACCGCGCGGTTCATCGCCCTGTCGATCAAGGGAAATCAAACCAGTTGAAATCGCGGGCTTGGCATCGGCGTTTTGAAAAGAAAGACGGTCACCTTTGTCCAAAGGATATCGCGATTCAACTCGCCCAAAAGACGCGAATGTCGAATTGGTTTCCATCACAAGTTCCCCGCTTTCCAGCATAGCAGGCGTTGGATCGATCTCGTCACTTGAAATGCCGATCTCGAGTTGACCTTTAAAGCGCAATGTAGGCGGATGGGTCGAAAGATCGTCATCACCAAAACGATAGGCAATGGCTTGTCCTTGCGCTGCCAATGCATCGGGCTTATCGGCGCGGGAACCATTTGAAGCGGCAGGATCAATGCGAACCAGATCAATTTGCGCGCTAACGTAGCTTGGTGCTGCGAATTCTGATCCCCCGACACAATAAATTGTGCCTGCGCTTTCAGCGATTTCACCCGGATCGGCTTTACCGGTGACGCTTACAATGAATGGTGCACCTGATTTTTTGCCAAGCCCGATATTGGCGCCTTCGGCAGGACGGAAACCGTCGAAATCGCAAGGTTGGACACTTGGCAAAAATACCAATTCACTTGGCCAAACGGGCGAATCCGCAGCAGCAATAATCCCGGCTGTTCCCGTGCGTGCATCGACACGAAAGTCTGTTTCACCCCGTTCGAAAAAGACGATGACCAAGACAATGAGGAAAAGCGCAACCGATGCTGCCAGATTGAACTGTCGCAACCGTTGGGCTTTGGTTTGGTTTTTGGTCTGGCCGGATGGTATTCCGAAAATCATGTGCAGTGTGTCGATATCCTATTGTTTCAGCTCATGCATGCCCGGCGGAAGGAAAAGCGCGGACCAGGTTCACGCTCGCGTCCTTCTTGCCAGGCGATCGCGACCTTGGCCTGCGAAGCGCAATTATCGCTTTGCAAAGCGCAAGCCCAACGAAAGCCGCGCAAGGAACGCGCGGATTTCAATTGCACACAAACATTGGCAGCGTCGTCGCTTGCAAATCGGATATCGGGCGTCTTGGTGCGGCCCTCTCCACCCAAAAGCACAGTTGCCTTTTGGGAAGACCACGTTTTTGGCGGTTGCCAGGATGCTGCGAGTATCATGCCACGCCCGTCACAATCTCTATTCACACTTGTGCGGACCAATGCCGCCACCTCACGTGTAGGGAGCGCTGCGATGCGCGCATTGGTTTTTGAAAGATTGACGCGCACCACGCTGCGTCCTCGCAATTTCTTAGGAACACTAACGGGCACACTTTCCCCGCTGTAATATCCATCAGCACTTCTGACCGTCACACAAAAATACTTGTCCGACTTTCTCAGACCAGCGACGTAGAGCCGGGGATAGGTGCTTTGCGCATCAAGACTGCCAAGCATGACGCCTTGTATGCGCGGCGCGCCCACTTCGATGGACGGTGTGCCTTCACCAGCGGCTCGATCCGTATCTTTGAAATCATCAACAGCAATGGTGATTTCCGGTGTACCATCATCCACCACCATAGGGGCCTCATTGGCAGTTTCAGCCCTTGCCATGCCAGGCAATAGAGACAGCAGCACTGCTGCGGAAAAAAACGATGATTTTGCCATTTGCGCCCCTTTCGCCTTGTCACTTTAACTTGGCGTCAGGGATACGCAATAAGTTGTCGATGCAATCTGGGTCGGGTCTCACCCCGTCAAGAACGCGACCAGCGCTTTCACCTTTTTGCTACGCCATTGCGGGGTTGGCGCGACCAGCCAGTATGCGCGGCGGCTTTGTTCGGTGCCTTCCAGGGCGGTCAGCGTGCCTGTTTCCAGCGCCTTTTCAACCAGCGGCAATGGCAGCACTGTTTTGCCCATCCCGGCGAGCGCCGATGACAATGCTTGTCCGGCTGATCCTGCCTTGATGCACGGCTTAACATCTTCGGGCAGAGCGGCGCCAGGCCAGTCTATCCATGCATCGCGCGCGTCAGGCGCGATGACTGTAACCCGTTCAGCAGGAGCGAGTTGCACACCTTCCAGATCTCCCGGGCCATCAACCAGCCGGATGGCAAGATCGAGATTAGCCTCGGTGAAGTCGGCGTTTTCATCGGCCACAAACGAATAGAGCACGCCGGGCGTATCGGCCTGAAAGAGAGCCAAACGCGAGCTTAGCCATTCGGCGTAAAATTCGCGCGGGGCGGCAATGGTATAACGGTCAGACGATTGTCCTGCCTGCATCGCCTGCACGCTTTCTTCAAAGCGCAAGAACCCCTCGCGCAGGGGATCAAGGCCCGCTGCGCCTTCAGGCGTCAGCTCCAACCCTTTGGATGTGCGACGGAAAAGCACTACGCCCAGATGGTCTTCCAATGCGCGGATTTGCTGTCCGACAGCGGCTGGCGTGACGGCCAGTTCATCGGCTGCGCGGGTAAACGACAAATGCCGCGCGGCTGCGTCATAGACGCGCAGGGCGTTCAAGGGGAGATGCGTGCGCTTCATAATGGGCACGAATTAGGCGCGCTAAGGCTGGCTCGCAAGCGTGTTAAAACAATCGCCCGATGAAGCAGACGCTTTGTTGAATTAGGATCGCCCGTCTGCGGTTTCCGGGGCTGCCAGAGGGAAAAACGGAATGCGCACTTCAATCGGCGTGCCGTCGGTGCGAGCAAAAGTGTAGAACCCTTCCATTGATCCGTGCGCTGTTGTGAGCGGGCAGCCGGACACGTAATCATGGCTTTGACCAGGCTGCAACAAAGGCTGTTCGCCCACCACACCTTCGCCATCAACATGGTTCACCATGCCGCGCGCATCGGAAATGCGCCAATGGCGGGTGCGCAGCTGGAGTGGCTCGTGCGATCCATTTTCAATGCGGATATGGTACACCCAGAACCATTTGCCCGCCTCGGGATGCGATTGCTCCGGCAGGAAGTTGACCGCAACGCGCACAGTCACACCTTCGGTGATGGCTGCGTGTTCAAACAGTTCTTTCATCGTAATCCCAATGCAACGAATTTCGCCCCCCGTCACCACATTCCCAACGCGCTTAAGCCATCCTGTATCCCAGAAAACGTCCGACGTTGCGAAATTCTTTTATGCACGCTGCGAAGCGGAGTATTCTTGCTGCACGATAAAGGGCATCATTCTGGGCGATCTATCCTTGGGAAAAGTACGTAATCTGTGGCGCGATGCGGACATTTCCGATTGCCGCCAATGCCAGGCTCGATGCTGCTAACCTTTGGCTAATTCATCCTCGATCTGGGCCAGACGCTCTTTGCCAAAGTACATTTGGGTATCACCAGTTTTGGGTCCGACGAACATGGTCGGGATACCAAAAGCGCCGCGTTCAACCGCGTGATCTGTGTTTTTGGCAAGTCCTTGTTTGACCTCATCGGTTTGCGCGCGGGCAAACAGGTCGGCTGCATCAAAACCGGCCGCAGCAATGGCCGCTCCCAATGCTGCTTTGTCGCTGAAATCGACGTTGTCTTCCCACAAGGCAGGCAACATTCCTTCGACAAACTGAACCCCGCGCCCATCTTGCGCTGCGGCGAAAAGCATGCGTTGCAAAGTGATCGAATTGAACGGGAATGCCGGGTGCATTTTGTATTTTGTGAGCTGATGTTTCTCAATGAAGCGGCGGATTTCGACCATCGAATATTCGACCTTGCCCTTCACATCAGCATCGCGGATCATCGGCGGCGCATTGCCTGTGAGTTTGTGCATGCCTGCAAGGAAAACAGGCGTCACATCCAACTCAGCGCCCGTGCGTTTGATCAGATCGCGCAGCGGCCACCATATGAAATAGGCATTGGGGCTGACGAAATCGAAAATCAGTTCAACGCGGTTGGCCATGTGTATCTCTCCCTTTTGCAGGACGAGTTGCACGGTGAAACCGGATTAGCAAGGGTGATCGGCTCAATGCGGCGCGAGCCCTGTTTCCAAACCTGTCCGGTCTTCCAGAGCGTATTTATCCACCAGGTCCGCGCTCGCCTGATTGAGCCCGACGATCCGCACATGGCGGCCATTGCGGCGCATGCGATCAACCGCTTTTTCGAGTGCGCCAATGGCAGAAATGTCCCAGAAATGCGCCTTTGCGACATCAATGATGACATCGTCAGCCGGGTCTTCCTCTTCGCTTTCAGGACCAAGCATGTTTTGAAACTTGTCAGAGCTTGCAAAGAATATCTCGCCCGTCACATGATACACCGCAGAATGCGGGCGGCGAATGCGTTCGACGGTAAACAGCGAGCGCACTTTGTTGGCAAAGAAAATGCCCGACATAAACACGCCGACAACCACGCCCAGCGCCAGATTGTGCGTCCACACCACGACCACAACCGTTGCGATCATCACCAGCGAACTGGACGGTGGGTGGATGCGCAGATTGGGGATGGAATTCCAGCTGAATGTCCCGATGCTGACCATAATCATCACCGCGACGAGCGCAGGCATCGGCACTTGGCCAACATATGATCCGAGCACCGTCAAAAGAAACAGCAGGAACGCACCAGCAACGAATGTCGACAAACGCCCCCTGCCACCGGATGCGATGTTGATAACCGATTGCCCGATCATCGCGCAGCCACCCATCCCGCCAAAGAACGCCGCCACGATATTGGCAGCACCTTGCCCAGCGCTTTCGCGGCGTTTGTCGCTTTCGGTGTGCGTCATATCATCAACGATTTGCGCTGTGAGCAGACTTTCGAGAAGACCAACCGCGGCCATTGCCAGCGAATAGGGCGCAATAATTTTGAGCGTTTCCCATGTGAGCGGCACGTCCGGCAGCGCAAATGTCGGCAAGCCATCAGGCAGCTTACCCTCGCCTGCCACATTGTTCACAGGCAGCCCCCAAAAGACGGTGGCAGCCGTTAACAAGATGATCGCGACAAGCGGGCTCGGCACGACTTTGGTGATCCGAGGAAAGCCATAAATAATGCCAAGACCAACCGCGACCATGATAAAGGTTTCAACCCCAACCCCTTCATTGTAAGGGTTTAATTGCGGAATTTGCGCCATGAAAATGAGGATGGCGAGCGCGTTCACAAATCCTGTAATCACACTGCGCGAGACAAATTGCATAAGCAGATCGAGCCGCAAAACGGCTGCAATCCCTTGAAAAATGCCCATCAAAATAGTGGCGGCGAACAGGTAATCGACACCATATTTATCAACCAGCGGGATGACCACAACAGCCACCGCTGCGGTTGCGGCTGAAATCATACCGGGCCGCCCGCCCGTCAGCGCAATCACCATCGCAATCGCAACGCTGGCATAAAGACCAACGCTGGGATCAACGCCTGCGATCAGCGCAAAGCCAATAGCTTCAGGGATCAACGCCAGCGCAACGACAATCCCCGCAAGGATATCAGCACGCGGCTGCGCAAACCAATCGCGTTTGAACGTCTCTGTAAAAGAGGCGGTTTGGGCCATGAGCTTTTCCTGAATTCATGCGCGGCTTATAATTCAAAACCACTTGGAGAGAGTGGCGAAGCGCCTAGGGATTAATGCTGCAATGCACAAGTGTCGCGCCGGGGCCGCGTGCAGAAACCAACATGTCCGCGATTTCCATGCTACACGACCTCACATAGAGCGGCAGCAAGACCTGTTTGTTTCGGGCGATCAGACCAAAATAGACCATCATAAGACCATTCTAGCGCTCGCCAGCGATAGGGCAGCGCGTCCTGTCACCATCCATTCAACAAAGCGCAAGGCGTGCTGGTGGATTTGATTCTGCAATTCGCCTCACTTAGCCTTTAAGCCTCATTTAGCCATTAAGGTTGCTGCTTTGGTCATTTCGGATCAACGCCCGCAAAACACCGCTGGCGCTTTGACCCCTTGGAGAGAATACGTTGGTCACACGAAGACAAGGCATATTGGGCTCACTTGGTTTGGCGTTTGCCTCCCGGTCACAAGCGAGCGCAGCACAAGGCAGCCCAGCGCTGCCCAGTTGCCGACATCCTGCCGCCGCCAACCGCGTGATCCTCGCCTCCCTTCCAGCATCAAAAGGCGACGTCTTTCATTTAATGGAAGCACAACGCGATGGCTTGTTCAAATGGGTCGAAGGCGACCTGAGCAAGGCTGTGGCAAATGATGCGCGCCAGGGATTACACATTGCGCCATCAAGCGATCCGACAGGGGCAAAAGGTGCATGGGTTCGCCAATATGCAGGCCCAGCTCAGGTCAACTGGTTCGGCACTATTGCAGATGGGCGCGCCGATGATGCGGGCGCAATTCAGGCAGCTCTTGATTGCGGGGCCACACAATTGCTTTTCCCTGATGGCCACTACCGCACCGGATCCACAATCAATGTTGACGGTAATATCAGTTTGAAAGGCCAAGGCGGCAATCTCGATCGCGCTGCGATCATCCCGGACGCTTCAGTCTTGGAGGCTGTTCAATTCGGCAAAAGGCGACGGTTTTCAGGATTGGTCGAGAACATATTGATCGAACGCGAAGCCTTTAATGGCGCGACACAGAATATCGGTTTTGCTCTGTATGATGTTGCAAACGCGACATTTTCCGATTGCGATAGCCGGCTTTCAAAGTTTCCGTGGCGCTTTAAGCCGGGTACGGGGCAACGGGTGGCCTACACCACTTTTCTCAATATCAACGCGACCTTTGGCAAACACAATATCAGCGTCGATCTGACAGGTGGGGATGGATACGCAAACGAGCTGGTCTTTGTCGGAGGTCGCTGTTCCACATCAGCCGACACCGTCTCCAATGTCCACATCGATCAAAATTGCAATCACTGGCGCTTTTTCGCGATGTCATTGGAAGGGACAGGAGCGCAGGCCGCCTATGTCGGTGGCACCAATCCAGAAGGCACCCATGGTATTGTTTTCGATCAATGCCGAACCGAAGGGCGATGGGCGAATGATCACATCGTCTTGGAAAAGACGACTACGCTGCGTTGCGAAGTGAGGGCATGGAACCTCTACACGACCGTGAGCTTTGATCGCGGCGACAATCACCTCATCCAAACCGCTTCGCAAAATCATGTGAGCGTGGGCACGGATAGAGTTTCTGCCTTGGAATTGTACAGAAACAGCCTGGCAAGCGATACGCCCATTCTAAATCTTGAGGATCAATATCCATCTTCTGGCGACAGTTTTGGTATTCGATATACGGCCCAACGGGGCGCAGGTTATCTGCTACAGTTTCTGCGCGGTGCAAAAGAGGTCGTAGGCTGGACCTTAATCGGCAATTCGCAGGCGCTTCTTTCCAACCTGGGCCGCGCGGTTTTCAGGCGTAGATCAAAAGACCGCAGTGAGGCGGTTGTCACCGTGCAGGATGAACATGCGTCATCTGGCCGATCGAATTTGATGGAGATGCGAGCGGGTCGCGATGCGGGCACAGGTATCGGGTTTACCAATGACGCGTCCAACGCGGATCAGGGCGGCATCGAGATCGTCAATGATGCGGTAAGATTCCGCTCCTCCGGGTCGGGTCACACAGTCGCGCCGCTGCAGTTGGGCGGGCATTATTTGTGGGTGGATAGCTCCGGCAACCTGCGCATCAAAAACGGCGCTCCAACCTCAGACCAAGATGGCAAATTGGTCGGCAGCGATGTTTAGGGTCGCGTCAATTTGATTCACAGGATCTCGGACAAATTTTGCCTAAATCCCAGCCACCCCCATCGCCTGGTCCATATCATCGATTACATCGGCCACATCTTCCAAGCCGACATTGATCCGCAGCAAGCCTTCGGTCACGCCCATTTCGGTGCGTGCGTTTTCTTCCATACCTGCATGAGTGGTGCTGGCGGGGTGGCACATCAGACTGCGCGCATCGCCGATATTGTTGGAGATATCGACCAGTTCCAGCGCATCAAGCAGCGCGAACGCGCGCGCGCGGGTGCCGACATCAAATGCGAAGATCGGCCCAGTTGCATCCATCTGATCCATTGCCAATTGATGGCGCGGATGGCTGGGAAGGCCGGGATGCAACATGCGGCCTGCGGCGGATATCACGCGGGGTTCCATAAATTCGCCCAGCTTTACCGCATTCTCACTTTGCCGACGTGCGCGCAGGTCCAGGGTCTCCAACCCCTTGTGCACCACCCAAGCGTTGAAGGGCGAAATATTGGGGCCGGTGTTGCGCTGGAACGGGAGCAGGGTTTCGTTGATCCACTCTTGCGAACCGCAAATCGCGCCGGCTAGCACCCTGCCCTGCCCGTCCATCAGCTTGGTCGCGCTGTATGCCACCACATCTGCGCCAAACTCCATCGGGCGCTGCAACACAGGTGAGGCAAACGCGTTGTCGACCACACTCGTGATAGAATGCGCACGGGCCAAATCGCAGACATATTGCAAATCCACGATGTCGAGCGTGGGATTGGCTGGTGTTTCAAAGAAGAAGACCTTGGTATTAGGCCGGATCGCCGTTTCCCATGCGGAATTGTCGGCGCTGTCGATCACTGTGGTTTCGATCCCGAACCGGGGCAGCAGATTATCGACCAGCCAGCGGCATGATCCAAACGCTGCGCGCGCCGCGACGCAATGATCGCCCACTGAAAGCTGGCACAAAAGCGCTGCTGTCATCGCCGCCATACCGCTCGCCTGCGCGCGGCAGGCTTGCGCACCTTCCATCAAGGCAATGCGCTCCTCAAGCATGGCAACGGTGGGGTTTTGGAGGCGCGAATAGGTCATGCCGTCCGCCTCGCCTGCAAACCGGTCTGCTACCGTTTGCGCATCGTCGTAAGTGTAGCCCGAGGTGAGGAACAACGCCTCACTCGTCTCGCCATGTTCGCTGCGCCAGGTTCCGCCGCGCACGGCCTGGGTTTGCGGGCGCCATTTGCGCGTTGCTGCGCGGTCCATGCCTGTGGTCTTTTTCATCGATAAGCCGATTAGTGGGGAGCGCGCAGGGTTACAAGCCGCGTGTTTTTTGGAGACCACTCGCCGGGATGCCGCCACGCGCGGTGGCTTCATGCCCAACAGCATTCAGCATCAGCGTGCCCTCCATCATTGTCAACAGATAGCGCGCGCCGCTCGCCGGGTCTGGATCATCGGCAGGCATTTGACCTTCGAGCCATGCGAGCTGCTTGGCGATCATTGCCTCGGCTGCTTCGCGATATCCGGGCAGGCCGCGCGCGGAACCTGCGACAATTTCCCACCACAGCACCATGAAAGGCTGCATTATCGGATGATTGCCCTGTGCCATCACCCGTTCAAAGCATTCGCCCCGCGTCTTTGGACGTTCTGCACCGATCGCTGCGTTCAGTGCTGCAGAATAGATACCCGCAATATGTTCTAGCAGTTGAGTGATGAGCGTTTCTTTGTTGCCGAAATGATAGATCAGCATCCGGTCTGACGTGCCCGCCGCCTTGGCAAGCGGACGCAGGCTCGCCCCACCCAGCCCATGGTTGAGCACATGACTGGCCAACAGCGGAAGCAGCGTTTCCCTGGACATTTTGGGTTTTTCAGCAGGCATGGTCATTTCACTCTTGTAGCGAACGCTACAATAGAATAGCAAAGAATGTAGCAACCGCTACAACATCGGGAGATTCTGTGATGGACACTCTACAAATCCTCTTTTTCGCTACCATCAGCGCCAGCGCTCTGGCGGGCCTCTATATCCTTATTGCCAAACCTCAAAAGGGCAACGCTTTGCTGGCAGCGCTGCTTTGCGCGGTATTTGGCGGCTATACCGCGGTTCAGATCGCGCAAGAAGGCGTGGTGATGTTCTTCACCAATCATTCAAGCAATCTTACCGGCATTCAAGTCTGGTGGGACCTGGTGATGTGCGTGGTGATCGCTCTTTTCTTTATTGCTCCGCGTGCGCGGGCGCAGGGCATGAACCTCTTGCCGTGGGCGCTGCTGGTTGGCTGTACGGCCAGTATCGGCTTACTCGCCATGTGCGCGCGTTTGTTCTGGCTGGAAAATCAGCATGAAGGTGCTTCGACAAACCCTGCGACTGCCTAATCCGCTTGCTCTCTTTCGGACGCGCGCTTACCACGCGCGTCCGATGTCATCGGCTGTTTTCACTGATATTCTCCCGCCTGAAAAGACAGGCCCCCCGCTCCGCCCAGCTGATCCATGGCTGTGGTGCTTGATGATCCCGGCTGTTTTTGCCGCCATGGCCAGCATCCGGCTGACCATACCCGGCGCGCCTTATTTTGACGAAATCCACTACCTGCCCGCCACGCGCGAATTTCTCTCGCTGGGAATGCCCTTTGGCGGGCGCTATCTCAATCCAGAACATCCCCTGCTCGGCAAACAGCTCATTGCACTTGGGATTTACCTGTTCGGAGACAATCCGCTGGGATGGCGGATCATGTCGCTTGTGTTTGGCACCATCGCTGTGGGCGCTGCCATGCGCGCATTTTGGCAGGCAAGCCATGATCGGTTTGCGTGCGTGGCGTTCGGAGTGCTGCTCGCAACCGGATTTCACCTTTTTATTCATGCGCGCATTGCCATGCTCGACATCTTTATGGCGGGTTTCCTTGCCATTGCAGCGTGGCAATTTGCCGCCGCCTGCCGCGAGCCGGAAACGGGGCGCTGGCGGCTCGCAATAACGGGTATCGCAATTGGCTGTGCTTTGGCATCGAAATGGAATGCTGTGCCGCTTGCTATGGTGCCCGGCCTTACCTTTTTCGCCGCTCGCCTGTCCGCAGGCCGCCGGCGGCTCATCACCAGCACACGCGGCATTCCAGTGCCGGGAATATCGCTTGCCGAGGCGTTTGTATGGCTCGGCGTGGTGCCGCTTGCGATGTATGCTGCGACCTTTGCGCCGGGATATTGGATGAGTGAGGATGGAGGCCCATCGCTGCTTTCAACCGGCGGATTGATCGCCTTTCACCAAGAGATATTGGCGCTGCAAAGGCAAGTCATCACACCGCACGCTTATCAAAGCACGTGGGATCAATGGGTGCTCAACACGCGCGCGATCTGGTATCTTTATGAATATACCGATGGCGCGCAGCGCGGTGTCATGTTGATTGGCAACCCGCTCACCATGCTGCTGGGATTGCCTGCTCTTGTATGGTGCCTTGGCACGGGCATTGTTCGGGGCGATTGGGCAAAGCTGGGTGCGGTTATCGGCTTTTCGGTGAGCCTTGGCCTATGGCTGATCGCGCCCAAGCCTGTGCAGTTCTATTACCACTATGTGATGCCAAGCTGCTTTTTGCTCGCAGCGCTTGCCCTGTGTTTAAGCGAGCTGCGCAGCAATGGCTGGGCAAAGTTGAGCTATGGCGTGCTAGCCGCCAGCGTCGCGATATTCGCGCTGTTCTATAAAGTGCTAAGCGCAGCCCCGCTTGATGGCTTGATGAGCTTTGAAAAATGGGCCTGGATTGCGGGATGGGTGTGAATGCCTCCCCTCCTCACAAGCAGGAGGGGCGCTCCCTCACCCGAAACGCCCCCAGACAAACCGGCTGGAAAGCGCGTAATTCCACACTGATCCCAGGGCGATCCCGGCAAAAGCCGCCGCCATCCAGTGCACGCCATTGCTCTTTAGAAAAGTCGCCGCTGCCACATTTGCAAACCCGCCCACCGCGCAAGTTGCCACAAATCCAGCCCACCCGCGCATGACTTGCCCCGGTCCGCGAAGACGTTTGTCGCGATAGGTGAGCCAATTGTTGAGCCAGAAATTAAAGCTCATCGCGGTAAGCACAGCTGCGGCCTGTGACACTGTGAACGCTTCTTCAAAGACGAACATCAACAGCGTCAGGGCCGCAAAGTGTACCACCACGCCAAGCGCACCAACCGTACCAAACAAGGCAAAGCGTGTGGGGATGATATTACCCAGGAGGCGGTCATAAAGCCCTGCTAAAAAATCGAACAGAACCGCGCGATCAAGCTTGCTCTTACCCTCGCGCCGGGCAGCAAAATTGAGCGGGAATTCTTCAACTTGCATCGGAGTTTTCGACGTCGCGAGCAGATCAAGCAGGATCTTAAAACCGATCCCCGATAGGCGCGGCACCAACGCGCGCGCTGTGGCTGTGGGAAGCATGAAATACCCGCTCATGGGATCGGTTAGCTCCACACCTGTAATCCGGCGTGCAACCGAATTGGCAAGGCCCGACAAACGCTCGCGATCAGGATCAGCCCAATCATGCGTGCTTGCCCCTTGCGCAAATCGGCTGGCAACAGCGATATCGGCTCTACCTGTTTTCAGGCATTCCAGCATTTGGGGGAGCAATGCCGGATCATGCTGATGATCGGCATCCATCACCGCGACGTACTGCGCTGCTGTCGCACAAAACCCTTCGATCGCAGCGCTGGCGAGCCCCCGCCTGCCAATGCGCTGGATTACGCGGACGCGGGTGTCCGATTGGGCAAGTTCGCGCGCCTCATCGGCAGTGCCATCCTTGCTGTCGTCATCAATGATAAGCACTTCCCAGCCATCAGCGCCCAGTGCATTTTCAATACGTTCAAACAGAGGCGCAAGATTGCCGCGCTCATTCAGCGTGGGAAGGATAATGGCGAGATCGAGTGACATCGCCAGGACTTAGAGCCGCTCTAACACCGCATCGCCAATTGCCACCGTGCCGTGCGCTCCGCCAAGATCGCCGCCCCGGATACCGTCTGCCAGCGCCGCCTCGACCGCGCTTTCGATCCGCGCAGCTTCTTCGGTAAGACCAAAGGAATGCCGCAGCATCATCGCCACGGACAAGATTGTTGCCATGGGATTGGCCTTGCCCTTGCCCGCAATATCGGGCGCGCTGCCGTGGATGGGTTCGTACATGCCGAAAGTGCCATGCGCCGTCTCACGCGCACCCATGCTCGCGCTGGGCAAAAGACCGATTGACCCCACCGCCGCGCTGGCAAGATCAGACAGAATATCGCCGAACAAATTGCCGGTGAGCATTACGGAAAATTGCGCCGGGTTTGATATGATCTGCATCGCGGCATTATCGACATACATATGACTGAGTGCGACGCCCGGATAGTGCGCGGCCTTTTCAATGACGGTATCGCGCCACACCTGGCTGGTTTCCAGCACATTGGCTTTATCAACAGAAGTCAGCCCGGCGCCTGCGGCCTGTGCGGCTTTGAAAGCGACGTCTGCAATGCGTCGCACTTCGGGGGCGGAATAGGACATCATATCCCACCCTTCGCGATTGCCATCATCCGTGTCGCGAATGCCCTTGTCGCCGAAATACACATCACCTGTCAGTTCGCGCACGATCAACAGGTCGAGCGACCGCGCGATTTCGGGCTTTAACGGAGACAAATGCTCCAAGCCTGCAAACACTTTCGCCGGGCGTAAATTGGCGAACAATTCCAGCTCTTTGCGCAGGCCCAGTACTGCCTGTTCGGGGCGTAAATGCCGCTCTAGACCATCGCACGAAGGATCACCGACTGCGCCAAACAGCACCGCATCAGCCTCGCGCGCAATGGTCAGCGTTTCTTCCGGCAATGGGCGGCCATGGCGGTGATAAGCTGCGCCGCCCACATCGCCTTCAAACAGGGTCAAACCGGGCAGGTTAAGGCTTTCCAAAACCCGCACCGCCTCTGCGGTCACTTCGGGGCCGATCCCGTCGCCTGCCAGAACTGCAATTTTCATGTGTGAGCCTTCACTTCGCCATTCGAGCCAGCCGCTCGCCTAAAGCGGTGCGCGCGGCCATAACATTGCGGTCACGCTCTGCAAGCAGGTACTGGCCGATGGGCTTGTGCAATTGCCGAAAGGCTTCCAATTGCGCTTCAAAATCACTTTCCATATCGGGGCGCTCGCCGCCATATCCCATCTCAAGCAGCAGCATGCTTTCATACGCCACCATCGCAGCCAGCCACCCGCGCGCAGAAGGCGCATGGCACACAGCGTTAAGCAGCGCATCAAGGGTTTGATAAAGTGCAGGAAAAGGCTCGCGTTCAGGCAAGGCGCAGGCAGTGATCGCACAGGCCCACGTAATCGCTGCAGCAGGCAGTGGTTCGCTGAGCCAAGGCCCGCAGCTTTCCTCAAGCTCAATCCGCGCAAACGGCAATTGCGATTGGGAGCGCGCGCGCAATTCCAGCGCCACACGGTTGCCAGGGATCAAAACCGGCCGCAATTGCCGCCCCCTGCCGCCAGCCACATAGCCTGCGACAAGCCCGTCATGCTGCGTCATAAACCGCGCGATGCAGGCCGTTTCCCCATGCGTGCGCGAGGCGACGATAATGGCCGGAGCGCTGAGGTTCATTCAGCCTCAGAAAGTCCCAATTGCGCCTCGATAAATTCGGCCTGCTTGCGGTAATAGAACAGCTGGTTTGAAAGCTTGCGCCAGCCATGCCCTTCATCCGGAATGCGGATAAACGGGGCCTCCACACCGTTGGCGCGCAGCGTTTTGACCATCACTTCGGTCTCGTAAATGTCGATACGCGGGTCCATCACGCCGTGAGAATAGAGAACGGGGACGGTGATCTGATCGGCTTTGCGAATGGGAGAATTGACAGTGTAGTAATCGCGCCACCTCTGCTCGGTTATGTCGCCATATTCAATCCGGTCAGCCGCTTTCAAGGCTGGCGAGGCAATTTCCAAAGCTGTCACCCAATCTGCAACGCCATACAAGGATACCCCAGCGGCAAAACTGCCCGGATATTCGGCCAGCACTGCGTTCACTGCATAGCCGCCATAAGACCCGCCCATAACCGCCGCACGGTCTGCATCGATCAGGCCATCTGCGGCCAGCGCGTTTTTGAGATCAACCAGATCGCGCACCGAATCCAGCCGGTTTTCCCGGTCATCCAGCTTCACATAACTGCGACCCAAGCCTGTGGAACCGCGAACATTGGGCTCAAACACTGCAACCCCGCGCGCTGCGTGATACTGCGCAATAGGATCAAAGGTGGCCTGCGATTGCGAGGTTGGCCCACCATGAACCGAGAACACCACAGGTGGCGCATTGCCTGACTTACTTGGACCTTCGGGCATGTACAATAGCCCCTGCAATTCCACGCCATCGCGCGCGCGGTAGCGGACAACTTCAGGTCGGATCAGGCGCTCAGGATCAAGACCGGCGAGATTGGAACCGAAAACCTTTTTTGCCGTCCCCTTCAGCGGATCGACCATCCAGATATCGCCCGGCGTCTTCCACCCATTGATGCGCACCATTAACATCGGGCTTTTTGTGCCCTCGCAATCAAGTGAGTAATTGCCTTCTGGCAGGTCGGGCACTGCCTTTTCTTTCGAAGTCTGCGCATCAATTATGAGCAGCTTGTCGAAGCCATCCTGATTGATCGTGAATGCAAGGATACTGTCATCCACTCCGCACAATTCGATATTCTCGACATCAGCATCGATATCGGTTGGCGAGAGGATTTCGCCGTCGGCAATCATGTAAGTCGATAATTGGCCGTACTCTTTGTTGAGGTTGGTCGAGAAGACAAAGCCGCTCGAATCCGACCGCCACTCAAACCCGCCCAAATCGTGATCGGCGCGATCTTCCAAAGGAGGCTTGGAGATGGTTTTCATCTCCTTGGTTGCGAGATCGAGGAGGAACAGATTGTTCGCATCCTCTCCAACGGTTTCAGTGACAATTGCATATTTGCCATCGGGCGATATCGAGAGCGGATAGAGACCCAGTTCGGATTCGACAATCAGCTCGCTGCCGCCTTCCAAGGTGCCGCGGTAAATGTCGAAGACACCGGCTCCGCGCACAGTGGAGGCGTAGATAAAACTGCCATCAGCCGCAAAATCGCCAAACCGGCGAAAATCTCCGCGCGCAGCGGGCAAAACCTCGATCTCGCTCGATCCATCGGGGGAAATCGTGAAATATCCGGGCTGCTCATTGCCATCGCGGTCAGCCGCGTAGAACAGGCTTTTGCCATCAGGAGTCCAGACAGGGGCAGAGACGCCTGTTTTGAAAGTCACCTGTTTGGGCTGGCCACCGGTTGCCGGCATCACCCAAAGCTCGCTTTCGCCGGAAATGTCCCATGAAAACGCAATCGTCTTGCCATCAGGCGATAGGTTGGCGGCCCCTGCTCCGCTTGCCAGCAGATAGCGCGCAATATCCGCCGGGTATTCGCCTGCGCGCCCAATGGTGATGTCCGCGCCATCCGGCTCAATCGCTTCGATGGAAAGGTCTGCGCCTTTGGTGCCGCCGAATGTTTCGTCGCTGGCTTTTGCAAACGCCATACAAGGCAATGCCGCAAGGATTGCGGCGGCGGACAGCAGAGCGTTTCTGAGCATCGTGGTCTCCGGTCGGGATTTGACCGGGCCAGACATAGAGCAAGGGTGTGGGAGTGCAAACCTGCCTCAGCAGGCTGGCAGACGGTTACTTCTTGGCGAGCTTCGCCTCTAGTTCCGCGACTTTGGCTTCCAAAGCTTCGGCTTGTTCGCGCGCTTTTTGTGCCATGGCTTTCACCGTGTCGAATTCTTCGCGGCTGACGAAATCCATACCGCCCATTGCCTCACGCATTCTCTCACGCGCATTTTCGCGCGCTTCGCGTGTCATCCCTGCCATTGTGCCGGCAGCAGAATTTGCAAGTTTGACGAAGTCGGCGATGAGAGGGTTCTGGCTTTGCATGGGAGGCTATTTGGGGATGTTTTCCAGATTTCGCAAGCGGATCTGCGCGGCGGCGCTTAATATCTTATAGCTCCACACCAACAGCCGCACCGCTGGCATCACCCGCGCCCGCATCGGGGTTCTGGACGATAAACTGCCAATTGAGCACAGTCGCAAAGCTTGCCCAGGCAAGATAAGGCAAAAGCAGCAAAGCCGCGATACGCCTCACGCGCCAGAACAGCGCGATCACGACAAGCAGCGATGCAACCACATAGGCAAGCACATACAGTCCGCCCATCATGTTCTGCATGCCAAAGAAAACAGGCGTCCATGCAAGATTGCCGATGAAATGAGCCGCGAAAACGATGATCGCGATGCCTCTGCCGTGCGCGCCCCACGCGCTGGCGACAAGTGCGACCGAAAATCCGATTACGGCATAAAGTATGCCCCACACTATTCCAAAAGCAGCTGGCGGGGGAAAGATCGCCGGCTTTGTGAGATTCTGGAACCAGACGGTCTGCGGCGATCCCAATTGCCCGCCCAGGAAACCCAGAAGGACAATCAAAGGCACCAAAAACAACGACCACCGCAGCAAGCTGGCTCGCAATTGCGCCTTGGATGCAAGAATGTTCATTCCGACCTCTTGATTGCCCCGACCATTTCATTTCCACTTGCCGCACCACTTACGGCTATGAAAAGCGTGTCTGAATTACCGGCTCGATAGGGACAAGTCCCAAGTGATTCGCCTGATTGACACAACGCGCTCGGTTACACGAGCAAGCCCGGAGCGCCAATCATGGTGCCCAAACTTGTCGCGTAAAACCCTTTAAAGCTTCGTTCTGTCGATGATTTTACAAAAGTCATGGTGTTCTGAAGCGATTGTGATAGCTTCGCCACATTCTTGCCGTGATTCGGGATGCGCCTTGGCAGGACACAAACAAATTTGCGTATCTCACATGATCCTATGAGTTCATAAGAACTTCTTTTCGGGGAATGAATATAATGAAAAAGACCAACTTTGCTTCGATGCTCGCTGTCACTGGCGGCCTCGCTCTCGCAACTGCTGCTTGCTCAGCTCCTGCTGAAGAAGGCGGCGAAACAGCTGCTGACGAAACATCAGTCGAAGCGACTGCATGTGGTGCATGCGGCGCATGTGGTGCTGAAGGTTGCGAAGCGGCTTGCGGTGCATGTGGCGCTGAAGGTTGTGAAGCTGCTTGCGGTGCAGAAGGCTGTGAAGCAGCTTGCGGCGCTTGCGGTGCAGAAGGTTGCGAAGCTGCCGAGTAATCGGAAGCTTTGCCGGGCCTTTGTGGCCTGACACAATTCGGCCGATGGCATCACATGATGGCATCGGCCGTTTTGCATCTGCAATCATGATTAAAGCGCCGCTCACGATATTTGGTCAATTTAATTGGGCGCTGTAACTTTACGATTTCGCCGTTAGAACCTGACGATATGAAACCTGTTGAAGCTGCTCAAACTGTCATCGAAACAATCACTCAGATGGCCGCGGAACAAAAGCCATTAATGTTGCGTGTCGTACCAGAAGATGGCGCGACATTTTGGACGCATTATCCCAAAGGCGATGCCCGCGATAAGAATTGCAAAAGCCGCTGGTATTATCACGTCCATGCCGCTGGCAGCCGTGACGACGATGAACACGGCCATTTCCATCTCTTCATGCACCGCGACCAATTGCCCAAGGGATTGGAGCCCAAAGTCTGGCCACCCCAGGGTGAAGAGGCAAAGGCGCATGTCACGCATTTGATCGGCCTATCGATCGACACCAATGGCATTCCGCGCAGTTGGTTTTCAGTGAACCGGTTTGTGACCAACGAATTTCTTTACCCTGCCGACGTCATGATTGAGCACCTGCCCGATTTCAACGTCGATCACACAAAGCAGGATGATCTGGTGAACCGCTTTGTCACCGCAATGGTGGCACTTTATCGCGAGGAAATTGCCGAGCTCTTGCGGGAACGTGACGCACGCCAGGAAGAGCTGGTCGCCGAGCACGGTATGACAGGCTATGAGAAAGAAAGCGGCGTCGAGGTGCTTAGCCAGATCCCGATTGATCTGGATGCAAAGATTGGCGCAATGGATTTAGGGTGATGCGGGCTAGCGCCTGAGTGCACTTATCAAAAACTCGATATTGCCTTGCGGGCCGGTTATCGGACTTTTCACGATACCTTGAATATCCCATCCAAGCCCCTCTAACCATTCGCGAACTTCGCCGCACACGCGGTCATGCAAAGCGGCATCGCGCACAACGCCCCCTTTGCCGACTTCTTCGCGGGCCACTTCGAATTGCGGCTTTATCAGCGCGACGAGCTGGCACTGGCGCGCTGCCAATTCCAGTGGCCGTTCAAGCACTTTGGACAAAGCGATAAAGCTCGCATCGCACACCACCCAGTTGCAATCTTGCGTGATATGGTCGCGCGTTAAAATCCGCGCGCTGGTTTGTTCGTGCACGCTCACGCGGGGATCTTCGCGCAGTTTCCATGCAAGCTGATTGGTGCCGCTATCGACCGCAAATACGTGGCCTGCGCCATTTGTTAAAAGCACATCGGTAAATCCGCCTGTGGAACTGCCCACATCCATCGCAACCGCGCCTGCCGGATCGAGGCCAAAATGCTCAATCGCATGCGCCAGCTTGATCCCGCCCCGGCTTACCCAGGGATGATCGCGCCCGCGCACATCGAGCGGCGCATCCTCGGGCACTTGCTGGCCAGGCTTTGCGATCTTCTGTTCGCCCAGAAACACCAGCCCCGCCATAATCAAGGCTTGCGCTCGGGTCCGGCTTTCGGCGAGACCATGTTCAACCAAGAGTTGATCGGCGCGCACCTTCTTGGGCTTGCTGGCATTTTTTGAGGATGAAGGCGAATTGGTCATGGACGATCCAGACGATAGCTTGCATTGAAGCGCCATGAAAGCGATCCATTTGAAATGCGTCACCGCGCTTGCGATGAGCCTGTCTGCCTGCGGGTGCGTGCCGTCAGTTGATGAGCCTGTGCAATCCCCTGCGCCCATTCCGCCAGTGTCAATGCCCCCGCCTGCACCGGCGGCCGTGCCTGCCGTGCAAGAGCCCGTTTTCGACAATTACCTCGATGCGCCGCAGACAGCAGGCACCTGGACCTATCGCGATGCGCCTCAGCTCAGCTTCGCAACATTTGGGCCGGTTGGAGAAGCGGCATCTTTCGGAGTGGAATGCGCAAAAACTTCGGGCCAGATCAGGCTGGTACGCGGAGGAGCACGTTCAGGCCCGCGCGTGATGACTGTTCAAACAGAGACGACCGAGCGCACTCTCAATGCGCAGATGTCGTCCGATGGCCGGCCCATGCTGGTCGCGCTGATTCCGGCTGGCCATCCCCTGCTCGATGCCATGGCGATCACCAAGGGGCGTATCGCTGTTGGTGTAGAAGGTATGCGCACGCTGTATGTCCCTGCTTGGGTTGAGATAAGCCGCGTGATTGAGGATTGCCGTTAGTTCCGTTTGTGTATGCCCAGTCGGCTCGCGATCATCACACATCTGAACCTTTATCACGGCAGTCAAAGGGCGACCGCCCGCCCGCAGCAGGTCCTTAGCAAAAGCTGAGGACGTCGAGCGAGGACGCGCTCGCGGATGCGAGCGTGCAGGATAAGAATGATTCTATCCGTTAATATCCACAGCGTTTTCCACCTAGTGTCCCCAGCCGATTCACAATCACCCCACACCCTGCCCACATTCAGCGCTCAGAATCGAAAACGCCCACAATTGCTTGTGAGCGCCGACGGGATTTCCAACGTGCAAGAGCGCGCGAGTATGACGTGGGAAAAGATAAATACAAGACTTGTGCAAAGCCGCGCCTTGATTCACAAATGCACTCAAGAGCAGCGAGGAACGCAGCTCTCGGCCCGCCGGTGAAACGGCCCTAATCAGGTAAGAGGTCTTGGCTTAATAGCACGAAAGGAGGTGATCCGATGTCTCATGGTTCAGTAGCGAGGTCGGTGAAGATCCCTACGGAGCATATTCGGTAATCTCCTTTACCGAGTGAGGTTTCGTGAGCGGCTCTTTACGGCCGCTGACCATGAAAGGGCGTTTGCGCATTTCGCGCAAGCGCCCTTTTAGTTTTGGTTGTATCTGGCGTTTTCCCAAACTATCCGACCTGAATGAATTTCACAAAGATCCCTCACCCTGCCCCAACGCCTGATGAGGCTCGCATAGCTGCCATTGCCGATCCCGGCTTTGGCACAGTCTTCACCGATCACATGGTCACGATTGACTATGATGAGGCAAAAGGCGGCTGGCATTCTGCCCAAATCGGCCCGCGCGAGGCTATTGCTCTCGATCCTGCGGCCAGCGTTTTGCATTACGCGCAGGAAATCTTTGAAGGGATGAAAGCTTTCCCCCACGCAGATGGCGGCCTTGCGCTTTTCCGCCCCGAAGAGAACGCGCGCCGCTTTAACGCCAGTGCGCGGCGCATGGCGATGCCCGAGATACCGGAGGCGCTGTTCCTCGATGCGGTCAAACTTGCAGTGGAGACAGATGCTGCATGGATGCCGCCCGTGGATGGCGGATCGCTTTATATCCGGCCCTTTATGTTTGCATCCGAAGCGTTCCTGGGTGTGCGCCCGGCCAAGCAGTACAAATTTGTCGTCATCACCGTTTCAACCGGTAATTACTTCAAAGGCGGGGTGAACCCGGTGAAGATATGGGTGGCGCAAGGATATGTGCGCGCAGCCAAAGGCGGAACAGGCGCGGCCAAGACAGGCGGGAACTACGCAGCTTCTCTGGTGCCGCAAGCCCAAGCGATTGAAAACGGGTGCGATCAGGTGGTGTTCCTTGATGCGCAAGAGAACAAATGGATCGAGGAATTGGGCGGCATGAACCTGTTCTTCGTGCGCAAAGATGGCTCAGTTATCACCCCGCCGCTCACGGGCACGATCCTGCCCGGCATTACGCGGCACAGCCTGATCGAAATGCTACGCGAAGAAGGCCTGGAAGTGCGCGAGGAACCTTATTCGATTCAGCAATGGCGCGAGGAAGCGGAGAACGGCGAATTGCTCGAGACGCTCGCTTGCGGGACAGCGGCTGTGGTGACGCCAGTGGGCACGGTCGCCTCGCCCGATGGCGAATTCACCGTCGGAACAGGCGGCATCGGGCAGATGGCAATGAAAATGCGCGAGAGGCTGGTTGGCATCCAGAATGGCGCGATTAAAGACAAACACGGCTGGGTGATGCGGGTTTGAGCGAGGATCCATTCAAACCTTCTCTTCGCGAATTTTTCCGTCGCCCATCTGCGGTCGCGATAGGACTGCTTGCAGCAATATTTGTTGGTATCTCTTTGAATGCCTACAACTTGCACGTGAGCAACCTACCCACGGTCAAAGAAATTCAAACCGTGGTGGGAATTGCTGCCTCTTTGGAAACAAGAGGCAAAGCCATCGTCAGAACACAAAATGATGATGGTTGGCGCTACTCGTTGAGCATCGACCCAAATGATATAGGTCAATGCAAAGACGGAGAACCAATCGTAGTTATGCGTTCAAATAATAGCGTTCGATTGCCCGCTGCACCTTGTAGCCCGAAGGCAATGGCCGATGCCAGTTAACCCAATCCAAGTCGCCGCCCTTTATCGTTTCTCGCCCTTCGCCGATCACGAAGCGCTCAAAGCCCCGCTCGAAGCTGTATGCGCCGAAGCGGGGACCAAGGGCACCATCCTGCTCGCGCATGAGGGGATCAACGGCACCATTGCTGGCTCGCCGGAAGGCGTTGCCAAAGTGCTCGATCACATCCGCGCTCTACCCGATTGCGCTGACACCGATGTCAAATTCTCCACGGCTGATGAGATGCCGTTTAACCGCATGAAAGTGCGGCTTAAGCGAGAGATTGTGACTATGGGCGAGCCCAATGTCGACCCGCGCGCAAGCGTTGGCCGCTATGTTGATCCGCATGATTGGAATGCGCTTATCTCCGATCCAGACACGATCGTGATCGACACCCGCAACGATTACGAAGTTGCCGTGGGCACGTTTGAGGGCGCGGTGGACCCCGAGACCACCTCTTTCCGCGAATTTCCCAAGTGGTTCCGCGACAACCGCGAAGAATTGCTCGAGGGTAAGAAAAAGGTCGCGATGTTCTGCACCGGGGGCATTCGCTGTGAGAAATCGACCAGTTTCCTGCGTGGTGAAGGCGTGGACGAGGTTTACCATCTCAAAGGCGGCATTCTGAAATACCTTGAAACTGTGCCGGAAGAGCAAAGCAAATGGCACGGCGACTGCTTCGTCTTTGACGAGCGGGTGACGGTCAAACACGGGCTTGAAGAAGGCGACTACCATCTGTGCCGCGCATGCCGCCGCCCAATCACGGACGAGGATATGGCGCATGATCATTATACCCAAGGGGTCTCGTGCCCCTATTGCTACGATGAAAAAAGCGAGGCGCAGCGCGCCCGCTATGCCGAGCGCCAACGTCAACGCGAGCTTGAAAAAGAGCGGCGCAATGAACATTTTGATAGCCGCAAATAACGGAGCGCATTTTGATGGGAGCGTATGACCCAAAGCACTCGATTCGACGGATCGAACAGCACCGCGAAGTCCACTACACGATCGCAGGCCTCTACGATGCGGATGCTGCGAAAGCGTTCATGACCGAACTGGCACGCGCGGCTTACCCCTTCATCGCCGCGCAGCAGAAATGGTCAGTCCTTGGCGATTTGAGCAATTTCATCCCCCAAGGCCGGGAAACCGCCGACGTGATCGAAGAAAGCGTTAAGGAAGCCAGTGGCAACGGCCTGGTGCGAATGGCGCTTCTCAACCCGCCGCCAATCGTCACGATGCAACACAAAAGGCTCACCACGGCGGCAATCTTGGAAGTGTTCGAGAACAAAGCAGAAGCGTTGGCTTGGATACGTTCGTAATCCATGCTGGTTCAACCCATCCTCTACTCCTTCCGCCGCTGCCCCTATGCGATGCGCGCTCGCATGGCTTTGTGGACCGCGGACATTGCGGTGGAACTGCGCGAGGTGAAACTCGCAAACAAGCCGCCTGAACTTGCCCAAGCATCTCCCAAAGCCACTGTGCCCGTGCTGGTGCTGGACGATGGAACTGTGGTGGATGAAAGCATTGCGATAATGCGCTGGGCCTTGGCGCAAAACGATCCGGAAAATTGGCTTTCGGGCGATGATACAGCACTGATCGAGCAGAATGATGGGCCGTTCAAACATCACCTTGATCGCTATAAATATCCCACGCGGTACCCGGATGAAAATGACGGCGATGAGGCGGCTTTTCGCGTGAACCACCGCGAACAAGGCCGCGCTATCCTTGGCAAGATCAATGCGCGGTTGACAGAGCATGCGAACCTGTTCGGGGCGCAACGAACTCTCGCCGATATTGCTCTGTTTCCCTTTATCCGCCAATTTGCGAACACCGACCGTGTTTGGTTCGATGCGCAAGACCTGCCGCATTTGCAAAACTGGCTGGAGGCGCATCTCGCCTCGGATCTGTTCAAAGCGATCATGCCCAAATTTACGCCATGGGAATCGGGCGATTATGAGATAATTTTCCAACCCAAAGATCAAAAAATGATAGCCGGGTTTGAAGATTATTAACTCAAATCGAATATGATTTTTGCATGTCTGATCTCGAACCCCGTTTTGAAGCCAATCTGATTGAGGCGCACAATATAGTGTGGACCAAAATCAGCGGATTTTGGACGTCCGATAAAATTCAGGCATATTTCGATGCCGTCAATGAGACAAGCATGCCATTGGTAAAGGCGCGAAAGCCGATTTTTGCAATGGTCGATCTGGGTGATTTTGTTGCGCAGGATCGCGCAACTGGCGATGCGATAACGGATCATTTGCAACAGGCCTGCAAGTTTGGAATGACGAAGCTGGCTGTGATTGGCGCATCGGCTCTCGTAAAAATCCAATACCGCCGCCTCAGCAAAGGCGTTCATGTCGAATTTTTCGATGATACCAAGGCGGCCGAGGACTGGCTTCGCTTGCACTAATTTTGTTGGATGCTCAATTGGACATTGCCCGAAACCCGGATACCTTGGCGACGAGGCTTAGGACCTGTTAATCACCGGCAGGCACGTTAACGCGAAGCTCCTCGACCCACACATCGGCCACGGCATCTGAAGGTGCACGCCAATCACCGCGCGGGGACAACGCGCCTTGCGATGACACTTTAGGGCCATTGGGAAGTGCGCTGCGTTTGAATTGGGAAAAGCCGAAGAAACGCTTTGCGAATTTCTCTAGCCAGTCTGCAATCTCAGCCAAGGTGTATTCGTTCTTGCGGTCTTCTGGGAAGCCTTCGGGCCAACCGCCCTGCGTCGCGTCTTTCCACGCATGCCATGCCAGAAACGCGATTTTCGAAGGGCGCTGACCGTATCGGATCGTGTGATGGAGGAAGAAATCATTCAGCTCATACGGGCCGATATGCGCTTCTGTATCCTGGATCGCGCCCTCATCGCTTGGCGGAACCAATTCGGGCGATATCACCGTGTCATAAACCGACATCAAGGTTTCTCCGCAGGTCCCGGAGAATTGCTTTGTCTCAGCCGCCCAGCGGATCAAATACCGGATCAACGTTTTGGGAACGCCTGAATTGACGCCGTAATGGCTCATATGATCGCCCACGCCATAAGTGCACCAGCCAAGCGCAAGTTCGCTCAAATCTCCGGTGCCCACGACAAAGCCTGAATGCTGGCCTGCAAGACGGAAAAGGTAATCTGTGCGAAGCCCCGCCTGCACGTTTTCAAACGTCACATCATAATGCGGCTCACCATCGGCAAAGGGGTGCTTCATATCTTGGAGCATCCGCGTCGCTGCGGGCTTTATGTCGATTTCTTCGGCCGTGATCCCGAACGCGTCCATCAGTTTCCAGGCATTCGATTTCGTGCCATCCGACGTCGCAAAGCCGGGCATCGTATATCCGCGTATCGTCGTGCGCGGCAGACCGAGACGATCGCACGCTTTGGCCGCAACAATCAATGCGTGGGTTGAATCCAGGCCGCCTGAAATGCCGATCACAAGGCTTTTGGTATGCGTTGCTTCGATCCGGCGAATGAGAGCATCAACCTGAATATTGAACGCTTCATAGCAATCGGCATCCAGAGTTTTTGCGTTGTTGGGCACAAAGGGAAAGCGCCGGACAGGCCGGATAAGGCCGATATCCTTATATTGCCGCGCGTCCTTGTCATCGTCCCATTCAGACGCGGCGCCCTTGTGCTGGAATTCAACCACGCGGTATGTCTCTTCGGGCCTGCCCGCCGCCTCTGCCGCATCGGCAAAGGTTTGATTGCGCATCCGTTCAGAGATAATCCGATCAAGATCGACATCGACCACGCACAATTCAGGCTCGCGGTCGAAACGCTCACTTTCAGCAAGCAATTCGCCCATTTCATAGATCACGCCCTGCCCGTCCCATGACAGGTCCGTGGTGCTTTCCCCGTGCCCGCTGGCGGAATACACATAAGCACAGATCGAGCGCGCGCTCATGGACCGGCAATGCAAGTGCCGGTCATCTGCGCGCCCTATGGTTATGGGGGATGCCGAAAGGTTGCACAGGATGTTCGCCCCGGCGAGCGCAGCCATAGTTCCAGGAGGATTGGGAGCCCAGAAATCCTCGCAAATTTCCACGCCGAACGTGAAACCGGGAATATTGCGTGCG
Organism: uncultured Porphyrobacter sp.; assembly: GCA_964352245.1. Classification (GTDB taxonomy): domain Bacteria; phylum Pseudomonadota; class Alphaproteobacteria; order Sphingomonadales; family Sphingomonadaceae; genus Erythrobacter. Next base: position 329,454 of record CAYGQX010000001.1, read on the forward strand.
GAAAAAATCTGGTCAGCGCCAAATTGTACGTCTTCACCGCCAATTGCGATCCAGGCATCTTTTATGCCGCGGCCATGAGCGAAATATCTCTTTTCATAGAATTCGCGGTAATTGGGCAGATAGCTTTTCGGGACAACACCCTGAATTTCGCCATCGGCTATCACGATTGCGCAATTGTAGATCGCATTGTTGCGGCGAAGCGGCGCACCGATGACCAGAACGGGCGTGAATTGCTCGCAAGCCTCGGCGATATCCAGGATCGCATTTTCTGCCCGGACCAATATGGCATGCTGCAAATGCAAATCGTCGATTGCGTATCCGGTCACGCACAGTTCGGGATAGACAAGCAGATCGACATTTTGATCGTGCGCCTTCTTCGCCTCGGCAATGATGCTTTGGGTGTTGAAGCCCACATCAGCAGGACGGATGCAAGGGGTCGAGGTCGCGACCCGGACAAGGCCTTGCTCGTGAATGTCGTAAAAGGGATGCGTTTTTGCGCTCATAGTCTGCGCCTTTAGCGGCAATTGGTTAAAGTGCCTAGCGTGAGGAGAAGCTGGCGAGATAGCTCTGCTTTGGGCGTCATAAGCGATTGCTTGGCACCACCGGCTTGCGCTTAGGGATGCGAGCAACCACTTGATCTTCAGCAAAGGGCGTCACCCTGCAAAAAAAGGAGCAATCCATGGCCGATCCCACTTACACACCGCCGCAAGTCTGGACTTACGATTCCGAAAACGGTGGCAAGTTCGCCAGCATCAATCGGCCCACCGCCGGGGCGCGTGAGGACAAACCCTTGCCCAAGGGCGACAATCCATTTCAGTTGCATTCGCTCGCCACGCCCAATGGTGTGAAAGTCACCATAATGCTCGAAGAATTGCTGGAAGCTGGCCATTCGGGCGCAGAATATGATGCCTTTACCATCAACATTGGTGATGGAGACCAATTCACGAGCGGCTTTGTCGCGATCAACCCAAATTCCAAGATTCCCGCGCTTATCGACAATTCGGGCGACACACCCATTCGCGTGTTCGAATCGGGCGCAATTTTGGTCCATCTGGCTGAGAAATTCGGGGAATTCCTGCCGACGGACACAGCCGCGCGCGCCGAGACGATGTCTTGGACATTCTGGCAGGTTGGCACCGGGCCATTTATTGGCGGCGGTTTTGGCCATTTCTACGCCTATGCGCCTGAGAAATACGTTTACCCTATCAATCGTTATGCAATGGAGACAAAGCGGATTTTCGATGTCGCCGATCAGCGATTGAGCGAATCCCGCTTTCTTGCTGGCGATGAATACACCATCGCCGATATTGCCAACTTCCCTTGGCTTGCTCCGTTCGTCTTCGGCAAAATCTATGATGATGCGAAAACTTTCCTATCGATCGACGAATACAAAAACGTCGCGCGCTGGGTCCATGAAATCGCCGCGCGGCCAGCGGTGAAGCGTGGGCGGATCGTCAACAGGACATGGGGGGAAGAGAATACGCAATTGCGGACCCGCCATTCTGCGGCGGATTTCGAGGGCAAGAAATTGGATTGATCTGGGAACTTCCTCGATTGCGAGGAGGTTTACCCTTCACATATGAAAAAGGCGCGTTATATGACGCGGCTCTGCTGGGGCGTCGCCAAGTGGTAAGGCACCGCTTTTTGGTAGCGGCATTCGCAGGTTCGATCCCTGCCGCCCCAGCCATTTTCTCTTTTTGGACCCTCAAGCGCCGTGCGGCGGACATCCGTCCGCCTGGGCTTCGCGGCATAAGCCGCGACGGCCAGTCGGCCTTGCGGACCTTTTCCGGTCCGAACTGCTCCTGCTAATCATTTGTTTTGCTTGGTGGCAAAGAACGGTTGCGCAGCAACCGCAAGGGCGACTGGCTGCCCGCAGCGGGTGCAGCTTTGCTGCACGCCTAGCGAGGACGCGTGCCCGGATGGGCGCGCACAACACAACAACACCTCACTTCACATTCACATGCTCAAACGGGCAGTGGCGACATTTTGAACCGCAGCACGTGCCGCGTTTTTCGTGGGCGAGCCTTGTAAACACCATGTATCCGGTTTGAGGGTCGATATAGCCCATCTCCCCGCGCTCGCAGGCTGCATCGTGGATGGCTTGGTAGGCGGGCTGCGACATAGTGCGTGCCTAGAGCGGCACTTCGCTCTCAAATCAAGGCTTAAGGCTTACCAGACATCGCAATGCATTGCCCGGTGATCCATTCAGATGCGGGCGCGACCAGATACAGCACCAGCCCTGCAATATCCCTCGGCGTGCCCAATCTTCCCGCTGGCAATTGCAATTGCTCCAGCAGCGGGCCAAAATCCTCATCCGACATATTCAGCGCTTTTTTCACCGTATCTGTTGGCACAAAGCCGGGCATGATCGCATTCACGCGCGTTTTTGGACCCAGCTCCATCGAAAGCGTCTTGGTCATCATATTTACGCCCGCCTTCGCGGCCGAATAATGCGCGCTGCCGGGAAACGGTTCGAGCCCTGCAAGCGAAGAGATGTTCACCATTGCGCTTCCCTCGCCCAAATGCGGCACGGCGGCCTGAACGCTGTAGAATACAGACGAGAGGTTCACGCCAAGCGTCTTGTCCCACTCTGCCGGGTCCAGCTCGGCAAGCGGCGCGGAGACCAGCGATCCGCCTGCATTGTTGACCCAGATATCAAGCCGCCCAAATTCATCCATCGCCCGGCCCGCAAGTGCCAGCATATCATCGCGGCTCGATACATCGGTTTTTTGAGTGATCGCGCGGGCTTGGGTTTTAGCATCGTTGATGGTTTTGGCCGTATGCTCAATCTGATCGGTGGAGCGCGCTGCGCACACAACATTCGCGCCTGCTTCTGCCAGCAGCGTAGCAATCCCCTCTCCTATGCCGCGCCCGGCGCCTGTAACAACCGCCGTTTTGCCTGTTAGGTCGAACAATTCTTGCATGAGCTCTCTCCGATCATTGAACCAGAAAGAGTGATGCGTGTGAACGCATTCGTCCACTAGCCCTTATGGGGACGCGAGCACTTTGGCCGCGAGAGCTTTGCCTGAAACAAATGCCCCTTCGACGCGCGGGGAATGAAGGTAATCGCCTGCGATACCGATACGCGCCTCGGCATCGTAGCGCGCGGGTTCACCAGGCACCGCAGCAGGCATGGCATAAAGCCAGCGATGCGCGACGCAGTGGATTGACTGAACCGGTGCAGCACCGGTTTGGGAGAAAAATTCAGCGAGCAGATGCTGCGCGGCCTCTTGCTTGTCCATATCGATAATGGCGCGCGATTTCTCTGCGCTGGCGTGCATCACCCAGGTCTCCCCCCCTGCCCTGTCAGGCTTTGCCGAATTGCGCGCGGCCCAGCTAATGGGAGCATCGCCATCGCGAAGTGCATCTGCCTCAATCCCAAGATCTTGCGCAAACGCAGCCATCACAGCCCAACACGGCTCTGAAATGACGGACGCCGGGATTGCGGCAAGATCGGGCGCGATTTGCCCAAGCAAAACGCTCGCTTGCTCTGCGGGGATACAAACAAGGACGCAAGCAGCTTCGTAACTATGGCCATCTGTATCGACGCGCCAGCCGGACGCACTGCGAACAAGCGCCTCGGCCCGCACGCCCCAACGGACATCCAAATCCTGAGCCATGGCGCGGATAGGTCCATTCATGCCCGGAATGCCAACCCAAGCAGCATCACCGTCTGGCTTTTCCGCCGCCTTCCAGCGGGCAACCATGCCCTGCGCTTCCCACTCGCTAACTTGATTGGCAAAGCCTTCATCACGCGCGGTGAAATACTGTGCGCCGTGATCGAAACTGATGGTTTCGCCTGCAATTTCAGCGCGTCTTGCTGCCATGCGGCCACCGGGACCGCGGCCTTTATCAAGCACGGTGACTGTATGGCCCGCGCGCGCCAATTCGCCCGCACAGGTGAGACCGGCCATTCCAGCGCCAATAACAAGGATATCGTTCATTGCCGCTCACCTATAGCGCACTTGGCTCTCGTCAAGGTGGCTGTCTTCAGGGCGCGCTGCGATTGGGTCGCGCTTCGGCGAGGATCAGTGAGAAACGGTTTTTGCTGTCGAGCCATCGCTTTTGCGGCTCCCAGCCACCGGCAAGCAGCAGCATGTTGGCTGTACGGCGGCTGAATTTATGGCTGTTTTCGGTGTGGATCGTTTCCCCTTCATGCATCACGAAGTCCTTGCCGGAAACGGTAAAGCCAATGTCCTTGCCTGCGACCAGATGCATTTCGATGCGCGAGTAATCATCATTCCACCGCGCTTCGTGCGTGAATTGATCGACGGGAATATCGCCATCCAGTTCGCGATTGATGCGGGCGATCAAATTGGTGTTGAAATCGGCTGTCACGCCGGCCGCATCGTCATAGGCCGCGACCAGAATATCTTCATCCTTGATCAGGTCCATCCCGATGAGCAATCTGGCACCTGTGCCCAATGTCTCGCGCATGGAGCGCAGCAAATCGACCGCAGTGCGCGCGACCATATTGCCAATGGTCGAGCCGGGGAAAAAGCCCAGCTTTGGCAAATCGGCAACCGCGCCGGGCAATGCAACCTGACGCATGAAATCGGCTTCAACTGGATAGACGCGTAGCCCTGGAAATTTCGTTGCCAAATCCTGTGCCGCCGCGCGCAAAAAATCGCCCGAAATATCAAGCGGCACATAGGCGGCTGGATCAATCGCTTGCAAAAGCAAAGGCGTCTTTACCGAGGACCCCGATCCAAATTCAACAACCGCGCGCCCTGCTCCGATCAGGTCTGCAAATTCTTGCGCATGATCGGTCAGTATCTGTGTTTCAGCGCGTGTGGGGTAATATTCAGGCAACTGGGTGATGTCTTCGAATAGCTTTGATCCGGCATCATCATAAAGCCAGCGCGCAGGAATCGCTTTTTGTGATTGGGACAATCCATCAAGCACATCAGCGCGAAATGCCATGTCCACGCCCGCTTCATCGCGTTCGACCAGTTTCAGCCCTTGATCGCTGCTCATCTCAAATGTCCTTTGCCAGCCGCAAGCCCGTAAACTGCCAGCGTTGATGCGGGTAGAAGAAATTGCGGTAGGATGCGCGTGAATGCCCTTTCACAGTCGCGCAGCTTGCGCCTTTAAGCACGCATTGCCCGCTCATGAATTTGCCATTGTATTCGCCGATCGCACCTGATGCGGGCTGAAATTTTGGATAAGGCAGATAGGCAGAGCGCGTAAATTGCCAGCAATCGCCAAACAGGCTCTGACCACCTTGGGGCATGGGAGCATTGGCGCCGTCCAACTGATTGCCGCCTGATGGGTTGTGCGCAGCTGGCCGTTCTTCTTGGCCGCGCGCAATGGCTTCCCATTCAAATTCAGTCGGGAGCCTGGCACCTGCCCAAGTCGCAAAAGCATCGGCTTCGAAATACGAGATATGCGTGACCGGCGCATGCGCATCACGTGTCTGCCAACCCTGGTGCGTAAAGCTGCAATCATCCTGCCAATACAGCGGCGCGCCAATGCTGTGTTCTTTCACCCATGCCCAGCCATCCGACAGCCACAGCGATGCGGTTTGATACCCTCCATCAGCGACAAACTCATCCCACTCGCGATTGCTGACCAGCCGCGTTGATAGCGCAAACGGTTCCAGCAAGACGCGATGAACAGGGCCTTCATTGTCGAACGCAAATCCCTCTCCTGAATGCCCGATCAGAGCAACGCCGCCGGGATGGGTGTGCCATCCGGTTTCGGCTTTGCCAGGCGACAGGGCAGCCTCGGGCGCGCCTGCCCACATTGCCGGGCCGACAGGATTTTGAAACAGGGCATGTTTGATATCGGTCAGCAGCAATTCGATATGCTGCTGTTCATGCGCGATACCGAGCTCGATGAGCGCAGCAAGCGATGGATCATCAAGCAATGGCTCCATAGCGGCCGTGATGGCAGCACGCCAATCCAGAATTTCGCTCAACGCAGGACGCGAGAGCATGCCGCGCGCCCCCCGCGCAATCCGCGCACCTTCAGCCTCATAATAGGAATTGAACAGGAACGGGTATTGGTCGTTAAACAGCTCATATCCGCTCACGTGCTCGCGCAGCAAAAACGTCTCCCAAAACCAGGTCGTATGCGCCAGATGCCATTTTGCAGGCGATGCGTCTTCCATCGATTGGATAGTCGCATCCGCATCGCTCAAAGGCTCGGCCAAAGCCTGGGTTAGGCTGCGAGTTTCCATGAAGCGGGTGCGCAGCGGTTGTAGGGTTTCATCACTGTTTGCTGGCACGCTTTGGGTAAGGGGCATTCGCTCCTCCTGCTGCGCGAACGCTCTTAACCGGGCACATCCCGATTTGGGACAAGGCAACGCGCTTGGCGTGCCATGCCGGAACTTGCCAGCAATTGAAAGGGCTTAAGCGGCCATGCAGACTTTGTTGCGGCCGGTATTCTTGGCATTATAGAGCGCCTCATCAGCCCGCGCGAACAAGGTCAGCGACGTATCGCCCGGTTGCCATGTGGCATAACCAACACTGGCCGTAACAGGCGAGACATCTCCGACCCCGCTATTGCGCGCAATTGCATCGCGAAGTCGTTCGGTCATAATCCGAGCAAAATTATCGCTCGCGCCTGAGACGATCCAGACAAATTCTTCGCCGCCCACGCGGCCAACCAGATCGGTGTCGCGCGCCTGTTGCAGCGCAATTCTGGCCACAGCTTTAAGAACCTTGTCCCCTTGTGGATGGCCGTGCGTGTCATTCACCTTTTTGAAGTGATCGATGTCGAAAATGACCATGACGAGGCTTTTTTCAGAGTGGCGGGCATTCATAATCAGACGGTCAAGCTCTGCCACCACCCGGCGCCTGTTCGCGAGCCCAGTCAGCGGATCTGTGTCCGCCAGATTACGAGCGCGCCGAGCTTCCTGAACTGCGGCATGGCGCGAATATTCAAGCTCTCGTTCACGCTCTTTTTCATCGGTAACATCGCGCAGCACAGCCACCACTCGGCTGACTTCTCCACCTCGGCCGCGTAGATTGCATGCCTCAACGCTGATAGAGCGAGGCTCTCCGCACAAACCCAGGATATCAAATGACAGATCAAAAGGCTCATCCAGATTGGCGCGCCTAGCGACCTGCCCGATAAGGTCAACATCGTTGGCATAAAGCAATGTTTCGGCATCGCCTTCAACGAAGGCTTCATCATGGGAAACACCGAAAAGGCGGCGCATTCCGAGCGACCATTGCTGTGCGCCAGTGTTAGGATCGTACTGCCATATGCCCAGCCCGGCGATCTTTTCCGCCATGCCGATTGTGCGCAAAAGGTCGCTCATCCTGTTGGCGCGGGCTCGCGCAATGCGCGCAATGCTTTGAGTTTCGCGGCGAGCCTTGAACACAGAAAGGCATGCGACCAAAGCGATGCACGACAATGCCATGGTTATCGCAAACAGCGTTATCGAGCTCGAAGCGGTAGCGGAAAAATTCTCCATCGCAACACGCTTAGGATCAAGGTATTATACCTATTACCTCGCCACCCTTAGGGTAAATACCTAAGCGCGCCATACACGAACACACACCCTGCCTTACCGGGTGCAAATCAAAGGTGAAACTAGGCCGCGTCGGCGGCGTCAATGCCCAGCTTATCGCCCACTTCGCTGTTGAGTGTTTCCGCGATCAAAAACGCCAGCTCGAGCGATTGTTCTGCATTGAGGCGTGGGTCGCAATGCGTGCGATAGCGATCACCCAAAGCTTCATCAGTGATTTCAACTGCACCGCCTGTGCATTCGGTCACGTTCTGTCCGGTCATCTCGATGTGGATGCCGCCTGGATGTGTCCCTTCGGCGCGGTGTACAGCAAAAAAGCCCTTCACCTCGGTCAAGATGCGTTCAAATGGTCGCGTTTTGAAACCGCTTTCCGCTTTGATAACATTGCCATGCATCGGATCGCACGACCACACGACAGGGTGCCCTTCAGCCTTGACGGCGCGCACCAGTTTGGGAAGTCCATCTTCCACCTTGTCGTGGCCAAAACGGCTGATGAGAGTAATTCGCCCAGGCTCGCGTGTCGGATTGAGCTGATCGAGCAGCCGGATCAGCGCATCAGGCTCAAGCGAGGGCCCGCATTTCATGCCCAACGGATTGCCGATGCCGCGCGCAAATTCAATATGCGCGCTTCCATCAAAGCGAGTGCGATCACCAATCCACAGCATATGCGCGCTGGTTGCGAACCAATCGCCTGTCAGCGAATCCTGCCGGGTGAGCGCTTGTTCGTAAGGAAGCAGAAGGCTTTCATGGCTGGTGTAAAAGCTGGTGCCTTGCAGCTGGGGCACTGTGCCAGGATCAATCCCGCACGCCTCCATAAAATCAAGCGCCTCGCCAATGCGGTCTGCCGTGCGAGCAAACTTGTCAGTCCACGGCGTGCGGCCCATAAAATCGAGCGTCCATTGGTGAACCTGGCGCAAATTCGCATAGCCACCGCCTGCAAAGGCGCGCAGCAGGTTCAGCGTTGATGCTGCTTGCGAATACGCGCGAACCATCCGCATTGGATCATTGCGCCGTTGCTCAGGAGTAAACTCTATCCCATTGATATTGTCACCGAAATAACTCGGCAGGGTCACGTCACCCTTGGTCTCTGTCGGGGCAGAACGTGGCTTTGCAAACTGGCCTGCCATACGGCCAACTTTGACCACCGGAAGTTTGCTTGCAAAGGTCAGAACGACTGCCATCTGCAACAAGACCCGGAATGTGTCACGGATGTTGTTGGGGTGGAATTCTGCAAAGCTTTCTGCGCAATCACCACCTTGCAAAAGGAACGCCCTGCCATTGGCAACATCGGCCAAATCGGATTTGAGCGCACGCGCCTCGCCTGCAAATACGAGCGGCGGATACGCCGAAAGCGTTGCCTCAGCCTCTGCCAATTCGCCAGCGTCTTCGTAATGCGGCAAGTGCCGCGCTTCATGGGCTTTCCAGCTATCAGGTGTCCATGTGGATGGCATGGTCAGTGTTTCGCTTTCATCAATTTTCTGCCGTCTGTTTGTCTTGGGTGTGCGGGCGCGCCGCTACACCTGGTTTGTTCTATGTGTAAAGCCTCGCAGGGCTATGCGATACTTTTATTTCATCAACGCTGTGATCGAAGAGATCGATCAGCGACCTGAAATCGCAGAAACAGGTTGCGGCTGGATGGCCTGCGGTACGGGTGACGCAGGCACGCTTTCTGCCAATTCCTGTCCCTCTGGGATCACAGCAAGCCTGAATGGCGCTCGCTTTGCAAAGTATCGATCTGCAAGAAATTGCATGATCTGCGGGCTGGTGCGCGAATAGTCTGACAGCAAGGTGCGAAGCAGCGGCACGCGCTGTGGGTCGGTGGTCGCGCCTTCCAGATTGTAAAGCCAGAACTGGTTTCCCGTGGAGGCCCGGCGGACAAGCTGCGCAAGGGGTTCGGTTACGCGCGCCAATTCATCCTCAGTGGGCGGGGTTGTTGCAAGATCACGCGCAATCCGGTCTGCTTCTGCAAAGAAGATCGGCACCACGCCGGGTTCAAGCTGAGCCAGAGCTGTAATGCGTCCCCCGCCGTTAATGTCGGTTGGCCATTTGGAGAACACTTGAGGCGAATAACTCGCGCCAAGCTTTTCGCGCAGGGCCTCAAGCAGGCGGTTGTTGAACACTTGGGTGAGGATTTCGAGCTGACGCGATTCGCGGATTTTCTCCATTCCGCCGCCTGTCGGCCACGTGATAACAGCGGCCGCCTGATTGCCGTCACCGCGGTGATTGAGCACTTGCGGCGCAGCGGTATCTAGCGGGAAACCCGTCGTGCGTGCTGCAATGGCAGGGTCAATCGCTTCGCGCTGCGGCAAGGCTCCAAATGTTGTCCGAAGTTTATCAAGTATGGCATCGCGATCAAATTCGCCAAACACCAGCACTTCAATCGGCCCTTGCTTGAGCAATGGCTCCCAGACCTCGCGGAAACGCTCTGGCGTGACGGCGCGAAGATCATCAGGCGAAGGGGTTGCAAACCGAGGGTCTTTGCCAGTGGCCAGATATTCCAGATCACGGCTAAGAATGCCGCTTGGGCTGGTTGCGTATGAATTATATGCCAATTCCCCCGCAGCCTTGGCGCGCACAACCGGATCAGCATCCCAACGCGGCATTCCGAGTTTTGCAGCAAAAAGATACAACTGATCGGCCACATCGCTTGACCGGGTTTGGGCTGTGAAAGTGAAGACAGCATCATCAATCGCAAAATCAAAACCAAGCTTTCGCCCAGTTGCAATGCGATCAATCTCGTTCTGACCAAGCTCGCCCAGCCCTGAACCCACCAAAGCCATTTCGCCAAGCGGCGCATAAACCGCATTGCTCTGATCAAATGCACGGTAGCCAGCGCCAAAGCGGACTTTCACTGTCACACGGCCCGGCTCTGCATTGTTGGCCCACAGCAATGCCCGCACACCATTGGAGAAGTTCACCTGCTCCACTTCCAAAATGCCAAGCGGCTGGGACGACACCACTTCGCCCGGCTCGCCCACTGGTGGCAGCTCATCAAAAGAAATGCTCTGTGCAGTCAGGCGCGCGGTATTGTCGCTGTCAATTTCGCGATCAAGAGCAAAGCGCAAGGCAGTCTGGTCAGCTTCGCCCGCAGCGGGTGTGACATAGACAGAGCGCAGCACATCACCTTCAAACAGTTTCTGCGTGCGTTCGAGAACTTCGGCTGGGTTCAGCCGGTCTTTCATCCCGCGAAACACATCGAGCACGGTTTGCGGTGATGCAACCGTTTCGCGAATATCGACGGCGTTGACGATATTATCAGCCAGTTCAGATCCGGCCTGAACGCTTTCCTGTTCAACCTGGTTGGCGAAAATCACATCAAACTCGGCAACTTCGCGGTCAATTTCTTCCTGCGTTGGCGGGCTCGCGATCGCGTCCTGGATTACGCCGCGCACATCCGTAAGCGCCGCCTCCCAATCCTGCGACAAAGGCGCAAATGTGACGAAAGTCGCATCAGATGATCGCGAGATGTCATCTTGGGAGACTTGAGCATAAAGGTATGATCCACCAGCGCGCGCGCGAGTTTCCAGCCTGCGATTGATGATCGCTTGCGCAATCGCGTCCAGCAACAACCCCTCGTTATAGACAATCGTATCATCAACTTTGCGCCATGGGCGCATGATCGCATATGTCAGATTGCGCGGCAGATCAGGCTCCACTCCCACGGCCAGTTCACCAATCGGCAAACCATCGCCATTGTCATTGGCGGCAGGCGCGACAGGATCGCCAAAATCAGGAGCAATGCCAGCCTCGCCTGTGCCCTCCCAGTCGCCGAACCATTGCTCAACAAGGCCTGCGAGAATTTCCGCTGGTGCATCGCCAGCCACAACAATCACCGTGTTTTCAGGGCGATACCAGCGATCGTAAAACCCCTGAACTCCCTTGGCATTCGCGGCTTGCAATGTTTCCTCGGTACCGATTGGATTGCGGGTCGCCAGCCTTTGTCCGGCAAAAAAGGTGCGCCGCGAAAGATCGGCAACGCGCTGCGATGCGCCGCCCCGCTCACGCTTTTCAGCCAAAACAATCGGGCGTTCGGCTGCGACATTTTCTTCGCTCAAGACGGGTTCACGGATCATGCCAGACAGCAATTTGAAGCTTTCAGACAGTTTGGCAGGATCGATATCGGGAATATCGAGCTTGTATGCTGTATGCGTCGGGCTGGTTTCAGCATTGGCATCGCTGCCAAATGTCGCCCCTAGACGCTGCCATGCAGCAATCGCTTCGGCTTGGCCCAGATATTTACTCTCCCGGAACAGCAAGTGTTCCAGAAGGTGGGCATAGCCTTGCTCCTCGCCGCGTTCGTGCAAAGATCCTGCATCAACGCGCACGCGAATGGAGACCTGACGCGGCGGCACACCATTACGCCGGACCGCATAACGCAGGCCATTGTCCATCTGGCCAAACAGCCATTTATCATCAACCGGCACATCGCTGCCGCGATAAAGCCATGGCACTTCATCACCGGTTTGGAGCGCTCTTGGCTCTGGCACCTCGGGCTCAGGCTGGGGTGCGGCAGGCAGTTGTGGTGCTGCCTCTTGAGCGTAAGCAGGAAGCGTCAATGCGGCAGGCGCCGCCAGCAATGCGAGAGCGCGGGCGGCTCGGAGTAGAACGTTCATGATGTCTATATAGGCGCGCAAGTTGTGAAGGGATAGTGAATGCGTCAAAACGCACCCGATCACCGGTAAAGCTATTGCCGCACCGCACTATGCATCCTATTTCATTGGCATGTTCATCGAAACCGAAACGACGCCAAACCCGTCCTCGCTCAAATTCCTGCCCGGCCGCCCGGTCATGTCATCGGGCACGCGGGAATTTCCCTCACCCGAAGCCGCAGAAGCGAGCCCCCTTGCGCAGGCCGTTTTCGACACGGGCGAAGTCGTCAACGTATTTTACGGCTGGGACTTTGTAACAGTAACAGCTGCCCCCGGCGTTGATTGGAGCGCTTTGAAACCCCAGGTCATCTCGATCTTGCTCGATCATTTCGTGTCCGAGGCACCGCTTTTTGCAGGTGGGAGCGCGGATGGGATCAATGTTCCTGCCGAAGAAGAGATGGCAGTCGAAGACAGCCCGGAAGATGCCGAAACTGTCGCAGCAATTCAGGAATTGCTCGAAACGCGTGTCCGTCCAGCCGTCGCAAGCGATGGCGGCGATATTGCCTATCGCGGATTTAAGGACGGCGTCGTCTACCTCACGCTTCAAGGGGCCTGTTCAGGATGCCCCTCGAGCACTGCAACTTTGAAGCATGGTATCGAGGGTTTGTTGAAACATTACGTGCCTGAAGTTGTTGAAGTGAGAGCAGCCTAACTCTCTTTGATCTCAGGACACTTAATGACGACCCAGTTTCACGACCACACCCTTGCCGGGGCAGCGCTCGACCAGATATTCAACGAAGCACGCACCTACAATGACTGGCTCGACAAGCCCGTCAGTGATGAACAATGTCATGCGATTTGGGACCTGATGAAGATGGCTCCGACTTCTGCAAACATGCAGCCAGTGCGGATCGTTTGGGTGAAATCTGGCGAGCAGAAAGCCAAACTTGCCGAATGCGTGATGGAAGGCAACAAGGCGAAGATTCTCGCAGCCCCTGTCACCGCTGTGATCGGGTACGATATCGACTTTCACGAAGAGCTTCCTTGGCTCTTTCCCCATACCGATGCGAAGAGCTGGTTCGAAGGGGATGAAGAGGGCCGCAAGGAAGCGGCATTTCGCAATTCCACGCTGCAAGGCGCATATTTGATGCTTGCCGCGCGCGCGATCGGGCTGGATTGCGGGGCAATGTCGGGTTTTGACGCAGATGCCGTAAATGCCGCATTTTTCAGCGATGAGCCGCGCCACCGCGTGAATTTCATTTGTTCGGTAGGGTATGGCGATCCTGATAGCATTTTTGAACGCTCCCCCCGCCCCGATTTTGCGAAATTCAACGCGATTGTTTGAGGCAGAGTTTTTCGGCCTTTTTCGTTCGAACCTTGCGACAATCGCCGCGCTGAGGCATCGGGCCTTTCACTATGCGCGTCCTAGCCATCGAAACCGCCAGTGAGGCGTGCTCAATTGCTCTGTTTGAAGGGAGCAATTGCATCGCGCACGATCATCAAGTGCTAGGGCGCGGCCATGCCGAAGCTTTGGTGCCGATGATTGCGGCCCTGCCCGACAAGGGTCGCGCAAACCAAATTCTCGTATCGCTTGGCCCCGGCAGCTTTACAGGCGTAAGGATCGGTATCGCAGCCGCGCGTGCGCTCGGCTTTGCCTGGGGCGCACAAGTGCTTGGTTATCCAACGCTGGCTTTGGTCGCCGTGCGCGCATGGCAGCCAACCCCAAGAGATGTCACTGTTTGCATGAATGGCGGCCATGGCGAATGGTTTGTGCAGAACTTTTCCGCATCCGGCCAACCCCAAAACGAAGCGCAATCTTTAAGGCCGCAGGACATTGCCTCGAAAGCCATTCACCGTGTCATCGTTGGAAACCGGGCGCAGGAATGCGCTGATTTGCTCGACAAGGACCGGCTGGCGCTTGATCTTCTGCCCGATGCAAGAAAGGTTCATTTGCTGCACGAAACGCGTGTGACGCGCGATCTCACACCAATTTATGGCCGCGCGCCGGATGCGGTTGCGCAAAAACCAAGACCGCCTCAAGATACGCAAGAGAAGACAAGACCATGATCACAAAGACCGCATTGGTTGACCAGATCATGCCAGTAATGGAAGCCGCGTTTGATCCCGCTTTTGGCGAAGCATGGAACAGGCGCCAAATCGCAGATGCGCTTTCCATGCCAAGCACTCACGCTTTGCTTGTTGATGCACACGGCACCCGGATCGAAAATGAAACAAGTCAGGTAAAGGCTGCTGGTTTTGTTTTGTCGAGACATGCGGCAGATGAAGAAGAACTGCTTTTAATTGCAGTTGCCCCACAAGTTCGTCGATCAGGTCTTGGAGCCAGTTTGATGAATGCACTGTTCGAGAGCGCTAAAGCACGCGGTGTAACACGCGTTTTTCTGGAAATGCGTCGGGGAAACCCGGCCGAAAATCTCTATCGAAAGACAGGTTTTGATCCGATTGGTGAACGCTCCCAGTATTATCGAATGTCAAATGGCACCAGAATAGATGCAATTACTTTCAGTCGGACCCTGTAATTTGAATTTTTCAACGTTTTTCAACTGAGATTCAATCAGTTTCAGTTGAAATCATATTGCAATGAAATGACGTGTGGTTCATGTGTTCCCGACCGGAAAAATCCGGACTAAGAAAATGGGGAACTCATGCAAGATCTAGAAATCCAAATGAAAGAGACCTTGATAACGCTAACCAGCGATATCGTGGCGGCTCATGTTAGCAATAATGACGTCAGAGTAGACGATGTACCCGAACTGATTACCAGTGTTTATGATGCTTTGTCGCATCTGGGTGAGCCTGAAGTTGAAGAAGAGGCGCCACCAGAGCCGGCCGTTTCGATCCGCGCGTCTATCAAGCCGGATTATCTCGTCTGCCTAGAAGATGGCAAAAGACTCAAAATGCTCAAGCGGTATCTGCGTACCAATTACGATATGAGCCCCGAAGAATACCGGGCCCGTTGGAGTTTGCCCGCTGATTATCCGATGGTAGCTCCCAACTATGCGGAAAAACGCCGCGATCTTGCGAAAAAGATCGGCCTTGGCCGCAAGCCAGGCAGCGGACGCGGCCGCCGGAAAGGCTAAAGCCGCAGAAGGCCAATAGCCAAGCATGGTCGGGGGGCAACGCATTTGTGCGTCGTCCCCCGACCATGCTTCACTCGCCCAGCTTTACCCGTCTCGCTTTCTTTGGCCCGGCTTTTCTCCCCCAATTTCCGAGCCTCGCATCTGCATGCATCTGCTTTTCACTCACAAGCGTATTGAGCGCTTGGCTTGAGCCATTGGCAATGCCTGTCTAAGGACGTCATAACTACGGGCGTTCACGTGGCAGATGGAGCTGTGATTTGAGCCAAAAAATCGATCTTGAACAATTGTGCGCGGAAAAAGGCCTGCGCATAACCGAACAGCGCCGTGTCATCGCCAAGGTCTTATCCGACAGCGATGATCATCCCGATGTCGAATTGCTGCACGCCCGCGCCTCGGCAATCGATTCCAAAATTTCGATCGCTACTGTCTATCGCACTGTGCGCCTTTTCGAAGAGGCGGGCATTTTGGATAGGCACGATTTTGGCGATGGACGATCACGCTATGAACCTGTCCCAGAAGCGCATCACGACCATCTGATTGACGTTGAAACTGGCAAAGTGGTCGAATTTGTTGATCCTGAAGTTGAAGCTCTCCAGCGTCAGATCGCGGAAAAGCTTGGCTATCGCCTCGTCGATCACCGCATGGAACTTTACGGGGTGCGCTTGTCGCGCGACGATTGAAGCAACAGGCGCGATGACCCTTGATCCAGACAGTTTGAAACCTCAATCCAAATCAGAGGCCAATTCCTGGGAATTGCGCGTTGCTGCCGCGCGCGGAGAGACCACACCGCTTAGCACGTCAGGCTGGGTCCGCCTCTCGTTGAGAGCGCTAGCGCTAGCATTTTTGATGCTGATTTTTGTGCCGCTGCATTATGCTTTTCGCATATTTGCGTATGGATCCCCCTTTCCCATGCTTTTCCTGCGCTATGCTGCGCGGGTTTCAGGCGCGCGTGTGAAAATTGAAGGCACCCATTTGAAACGCGATGTTTTCTATGTCGCAAACCATGTGTCGTGGCTCGATATTCTCTCATTGGCTGGTGCCTGCGGAACAGCATTCGTAGCCAAGGCAGAACTCGAACAATCCCCGCTTGTGGGCTGGCTTGCATCGCTCAACCGGACAGTTTTCGTAAAGCGTGAACATCGCATGGGTGTCGCTGAACAAATCAACGCGCTTAAAGAGGCGCTGGCAGACAATTGGTCTGTCACTGTTTTTCCAGAAGGCACCACGACTGACGGAAAGTCTTTGCTGCCATTTAAAACCAGCATGCTAAGCGTTCTCGAACCGCCTCCGCCCGGTGTATTGGTCCAGCCTGTGCTGCTTGACTACGGCGAAGTGGCTGAGTGGATTGGTTGGATTGGCAATGAAAGCGGTCTCAACAACGCAAAGCGAGTGCTTTCGCGCAAAGGTACGTTTGAACTCAAAGTGAAATTCCTTGAACCTTTCAGTCCAGAGGAATTTCGTGGACGCAAGGCCATCAGTCAGGAGGCCCGCCGGCGGATCGAAGATGCTTTGTTGGAAACGCTAGGAGGGCCGCTGCGCGATTTTGCGCACACTGTGCCCCCGATCCGCTATGAAGCGCCAGCAAAAGCTAACGTTCTGGACGATACGAAGGCCTAAGGATCACCGGTTTTAAGAGCCAGCCGGTCAGAGACCAGCTCTCACAAGCCAATCGTGGAACAATCGCACCGGTCGCATCTCCAACGCTGTTGGTTTGCACACGAACCAATAGCTGTAAGGGCTCTCGACATCTTTCTTCGATAGTTCAGTCAAACGGTTATCAGCGGCCCGTCGCATGTGATCATCATGCATGATCGCAATACCCAATCCTTGCGCGGCAGCTTCTAACATGAGTTGGCCCGAATCGTAGTGGTCAATTGCCGCTGGATCCATGTCCTCAAGCTGGTGCGCGGCTTTCCACGCGACAAAGCTTTCTGGCAATTCGTTGTGGATCAGGAATGTCTGCTTAGCGAGGCTTTCTGCACTGACGACATCCCCAACCTTCTGTGCCACCTCTTTTGAACAGATCGCATGAACGAGGTTATGATCCAGCCGAACCGCGTGAAGGCCCGATGCGGGACCGCGTGACAAGATGATCGCTGCATCCAGAGTATCGCCAACCCGGTCCTCCAAATGGGGGCCGGTATCGATGTCGATGTGAAGCAGTGGATGGCGCTTGCGCAATTCACCAAGCCGCGGAAACAGGCGCTGACTGCCGAACAGAGGCAGGACGCCAAGCCGCAAACGCAGCAGCGATATATTATCAGACTGGCTTTCGACCGCACGAGCCAAAGCTTCCATGTGCGGATTCACCGCCTCATAGAATGCCTGTCCTTCATCAGTAAGCTGCATTGACTGGCGCGCGCGCGTGAACAGTTTCTTGCCCACAAACTCTTCCAGATTGGTGATCCGCCGCGATAATGCGGACGGTGACAGACCAATCTCCTCAGCAGCCGCGCGAGCCGATCCTAGACGGACCGTGCGCATAAACGCTTCAAGAGCGCGCAGTGGGGGAAGACGACGTGACGGCATGAGTAAACTCCTTCTTGCAAAGAAATACGCATGTCGAGCCGAATGGATGCAAAAAATCGAAGAATTTTGTCAAAAAGTCGCAGAAGTGTGCAATTACTGCAAGTCATTCTCAACTGAAGGAGCATGAAGACGCAGGCGTTTAACATGGGTTTCATCGCCCGCTGTCACTTCAATGCGCCATCCGGACGGATGTTCCAATATTCGTCCCACTTCGGGGACTTGTTCGGCCAAAACAAAGGCGAGCCCTCCTAATGTGTCAACCGATTCAGAGACTTCGGCAAGGACCGGATCAACCATCTCTGCAACATCGTCCAACTCAGCGCGGGCATCACAATCCCACATACCCTCGCCAATGGGCACAATCAGCGCTTCGGGCGTTTCATCGTGCTCATCTTCGATCTCACCGACAATTTCTTCGACAAGGTCTTCAATGGTGATGATGCCATCTGTTCCGGAAAACTCATCCAGTACAATCGCCAAATGCACTCTGCGGCTGCGCATATCGGCGAGCACATCGAGCGCCCCACGTGATTGTGGCACGTAAAGCGGCTGACGCATTAAGGTCGTCCAATCAGGCGGAGGCGTCTTGCCTGTGGCAAGGAAGGGGAACACATCCTTGATATGGATCATGCCGATCACATCATCCAAAGTCTCACGATAGACAGGGATACGCGAATGGCCGTGCTCGGAAAAAGTTGCGATCAATTCATCCCAGCCCAGCCCTGCATCAACCGCAATGATCTCTCCGCGCGGAACCGCGACATCATCGGCATCGTGATCGGAAAAATGCAGGAGATTGCGCAGCATCTGCCGCTCAACCGGCAGCAAATCACCATTGCTGCTCGCAGCACTATCATCAGATGGCGTATCGCCGTTCTCGCCCTCGTGCTCGTCGATCGCCTCTTCGAGCTGCGCGCGCAAAGAACGATCGCCGTCGTCGAGCTTTAAAATCTTGCGGAATGCGGACAACAGCCCGCTGCTACTCTCCGCCTCTCCGGCAGTGGATTGGGAATCGGGCATTGTGTGTTTCGGGCCCCGGCCCTTCGTACTCCAGTTCAGTGTCGATCCCCATATGGGTCTGGAATACCCATTTTTGCAAGAGCGCTTATCTCCAAAGCCTCCATTGCTTCGGCTTCTTCGTCGGAATGGACATGGTCATAACCTGCAAGATGGAGCAATCCGTGGATGATGAGGTGGGCTGCGTGATGGTCAAGCGGCACGCCCTTCTCCTCCGCTTCGCGGGCGCATGTTTCATAAGCCAAAGCGATATCGCCCAGCATTTCGGGAGGGCCCTCGGGTGTTAGTGCGAGCAGTTCCTCGCGCTCCAGCATAGGAAAGCTCAGCACATTGGTCGGCTTATCGCGCTCGCGCCATTCTCGGTTGAGAGTATGGACTTCAGCGTCGCAGGTGAACAGCAAGCTGACAGACAGGCGCAAATTGGCAAGCTCAGGCGCGGCGGCAGAGACGGCGTCGGAAGCACGTGCAGCAAGAACCTCCCATTCGAGCGCAGGCCCATCACCAGAAGGCCAGTTTTCAATATCAACTTCTAAAAGCAAATTTCCATGACTCGCTGGGTTTGCAATGCTGGCAATTTTTGCGCATCGGGGTCTCGACTGTGCTTGATACCAAACGATGGAACGCGTGGTCAGCCCTCGCCCTCATACGCCTCGACAATGCGGCCCACAATCGGGTGGCGCACCACGTCTTTGGCGGTAAATCGGATCGTGCCGAAACCTTCGGTGTGCTCCAGCTTCTCCACGGCATCGGCCAGCCCGCTCATGCGGTCACCGCCCGGAATATCGACCTGACGCGGATCGCCGCACACCACCATCCGGCTGTTCTGGCCAAACCGGGTGAGGAACATCTTCATCTGTTCGCGCGTGGTGTTTTGCGCCTCGTCGAGGATAACGAAGGCATCTGCCAGAGTTCGCCCGCGCATGAAGGCAATCGGTGCAATCTCAATCTCGCCGCTTTCGATCCGCCGCTCCACCTGTTCAGGCGGCATGCAATCATACAGCGCATCATAGAGCGGGCGCAGATACGGATCGACCTTGTCTTTCATATCGCCGGGCAGGAATCCCAGCTTCTCGCCCGCTTCCACCGCCGGGCGTGACAGGATCAGGCGCTGGACGCTGCCTGTCATCAGTTGATTGACCGCTTGCGCGACCGCCAGATACGTCTTGCCCGTCCCCGCCGGACCCAGCGCAAAGATAATGTCATCACGCACAAGGCTGCGCATATAAGTGATCTGCGTTGCAGAGCGCGGCACAATCGTTTTGCGCCTTGTGCGGATCATGATCGGCGGTTCATCAGTGTCGCCTGAAATGATGCCTTCCAAAGTCGGCTCATTCGACATGGCAATCAGACCATCAATCGCGCCTGCATCCAGATCCTGACCTTGGGCAAGCCTGTCATACATGGTTGTCAGCGTCTCTCTGGCGCGTGCAACATTGTCTTCAGCGCCTTCAATCAGCAGCCTGTCCCCGCGCGCGTGGATCATCACGGAAAGCCGATTTTCCACCTGCACCAGATTGGCGTCAAATTCGCCAAACAATGCGCCAAGATGGGCCTGATTTTCAAAGCTCACCTCGGTCTTGGCGCGGCCACTCTCATTGGGTTGCGCTGCTGGATGCTTGGGAGCGTTGATGGGATCAGGCAGGACTGCCGGATCGATCGAGCGGGTTGGTCTGCTGCCCATAGGTTCCTTTGCATCTGGGATTGCGCGCTGATTCGAGAAGTTAGGCGGCATTTGCGCCAAAGCAATGCACAATGCTTTCCCGGCGGTGGAAAGACATGAAACTGTCATGGCGAATGCATCGCCGAGACTGCCGCCTAAACCAGCTCGCCCCGCATCGCATTCGGGCCAGCTTCGACCATTTTGACCTCGAGCATATCGCCGATTTGCACCTCGCCTTCGAACCAGACGCTGGTAAGCCAAGGCGATTTGCCGAGCCATTGTCCGGGCAATTTGCCTTTGCGCTCAACAAGGATTTGGCACGTTTTGCCCTCCAGCGCATCGTTAAACGCGCGTTGATCGCGATTGAGGCGAGCTTGCAGGCGCGCAAGGCGATCATCCATAACCTCGCGCGGCAATTGATTGTCCATTGTGGCAGCGGGCGTGCCCGGACGCGGGGAATATTTGAAGCTGAAAGCCTGGGAATAGCGGACCTCGTCCACCAGGCTTAAAGTGTCTTCAAATTCCGCTTCGCTTTCTGAGGGAAAGCCGACGATAAAATCGCCCGATAGCGCGATATCCGGGCGGGCTTCGCGGAAGCGTTCCAGCAACTTCAGATAGCTTTCCGCCGTATGCGCGCGGTTCATCGCTTTCAGTACGCGGTCATTGCCTGATTGCACCGGCAAATGGAGGTACGGCATCAATTTCGCCACATCACCATGCGCAGCGATTAGGTCATCTTCCATGTCATTGGGGTGGCTGGTGGTATAGCGGATACGTTCCAGACCATCGAGGCGGTCAAGCGCGCGGATCAATCCGGCAAGACCGATGGCGCGGCCCTTGTCATCCTCGCCTGCCCAAGCGTTCACATTTTGCCCCAGCAGAGTAATCTCGCGAGCCCCAGCCTCGATCAATTTGCGCGCTTCGTCAAGCAAATCATTGTAAGGTCGTGATATTTCCGCACCGCGCGTGTATGGAACCACGCAATAGGTGCAAAACTTATCGCACCCTTCCTGCACAGTGAGAAACGCTGATGGAGCGCGGCGTTTGCGCTGCGGTAACGCGCCAAACTTTGCAATCGCAGGCATATCCGTGTCGGTTGCACGTTCCCCTTTTACGGCCTTGTCCAGCATTTCTGGCAGCCGGTGATAAGCTTGCGGGCCCACAACCATGGAGACAGCAGGCGCGCGCGCCATGATCTCTTCGCCTTCGGCCTGCGCGACGCAGCCAGCGACCGCAATCATGGGAGCTTTTTTCTGCGTCTTGCCTTTGGTGAGGCGCCCAATATCGGAGTAAATCTTCTCCGCTGCCTTTTCCCGGATGTGGCAAGTGTTAAGCACCACCAAATCCGCATCCTCGCCTTCTGGCGCAGGTTTGATGCCTTTTGCATCCAAAAGCTCGCCCATCCGTTCGCCATCATAGACGTTCATCTGGCAGCCAAAGCTTTTGACGCGGTACGTTTTGGGCGTCTCGCCGGGAGCGGTTCTGGGTTCAGTTGTCGGTTTCATTGTGCAGCGCACCTAGCGCTTAGCGCGAGGCAGTTCAATCGCGCGGTTCATCAGGAAATTGCTCGTCCAGTCGCGCAGCGATAACTTCATAGCGCTCTATCGAATTTCGCAGGATCGATGCGGTGCATCGCTCATCGCGCGGTTCACTGCATTGAGAACCAAATCGGTCGCGCGGTACACCGTTCACCAGCAGCCGCACCTGCACCGAAAACGCATCAGCTCCATAACGCTCAGGCAGGATCGTATTGCGAGAGAGCGCAAGCGTGATATCGGATGACTTTTGCGCGCTTGTCAGGTCTTCGCGCTTGCGGATTTCCATTTGCACCGAACGGACAAGATCGCGGGTGCGATAATCGTCATCCTCCGCATAGACCCAGATCGCAACCGGCAGCGGGCCAGCTGGCTCAAGATTGGCGACTGGTTCGATTGTGTTGCTGGAGCACCCGGCCAAAACCCATAGCAAAGCTGCTGATACGCCAGTCCATTTGACCTTCATACTCTCAATCCTTGTTGGGACGGCGCGCGATGTGCACGCATGGGGCCGCCTGACGAGCCAAAGGGCCTGGATGCGGTTTGTCATCTGGCCCGCATTCAACTTTTGGTTTGCGCACTGAATTGGCCGAAACGATTTCAAAAGCGCCTTTATCTTCATAAGCGGCGATCCATGTGATGCAGTCTGCAAGCGGTTTGATCTTGTGTTTGGTCAGCGCGCTTTTTTCAGGGCCGCAATTCACAGTGAACACGTCAGAGGCGGGCGCAGCGTCGAACTTTGCAAACCGCCGCAATACCTCTCCCCGTTCGTTAAAGACGGTGCGGCGCGTATCGTTTTGCATATCTTCCCCGCCGTAAAAGGGGGATGTGTTGAACATATAGGCGCGCACTTGCGGGTATTTGATCGAGACTTCCGTTGCGAGCGCCCCGCCCAGCGAATGGCCGACGACAATCCACGGAACATCGTCGTCAAACCGGGCTGCTTCCGCTTCGAAAGTGCGCACGGCGATATCGATCTGATCGTTACGAAGCGTGCCGTAGAATATGTCGGTCAGGCCATCAAAATCGGTCCCGCGAAAGGCGAGAATGCGCGCCTTTGGCACCGTGTCTCCGCTCCGCTCAAACTCTTCAAACAGTTGATAGCCAAAGCCCTTATCGAGATAGCTCTCCATAATGGGCGAACGCGCGATCGGCCTGAGGTGCGCGCCTAGATCGATGTAGAGGTCATCATCGCCGGTGTAAGCCTGCGTGGCCGCAATGGCGTAAGGGTACGCCTCAACCGCCGCCTCCCGCACAAAGTCGCACCACC
Source organism: uncultured Porphyrobacter sp. (assembly GCA_964352245.1). Lineage (GTDB taxonomy): Bacteria > Pseudomonadota > Alphaproteobacteria > Sphingomonadales > Sphingomonadaceae > Erythrobacter. The sequence goes on from CAYGQX010000001.1 coordinate 352,629, forward strand.
CGCCGGGCTGCGTGCGGCAGGGGGAACGCGATTGGGAAATGTCGGGGTAAGTGGCGCAGGCGGAGAGCAGCAGCGTCATCCCCAACAGAAAACCCGCTCGTCCTGAGCTTGTTGAAGAGCTGTTCTTCGCTTTTTGACTGAACGCCAAAAGAAAAGAGCAGTACTTCGACAAGCTCAGCACGAACGGGTCTAAATTCACAACCTTAGCCCTGTTTGTAAGGCCTAAGCAGCCATTTACCCTACGCTAGCTTTCACAATCTTGCCCGGGCTTGCAGGTGGCTCACCCTTTGGCAGAGCGTGGACGTGTTCCATCCCCGATGTGACCTGACCCCAGACGGTGTATTGCCCGTCCAGAAACTCTGCGTCTTCAAAGCAGATGAAGAACTGGCTGTTGGCGCTGTCTGGCATTTGTGAACGCGCCATTGAACACGTGCCTTCGGTGTGCGGTTCGGCGTTGAATTCAGCCTTCAGATCGGGCTTTTCACTGCCGCCCATGCCGGTGCCGGTTGGATCTCCGCCTTGCGCCATAAAGCCCGGGATCACGCGGTGGAACACCACGCCATCGTAGAACCCTTCGCTGGCAAGCTCTGTGATGCGTTCGACGTGGCCGGGGGCCAGATCAGGGCGCAGTTTGATGACAACATCCTTGCCCTCACCATCTCCGGTGTCGAGCGTGAAAGTGAGTGTATCGGCCATTTGGGAATCTCCTGATAAGTTTGCGCGTTCGCCTAACGGTTTTGGATTGTCCTGTCACCCGTGAGGTAAGCTGTTGCTTTTCAATTCTGCGTGCCTAAACCCGCAGCCATGGTCGATCCTTCCGCCCTTGATGACGAAACCATCACCATTGAGGTCGATGAAGAAGTGCGTCCGGATGACCGGATCGATGATGAGCGCCACGATGAGGAAAACCGGCTCAAGCCTGAATATGTCAAAACCGTGCGCGCGGCTCTTGAGGCGGGCGATAAGGGGCTGGTTTACGATCTCGTTGAGCCGCTTCACCCCGCTGACATCGCCGACCTTGTCGAACTGATCGGAGAGGATGACCGCGAAACATTTGCCGCATCGATCACCGATTTGATGAGCGCGGATGTGATCGCGGAATTGAACGATCACGTTCGCGAATTGATGATGGAGGCGCTGGAGCCGCAAGATGTTGCGACCATCGCCGAAGAGCTTGAAACCGATGATGCAGTGCAGCTGCTCGAGGATTTGGACCCTTCCGATCAACGCGCCATCATCGCCGAGCTGGAGCCTGAAACACAGGCCGCCGTCACAAGCGCTCTCGCCTATCCCGAGGAGACCGCAGGCCGCCTGATGAACCGTCATTTTATGGCGGTGCCAGAGCATCTGACAGTGGGCGATCTCATCGATTACCTGCGCGAAGAAGGCGATCTCAATCATGATTTCTTTGAAGTCTTTGTGATTGATGCTGCCCATCATCCGGTTGGCACATGCGCGCTGAACTGGATTCTCACCACGCCGCGCTCGGTTGCGCTGACCGATGTGATGAAGCGCGACCAGACCTTGATCCCTGTCACGACCGATCAGGAAGAAGTCGCGTTGATGTTCCAGAAATACGCGCTGATCTCGGCTGCTGTGGTCGATGAAAGCGGGCGTCTGGTCGGGCAAGTGACAGTTGATGACATCGTCCACATTATCTCTGAAGAAGCAGGCGAGGATGCGCTGCTGCTTTCAGGCGCAGGCGATGGCGACATTAACGAGCCGATCAAAGAAGCCTATTCAAGCCGAGTGCGCTGGCTCATCGCAAACCTTGGCACCGCCGTGGTCGCTTCTGCCATCATCGCGTTTTTCGGCGCGGCAATTGAGCAATTGGTTGCGCTTGCCGTGCTGATGCCGATTGTCGCAAGCATTGGCGGCAATGCGGGCACACAGACCATGGCTGTCGCTGTGCGTGCGATTGCTACCAACCAGCTGACCCGGTCCAACACCTGGCGCACTGTGTGGCGCGAATTGCGGGTCGCTGTGCTCAACGGGCTCACCGTCGCGGTGCTGATCGGGATTGCCGCAGGGCTTATCTATTCGCCGATGATGGGCGCGGTGATTGCCGCGGCAATGGTCATCAACATCGCGGTCGCAGGCCTAGCAGGCGTGCTGGTTCCGGTTGTGTTTGAGCGGCTGGATCAAGACCCGGCGCTCGCATCTTCTGTGTTCGTGACGATGATCACGGATTCGATGGGCTTTTTCGCGTTTCTGGGCCTCGCAGTTGTGAGCGGTATGGTCGCCCTTTAGGCTCCCCTCCGTTAAAAAGGAGGGGGAAATCCTGCTCCACCACTCTCGCAAATCGCGCCGCAATCCCTAAGTTCCCCCCAATGCCCATCCATCTCACAAAAATAGCTTTCGGCGCGACCAGCTATGCCGATATTGAAAACTGGTATCGCGGAAACACACGCAGCCCCTATCTCACGACCAAATACCGCCCTACCAAATGGGAAGATTGCATTGGCGGATCGCTCTATTGGATCCACCAGCACGCCATCGTCGCGCGCTCTGTCATCAACGGCTTCAGCCAAGAAGATAGCGGACGCTGGCTGATAGAGCTTGAGCCAAAACTCATCCGCGTCCACCCCCGCCCCAAACGCGCCCACCAAGGCTGGCGCTATCTGAAAGGCGATCCCCCACAAGATGTGGCAGACGGCGAGGATATCGGCGATGCGCTGCCGGGGAAGCTGGCGGGCAAGCTCGAGCGGTTGGGATTGATTTAGGTCTGTCTTTTGTGGCTGTATTTGAGTGAGAAGCTGACGTTCCAGCCTTGTAGGCCGCGGACACATTTCGTCACTCTCTAGCTTGTAGATCAAGACGATCATCACCATCTAGTAACAATCGAGAGCACGTTTTTATGCGCCTCTCGACTGAGAGACAATTGCGCTCCCGCATCAGGGGAGAAAGCGAATTGAGCCTCAACAGACTTCTTTACGATCACCAAGTCGCTTTGATGAATACCACCACGGCACAGGGCCGGGCTGCGCAACGCGGCCGTGTCAATCATCATGAGACCTTGATCCACGAAGCTCGACAGAAACTCGGCGTCGCGCAGTACCCTTCTGCAAAAATCAGGGTCGCTGACTCGCGGCCTCATTCCTCCATTTCAGACTGAGAAATCTTACATGAAAGCTGTTATCGAAGAACGAACCTCACATGGTCGCGGCCAAGGCGTTTTTGCCTTGGGATCATTCAGGAAAGGCGACATTCTCTACGTAGGTGTGCTGGATGACAAGCCTGTCACCAATCACTCGCACGCCTCGCAGATAAGCAAGACCCAATTTGGATTTCACACAGGATTGAGCTCCAAGTTCAACCATTCATGTGATCCGAATTGCGGCATCGTGCTCAACCAATCTGGCGGCCATAATATTGTTGCAATGCGCGACATCGCTGCCGAGGATGAAGCCACATATGATTACGCGATGCGCAACTACCGGATTGAGCATTTCCTCGCCCCATGCGCGTGCGGGCAAGCTAATTGTCGCCGGTCAATCACCGGTTGGAAGGACCTTCCTCAGCAACGCAAGGATGACTACAATGGATTCGTTGCGCCCTACCTCATTGAGATGGACACCGAGAGCATCCAAGCGGCTACGGCAAGAAAGCGCAAGCGCGTGTTCCGAGAGCGAACGCACCGGGTGAGTGCAATTCAACAACATCCGCATTTTCGCCCATTTTCCGCCTGACGCGCAGACACGCATCTGGCGTTCTCGCAATTGTCGAAAATCGAATTTCTCCTTGGAAGGATAGAAACAGCATGAACCCAGACAAATTCCTACCGCGCTGCCACCCACACATGTTGGGTGAAACCGGCGGTGTGGACACTTCTCAATGTGAAGCCTTGGCGCAAGACATGGCTGAGCTTCGCGGGATGGGCGTTATCCTCACGCTGATTGGAAGCTATCAGGTCGGCGCTTATCGCTATACAAGCTTAGGGGATGCTCTGGCTGAAGCTCGCAAGCAACGCGCCTAGCTGCCAAAAAAAGCCCCCGCCGATTTACGATGGAGGCAAAAGTCAAAAAATCAAAGGGCAGCCAGTCTTACAATCTTCATCCGGCCGCGTCGTTGCAGATGCGCCCTGCATTAAAGGAGCCGGGAGAGGTTAAACTCCCGGCTCTATTTGGTCAGTGTCAGCCTTGTTGTTTGCTGGCCTGGTCCTTGTGGCTCTGGCTCTCACCCTGCTGATGCTGGAGGTTCACAGCACGCTTTTTGCCGCCGTCGACTTCGCTGGTTTCATAACTGAAACGCTGATCGACCTTTGGCATCTGGCCTTCTTGTTGAAGGCTCGCCTTTTCAAAGCGAAGCGCATCACCACCCTTTTCAGGGGTAATTGAGCCAGTGCCAGCGCTGCTGTCGTAGCTTTTGATCTTGCCGTAATGTGTCATATGTCATTCCTTCGAACGAGCGTGCAGCGCGCCAGAATAGACCCGGCTGCGACTATGAGGCGGAACTGAAGGAAAGGGCTTCCAACTGCGGAAGCGGTGACCGTCGATTGCGACTGGTAGCTGGACTATAGATGGCTATCGCACGCTAGAATTACAACCGCACGATGGCGCGTTGTGTGCGGGCAGCGCGCCTATTTTTGAAAGTGGGTCATAAGCGCACAATTGGCCCCGAGACCTCCCGAATTAGCCAAGCCCGGCAGCCCCAAACCAAATCCACACAGTCACTCCAACCGCAACAATCAGCGCTCCCAACGCTCTTGACGCAGGCGCCTTGCCGATCCCATCGACGCCAGCAGGCATCATCTTCGAACCGCTCACCATAGGAGAGATGAGATCGTCCATTCGCGCAAAGCCGTAATATCCGATCGCGCACAGATGCAGTGCCACCATGCCAAGAACGACCCAGTAAAACCATTCATGCGTATCGGTCAGGAAATCTGCGGTGCCGATACTCACCAGCGCGTTTAGTGGGCCGGTTGCGCCGTCAAAGGGATCGCCCGCGAACAAGCCCATGCCGACTTGCGCAAGCATCAGCGATAAAAGCGCCAGCACTGACAAAGCGCCCAAGGGTGAATGGCCGATCTCATTCTTAGGATCCCAGCGACCGCGCAGATAATCAATCACTGCGCTCGGCCCGCGCACAAACTGCGTAAAGCGCGCGGTGCGCGTACCAACCAAACCCCAGATAAGCCGGAATATCAGCACTCCAAGCAGGACATGGCCCAGCCGCAAATGCCAACCCCAATGCGAATTTTCAGCCGTCCACCACATCGCTGGCACCAGCACGGCAAAGCTCCAATGGCTGAGCCTCACGGGCCAATCCCAAATGCTTACCGTATGGGTCTTGTTTGAGGCTTTTTCTTGAACGGCCACTGCCTAATCCAATGGGCTTGCTCGCGATCAGTCTTTCTTGACGCGGAACTGCTCGTGACAGCCTTTGCAGCTTTTGCCGACTGTACCCACGGCCGCTGCGACAGCTGCGGCATCACCGCTTTCGGCAAGGCTTGCCATTTCGCCTGCGGCTTCGACCAATTTCTGTGCGGCGGCTTCAAACTCTTCTGGCTTTTCCCAGATAGTGGCCAGCGCTTCGGTGTCATAGCCATCATCAACGCTGGTGCCTTCGGGGAAGAGACCTTTTATAACCTGTGCGCGCGCGCCAATATCTTCGGCCTGTGTTTTGATGAAGGCGAGGTCGGGCGTATCGCCCTCTAATTCTTCACGGATCGCTTTGAAAGCATCACCCACCGCTTCGAGATTGTCTTGACGCTCGGCGATTTCTGGCGGTGCATCGCCTGCTGCTGTGCCGTCACCTTCGTCATTTGTCGCGCCGCCGCCGCAGGCGGCAAGCAAAGCGATCAAGGGCGTGGCAAAGACAAAACGAGAAAAAGAGGGATTGGTCACAGAAAAGACTCCTTCCGATAAAGCGAGCGTCAATCTGCCCCGATCCCTGGCGCAGCATTCAAACAAGCGCGTACACTAGCTTGGCCCCTTGTCCAAGAGGCTCTTGCCCTAACCCTTTGGATTGCGCAGGGCTTCCATCACCAATTGCACGTCATGTTTGGCGTCCTGATCGGCAGGCAGAGCATATTGGGAAAAGCTGTCATGAAGGTCATCCATGCGTTCGGCAATGCGCACTTCGTTGTATCCGTGGCTTACCACGAAACGGCGACGAGCGAGGATTTGGGGCACAATGCGGCGTACATATTCGTCCACATCCATACCGAATTTCATGAATTGCTCAGGCCCAAGCGGGGTAAAAACCCAGCCCGGTATAATCAGGCCGACATGGACATGAGGCGGCAGATCGCCCCGCAGGCTTTCGGTCATGCCCAACACGGCATGCTTTGCCGCAATGTAGGCGGCTGTTTGAGGGACCGCGCAAAAAAAGCTGTTCTCGCTGCCCGTATTGTAGATCGCGCTGGGCGTGTTTTGTGCAATAAGGCGCGGAGCAAAAGCTTTGCACCCGTTCCACACACCCCAGAAATTGACATCGAAATGCGCGCGGGCTTTTTCCGGGTCCACGTCCCAAAGCTTGCCATGCACGCCTCCCTGGCCCGCATTGTTGATGACGAGATCGAGCGTCTCGAATGCTTCAAATGCGGCATCGGTGAGTGTTTCGACTTGGGAGAGGTCGGACACATCGCAAGAATGTGCGGTGATCCCATCAAGCGCGCTTGCCATATCAAGAGCTTTACCGGGAAAGTCTGCGATAATGACTTGTGCGCCCTCACCCACCAATCGTTTGGCAAGCGCCAATCCGATACCGCTCGCGCCGCCCGTTATGACCGCGTGCCGTGGTGAAAATTCGCTCATATGCCTCTCCCCGTGACCGGACAGGCAGATTTAGCCCTTTGGCGGCATCGGCACCAGAGCGGGCGTGTTTTTGCGATATCGCTGATAGTGAGGATCATCGCCCCAGCGCTCTTTGGCCTGCGCATTCTGGAGATTCACCCCGCTCACCTTGGTAAGCAGCAGCGTCACAAAAATCGGAGAGATAACCGCAAGCCATGCCGCGCCCGAAAGAACCGGAATGGTCATAATCAGGATACCCGTCCACAATGTGATTTCGCCAAAGTAATTGGGATGCCGCGACCACTTCCAAAGGCCGACATTGATAAATTTACCCTTATTGTCGGGATCTTTCTTGAAAGCGCTTTTCTGGGCGTCGGCCACCACTTCCCACACAAATCCAAACAACCAAACCCCTGCGCCCAGCCAGAAGAAAATGCCGATAGGCGCGCGCGTTTCTGCGGTGATGGCGACAATCGCAGCAGCAGCGGTAAAAATCACCCAGACCGCTTGCAAAGTCCAAGCCACCAAGAAACGCGCAGGGTTCACTTTGATCTTTTCAAAGCGCGAATCTGCGCCGCCTGCGGCATGGATGCGCATAAAAAGAAAAGACCCCAGCCTGATAGTCCAGATCGCAACCATGGCAGCGATGACAGTGGCGCGCATATCCAAAGGTGCCGATGCCCAGCATGCAAAAGTCACCACTGAAAGATAGGTAAACGCGCCAACGCTGTCATAGAAGGTATCAGCCTTTGCCGCAGCCGATGGGACAAAAGCAATCCAGTTGACCAGAAACGCGATAACACCGCACACGAATGTCAGCGGATATCCGTAAAGCGTGCCGCTAACGCCCCCCAGAAACCACGAGAATGCAAAACCGAAAGCGGTTACGATGGCTGCGACAAGAATGCTTTTCATAGTAAGCTTTACGTAGCAGCGGCGCCTTGAGACGCAACTGTCCGGCTCTTTTGCGCCACCCTGCGCAGTGCATTGACATACACTTCAGGGGCCTGCGCCCCGGGTATCATGAACTTATCATTCACGATCATTGCTGGCACACCGGTAATGTTGAGGTCCCATGCCTGGCGTTCTTCGGCGATGACGCGCGCTTCAAGTTCGGCATCATCCAATGCGACTTTAGCAGCTTCGCGGTGCAGACCTATGCTGGCAGCGATATCGAGCAGGATAGTCCGGTCCGATAAGGCGCGGCGCTCGTTAAAGTGCGCCTCGAACAAAGCCAGTTTCAGCCGGGTTTGAGCCTCCGGCCCCAATTGCTCGAGCGCAAACGCCAAAAGCTTGTGACAATCGCGCGTGTTCCAAATCATGGCGGGCGGCGGGTCGCCATCGCGATTGTAAGAAAGCGACACGCCAGCATCCTCGGCGATCTGTTTCATCTGATTGCGCATTGCCACGCCCTCTTCGGCAGAGCGGCGATATTTGCGTTGCAGGTGCGCCTCTTGCTCTTCGCCTTGGGGGGCCATGTCGGGGTTGAGCTCAAAGGGTCGCCAGCGGATTTCGGCCTCAATCTCACCATCCAATTGAACAAGCGCTTTTTGCAATTGCCCATGCCCGATCATACACCACGGGCACACGACGTCGGAATAGATATCAATAGTGAGTTTATCGGCCATCTGGCGTGTCCTTATTTATCCAACCACCACGTGACTAAAGTGTGCGCGATTGCAAAAGGTCGCGGGAAGATCATCAGATCATTGCCCTTTTCGCCCGCCGCGCGCGCATCCTCCAGCTCTTCACGCGAAAACCACCGCGCGTCATCCAGTTCGGTTTCATCAAGTGTGATTGCCGGATCATCAGTTTTTGATGTGCAGCCAATCATCAACTGGCTTGGGAATGGCCATGGCTGGCTTGCGATATATTCGACGCTGTGCGCGCGCACGCCCGCTTCTTCCCAAATTTCGCGTGCCACAGCCTCTTCGATGGTTTCGCCCGGCTCCACGAACCCGGCAAGCGCTGAATACATGCGCGGGGGAAACCGCGGTTGGCGACCAAGCAGCAGCTTGTCTTCATGCTCGACCAACATGATCGTGACCGGGTCAGTGCGCGGAAAATGTTGCGCACCGCAATTGTCGCAAGCGCGTTGCCAGCCGCCTTTGGTGATTTTTGTTGGCGATCCGCATTGCGCACAGAATTGATGGCGCGCATGCCAATCACATAGAGACCTTGCACCGCCATAAATCGCAAGATCTTCTGGTTGGAGAAGCTGCATCACTTGCCAGCTTCGCGGATCAGCAGGCGCGCTGCTGCCTGTGCCTTGCGGGATGGGTGCAAAACACGGTTTTTCCTCCAACATGCCTAAGAAAACCAGCTCTGTGTCTTCAGACACATCGGCCAAATTGCCCCATTCCAGCCGCCCCATCTCGTCAATGCCGGGCAGCAGGCCATCCAGTTTGAGAACTCGCGCACGCCAATTCATCAGCGCGCCCAATGCATCGGGATCAACGCGGATATTGTCCGCGCGGTCCATTGGCGATCCGGCAAAGGCTATCGCAGGTGTGGCCCCAGAAGCTATCCCTGTTGGCGCATCCATTACAGCCCTTTCGCGGCACGCATCGGCGCAAGATCAGCTTCGAGTGCGGCGAGGTATTCCTCGCGCACTGGATAGGTTTCGGGCGGCATGTATTGGGTCCACAAAGCTGCACGAAGGCCAAGATTGAAATCAACCGCGCCCAAAGTGCCAGCCGCTCCGCCCCAGCCGAACGTGCCGTTCACCGATCGACCACCAGCGCCGTGTCCTTCTTTTTCCATCCACGATCCGGTCTTGTCGACCGTTTCAGGGATCAGGTCAGACACGCCCACGCGCACGGCGTCTTTGCCCATCACGCGTTCATTGCCGAGCTTACCGTGCCCAAGAACCATACGAAGGAAGCGGTCGTAATCCTTGGGGCTGGAAACAAGCCCACCGCCGCCCGAGGGCACTTTGGGTTCATCAAGATAGATTGAGTTTGCCGCCGGATCGAGCGGCAACAAAGTGCCTCCCAAAATGCCGTAATTGTCAGCAAATCTGCCCTTTTCGCTGCCGGGCACTGTCATGAAAGTGCTCTCCATGCCCAGCGGTTCAAACATGCGGGCCTTCAAGAATGCTTCAAATTCCATACCCGATGCAACTTCAATAACGCGGCCCAGCAGATCAATGCTGCACGAATAGCTCCACTTGGTCGCAGGCTGATACATCAGCGGGATAGTGGCCAACCGATCGGCCCAGACTTCAAGGCCAGGCGCTGGCACGGGGTTAGGCACGCCGGGGATCGGGAACCGGCTGACGCGGCCACCAACAATGCCATTTTTAACATAGGCATCAAGCAGCGGGCCTTTGCTGGTGATCGTATAACCAAGCCCCGCTGTATGGGTCAGCAATTGGCGAATGGTGATCGGTGTCGCAGCAGGCTCCACATTGTCCAGCGAACCTTCGGGATCAACCAGAACCGGCGTATCCTTGAACGCAGGCAGCACTTCATAAAGCGGCATGTCGAGGGATAGTTTGCCCTCTTCGATCAACATCATGATCGCCATACCGGTAATCGGCTTGGTCATCGAATAGATTCGGTACAGCGAGTTTTCATCGACTTGTTTGGGATTGGTAATGCCAAGAGTACCGCCCCCCACAGTGTGCGCATGGTCTTCCTGATTCCAACCAAAGGTGAGAAACATGTTCGCGACTTTCTTTTCGCTCACATACTTGTTCGCCATCGCTGCGACATTGGGCCAGGCTTCGGCGACATCATGAGCCAGAAGGTTGCGCCCAAACGGCAGCGTCGCAATCGCCGCGCCTGCCGTAAGCAATCCACCAGCGCGAAACAGCGCACGGCGCGATAGATCTGACGAAGAATGTGCGGGGTCAAAACTGCGAAAGGCCATTCAAGTGTCTCCGGTATTTGTCTTGACGCTTGAATGGGACCATTCACATGAAGCGTCAATGAAAGGGTTGCAAAATGAAATTGTGAGGCTTGATTATCGCCGGTGTGTTACCTATGTAAAACACATGTTCAATATCATTTCCTGGCTGATTGGCCTTGTGTGCCTTATCCTTGGTATTCCCATGCTGCTTCCCGGAGTTGGATTGCTGCTGTGGTTGCTTCTTCCCGTCACTGCGATTGGTGTGGGTATTGGCGCGCTTTCATCAAGCAATAGCGGGCGCAATTTCTGCATCCTGGTTTTCGTGCTGATTGTGCTGAGAATGGCGATAACGGGCGGGACATTTTAACCGTCCCGATCAGGCAAGCGCCAATCGCGCCGCCTTTGCAAAAAGCGTTGGAAGGCCTGCATCCTCAAGATTTTCAACCGCCCACCAGACGCCTTCTCCAAGAGGTGTTTCATCAACTAAAGTGCGCCGCACAGCCAAGGTCAGATGCGCATGAGTAAAGGTGTGCCGCACTGCGCCCAGTTCTTCCCATTCCCCAGTTAGCGGCGCTTTTTGAGATCCATCCGCTCGCGCATTCCAGCCGTCATCGGGCAAAGCGCGCATACCGCCGAGCATTCCGGTCCCTGCCCGCGTCACCAGCCACACCTCACGCGCGCGGCCGTTTAGGCGTTCAATCCAAAAAGCCGTCCCGCGCCGCTCTGGCTTTGCCTTTTTGGGTGGTTTGACAGGGAGGCGTTCAGGATCACCAGCTTTGCGGCCCTTGCAGTCATCTGACAGGGGGCAAAGCAAGCATTTGGGCGCTTTGCTGGTGCAGGTATTTGAACCCAGATCCATCATGGCCTGAGCAAAATCGCCTGCACGCTTGTCAGGCGTGATCGTTTCGGCGTGCGCCCGGATGGCTTTGCGTGCGGCTGGCAGAGGCTCATCAATCGCAAATAGCCTCGACACCACCCGTTCAACATTGGCATCAACCACGACAGCGCGCTTTCCAAAGGCAATCGCGGCAATCGCAGCCGCTGTGTACGCGCCCAATCCAGGTAGCTCGCGCAGCTCAGCCTCCGTTTCAGGAAAGCCGCCTCTTTCTGCGACTTCGCTGGCGCATTTCACAAGATTGCGCGCTCGCGAATAATAGCCGAGCCCTGCCCACGCAGCCATCACCTCATCATCGCTCGCACTGGCCAGATCCTGCACTGTTGGCCAGATTTGCGTAAACTTGGCAAAGTAAGGCTTCACCGCTGCAACCGTCGTTTGTTGCAGCATCACCTCAGACAGCCACACACGATAAGGATATGCCGCATCATCTGGGCGAGGCGCACCGGGAGGTAAACGCCACGGCAGGTCGCGCGCATGTTTGTCATACCAATAAAGCAGAATATCACAGATGCTGGCAGTCACGCCGTTCCTATGGCATGGCTCACCGAACAATGGGAAGCGACACACCTAAATCATCAACGGGCAAGAAAACTCCCGCCAAAAAGCCGCGCAAATCGGCCAAGAAATATTCGCGCCCTCGCGGCGGCTCTGCCAAAGCAATTGGCGATCTCACGCCTGAAATTGGCCGCACGGCGTTTCGCCGGTTTGGTTTTGTCCAAAGCTCAGTGGTGACGCGCTGGCCTGAGATTGTTGGCCCACATCATGCCCGTGTGTGCAGCCCCGAAGCGATACGCTTTCCCCCTGGAGAGCGCGCGGAGGGCATCCTCCAACTGGTTGTGGCGCCTGCTCACGCTCCCTTGATCCAGCAAGTGACCGAAGAAATCATGGAGCGAGTGAATCGCTTCTTTGGCTATAAAGCCGTTGCGCGGGTCAAAATCCGTCAAGGGCCGGTTAAGCCCATGTCTGCTGATAGGCCTGCAAAACCGCCGCCGTCATTGAAACCCATTCCTATGGAACTGGGGGAGAGTTTGCGCGATATCGGCGATCCCGAACTGCGCACCGTGCTCGAGTCGCTCGCGCGCAGTATGGGTGATGGGGACAAAAAGGATTGAAAATGAAGTTCGCACTGTTGGGCGCAATGACAGCGATGGCCGCGTTAGCGCTTCCCTTTTCAAGCACAATCTCAGCTGGCTTGTCGGCGCAAAATTCAAAGTCTCAAAGCGGCAACCAGCTTTCCGATCCGCGCAGCTCGTTCGTCGATCAGGACGGAAAAAGTTGGCATGCCGAAGTCGAACAGACCGAGCGGGGATTTCTGCTGGGCAATCCCGACGCGGATGCAGCGTTAATCGAGTTTATCAGCTACACATGCAGCCATTGCGCAAGCTTTTCACGCGAGGCTGATGGCGCAATTGATCTCGCCCTGCTTGCCCCCGGCCATATGAGTGCTGAAATCCGCACGGTAATCCGCAACGCGCCCGATCTCACGATTTCGCTGTTAGTGGCCTGCGGCGATCCTAAAGGCTTTAAGAACCGTCACCGCGCTTTTTTCGTAAAACAGGATGAATGGCTTTCAAAGCTACAAGGCGCACCACAATCACAGCAGCAAATCTGGGCACGTGGAGATCGCGCGTCCCGGATCAGCCTTGCCAGCGCAATGGGCTTTGACGACATGATGGAAGCGCGCGGGCTCACTCGAACACAGATCACGCAATGCCTCTCGGATGATGCAGCCGCGCGGCAGCTGATCGCCAACGGCAACGCAAATCGCGAAGAATTTGGCGTTGCAGCGACACCCAGCTTTGCTTTCAACGGGACGCTGCTCAAAGACGTTCATACGTGGGGCGGCTTATATCCGTTGCTTTCAGGCCAGTTTATTGCGCCAAAAGCGGACAATTGACTCAAAACTGACACATTTGTGCACAAGCGCGTTGCTGTGCGCCCTTGGGCAAGACATCTCGCCCGGTTATTTTGTGATGACGAACATAAGGATTCTCACTGATGGCTTTCACCAAAGCTCCCTTCCAGAAAATGGCTCTTGTCGCGCCCTTCGCGCTCATTCTTGCCGCGTGTAATGGCGCCGAAGAGGATGGCCCGGTTGAAGGAGATGCAATCGCGGCGATCCCTGCTCCTGATGGAGGATCATGGACTGACACGGTGACCATTAGCGAATCCGATGGTTACATTCTTGGCAATCCTGATGCGCCGCTGAAACTGGTCGAATACGCGTCGCACACATGCGGTGGGTGCGCGATGTTTTCAGCACAGGCCAAGGAAAAGCTCAAAAGCGATTATATCGCATCTGGCGTCGTAAGTTTTGAGCAACGCAATCTCGTGCGCGATCCGATTGACCTTACGATTGCCACTCTCGTGCGCTGCGGGGCAAAGGAAAATATGCAGCCCCTTTCCGACCAGGCATGGACTGTCCTGAACGACACTTTCGCCAATGTGCAGCAAAACGGATCCGCATACGACGCGGCGAGCTCTCAACCATTGGAGCAGCGATTTGTCACTATCGCCGAAGCCGCTGGCCTCATCGATTTCTTCGCAGCGCGCGGTCTTTCTTCAGATCAGGCACGAACCTGTCTCGCTGACAAAGCCAAGGTTGAGGCAATTGCTGACAATTCCACCGCACAGGCCGATCAGTTAAACATCCAGGCAACACCAACTTTCATTCTCAATGGCCGCACGCTTGATGTCACCAGCTGGGGCGATCTTGAACCCATTTTGCAGCGCGCAGGCGCTCGATAACGCGCGCGGGATCGTAAACGAAGCTTATGGAAATCAGCCGCCTCAAGCTCTCTGGATTTAAGAGCTTTGTTGAGCCGGCTGAACTGCGCATTGAACCGGGCCTAACCGGGGTTGTCGGGCCCAATGGCTGCGGAAAATCGAACCTTTTAGAAGCGATCCGCTGGGTCATGGGGGAAACCTCCGCCAAATCCATGCGCTCTGGCGGAATGGAAGATGTGATCTTTGCAGGCACATCCACCCGCCCTGAACGCGCCTTTGCCGAAGTGGTCTTGCACGCCGCCGATGATGAAGGTGAAGAACTGGTCGTCACGCGCCGAATCGAACGCGGAGCAGGCAGCGCTTACCGTGTGAATGGCCAGGATGTGCGGGCAAAAGATGTATCGCTAACCTTTGCCGATGCGGCAACGGGTGCGCATTCGCCCGCGCTGGTTTCCCAAGGAAAAATCGCACAAGTCATCGCGGCAAAACCTGCTGAACGGCGCCAGATGCTCGAAGAAGCGGCTGGCATTTCAGGGCTACACGTCCGGCGTAAAGATGCCGAAAGCAAATTGCGTTCGACCGAGGCCAATCTGGCGCGGCTTGAAGACCTGATGGCAGGCCTTGATAGTCAGATGAATTCGCTGCGGCGTCAGGCAAAACAGGCTGAGCGTTACAAGGTTCTCACAACCCAAATCCAAACCGCCGAGGCGCGTCTTTTGTTCGCGCGTTGGAGCGAGGCTGCACATGCTGCGAAAGAAGCGCGTGATGCAGCTGAAGGTGCAGATAACAAAGTTGCAGAGGCGCAAAAGGCCGTGGATGCAGCGCAGGCTGAACAAGCCCGTTTGGCAATCGAACTAAGCGAGAAGCGCGAAACGTTGACCGATAGGCGCGATGATACAAGCGCGCATGGGCACCGGATGGCAGCGCTTACGGAGAAACTGGAAGCAGCCCAAACGCGGCTTGCTGATTTGGAGCGGCAAAAGACACGGCTCGAAGAGGATCGCGACGCGGCCGACCGATTGACAGCCGATGCAGCCGGTGCACTCAAGAAGCTGAGCGAGGATGCTGATGCGAGCGCTCTTGCGGTCGAGGAAAACGAAAAGGCGCGCCCCGGTCTTGCTGCCAAGTCTGAAGATGCCGAACGAGCCAGCCGCGCGGCGGAATTGGCTCTTGCAAAAGCCACCGCCGATCATGCCGGGGTAGAGGCAGAATGGCGCGTTGCCGAGGCTGCGATAGAGCAGGCCGAGCGCCGCCTTGACCGATTGAAGTCGGAAGAGGCGCGGATCAGCGAAGCGCGTGCTTCGCTGGATAGCGACGAACAATGCGAAGCAGCGATGATTGCTGCGCGCGAGGCAGCAGATGCGGCAACAGGTGAGCTGGCGCAATTGCGCAGCAAGCTTGAAAAAGCTCAGGATCGCAAATCGCTACTGCAACAGGCCCGCGATGAGACGGCAACCAAGCTTGCTGGCGCAAGGGCTGAGCTGGCCGGGATTGAGCGCGAATACTATGCTCTTGCCCGCGACCGGGATGCGCGCGCGAAAGCTGCAAAAAACCGGGAAGGATTAACATCGGCGCTCGACAAAGTGAGCGTTGCAAAAGGGTATGAGCGTGCCCTTGCCGCAGTGCTGGGCCGTGATGGAAGATCGCCTTTGGGCAAGCCTGCAACCGAGCAAGATGGGCGATTCTGGACGGGATCAAATGCCCCCTCACCCGTCGCAGACAGCCTTCTTACTCACATCACCAATTGCCCGGATGAATTGCGCGCCAGGCTTGCCCTCGTGCACTGCGCAAATGTAGATGACGGTCGCACTTTGGCTCCGGGCGAATGGCTTGTTACCAAGACCGGTCAATTGCGCCGTTGGGATGGCTTTATCGCGCGTGGGGAAGGCTCTGCAGAAGCGGCAAAGCTGGAGGCGGCCAACAGGTTAGAAGAGCTGGAGAAAATTCTGCCCGGCCTTCGGGCGTCTGCTGAACAAGCCGAGCAGGAAGAGATATCAAGCCGCGAGGAATTGAAGGCGCTGCAGGCCGACCTTATCGCGCAAGAGCGCGCTATTGCCGGTGCGATTGAAGCTGAACGCCATGCTTTGCGTGAACTCGACCGGGCAGAGGCGGCACGCGAACGCAATGCTGCCCGACTAACTGAACTGGAACAATCAACTCAAGAGCTAGCCCAGCAAATCGCTGCTGCTGAGAAGGAACGCTCCGAAGCGCAAGAAAAACGCGCCTCCCTTCCCGCACCTGACGCAGGCCGCGCGACACTCGAAGCGGCACAGGCCAAGAATGATGCAGCCCGCATGGCGGTGCAATCAGCGATGGCAGAACTCGCGTCGCACGATCAAGCACTTGCCGTCGCGCGCGAACGTTTGGCGGCGCAGAAGACGGAGCAATCAAACTGGGAAAAACGCTCCGGCGAAGCGGCTATGCGCGTTGCCGAAGCCGGACGGCGGCTTGAAGAGATTGAAGAAGAGCGCTGCATTGTCGCAGCAAAACCTCAATCCCTGATCGATGAAATCGAGCAAGGGGATGCGGTGCGCGAAAAACTGACCCGCGAATTGGCCGAGGCGCAAGTAGCCATGGAGCAATGCCAGGCTGCTGCAAGTGAAGCCGACGCAGTACTTTCTTCGACCAATGAAACGCTGATCCAGGCGCGAGAGGGGCGCGCTACTCTTGCAGCGCGCGCCGAAAGTCAGGAAGCGCGCCGCAGCGAAATGGCGCGCATTTCGGGCGAACGTTTCGGCTGCCCTCCACCGATGCTCGCAGAAAAACACACGTTTGATGAAGCCGACATCAAAGGTGCTTCGGAAGAATCGACCGAGCTAGAACGTCTCAATGCCAGCCGCGAACGGATCGGTCCTGTGAACCTGGTCGCCGCAGATGAACTCGCTCGGCTTGAGGAAGAACATGGCGCCAACTCGGTTGAACAGGCTGAATTAGCAGAAGCGGTAAATCGTCTGCGCGGCTCAATCGGAAATCTTAATCGCGAAGGACGCGAACGCCTGCGTGCAGCATTTGAGGAAGTGGATGGCCATTTCCGCGTGTTGTTCACCCGGCTTTTTCAAGGCGGCCAGGCGCATCTGGCGCTGGTCGACAGCGATGATCCACTCGAAGCAGGTCTCGAAATTTACGCTCAGCCCCCGGGTAAACGCTTGCAATCCTTGTCGCTGCTTTCAGGCGGTGAACAGGCATTGACAGCAACGGCGCTTATCTTTGGGCTGTTCCTTACCAATCCCGCTCCAATTTGTGTGCTGGATGAAGTCGATGCGCCGCTTGATGATGCGAATGTCGAGCGCTTCTGCGACCTACTCGATTCAATGGTCCGCACCACCAAAACGCGCTATCTTATTGTCACGCACAACGCGGTGACGATGAGCCGTATGCATCGACTGTTTGGTGTAACAATGGCTGAAAAAGGGGTTTCTCGCCTTGTAAGCGTCGACCTGGGTGAGGCAGAACTGATGGCGGCGGAATAGACGTTAGGCGTCAAGCGCAGCGTTGAGCCGGTCACGAATACCTTTTAACTGCGCGATCATTTCGGCCTTGCTGCGTTTTGAGCCATCATCGTCGCCGGCACGGCGCAATTCGGTTGCCGCGCGGCGGTCACTCGAACGACGGTCATCTTCACGGCGATCAAATTCAGACTTGCCGCTGGAACGCAGCACAGCTTCTGCCCCTTTCAAGGTGTAGCCTTCCTGGTTCACAAGTCGATTGATCTGTTCGACAAGCTCAACATCAGATGGTCGATAATATCGACGACCACCGCTGCGCTTTAGGGGTTGAAGCAACGAAAATTGTTGCTCCCAATATCTGAGGACATGGGATTTTATGCCAAGCGCTTCGCTGACTTCACCGATAGTGCGCAAGGCACCATCATCTTTTCCATCGTCGAAATCGGCCATATTCGTCAGCTTCCTCTCATGTTTTGAGGAAGGTAGACCACATCCCTAACCTATTTTCCAGCAGTGATCCGCTCTTTTAACAATTGGCTAGCGCGAAAGGTCATTACCCGGCGAGGCGTAATTGGAACTTCAACACCGGTTTTAGGATTTCTTCCAACACGCTCGTTTTTGTCGCGCAAGACAAAGCTGCCAAAGCCGGAGATCTTGACGTTTTCTCCGTTGGCCAAAGCGTCGCACATCTTGTCCAGGATGGATTCAACCATGTCGAGCGACTCAGCCCGGCTAAACCCCATCTTGCGATTTATAGTCTCAGCCAAATCGGCCCGGGTTAGTGTTCCAACAGAACTCATAAAGCGCCTTCTCCTCAGTAGATGCAGCCCGCCCGAAGTCTTTGGCACAATAATCCTCTGGTGCCAAATCTGCAATGAACCGCGCCTTTGGTGCAGAAAATTAACTTCAGGCAGTTGAATTGCGGGTCAAACCCTAAAGCTGAATGAGGCTGGCACCCCAGGTGAAACCGCCGCCCATTGCCTCGAGCATGATCAAATCACCTTGTTTGATCCTGCCATCTCGCCGCGCCGTATCAAGAGCCAATGGCACTGATGCGGCAGATGTGTTGGCATGGTCTTGAACCGTCATCACAATCTTTTCAGCCGGAATACCAAGCTTTTTCGCGGTTGCATCAAGGATGCGAGCGTTCGCCTGATGAGGCACCACCCAATCGATATCGTCCACCGAAACACCTGCGTCTTCAATGACTTCTCGAAGCACTTCGGCGAGATTAACGACCGCGTGACGGAACACTTCGCGACCCCTCATTCGCAAATGGCCAACGGTCTGCGTGGTCGATGGTCCGCCATCAACATAAAGGAGATCGTGTTGCGCGCCATCTGCGTGAAGCTTGCTTGCAAGAATGCCGGGAGCACTGACATCTGCTGCTTTTTCGCCAGCCGCATCAGGTGCTTCAAGCACGACGGCTCCTGCCCCATCGCCAAACAAAACACAGGTCGTGCGGTCTTCCCAATCGAGAATGCGGCTGAATGTTTCGGCGCCTATTACTAGTGCCCGCTTCGCCATTCCGGTCCTGAGCAGCGAATCGGCAGTCGCGACTGCGTAGAGAAACCCCGAACAAACAGCCGCCAAATCAAAGGCCACCCCGCCATTACAGCCTAAGGCATTTTGCACCTTGGTTGCTGTTGCGGGAAATGTGTTGTCCGGTGTTGCTGTTGCGAGCACAATTAAGCCGATATCAGTCGGCTCCAATCCGGCATCATCGAGCGCAGCCTTAGCGGCTTTGATCGCGAGGCTCGCTGTCGTCTCATCATCGCCAGCGATATAGCGCTGACGGATGCCCGTTCGTTCAACAATCCACTCATCCGAAGTGTCGATTTGGGTCGCCAATTCAGCGTTGGTTACAACCCTTTCAGGCAATGCTGAACCAGTGCCAATCAGCCGCGCCCCGATGGCTGCGCCTGATCGAACCTTACTCACGCGCTCTGGCCTGCATCTTTAGAGTTTGCATCAACTGGTTTGGCACTTGATCCATTCCCGTTGCTTCGCAGAGCATTTTCGCCAAGCTCTCCAAGATCGCGTGTGATCTTCTCTGTCAGCTTATTTTCGAGCAGGCGTGCAGCAACCGCCACCGCGTGCGCAACACCTTTTGCAGTCGCGCTGCCGTGGCTTTTGACGACCACTCCGTTAAGGCCCAGGAACACTGCACCGTTGTGATTGTTGGGGTCAAGATGATGGCGCAGCAATTCGGTTGCAGGTTTCGACACCAGAAATCCGAATTTCGAACGCAACGAACTGGTAAAAGCCTGTTTCAACAGATCAGTCACAAATCGCGCAGACCCCTCAATCGCCTTCAGCGCGATATTTCCCGAAAAGCCGTCGGTCACCACGACATCAACTTCGCCGCGATTGATCTTGTCAGATTCGACAAAGCCATCAAACTGCAATGCCAAACCTGTCGCCTGCTGAAGCTGGGCAGCCGCATCGCGTAAAGCCTCTGTTCCCTTGATTTCTTCCGTCCCGATATTGAGGAGTCGTACCTTGGGCTTTTCGAACCCGTTCACAATCCGCGAATATGCTGCGCCCATCACCGCAAACTGCACCAGATTGCGAGCATCTGCTTCAGTGTTGGCGCCCAGATCGAGCATCACCACATCATGCTGCTTCAAGGTGGGCAAAAGCGCAGCGAGCGCCGGTCGATCAATGCCTGGCATGGTGCGCAGCGCGATCTTGCTCATCGCCATCAAAGCTCCGGTATTGCCTGCGCTGATAGCTGCACCTGCCTCGCCTTCTTTCACCGCGTTGACGGCGAGGCCCATGCTGGTTGTCTTGGCGCGGCGGATTGCGCGGCTTGGCAATTCATCGCCTTCGACGACGTCCTCGCAATGGAGGATTTCGGAGGCACCACGCATGTTGGGATGATCGCGAAGCGCTTTTTCAATCCTAGCCTGATCACCTACAAGCAGAAAGTTAAAGCTATCGTGTTCGCGGCGCGCAAGCGCTGCGCCTTCGACCATCACACGCACGCCTTCATCACCGCCCATCGCATCAACAGCGATACGCGGCAAAGTCATGGCAAATTCTTCCTAATCTCTTGAGGGTCGACGGCTCTTAAACGCCGACTTCAATGACCTTGCGGCCATTATAGAAGCCGCAAGCCGAGCACAGGTTGTGCGGACGCTTCAACTCACCACAGTTTGCGCATTCATGGAATGCTTCGACTTTGAGCGAATCGTGTGCGCGGCGATTGCCACGACGGTGGGGGGATACTTTTCTCTTTGGGACAGCCATGGCGGCACCATTTCCTCAAATTAATTCGTGTGTTTGCGGAGGCTTTCGCCTCAAAATCTGTGCTGCCCCTAGGACAAAGGCGTGGTGCGCGCAAGCAAACTTGCACGGATACATATCCTTAGCCAAACGGGCGGGAAGCCGCGCGCTATAGCGCAAAATTCGCACGTTGCAAGCGTGTGTCTGGCCCGTTAGCGAGAGCCGCAGACAATAAATGGGGTCCCAGACATGATTATTCTACCCGTGACTTTGACAGCGGCTGCCGCGGCCGCAGTGCTCAACATCTGGTTGATGGTGCGAATTGGCGCGATCAGGCGCGCCGAAAAGATCTTTGTCGGCGATGAAGACAGCGAACCACTGGTACGCAGAATGCGCGCGCAAGCAAACTTCGTCGAAAATGCACCGTTTGCGCTCATTCTGATCGCGGTGATTGAGATGTCGGGTAAGGGCCAGCCGTGGCTCGCTTATATTGCAGGCGCCTTTATCCTTGGCCGCGTCGCGCATGCATTCGGCATGGATGGCGGCTCGATGATGATTGGCCGGATGATCGGGACAATCGTCTCGATGCTGACTTTGCTCGGGCTTGGCGTAGTTGCCGTACTTATCGGTGCCGGGGTGATGTAAGGTCTTGTTTGCGCAGCCCCATCCGGCGCTGCGTTCTCGCTATGCGCGCAGCAAGCTGCACACGCTGCGGGCGGACAATCACACCCTTACGGGCCTATCTGCCCGTGCTCCGCAGAACACCTCATACCTTGTGCACAGCGGAACTGGTTAGCCCCAGAAATTGATCGGCGGCGAATGTCGCCGTAAGCGCGACCGAGTGCCCGAGTGCCCGAGTGCCCGAGTGCCCGCAGGCCCTCAAACCTGGGGAATATTAAGACAACGCCATATCGCTTACAAACGCGTTCGTTTTGCGCTCTTGCCCGAATGTGCTGGTCGGACCGTGGCCGGGGATGAACGTAATATCTTCGCCTAGGGGCCATAGGCGTTTTGTGATGCTGTCGATCAAGTCCTGATGATTGCCCTTGGGAAAATCGGTGCGGCCAATTGAACCTTGGAACAAGACATCGCCGACTACAGCGAATTTGCTCGGGCCGTGGAAGAAGACGACATGGCCAGGCGTATGGCCGGGGCAGTGGATCACGTCGAGCGTCAACTCGCCAACCGTCACGGTGTCGCCGTGCTCTAGCCAGCGCGTAGGCGTGAAGCTTTTCGCCTCCATCCCGTAACGCGCGCCGTCATCGTCCAATTGTTCAATCCAGAACAGATCATCCTTGTGCGGTCCTTCAATGGGAAGACCCAGTTCGTCCGCCAGCATCCCTGCCTGCCCGCAATGATCGAGATGGCCATGGGTTATCAGGATTTTCTCGAGGCTAACGCCGGCCTTAGCCACGCCTGCTTTCAGTTTATCGAGATCGCCGCCAGGATCAGTCAGCGCGGCCTTCATTGTCTTGGTGCACCAGATAAGCGAGCAATTCTGTTGCAAGGGCGTCACCGGGATGATTGCAGCGCGCATTGGAGGATTGGGATTTGTCATGCTCTGTATTTGGCGAGAGAAAGCCTATAGTTCAACAGGCAAGCAAACCTGATCTTCTTGTGATAAGCGGCGAGCCATGACGAAACTCTCAATACGTGAGGCAACGGTTGAAGACTTGCCATTCATCGTCGGCCTAATTGAGCGTGACCCGGTCTCAAATCGCCGCGATCCGGCAATGCCGCAGGATGAAGCGGATCAAAACGAAGCCTTTCTGGCAATCCAGAAGGATCCCAATCATCTTCTGCTTGTGGCGGAAATTGAGGGCGTGCCAGTCGCAAGCTTCCAACTAAGCTTTATCCCGGGCGTGTCACGACAGGGTGCATGGCGCGGCCAGATCGAGTCGGTCCGAGTAGACCCCAATCATCAGGGACAGGGCTTTGGGGGCGATATGATGCGTTGGGCGATCGACCAATGCAAAATGAAAGGATGCGGACTGGTCCAGCTGACAAGCGATAAAAACAGGCCTGACGCCCATCGCTTTTACGAAAGACTTGGCTTTGCCCCTACTCACACCGGATATAAATTGAAGCTGCGCTAAACCCGCCCGCCTTTCCAAACAACCTTCCCGATAATCTCAATCTCTTCCACCGCGACGGTCACCGGCGGGTAAGCAAGGTTCTGGCTGAGCAGTGACACGCGCCCTCCTCCGGCTGTGGCAAGGCGTTTTACCATCAGTGTTTCATCGAGGCGCACTACATAGATGCCATCACGAAACGCGTTCTGTGCGCGGTCGACCAGAATATCATCGCCATCCTGAAGCAGCGGCTCCATCGAATCGCCCTCTACCTTGATCGCGGAAAGCTGCGCACCTTCGAGGCCATGCTCGGTTAGCCATTGGCGCGAAAAACGGAACGTGTCGAACGCCTCTTCTGCGCCTGGCAAAGCACCCGGCCCGGCAGAAGCTCCAATATCCAAACGCGGCACATCGACCCAATTTTTGCGCGCCAATGAACTCGCCAAAACTGTCCCATTATAGGATTTATCCTTTATTAAGGATGATTCGGAGCTTTCAGGTGCGCCCAACTCCCGCTCATCCGCCCCGAGGAATTGCGCCAGCGTACGCCGATCGGTTTCAGCCAACTTTCGCGGGCTACCCTTCGTTATAAACTGTTGCAAATATGATGCATTTCTACCAATCAGTTCGGAAAGACTGGCGAGACTTGCGCCACGCTCTTGCGACAATTCGAGCAAGCGAGCGCGGACGGGATCGGGTGATTGCGGGTCTTTAATCATGGATACATTCCTACATGAAGGATTTTTCCTAGACAAGTAGGAAAATGCATGGAACATTTAGTGAACACCGAGCGATTCGCCAACTAGGATCGGCGCATCGAGGTGAAGCTGACAAGAGGGATAACACCATGCTGATCCGAGCCATCGAGGCTTTCCTCATTCAATACGATATGCCCGCCACCAAATTCGGGAGGCTTGCGGCACACGATCCGCGATTTGTGCTCGATTTGCGCATGGGTCGCACCCCGCGCCGTGTAACCGAAGCACGCACTAGAGGGTGGATGGCTGAATATGAAGTTGCCGCCAGAAAGGCGGCTCGCGCAGCAGGTCGCGATTCCAGAGCCGATGTGACCGACCTCAATTTCGCGGTCCCCTCCCCAGTTTTCACCGACAGCCCAAATCACAAAGCAAATCACAAAATGAAGGAGCTTTCCAATGCTGCTTGATCCCGTTCTTTCACAGGGGTTTCCCCGGTTCGCCCTTCCCACGGATTTGGAAACCAAATCCGCCAATGCAGTCGCGCGGTCTCGAACACGCTATCGCCCCCGCAAATCGCTGTCCGACCGCGTGAGCGCGGCTTTGTTCACACTGACCAAGGGCAAAGCCGCCATCCTGTCGCATACAGAAACGCCGTGGGCATCGATCACATTTTCAGGCACGCGCCACGAAATTGTGCTGGATTTCAAGGGATCCGAAGCAGTCGAGACGGGCGAGGATTTCATCGCCAACTTGCCCGAACACGAATTCACCATTCCAGCGCAATTGGTAGCAGAGGCCACGGTCACCGAAGTCGATCATCGCTTTGGCGAGGATGAACGACTGATTGTGACGGCGGTGCTGTTGTTGCTGGAGGAGGTGTGAAACCATTCGGCGGCGCTCTGGTATCCGCTTGAGCTTGCAATAACCCACGCCTCTCCTTCCAACTGGATTTTCACTGCGAAGAATGATCCAGGTGGAAGGTGCGCGTGGCTAGGGTGCCAAAGTTAAGTCCTGCGCACGACCAGATTGCGGATTTCACTCATATCCTCCATCGCGAACCTGATGCCTTCGCGGCCAAGGCCGGACTCTTTCACGCCGCCATAGGGCATATTGTCCACGCGGTAGCTGGGCACATCATTGATCACGATACCGCCGACATCAAGCCTGTCCCAAGCATCATACATCTTAAATAGATCGCGCGTAAAAATGCCTGCCTGAAGGCCGAATTGGCTGCGGTTCACCTCGTCCAAGGCTTCGTCGAAATTGTCGAACTTCATCAAAATGGCAAGCGGTCCAAATGCCTCCTCGTTCATCGCTTTGGCATCGCGGTGAACGTTTTCAAGCAGTGTCGCCTCCAGCATATTGCCGCGCGAAAGACCGCCGCCTGTCAACAGGGTCGCGCCGCCCTCTACTGCCTCATCAATCCAGCCTTTCAGCCGGGTCGCTTCGCCTTCGGAAATCATCGGGCCGACAAAGGTATCACGGTCTTTCGGATCGCCTGCGATTAGCTGCGCGGTTCTTTCTATCAGCATGGCCTTGAACCGGTCATAGACATCCGCATGGATGATAACGCGTTGGACCCCAATGCACGATTGTCCTGACTGGTAAAACGCGCCGAAAATCACCCGCTCCAAAGCATCATCGAGATCGGCATCATTGTCGATCACCACTGCCGCATTGCCGCCAAGTTCCAGGACGACAGGCTTTTTGCCAGCCTTCGCTTTCAACGCCCAGCCTACGGCAGGTGATCCAGTGAAAGAGAGCAGCTTTAGCCGCTCATCTTCGGTGAACAGGTCTGCCCCATCCCGGCTCGCGGGGAGAATTGAGAATGCACCTTCAGGCAGCACGTCACATTCGGCCAAAACTTCGCCCATAATCAGAGCGCCGAGCGGCGTTTTGGAAGCAGGTTTCATCACAAATGGGCACCCGATTGCGAGAGCCGGCGCAATCTTATGGGCGGCCAGGTTCAGCGGAAAGTTGAACGGCGCGATAAAGCTGCACGGACCGATTGGCACGCGCCTCCACATTGCGGTGTAGCCTTTGGCGCGCTCAGAAATATCGAGCGGCATGACTTCACCATAATTGCGCACTGCTTCTTCGGCAGCGATGCGGAATGTGTCGATCAGCCGGGTGACTTCCCCTTCGGAATCCTTGATCGGCTTTCCTGCTTCGACGCACAAGGCATAGGCAAGCTCGTCAAAGCGTTCCTTGAAGCGGTTGACGCAATGCATAAGCACGTCCTGCTTTTCATAACTCGCAAGCCGGGCCATCGGCTCGCTCGCACGAACAGCGCCCGCAATCGCCTCATCAATGATCTCCGGCGAGGCAAGCGCAGTGCGAAATGCGACCTCTCCTGTATATTTGTCCGTTACCGCCAGTTCGGTGTTAGGCTGGACAGCTTTGTTGTTGAGATAGAGCGGATAGGTGTCTTTGAGTTGGGGCATCGCATTGGTTCTCCTGATCCGCACTTAAAGCTTGGCGCTCAATTCCTTGATATCATGATTGAGGATCTGATCGTTTTCGGTGTAATCGACCGGGCAATCAATCAAATGCACGCCGGGCGTATCACGGGTATTTGCCAGCACATCGGTGAGATGCGCCGCAGATGTCACCCTATGACCATGCGCTCCATAGCTTTCTGCGTATTTCACGAAATCGGGGTTGCCATAGGTCAGACCGTAATCGGCAAACCCCATATTGGCCTGTTTCCACCGGATCATTCCATAAGCATCATCGCGCAGGATCAGCACGGTGAGATTGAGACCGAGACGAACCGCCGTCTCCATCTCCTGGGAATTCATCATAAACCCGCCATCGCCGCAGATCGCCATAACTTTGCGATCCGGATACTGCATCGCGCTCATCATCGCAGACGGCAGACCGGCTCCCATGGTCGCCAGCGCATTATCGAGCAGGACAGTGTTTGGCAGGTATGCAGTGTAGTTCCTTGCAAACCAGATTTTGTAAACGCCATTGTCGAGGCAGATGATGCTGTCTTCAGGCATAGAGCGGCGCACTTGTGCAACGAGATGCGGCGGGAAAATCGGAAAACGCTCATCGTCTGCAAGCGGCTGAGTATGCACGGTTTCAGCCTGACGATAGCAAAGCAGCCGATCAAAGCTCCAATGGTCTTGCCGCGTGATACCTTCCTTGATCTGCCAGATGGCGTTGGCGATGTCGCCAATCACTTCGATTTGCGGGAAGTAGACCGGGTCCACTTCGGCTGTGCGATTGGCAATGTGGATTACGGTTGCACCGTTCGCCTCCATAAAGAAGGGAGGTTTTTCAATGACATCATGGCCGACATTGACAATGCAATCTGCATCTTCAATCGCGCGGTGGCAGAAATCGCCCGACGACAAAGCCGCACAACCAAGGAAAAGCGGGTGGCGTTCATCGATCACGCCCTTACCCATTTGCGTCGTCACAAACGGAATGCCGGTTTCCTCGATGAATTCGCCGAGCATCTTGCCTGTCATGGTGCGGTTTGCCCCTGCCCCAATCACCAGAACGGGCGATTTGGCCGCCTCCAAAGCTTCGACCGCCAGCCGCACCGCTTTCACCTCGGCGGACGGGCGGCGCGCGACGCTTCGCCCAATGGGGCGCGCATCGGTTTGTTCATCGGCAATATCTTCGGGCAATTCTAGATGCGTTGCTCCGGGTTTTTCTTCTTCGGCGAGGCGAAAAGCCTCTCGCACTCGGCTGGGAATGTTGTCGCCAGAATGAAGCTGGTGCGTGAATTTGGTGAGCGGGCCCATCATGTCAACCACGTCCAAGATCTGGAACCGGCCTTGCTTGGAATGCTTGATTGGCTTCTGCCCCGTAATCATCAGGATCGGCATTCCGCCCAATTGCGCATAGGCAGCACCGGTCACCAGATTGGTCGCGCCCGGGCCAAGTGTCGCGAGGCATACACCCGTCTTGCCCGTATGCCTTCCATAGGTCGCTGCCATGAATGCCGCGCCTTGTTCGTGCCGAGTCAAAATCAGCTTGATCTGCTTAGAATGCGAAAGGCTCTCCAAAAGATCGAGATTTTCCTCGCCCGGGACGCCAAAAATGTATTCGACACCTTCTGCTTCGAGGCATTCGACGAAGAGATCGGATGCTTTTTGGGTGCCGCTCATTGGGGTCCTCCTGAATGACGCTCGCCTGAAAGAGCGTTTGTTGTTTTATTCCATTGGTCGTTCGCGCCGTATCTACGAACGGTTACACCGCTCTAATAACCTCGCGATGGATCGAATATCGGAGCAACAGCTTGCCCGCGACGGTATTTGGTCAGATTGTCGAGGAAGCGGTCTGCGGATCGAATAAACATCTTATCCTGTGCTCGCCCGGACAAGTGCATGGTTATGTGGACATTATCGAGCGCCCACAAAGGGTCATCTGAAGGAAGCGGCTCTGGTGTTGTCACATCAAGGAACGCGCCGCCAATGGCCGTGGCCTGCAACGCTGTGGTTAGTGCCTTCTGATCAACAACAGTTCCACGAGCGATATTCACGAGGACCGCGTCTGATTTCATCGCGGCCAATTCCGTCTCGCCAATCATGCCTTCGGTTTCAGGCGTCGCAGGCACGGCGAGGATGACCCAGTCGAACTCGCTGAGTTTCCCGCGCCACTCATCGGGTTTGAGAGTCCCCTCGCCTCCTGAACGGCGCACGACAGTAACGTCTACATCAAATGCTTCGAGGCGCGGCTGGATGAGCTTGCCAATTGCGCCATAGCCAAGCAGCAAAGCCTTTGACCCTGCCAATTCGCGTTTACCGGGGCTGTCGAGCAGCCATTCGCGCCTTTCCTGAGCGCGCACAACATCGCGGTATCCTTTGGCAATGTTGAGCATCCCCATCACGACATATTCGGCGATCGTGATCGCGTTGATACCTGCCCCATTGGTGACGGTAATCCCGCGCTCAATCAGCACATCCATCGGCAGGAAATCGAGCCCTGCATAGATCGAATTGAGCCACTTAAGGTCCGTCGCCGCCTCCAGCGACTTCACCATGTCGTCCGGATTGTTGGAATCGAACCAGCCGATCTCCGCGCCTTTGACAGCCTCCAACGCCTCCTCATGCGTCATGAACCAGCGCACATCGAGGTCTTTCGGAAGCTGCGGTTCAAGCAGCGGGCGGATGAGGCCGGATATGGCGAGTGTGGTCATTGATTTCGGTTCCTTGTCGTCAGCCCAGATTGGTCGTCCAAGCGCCCAACGCAAAAGCTGCGACCAATGCCGCCCCTAACGACGTCAACAATGCCCAACCTTGCCCCGGGGTGAGCGCCTTGAGCCATTCTCCAATCTTGCGTGTCGACAAGTCTTGGTCGACTGCCTCGGAGTCATCAGTCTCTGCTTTGGCTAGCTGAGTTTGCTTAACCTTGTTCAAAAAATCGCGCAGTCGACCGACAAATTCTTTACTATCCAACTCTTGGGTATTGATGCAGAGCGTTTCAACATACCAGTCGTTACCTGGCTCCAACATGCCATCTTGTCTAACGCACTTCTCCACTAGAACCAAAAGAGGCAACTTACGCTCATAGGCCAAAGTTGCCTCAATCTGGTTCCAAGAAGTAGAAATGGAGGTCGCACCAAGTGCTTCCATTCGCTCACTGTCGGGCCTCTCGATTCCTTGATCGAAGCGCAGCCGCTCTAGACCAAGGACGATTGCCCCATCACACCGGTCCATGAGCGATTTAACTGCGATTAACGGAGCATCTGTCGAAAACTCGTTTCGCCCCACCGTATGGGTGGACATTCCGACAGCCGAGACCCTGCTCTCTAAAGCTTGAACGAAAGACTCCTGCCGTTCACTCAATCCGGAGCCAACACTCAAATATATCTTCGCCATCACAGTTTGCCCCCCTTTTCAGTCTGAGCTCGCAGCCTCACCCTAGCCAAGCTTCCACTCCCAGCCCAGCGGGTCGCCGTCCATCACCTCTACGCCTTTGGCCGCGAGCTCGTCGCGGATGGCGTCAGAAGTGGCGAAGTCCTTTTCTGCGCGGGCAGCCTTGCGGCGGGCGAGCGCTTCCTCGATTTCAGCCTCGGAAATGTCAGCCGATTTGGGAGCAATGCGGAGATCCTTGCGGGTAAGATCAAACAGCCCCAGCCCCATCACCGCGTCCATGCTCTCGATCACAGCGCGTTTGATCCCGGCATCGACCTTCTTAACCCCAAGCGCATCTTCCAATGCAGTGAGCGCGATTGCGGTGTTGAGATCATCGCTGACGGCAGTCTCGAATTTCTCGAGGCACGCAGCAAATTTGGGATGTTCGGCTTGCGGTTGGGCTGCTGCTTCAGCCAGCCTCTCCGCCTGCATCACCATGCGCTTGAGCCGGGTCAAAGCTGCCTCCAGCCCTTCCCAACTAAACTCCAGCTCTGACCGGTAGTGCGCCTGCAAGCACATCATCCTGTAGGCGAGCGGGTGGTAGCCTTTATCGATCAGCAATTGCAGCCGAAGAAACTCCCCGGAGGATTTGGACATCTTGCCGCGTGTTTTGTCTCTTTGGCGCTCAACCAAAAAGTTGTTGTGCATCCAGATATTCGCGCCCGAATTCTTCGCATCAGATAACCCGCCGCACCCGCAAAACGCCTGGTTCTGTGCGATTTCATTGGGGTGGTGGATTTCGCGGTGGTCAATGCCGCCGGTGTGAATGTCGAAGGGAAAGCCAAGCAATTTCTCGCCCATGACGGAGCATTCAAGGTGCCACCCCGGCGCGCCTTTGCCCCAGGGGCTGTCCCACTCCATCTGCCGCGTCTCGCCCGCCGGAGTCCTTCGCCAGACCGCGAAATCCGCCGCGTTGCGTTTGCCCTCGACGCTTTCGATCCTGCCCTCACCATCCTCCGTTACAGCGCGCGCGAGCAGCCCGTAATCTTCAATGGTCGAGATGTCGAAATAGAGGCCGCTGTCGAGCTCATAGCAGTGCTTGTTCGCCATGCGCTTGCCCCAGTCGATCATTTCTTCGACATATTCGGTGGCGCGCGGATGCTGTTTCTTCTGGACGTTGAGCCGCGCCAGATCGCTCTCGAAATCTTCCTGATAGAACCGCGCAATATCCCACGCGCTCTTGCCCTGGGAGGCCGCCATTTTCTCCATCTTGTCTTCGCCCTCATCGGCATCGGAGGTGAGATGGCCCACATCGGTGATGTTGATCACATGGGTGAGCTTGTAGCCCTTATATTGCAGCGTGCGCCCAAGCGTGTCGGCAAACACATAGGCGCGCATATTGCCGATATGCTGGTAATTGTAGACCGTTGGTCCGCACGAATAGACCCGCGCCTCGCCGGGATGCACCGGCGTAAATGGTTCGATTTGGCGCGTGAGCGAGTTGAAGAGTTTGAGAGGCGCGACAGTCATTAGAGGCCATTAGCAGCTGCACGTCCTTCGACAAGCTCACGATGAGCGGATTTCTCCTTACTCCGTTCGTGCTGAGCCTGTCGAAACACGTGATATGAAGCGAGAGTCAGAACCCCACAAACTTGACCTGTTCGTCAAGTGGCACGCGCTCCCGCTCAAAGGTGTTCACTGGCGCATCCGGGTCGCGATATCCGATCGCCATCCCGCAAAAGAACATGTAGCGATCATGATCGAGGCCCAGATGATCGCGGATCACATTGGCATAATAGGCCATGAATTCCTGAAAACAGCTGTCCAGCCCCTCTTCGCGCAGCAGCAGCGCAACCGTTTGCAGCCACATGCCTGTGTCCGACCATTGCGGCTCTTTCATCAGGCGCGGGAAATAGACGAACATGACAGCGGGCGCCTCAAAGCTGGTCGCATTGCGCCCCATCGCCGCCATGCGCGCCGCGCCATCATCGCGGGCAATGCCGAGCGCCTCAAACATGCCCTTGGAAATACCGTTGAGGCGCTCCTTGTAAGCGTCCTCCTGCTTGGGAGCATCCCAATCATATTCGAGTTCCTGCGGCGGGGTGGAGGTGATTTTGGCCTGCAGGTCCGCAAGCGGCTGGCCGGTTACGACAGTCGCTTCCCAAGGCTGATAATTGCACCCCGACGCCGCCCAACGCGCGGTGTCCATAACGCGGCGGATGGTTTCGAGATCGACGGGTTGATCGGTGAATGCGCGAACAGAGCGGCGGGAGGTGACGGCTTCGGTTACGTTCATTTGTCAATCCTGTCATCGGTGAGATACGCTTCGCAGGCCTTCTTTAACCCAGGAAGATCACGCGAAATCGTATCGAAAATCAATTGGTCATCAATGCCATCATAATCATGGCGAAGGACATTACCGAAACCTCGCAAGATGTGGAACGGCACTGTCGGAGCAACTTTTGCCATCCCTTCTTCGCCAATCTTGATTGCCGCCTCGGTCAATCGCTGCAAACAACGCTCAACGGCATCGACACGCATTCGGTCACTCGAAAACGCGGAGAGGTCGACGCCTTCAACGTAACTCTCGATAGCTTCGATGTTGTCGATAATGTCTCGCACTCGATACGCGCGCCGGTCAGAAGACACGTTTGCGATCTCGTTCAATTTCACGCTGCAGTCGATCCTTGCGAGTAGGTTCAATCACGAGGTCGACCTTGGACGCCAATGCTTGCTCCAAGCGATATTCGAGATCGGCGAAAGCGAAACCGCCAAGCATGCGATTCCGTCCAAACTTCAAGGCGAGATCGAAATCGCTCGTCGTGTTTGAGGCATTTCTGGCGCGCGAACCAAAGAGCGACAATTGTTCGATGCCAAGAGCACGCAAATCCTGTTCCATCGCGCGAAGCTGCCTAATTGCTGTCTCAGTATCCACTAGAGCCTCATCTGAGTGACTTAGGATCTTCTAACTTTTTTCTCATCTTCAAACAACTCCGCGAGCTGCTCCATAATTGTGCCGCCCAATTGTTCGACATCCATAATCGTCACCGCGCGCCTGTAATAGCGCGTCACATCGTGGCCGATGCCGATGGCGACCAATTGCACGGGTGATGCGTTTTCGATCCATTCGATCACACCGCGCAAATGCGCTTCTAGGTATCCGGCGCTGTTCACACTCAATGTGCTGTCGTCCACCGGCGCGCCGTCCGAAATCACCATCAGGATGCGGCGTTCTTCGGGGCGGTAGATCAGGCGGCTGTGCGCCCAGAGCAGCGCCTCGCCGTCGATGTTTTCCTTAAGCAGTCCCTCGCGCATCATCAGGCCCAGATTGCGCCGCGCGCGCCGCCATGGTTCGTCTGCCTGTTTGTAGAGGATATGGCGCAGATCGTTGAGACGCCCGGGATTTTGCGGTTTGCCATCGGCGAGCCAAGCTTCACGCGATTGCCCGCCTTTCCAAGCTCTAGTGGTAAAGCCCAAAATTTCAGTCTTCACCCCGCACCGCTCCAATGTGCGCGCAAGGATATCGGCGCTGATTGCAGCAATGGAGATCGGCCGCCCGCGCATCGAACCGGAATTATCGATCAGCAGCGTGACGATGGTATCCTTGAACTCAACATCGCGCTCAACTTTGTAACTTAAAGCCGTGCCGGGCGAGACGATCACACGGGACAGGCGCGCTGCATCCAGAACGCCCTCTTCCTGGTCGAAATCCCAGCTGCGGTTTTGCTGCGCCATCAATCGGCGTTGCAAGCGGTTCGCCAGCCGCGTCACCACGCCCTGCAATCCGGTTAGCTGGCTGTCGAGATAAGCGCGAAGGCGGTCGAGTTCCTCCGCATCGCACAATTCGGCAGCTGCGATCTCTTCATCAAAGCGGGTTGTAAACGCCTGATATTCGAGTCCTTCTGGAATGTCTGCGGCGGGACGATTGGGGCGTACAGGCGCGTCGGAGGCATCGCCTTCGTCTCCCGGCTCGCCGTCCTGCATGTCCTGATCGGCGGCCATATCGCCGTCAGCATCGCCATCGCCTTCACCCTCGGCCATTTCGCCTGCGGTCTCGGCGGATTGAGGGTCTGCATCGCCTTCCTGCTGCTCATCGCCCGATTGTTCATCATCGGCGCCTTCGTCTTCATCGCCGTCATCATTGTCGGCCTCGTCAGGCGCATCGGTGGGACGGGTTAGATCAAGCTCGCGCAGCATATCGAGCGCGAGGTCTTGGAAAGCTTGTTGGTCGGAGGCGCTGTCCACGAGGCTTTCGAGACCATCGCCAACAGTATCCTCAATCCAATCGCGCACCATGGAAACGCCCGCTTTGGCGACATCCGGGATCGGCTGTCCAGTAAGCTTTTCGCGCAGCAGCAGTGCAAGCGCGCCTTGCAATGGCACCTCGTCCGCCTTTTGTGCGCGAACGATGGGATCGCTTGTCAGGCGGACATTTTGCGCTGTATCGAGATTGTCCGCCATTCCCGCATAATTGTTGGTGCCAAGCGCCTCATACCGCACCATCTCCACCGCATCATAACACGCGCGCGCAATCGGTTCTGGCGGGGCGTTCACCGCGTGCAGCCCTGCATCGTGATGGCGCAGCTTGAGCGAGAAGCTGTCGGCAAATCCGCGCGCTTCGCTTATCTGCTCCGCAGGCAAATCACGCGCTGGCAATGGCACGCGGAACCTGTTGCCCGATGCACCCGGCACATCCGCGCTCCATGCGACCTCAACCTCCTCATCGCGCGCAATGGCGCGGCTAGCGCCAGTAAGCGCCTGTTTGAACAGATCGAGGGGGGATTCTTCAGCCATATGTTCGCTTTACAGGATCGATTGTCCGGTCTTTTCCCAGTCGGCGAGGAAGCCTTCAATCCCCTTATCGGTCAGGACATGCTTGAAGAGGCCATGAATTACCTTGGGCGGCGCGGTCATTACGTCTGCACCGATCTTGGCAGATTCAAGAACATGGGTAACATGCCGAACGCTGGCGACCAGAATTTCGGTTTCGTAGCCATAATTGTCATAGATGAGCCGGATGTCCTCGATGAGGTCCATTCCATCAAAGCCATTGTCATCATGCCGCCCGACAAATGGCGAGATAAAGGTCGCACCAGCTTTGGCTGCCAGCAATGCCTGATTTGCAGAAAAGCACAGCGTCACATTGACCATCGTGCCGTCTTCGGTGAGCGCCTTGCAGGTTTTCAGCCCGTCCACTGTCAGCGGCACTTTGATGCAGACATTTTCCGCGATTTTGCGCAGGATTTCCGCTTCTTTCATCATGGTAGCGTGATCGAGAGCCACCACTTCGGCAGAGACCGGACCATCGACAATACCGCAGATTTCTTTGGTGACTTCCATGAAATCACGGCCCGATTTGGCAATCAGCGATGGATTTGTTGTGACGCCATCAAGCAAGCCAGTTGCGGCAAGTTCCTTGATGTCTTCAATTTCAGCGGTGTCGACGAAGAATTTCATGTGACATTGTCCTAGCAGGTGTCGGTGACGAATCGTTTCGGATGCGATGGCATAGCCGCCCGTCCGATGCCAGACAGACGCGATATT
Organism: uncultured Porphyrobacter sp.; assembly: GCA_964352245.1. Classification (GTDB taxonomy): domain Bacteria; phylum Pseudomonadota; class Alphaproteobacteria; order Sphingomonadales; family Sphingomonadaceae; genus Erythrobacter. Next base: position 387,647 of record CAYGQX010000001.1, read on the forward strand.
TGCGGCACTCTCAAATGCCTAAAGCGCTCTTCCCACGCCCAGAACTCCAATAAGCAGCGGATCGCCAGTTGCCCCCGGATCAGCTCGGATCGCGGCCTCTTCAACGCCAATCTCTTGCCAGATCGCAGAGTTGACCGTGTCAGAAAGCCGCGTTGCAATGCCGCCTGCATCAACGCCCGTCACCGAATTGATAAGCTCGCTTACAACCGGGTCCGACGCCACACGGATAGCATCACCCAATTCCGGAACCATCGCCTCAACGAGCCCAGTGCCAAGCTGACCGCGAAGAAAATCGGTCGCGGCTTGCGGGCCTCCTGCGATAATACCTGCCGCATTGGTGATGCCCACTGTACGCACAGCGTCAACAACCAGAGGTGCCGCCTTGGCAGAACCCACCTCAGCAAGATCGGCAAAAGCATCTTCAAGGCGCGACTTGAACAAGGCGGAAGTGAGCGCACCTGTGATCGAATTGCCGCGAAGGCCAAGCAGACGATCGACGCCCAGAGTATCAACCTGCGCGTCCCAAAAACCGCCATCAGCTGTCAGCCGTGCAAAGGCGTTCTCGCTCGACAGCAGCAAAATCCGCCGTACCGCATCGACCAGGCTGAAGCTAGGCAGTGCCGAACAGGCCGGGATTGATAATGCTGCTGCTCCTAAAAGGCTGGCTTTCAAAAACTCTCGCCGCCCTTTGGGCTCCGAAAGATTTGCCGTAATTTCATCGTGACCGTTCATTTCTCGTTCCCCTCATCTTGCGGACATGCACTCGCTCCACCCATAAAGGTGATGATCATGCAACGCGTTCGCCTTCTCGTCCTTAATGCAGCACTTGGTGTGCTCGATTACAAGGTACCTCAGGATCAAGTTATCCCGGTTGGCAGCGTGGTGATTGCACCGCTTGGGCCGCGCACGGTGACAGGAATTGTCTGGGATGAAGGGCGATTACCGGGAGTTGAAGTACCATGGGAAAAATTGCGGGCATTGCGCGAGATCATTGATGTGCCGCCTATCTCTCAACCTGTGCGGCGGTTGATCGAATGGACCGCGCATTATTACTGTGCAAACCTCGCAAGTGTTGCACGCATGGTCCTTTCGAGTGGCGGAGCTTTAGGCGGGCCAACAACAACGATTGAATACCGCCTCGTCGAAGGGGCTGTGCCGGAACGTATGACACCGCAGCGCGAAGCAGCAATCGAGGCTTTGGCGGGCGAGCAAGGTATTCTGCGCGAGCTTTCAGAGATCGCAGGCGTTTCGGCAGGCGTATTGCGAGGACTTGTTAACCAGGGAGTGATTGAGCCGGTTTCGGTGGCGATCGATCGGCCCTACCCACCTGCTGATCCTGACTTTCATCAGCCTGAACTTTCTCAGGATCAGCGCCGCGTTGCCGACCGCTTGGTTGAAGCAGTGCGCAAGCGCGACTTTGTCCCGATCCTGCTTGATGGGGTAACCGGTTCCGGCAAAACCGAAACTTACTTCGAACCCGTCGCTGAGGCGATCCGACAAGGGCGACAAGTGCTTGTGCTGCTTCCTGAAATCGCTCTGACTGAGAATTTTCTCGTCCGTTTCGAAAGGCGCTTTGGTACGCCGCCAGTGCTTTGGCATTCATCCTTGAAATCGACCGAGCGCAGGAGGGCATGGCGCGCGATTGCCAACGGTCCGCACAATGGCGGTGCGCAGGTCATTATCGGTGCGCGATCTGCTTTGTTCCTCCCTTATGCCGATCTTGGTCTGATTGTCGTTGATGAAGCGCACGAAGTGAGCTTCAAGCAGGACGATGGCGTTCGATACAATGCTCGCGATGTTTCAGTAATGCGTGCGCGATTTGAAAAGATCCCGGTCGTCCTCGCCAGCGCTACGCCTGCGCTTGAAAGCCTGCACATGGCGAATAGCGGGATTTATGAGAAGCTTGATTTACCCAGCCGATTTGGCGGAGCGCAATTGCCTGATATTCAGCTGGTCGATCTGACAATTGAGAAACCCGGCAATGGCCAATGGCTCGCCAAGCCGCTGATTGATGGGCTGACGCAGCGACTGGAAAAGGGCGAGCAATCGCTTCTATTCCTCAATCGCCGTGGGTATGCCCCTCTCACTCTGTGCCGCAATTGCGGGCACAGGTTCCAATGCCCGCATTGTAGCGCATGGTTGGTTGAACACCGCCTCTCGGCGCGGCTTACCTGCCATCATTGCGGCTTTGAAACGCAGCCTCCTGCCAAGTGCCCAGAATGCGGGGAGCCGGATTGCATGGTTGCCTGCGGACCAGGTGTGGAGCGGATTGCCGACGAGGTTGCAAACCTGTTCCCCGAAGCGCGCGTGGCAGTTGCCACATCCGATACATTGGGCAGTCCTGAAAAAGCCGCCAGCTTTATCGCTCAAGCAGAAGCCAAAGCGATCGATGTTATTGTGGGCACACAACTTGTTACCAAGGGCTTTCATTTCCCCGAACTAACTCTGGTGGGCGTGGTCGATGCAGACCTGGGCCTTGAGGGGGGAGACTTGCGAGCAGCTGAGCGCACATACAGTCAAGTTGCCCAAGTTGCAGGACGCGCTGGTCGCGGAACAAAGCCGGGCGAAGTGCTCATTCAGACCCGCCATCCCGAAGCACCCGTGATCGCAGCGCTCGCCAATGGGGAACGCGATGCATTTTACGCCGCCGAAACCGATGCGCGGCGCGATGCAGGCGCGCCGCCATTCGGGCGCTGGGCCGCGATAATTATCTCTTCCGAAGACGACAAAGAAGCGCGCGAGGCTGCCAACCGGCTTGGCGACACGCGGCCGCAACGCGATGACCTCTACATCCTAGGACCAGCTCCTGCTCCGATGGCTCTTTTGCGCGGGCGTTATCGCTATCGGTTTTTGGTGAATGCTAAACGGAGCGCGCAGTTGCAGGACGTTTTGAACGACTGGGTAGGCGCTATTCAATTTGCGCCAAGTGTTCGCGTGGGGATTGATATTGATCCTTACAGTTTTGTTTAACCACAATGTTCTATGCCCCCAATGAACACATTGGGCGACATAGTTTTGCAGTTTACATTAACTCAGAGGGATCCGTGCGCGACTTTCTTTTAGCAACCGGCGCGGCGGCATCGCTACTAACAGGCTGCTCCACCGAACCACCTCAGATACCCGCTGACATTAACGACGCTGGACAGTTTTGCATGGCCGCAAAAATGCTTTCGATGCGCGATGCTGATGGCCGCGAGAGAGGCGATAAGTCGACGGTCTCGGCGGCGATACAACAGCAAGCGTATCCCATGATTGCAGCGTCGAAACTTGATGATTTCGCCACATTCCTTGCAGAAGGGGATTTGGTCAATTCTGAGCAAGTCTACAACTATGGCATTGAGTTTGAACCATCAGAATTCGATCTTTTGGTCTCGCAATGTGACGCGCATTTCGGTATTTCCGGCGAGCTTGCCATCCCAACCCTACCGCAAGACGACTTCGATGCGATCTACTCCTGCCACGCAGCAAGCAATTTTGTAGACGCGATGACTTCCCAGTCGCTTTTCGACAATGAGGGCAAAGGACCACATTTTCGACAAATCCTGCAGCGGATGACAACGCAGATGGAGTTTGCTGTTGCGCAGCGTTGTGGCATAAGCGACGCAGAAGGCGCAGCGCGTGTAACCGAGGGGTTGAGGCATGCTTTTTCTCAGGGAAACATGATGGATTACCTTGCCGCCTGTGATGCCGAATATCGGGATAAGTGGCCTAAGGAACTCGGGTAGGTCTCAGCGCGTTGCCTAATCATGGCCAAAAAACCCGTTCTCGTCCCCATCCTTGGCGATCAGCTTTCCCGCACTTTGCCCTCGCTTAGAGGCCGATCAAAAGATGACACCGTCATTTTGATGATGGAGGTCTGGGACGAGGCGACTTACGTCAAGCATCATAAGCAGAAGATCGTTCTCATCTTTTCCGCCATGCGCCATTTCGCCGCTGAATTGCGCGATGCCGGGTGGACGGTTGATTACGTAAAACTCGATGATGAAGACAATGCTGGCAGCTTTACCGGCGAAGTCGCGCGCGCGGTGGAGCGCCATGACCCCCGCGAAATTCACGTAACCGAGGCAAGCGAATGGCGCGTCCAGCAGGCTTTGGAAGAGTGGGCAGACAAATTCCCCTGCCCTGTCGACATTCTGCCTGATGATCGCTTCTTATGCTCGCATCAGCGCTTTCGCGACTGGGCCGATGGACGCAAGCATCTGACCATGGCGCATTTCTATCGCGAAATGCGAAAAGAGACAGGCATCCTGATGCGAGAGGATGGAAAGCCCGTCGGCGGAGACTGGAATTACGACAGCGAAAACCGCCAGAGCCCTGGCAAAAACATGGACCCGCCGCCTGTCCCAAAATTCGAGCCTGACGATATCACGCGCGAAGTCATGGAACTCGTTGAAGAGGAATTTGGCGATCACTTCGGCAATCTCGATAGCTTTGAATGGCCCGTAACTCGTGATGAAGCAGAACAAGCCGCCGACGCTTTCTTCGCGGAACGGATCGAGAAATTTGGACCTTATCAGGATGCGATGGTGCACGGCTCAGATGACCTTTACCACTCGATGCTGTCAACCAGCATCAATTGCGGTCTGCTTGACCCGTTGGAGCTGTGTAAACGCGCGGAAAAAGCGTACGAGGACGGCAAAGCCCCTATCAACTCGGTCGAAGGTTTTATCCGCCAGATCATCGGTTGGCGCGAATATGTTCGCGGGTTCTACTGGCATTTCATGCCGGGCCTGGAAAGCGACAACAAACTCAACGCTCAGCGCGCGTTGCCTGAGTTTTTCTGGACAGGCGAGACCGATATGCGCTGCTTGTCCGATTGCATCCGATCCACGCACGACAATGCCCATGCGCACCACATTCAGCGCTTGATGGTGCTTGGCAACTTCTGCCTTCTCGCGGGTATCAATCCGCGCGATGTGCAGGATTGGTACCTTGCCGTCTACGCCGATGCTTATGAGTGGGTGGAGCTGCCCAATGTTTCGGCGATGATCCTTTATGCCGATGGCGGGAATTTGGCGACCAAGCCCTATGCGGCATCTGGCAATTACATCAACAAGATGTCCGATTACTGCAAAGAGTGCAGCTATTCCGTCTCCAAGAAAACCGGCGAAGGGGCCTGCCCGTTCAACCCGCTCTACTGGCACTTTATGGATCGCCACCGCGATCGCTTATCAAGCAATCACCGGATAGGGCGTATTTATTCAACATGGGACCGCATGGACGATGAAAAAAAGCGTAATTATCTCGACAGCGCAGAAGTTTTTCTAGACAGTCTCGAGCCTGCTAAAGCTGGCTGGGCAAGAACTGCAGAGGATCGCGAAACCGCGGAATAAGCCATCATTCGCATAAAGGTCTGTGCTGTAAATTGAGGCGTATTTTCTGCGCGAATCGGAGCAGTTCGTAGAACGTGCACAACGGTTGGTCGCGCGCACCTTACAAGCGCCTGACAGCCGGTAAATCGCGCATTCAGGCCAAATCGCGGGTTTCCGGGAATTTCTTAAAAATGTGATGATGTATCTGCTTGTTTCAGCACTTAACGATGTGTGGTAATATTCTTCGCGGAGCGCTCCTACTCTACCCACCTAAGACAAGTAGGAGTAACAATGTGCCTTTAACAAGAAATCGAACAGGTTTTAGCCTGGTCGCTGCGGCGCTTTGCGTCTCGGCTGTTCCAGTTCAGGCCCAATCTTTCCCATGCTTCGACGAAACTGCCATGCAATCAGCGCGCATCCATGATCTGCGTATCATGCTGATGGTCAACGCGCTAAAATGCCGAACCGCTTCGCCTGCTACCTTGCGCAGTTATGGCCAATTGCTTGACGCACGAGGCGATGAGTTAAGCCAACATAGCGAAAAAGTCATGGACGATATGGTTGGACGGTATGGCGAACGACAGGGGCAAATCGCCTTTGATCGCTATGAAACGCAGATGAGCAATTACCACTCAAATGTGCAACCAAGCGCGGAGCAATGCGATGATGTGCAATCCTTCATAAAACTGGCTGGTCGCGCCAATTATGACGAATTGGAAATGCTATCCAAACTGGTGACAAACCGTGCGATAAACGCCTGCATAGTACCAGATGGAAATATCGCATTCTCTAGCCCCGCATATGAGCCTCAGGTGCAAACCGCGCCAGCAGGCGAGGCGCCCGAGATTGTGGATGGCATTCCGACCTACACGACAGCGCAAGCCATCCCCTCAAGCGCTCCAGAAGCTCTCGAAGCAGCGGACATGGAAGCGGCAGGGAAAGTTATTGCCGAAGTTGAGCCAGCTAAGCGCGAAGATCGGCTTGGACAGGCTATCACCGCGCTGGATGCGGCTGCCGCGGCGCTTCGCGATTTGCAAACGCAAAGCGCACCCGCCACGCAATAAACGCGGGCAAAGTGAGCGGCTACGAGCTCACTCAATACCTATTTGGCATAGAGAAAAGAGAGAGCGGTGGGCTCTCTCTTATTCTGTCTGGCTTTGGACGGTTCTGGCTACTGGATCGCAGTGCCTTGGGTTTCGGCATCCTCGCGTTTTACGACCTTATGTTCGGTCTCGGAAAGACCGTGTTTCCAATAACTTGAGATATAAAGCTCACGCGGGGTGAACCCAAGATCATCGCGCAGAAGTGCGCGTAATTGACGCATTCCAGAAAATTCGCATGCTGCCCATGCATAGAGCGAACCTTCCGGTCGCTCGACCTCGCGCAATGCATCACAAAGCAAATGCGGTTTTGTTCCGGGCAGCGGATTGATAAGATAGCGCAGCTCCATGCCATCTGGAGTGTCGATCGCAACCGCATCATCCTCGTGTTGGATCTCAAGCAGGGCCACGCCTTTGGCCGCGCGATCCATGCGTTCCAGATTGGCACTGATTGCGGGCAGCGCCGCCATGTCGCCCGCGATCATGTAAAAGTCGAACCCTTCCGGCATGGGTTTGGGCGCACCCGGCCCGCGGATCGTTACAGGATCGCCGGGCCTCGACTCCATTGCCCAAGTCGTTGCCGGACCCGCCGCATTCCCGCCGTGCAACGCGAACAGGACGTCCAATTCGCGCTCGCGTTGACGGCGGATAGTGTAGGTCCTCATCAGAGGCTTTCGCCGCGTGTCGCTCGCCGGCTCAAGAATCAGCTTGAAATACCCGCCGGCTTGCTCCGCAGGGAAATTGTCGAGATCAGCTCCGCCAATAGTCACTTGATGCATGCTTGGAGAAATACGCTGGCTATCCAGCACGGTGAGATCACAAAAGACTTGAGTCATGCCATGTCACTTAATGAGAATGGCTCGCAATTCAAGCATACGAAGGTTTTGAACGCACATTTTTCTAGACTTGGACGGTGCACCCACGCAAGGCAGCCCGGAACACTTTGAGAGGACCAAGTCAATGCTCACCATCCACCACCTTCGTATTTCTCAATCCGAACGGATCGTCTGGCTGATGGAAGAGCTAGGTCTGGAATATGACCTTAAACTCTACAATCGCGATCCTGAAACGCGGCTGGCTCCGCCGGAATTAAAGGCCATCCACCCGATGGAGATCGCGCCCGTTATCACCGATGGCGATTTGGTGCTGGGAGAAAGCGGCGCGATCATGGACTATATCGTGGGCAAATATGCTCCCGGCACGCCTCTAGTGCCCGGACCCGACAGTCCCGATTTCGCGCGGCATCTATACTGGTACCACTTTGCCAATGCGACGTTGATGACGAACGGGATGATGAGCATTGCTGTGGGAGCCGTAGGCGCCCAAATGCCGCCACCACTTGCCAAACGGATCACCAATGCATGGACCGCGATAGAGGCAGGCCTTGGCGAAGCGGATTACTTCGGCGGCGCGAATTTTTCGACCGCCGACATCATGCTCGGCTTCTCGCTGACAACGGCGCGCGCCTTTAACGATATGAGCATTGAAAAGATGCCCAATCTCCAAGCATACCTGAAACGTATCGGCGCACGCGACGCATACCAACGGGCAATGGCAAAAGCAGAACCAGGCTTTCCGCCAAAACTGGATTGATCCCGTGCAACCCTATCAATCCCTGAGCCGCTCCATCGCCGGTCGAAAGGCGTTAATAACGGGCGCTGCCAGCGGTATGGGCCGTGCGACCGCGCATTTGTTTGCAAGCGAAGGCGCAGCAGTGGCAGTTACCGATTTGGAGCAAGCCCGCTGCGATATGGTCGCTCGAGAGATTGAGGCGGCTGGTTATCCCGGCACGGCGAAAGCCTGGACGCTTGATGTTCTCGATGCAGAGGGCATTGAGGCACGAGTGCCTGACCTTGCGGCAGCGCTTGGCGGGCTTGATATCGTGATCAACAATGCGGGTTTTGCGATACCCAGCACTATTGAAGAAGATAGCTATCCCGAGATTTGGCAGCAAAGCCTTGAAGGTATGCTGACTGCCCACACCCGTATCATTCGCGCTGCCATGCCATTCCTTCGGCAAAGCGAGCATCCCCGCATCGTCAACATTGCGTCGACCGAAGGTTTAGGCGCAACACCCACCAATTCGCCCTATGTCGCAGCAAAGCACGGGGTGATTGGCCTCACACGCGGGCTTGCGGTCGATCTGGGACGCGATGGAATTACGGTGAATTGTATCTGCCCTGGACCTATCCTGACGGGAATCACGGAAGCGATCCCCGATGAGCACAAGGAAATCTACGCCAAACGCCGCGTGCCCTTGCGCCGATATGGCATCCCAGAGGAAGTCGCGAACATGACGCTTTCGCTGGTCCTGCCTGCAGCAAGCTATATCACCGGCGCGGTAATCCCGGTGGATGGCGGGCTTACAATCAAGAACGCCTAAGGCTTGCTAAATGGCTGGCCTAAAGTCGCAATAAAATATCATCTGGTGCGAAATCACCAGAAGCTTGCCAGGCACGTCACCAATGTACCTGTGCTCTGGGAAAAACGGCGTGAATACGCGCGGTCACTTGATGCCTCGACGAGCAGGTAATCGCTGTCGTATGCCGCCATATGCGCGGGATGGCTCAATCAACGAGAGCATTCGCCGCCAATTCCTCCACCCTTGCCATCGCATCACTCCAAGGGCCAGGGCCATAGCTGATGCGCGAAACGCCAAGCCTGGCCAGCTCTTTATTACTGACCATCTCGGAAAGTCGCATCACGTTGGTAGGGATCGGTATGGCATCACAGATTTTCGCGATCATGTCTGGATCGGATAGGCCGGGTATAAAGAAGCACCCTGCCCCGGCCTTTGCATAGGCTTCCGCGCGGGCGATCGCTGAATCCACCAAGGGTGTTTGGTTGGGATCCCCACCAGCCATCAACACTTCAAGAAATGTGTCAGTGCGCGCATTCACGAACAGCCCTGCTTCGGCGAGAACGCCAATCCGTTCTGCTTGCTCGGATATATTGCGCAAACCTTCGGCGCCAATCAGCCGGTCTTCAAAATTGCAGCCAATCGTTCCTTCAGCACGCAGCGATGCTGCATTGGCTTTGAGGGTTTTGATGTCGTGTGCAAAACCCGCTTCAAAATCGACCGTCAAAGGCAGATCAATTACCGCAAAAATCTGCCGCACTGTCACCAATAACGCCTCAAAAGGAAGCTGCTGACCATCAGCAAAACCTTGCGCTCCAGCAAGCGAGAGACTGCCAGTTGCAATCGCTTTTGCGCCAGAACGCTGCACGGCACGCGCGCTGCCGGCATCCCAGATGTTATAAAGCACGAGCGGATCGGCAGCTTTGTGAAGCGCTGCAAACTCTTGGATGTTCATTTGTTAAATAGCTCCGCTTGTTTGGGATCGGTGTGCGCCCCTTCACGCTCGAGCAATTCGCGCTTGATCGCTGGCCCGTAAGCATAGCCGCCGACGCCGCCACTCGCTGGCACGACCCTGTGGCAGGGGATCAGGACGGCGATGTTGTTCGCGCCGTTTGCGCTTCCGACTGCGCGGCTGGCTTTGGGGTTGCCAAGCATCGCGGCTTGCTCGCCGTAGGAGCGGGTTTCTCCGGGAGGGATTTGGCGCAATGCATCCCAGCAACGCTGTTGAAACGCTGTGCCTCGCACATCCAGCGGGATATGCGAGTTGTCGTTGCCCGGCTGCTCGACCGCGGCCACAACCTCATTAAACAGGCTGCCGAAATCCTCGCCTGCGCGCACAAGGTCTGCTTTGGGAAAGCGCTTGACCAGTTCCGCTTCGCCCTCACCAAAGGACAAACAGCACACCCCTTTGTCTGTTGCTGCGACCAGCATGGGGCCAAGTGACGTAGCGATAACGTCCCAATGGATGATCGTACCTGCTGCGCCTTCGCTCATATTCTTAGGCGCCATGCCCAACTTTCCTTCGACATTGGCATAAAACCGCGATGGCGCAGAATAGCCAGCCTCATACAGCGCCTTACTAACGCCCTGCCCATCTGCCAGAGACTGGCGAACTCGCTCTTCGCGCAGCGCTCTTGCAAAACCAGCAGGAGACAATCCTACTGTTCGTTTGAAAAGGCGCTGAAAGTGCGTGGGAGAATATCCCGTCAGTTCAGCAAGTTCATCCAGGGTTTTCGCCCCTTCCGCTCTAATTGCGGCGATCGCTGCAATTACGCAGGCTTCTTCTGCAGATTGCGTATTGGGAGAGCACCTTTTGCACGCTCTGAGCCCCGCTGCTTCAGCATCAGCTGCGTGAGCGTAGAATTTCACATTTTTGCGCAATGGCGCACGCGCCGGGCAGCTTGGGCGGCAATAAATACCTGTCGAATGCACACCTGTAACAAAGGCACCATCGAACCGGCGGTCCTTAGCAAGGGCGATCCTCCAGCGTTCATCATCGGTGAGATTGGCGTGGCTTGTCATGTCACCTTTCCTAGCCAGATATCACAGCCAGCGCATCCCGCGTCTTGCGCTCAATGCTTGGCTGGGCCATGCAATTGTCTATGTTAAACCGTCTCGCAGCATATATGCTGCTCGCTTTTGCCGCGCTCTTTCCGTCACCCGCATTGGCAGATGCCGCCGATATCGAAGCGGCAGCGCGCGGGGTCGTGAGAGTTGTCTTGATTCGCAACGATGAAGGCGACGTGCGCCCGACAAGCCATGGCAGCGGATTTGCCGTCAAACCCAATATGATTGTCACCAACGCGCACGTCGTTCGCGATGCGGTTCTGGACGACACATTGCGCATCGGGATTGTCCCAAGCGAACAGGCACGCACCGGGGAACCAGGCGCATTTGGCAGGCTGGTGGCCGTCAGCCCGCGCAACGATCTGGCGCTGATTGAGATTGCAGAAGGATCTTTGCGTCTCCCGCCCGTCACGTTCGCTGGCGGAGCGCGCGGCGATATGGGCGAGGTCTCAGCCGTTGGATATCCCATGAATGTCGATGTGGCGCAGGGCCTCGAAATCGAAGATATCTTTCAGCCTCAGCCTCCTGTTAAAAGTCGCGGGTTCCTTTCCGGTGAGCGTCCTTCGCGCCAATTCGATACGATCCTGCACACGGCGCCAATTGCTCGAGGCAATTCAGGCGGTCCTCTGCTTGATGGATGCGGACGGGTTCTGGGCGTCAATTCTTTCGGGGCAGATTCGGATGGATCAGACGCGGAATTTTATTTTGCTGTATCGTTGCGAGAGCTTCTGCCGTTCCTGCGGGAAAACAATATTGACCCGTCCACCAACGCCCTTCCGTGTCGCTCCATCGAAGAGTTAAACGCTGCGGAATTTGCTCGGTTCGAAGCCGAAAGAGCCGATGCACAAGCAAAGATCGAAGCGCGCGAAGAAGCTATGCGCGAGACGCGCCAGCAGGCGTGGATCAAGGCACAGATGCAGGTGATGGAGGAAAGCCAAAATGCAATTGCGACCACCATGTTGTTGCTGGTTGCAGGCCTTGTCGCAGCGTATGCAGCCACGCAATTGCGCGGCAGTGAGGGCACTCGAAAATACGCAATCATGGCTGCCGGCGCATCGGGCGCAGCGTTTATAGCTTGCGTGCTGGTTTGGCTCGCGCGCCCCGGTTTTGGGGAAATTGAAGACAAGGTTGCAGCGATCCTTGCAGAAGGTGAAGGAGGTGAGAGTTCTCAAACGCCTGAGCTTACTCCAGCTGGCGATGGCACTTTGATTTGCACACTCGTGCCGGAACGCAGCCGCATCACCGGCGCACGTACTGATGACGTAGAATTTGACTGGTCAGCCGATGGCTGCGTCAATGGCCGCACACAGTACGGAATGAATGGCGGCTCATGGAGCAGGGTTTTCGTGCCCAATGACGAAGCGGCGGTTTCCGTCAATTCCTATGATCCTGACACGCTTACTTTCCGAACAGATCGCTATCTCTTAGGCCGTGCAGACATGGAAGCTGCGCGCAAAGCTCGCCGGGGATACTCCCCTCCCTCATGCGGTGTAACCGATGCCGCGCGGCTGCTGGGCGAGCGGCAATCCGTAGTGACCGCTGGATTACCCGAGCGCGAAAACGAACGTCTAGTTTACTCGTGCACGCCAAAGCCGCCCGCTGGCAATCCCGCCATCGCAGAAGTCGGCGAATGATTTGGATCTTTCGCGGCACGAGTACATTCAGTCATGTGACCCGAAGAAACGAGAATTGGTCTTGAGTTTGTTTACAAATCAGGCATCTTTATGGCACTGAAAAAAGGCAGCGCAAACAGGGGTGCTGCGTACAAGCCTGGATCTATCAGGGGGCAGAATGTTTCAACGGGTTTGGTTGTTAGTGCTTGCAGTCATTACGCTTTGGCCCTCGCAGGCCAGCGCCGAGGAAGCGGATATTGACGCTTCATCGCGCGGCGTGGTCCGTGTGGTGATATTCGCCGTCGCCCAAAATGGTAACATTCAATTCCAAAGTCACGGAACCGGCTTTGCTGTGGCAGCTGATAAATTCGTCACCAATGCGCATGTGATTGAAGACGCTGCGCGTTACCGGAATGTTTTTGTCGGCATTATTCCGCCCAAAGGTGATAAGCCCGCTATCGCGAAAATCGTCAATTACAGCCGCACACGCGATCTTGCTTTGATCGAGGTGCCTGATGACCTGCGCTTGCCACCACTGACCTTTGTATCCAATTTCACTTCGGAAAGCGCCGATGTTGTGGCTGTCGGTTTTCCAGGAGTGGTCGATCAAGTGGTCGGTCGCGGTTATGAGCCGACCGTCTCACGCGGAAAAGTATCGCAGCAACGCGCCGTGCGCGGTGTAGACCATGTGCTGCATTCCGCTCCCATAGGGCGCGGCAATTCGGGCGGCCCCTTGATGGATGAATGCGGACGAATCGTCGGCGTAAACACGTTTGGCGCCAATTCCATTGGGAGTGAAGGCGAGTTTCTCTTTGCCGTCGCAAATTCAGAGACAACATCCTTTCTGCGCAGCAATGATGTGACGCCCAAAGTAAGCGATCTTCCCTGCCGGACTTTGGCCGAGATCGAGGCCGAGGAAGCGGCCCGAACCGAGGCTGAACAAAAAGCAGCCGAAGAAGAAGAACGCGCCCGCGAAGCCGCTGACAATCAAGAGCGCGAGCGGATTGAAAGGCAAATTCAGGAAGAACGCGAAAACATGATGGCACTTGCAGCCATTTTGATGGTTGTGGCTGCTGGCGCTGGAGCGCTTTGTTATCAAGCCTCCCAAGCGCAAGGTGCAAAGACCCGGGCTGTCATTTTCGGCGCTATTGGCGGTCTTGCCGCTATTGGCGCAGCCTATGCTTGGTTGACGCGGCCCAGCATTGATGACGTTGATGATCGGCTGCTTGCACTAAGCAATAATGGCTGGAGTGATGAGGAAGGGATTAGCGGGCTGCAGCCCGGTACCTTCAGCTGCACGCTGGACACGGATCGCAGCCGCGTGACCACCGCTCCTAAGCGCTATGAAGAATTTGAATGGAGACCCGAGGGGTGTCGCGGCGAATCACAGTACCAGTCAGTCGATGGCGTATGGCGGCGTGTTTTTGTGCCGCAGGAAGACTATATGGTGCGCGTCGCGACGATTGATCTTGCCAAAGGCGAATTCCGCAATGAGCGCTATCTGCTCCCCAAAACCGATTGGCAAAAAGCGCGCGATGCAAGAATGAGCTACCAGCCACCCTCTTGCGGCGCGGCCAATGCCTCGCAGCGGCTATCCGATATGCAAGAAGGTGTGCTCGCAATGCTGCCCGATGAACCCAATGAGCGGCTCATCTACACCTGCGAGAGCAATTAACGAGCTTGTGACTTGGCCCTCGTTCCAATCATGCAGCCAGAGCTTCGCCTGACAAAGTAATCCGGTGCATTTCGCGGCGGTGGCCTGCGTAATCATTCATCGCATTGTGCCAACTCGTTCGGTTATCCCAGATTGCCACCGTGCCCGGCTCCCATTGGAGGCGGCACTGGTTCGTTTCGGTCAGAGCCGCGTCGCATAGTTCATTTAGCAAAGGCAGGCTTTCCTCACGCGTTTGCCCCACGAAATTGATCGTGAAAGCGGTGTTCACATACAATAGTTTGCGTCCGGTGTGGGGATGGCGGATCACCACAGGATGCACTGCACCTGTCTTAAGGCTTTGCCCGCGCAGGTTCTTGCCCATATCGGTTTGAGCGTAGAGGCCATCTTCTTTGTAAACGTGATCTGCGGTGTGAAATGCCTCCAACCCTTCAATCCGGGCTTTGAGGTCATTAGAAAGCGAATCGTAAGCGGCTCCCATATGCGCCCACATCGTATCACCGCCTTGAGGTGGCAGCTCGCGTGCAACCAAGACCGATCCCATTGCCGGGATTTGATCGTATGAGTGGTCGGTATGCCATGCTCCACCAATATTGGTTGCCTGGTCCGCTTCTTTCTTTACCACCGCGATTTCATTGAAATCTTCCTGCAGCGGGAAATAATTGTTCACATCAATCCCGCCCCAGCGGCGGCCAAATTTAATGTGATCTTCGGGAGAAAACTCCTGATTTCGAAAAACCGCAACGCCATGTTCGTAAATTGCACCCCTGATTGCATCCATCTCTTCATCAGAGCAGGAGCGCAGCTCAACACTATCAATTTCCACGCCACATTCGGGCGCCATTGCGGTGATTTTCATTGGTATTCTCTCCCATTGGCTTTTGCCATTGGGTGTCGTTTTTATGCAATTTTTGATCGAGCACAAGTTTTGACTCAGTTTGAAGGCTCAAAGGTTGGAGCGATCGTGTTTGCTGCGCTTGCGTAATATGCATTGTCTTGCTAGGCGCGCGCCAGCTTTGAACAGGGCTCGTTTCCGCTTGCCTCATCAATGCATCGTATTTCTCAAGCGTTCCCGAAAAGGACACTAAACGCGTGGATAATTCCGCCGGTATTCAGGCAAGCCTGCCAGGGCGTTACGCCTCCGCTCTATTTGATTTGGCGAGTGAGAATGGCACCGTCACTGCTGTCGAGGGTGATCTCGATACGCTGGGTGCCGCGCTTTCCGAATCCGACGAATTGCAATCCGTCACCACCAATCCGCAATTGTCCCGTGAGGACCAAGGCAAAGCGATTGCGGGCATTGCATCGCATCTCAAGCTTTCGGGCCTCACCACTAATTTTCTAGGTGTGCTCGCGGGCAATCGCCGTCTGGCGGCATTGCCGAGTGTTATCTCGGCATTCAAGGCCATTGCGGCGAGTCAGCGCGGCGAAGTTTCTGCGAACGTAACCAGCGCGCATCCTTTGTCTGATGCGCAGCTTAGCACACTAAAAGATAAATTGACCGCGCGCGAAGGCCGCACAGTTATGCTTACATCTGACGTTGACCCTGACCTGTTGGGTGGGCTTGTCGTCACCATTGGATCGCAGCGCATTGATGCCTCGATCCGCACCCGTCTCAATTCACTTGCCCAAGCTATGAAGGCTTAAAGGACAGACACATGGAAATCCGCGCAGCAGAAATCTCCAAGGTAATTAAAGACCAGATCGCCAATTTCGGCACCGATGCACAAGTCAGCGAAGTTGGCACTGTGCTTTCAGTGGGCGACGGGATCGCCCGTATTCACGGCCTTGATAAAGTGCAGGCCGGTGAAATGGTTGAATTTGCCAATGGCGTAAAAGGCATGGCGCTGAACCTTGAAAGCGACAATGTCGGCGTCGTGATCTTCGGTTCTGATGCTGAGATTAAAGAAGGCGACACTGTTAAACGGACCGAGACCATTGTGGACGTTCCAGTTGGCAAAGGCCTGCTTGGCCGCGTCGTTGATGCGCTAGGCAACCCGATCGATGGCAAAGGCCCGATCACTGATGCCACTCGCCAGCGTGTCGAAGTAAAAGCCCCTGGCATTATCCCACGCGAATCGGTTTCTGAGCCTGTCCAGACCGGCCTTAAAGCGGTTGACGCTCTGGTTCCTGTGGGCCGTGGTCAGCGCGAGCTTATCATTGGTGACCGTCAGACCGGTAAAACCGCTGTCGCCATCGACACCTTCATCAATCAAAAAACGATCAATGAAGGCGATGACGAGAAGAAAAAGCTGTACTGTGTCTATGTTGCGGTTGGTCAAAAGCGCTCGACCGTTGCTCAGATTGTGAAGCAGCTCGAAGAAAACGGCGCGATGGAATATTCTATCGTTGTGGCAGCGACTGCTTCTGAGCCTGCACCACTTCAATATCTCGCGCCATACACGGGCTGCGCGATGGGCGAATTTTTCCGCGACAACGGCATGCATGCCGTGATCGTGTATGATGATTTGTCGAAGCAAGCTGTAGCCTATCGTCAAATGTCACTGCTGCTTCGTCGTCCTCCAGGCCGCGAAGCCTATCCAGGCGACGTTTTCTATCTGCACTCACGCCTGCTTGAGCGCGCTGCAAAGATGAGCGAGAGCGAAGGTCACGGTTCGCTGACCGCTCTTCCGATCATTGAAACGCAGGCCGGTGACGTTTCGGCTTATATTCCGACAAACGTGATTTCGATCACTGACGGTCAGATCTTCCTTGAAACCGATCTCTTCTATCAAGGTATCCGTCCCGCCATTAACGTTGGGCTTTCGGTGAGCCGGGTTGGCGGCGCAGCGCAAACCAAAGCGATGAAGAAGGTTTCGGGCTCGATGAAGCTCGACCTTGCGCAATATCGCGAAATGGCAGCCTTTGCGCAGTTTGGTTCAGACCTTGATGCTGCAACACAAAAGCTGCTTAATCGCGGTGCGCGTTTGACCGAGCTGCTGAAGCAAAAGCAATTCTCGCCCATGCCGTTTGAAGAACAGACCGTTTCCATCTTTGCCGGCACTAACGGATTTATCGATGCGATCGAGGTTGACCGCGTGAATGAATATGAAGAGCAAATGCTTGCCTTCTTCCGTTCAGAACACGCTGACGTTCTCGCCAGCATTCGCAACAGCGGAAAATTCGAAGACGACACCAAGGCCAGCGTCGTTGCCGGCCTCGAAGCTTTCGCCAAACAGTTCGCATAAAGGAGCGCCTCAGTGCCCTCATTGAAGGAACTCAAGGATCGGATCGGGTCGGTTAAATCCACCCAGAAGATCACCAAAGCCAAACAGATGGTTGCCGCGGCGAAATTGCGCCGTGCGCAGGCGTCTGCCGAGGCTGCACGCCCCTATCAGGAGCGTCTCGCTGCTGTCATGGCCTCGCTTGCCGGCAAAGTGTCCGGCGACAGCGCACCAAAGCTTCTCGCAGGCACCGGTGGCGACCAGCGTCACCTGTTGGTGGTGGTCAACACCGATAAAGGCCTTTGCGGCGGTTTGAATTCAAACCTCGTCAAAGCGGCGAAAGCCAAGGCCGAGGAATTGCTCGCCGCTGGCAAACAGGTCGAATTCTACCTCATCGGCAAAAAGGGCCGCGCCCCTTTGAAGCGGGACTACGATAGCCAGATCACAAGCGGGTTTGATACTTCGACTGTGAAAACACCTGGTTTTGAAGAAGCAGATGCAATCGCTGCTGAGCTTGTGACCATGTTCGATGAAGGCAAGTTCGACATTGCGCATCTGATCTATCCGACATTCCAGTCGGCTCTGGTGCAAAATCCAACGGTTAATCAGCTCATCCCTGTCCCCTCTCCTGATGTGGCAGAAAACAACGATGCTGTGGTCGAGTATGAGCCAGGCGAAGAGGAAATCCTCGAAGAGCTGCTGCCGCGTTACGTGAAGACGCAGATCTTCGGCGCTCTGCTTGAGCGTGAGGCATCCGAGCAAGGCGCGTCGATGACCGCGATGGACAACGCAACGCGAAACGCAGGCGACCTCATCAACAAGCTGACGATCCAATACAACCGCAGCCGTCAGGCCGCGATCACCACCGAACTCATCGAAATTATTGCTGGCGCAGAAGCGCTGTAATCAAGGCCAAGGAAACCAAAAATGGCAACCGCACCCGTCCTCAACCAAACCACCAACGGCACGATCAGCCAGGTCATCGGCGCTGTCGTCGACGTGCAGTTCCCCGGCGAACTGCCCGCCATTCTGACCGCTCTTGAGACCAAGAATGACGGCAAGACGCTCGTCCTCGAAGTTGCTCAGCACCTTGGCGAAAACACCGTTCGCACCATCGCGATGGACTCTACCGAGGGTCTGACACGAGGCGGCGAAGTCATCAACACGGGCGCGCAGATCAGTGTGCCTGTTGGTCCCAAGACGCTGGGCCGCATCATGAATGTCATCGGGCAACCGATTGACGAACTAGGCCCGGTCGGCGCGGATAAGTCCATGCCGATCCATGCCGAAGCGCCTGCTTTTGTGGACCAGTCCACCGAAGCCGCCATTCTTGTTACTGGCATTAAAGTTATCGACCTTCTCGCTCCTTACGCAAAGGGCGGTAAGATCGGCCTGTTCGGCGGCGCCGGCGTTGGTAAGACCGTTCTTATTCAGGAACTCATCAACAACATCGCAAAAGGCCACGGCGGTGTGTCTGTCTTTGCTGGTGTTGGTGAGCGTACCCGTGAAGGTAACGATCTCTACCACGAATTCCTTGATGCAGAAGTGATCAAGAAAGACGAAAACGGCGTTGCAACGCCGGAAGGTTCGAAAGTTGCGCTCGTCTTTGGCCAAATGAACGAGCCTCCAGGCGCGCGTGCTCGCGTGGCTCTTTCAGGTCTGACCATGGCTGAGTACTTCCGCGATGAAGAAGGCCAGGACGTGCTGTTCTTCGTCGACAACATCTTCCGCTTCACGCAAGCTGGTTCAGAAGTGTCCGCGCTGCTTGGCCGCATTCCTTCGGCTGTGGGCTATCAGCCAACGCTGTCGACTGACATGGGCAACTTGCAAGAGCGCATTACTTCGACAACCAAAGGTTCGATCACTTCGGTTCAGGCCATTTACGTGCCAGCCGATGACTTGACCGACCCTGCGCCAGCCACATCGTTTGCTCACCTTGACGCAACGACCACGCTGAACCGCGCGATTTCGGAACTGGGCATTTACCCGGCGGTTGATCCCCTCGATTCAACGTCGCGCGTTCTCGAACCACGTGTCGTTGGCCAAGAGCACTACGATACCGCTCGCCGTGTTCAGGAGACGCTGCAAAAGTACAAGTCGTTGCAAGACATCATCGCGATCCTTGGAATGGATGAACTGTCAGAGGAAGATAAGTTGACTGTTGCGCGCGCGCGCAAGATCCAAAAATTCCTTTCGCAGCCGTTCCACGTTGCTGAGGTCTTTACTGGCATCAAAGGCATCTTTGTGCAGATTGAGGACACAGTGAGCTCTTTCAAAGCGGTCGTAGACGGCGAATATGACCACCTGCCAGAACAAGCGTTCTACATGGTTGGCGGCATCGAAGACGTCGTGAAGAAAGCGGCCCAAATGGCTGAGGACGCCTAAAGCAAAAATGACGGATACTCTCGACATCAAGGACTGCGTCAATACGCATTGTCCTTGGTCGGGCGATCCGGTGTCAGCTGACAGCCTGACAACCTATCGCGGCAAAGTGGTTGGCTTTTGCAATCCGGGCTGCCGCGATAAATTTGAAAAGGCCGCAGAGCTCTTTGATGCGGCTACGCAAGGAAACTGAGACATGTCTCTCCATTTTGAACTCGTAACGCCTGCAAAGCTAGTCCGCTCGGAAGACGTCCACATGGTCGTCGTTCCCGGTGCGGAAGGCGAATTCGGCGTGCTCGAAGGCCACGCGCCCTTCATGAGCACGATCCGCGATGGCGCGGTGCAGGTCTACAAGACAGAAGGTGCGGCGCCCGAGCTGCTCGAAGTGCGCGGCGGCTTTGCCGAGGTCGGCGAGAATGGTCTGACTGTTTTGGCCGAGCATGTAGAGGGGTAAAACCGCGCAAGCTGTATCTTAGCGAAAACGGGGGCGGCCAAATGGTCGCCCTTTTTCGTTAAGCCAATTGCTGCTCCACCCATTTGGCGATGTCGAGCATGTGCTCAGGCTTCGCATTCATCGCCGCTTCCTGCATTATCGAAGCCAATGTCCGCGCGGACAGAGCTTCGCGGTAAACGCGCTCTGCCTCGGCAAAAGCGCTGGCGATTTCGCATGGGGCTTTGCAATCGGCGCGCTTCAATCTGCAAGGGCCATTCTGACGGATTTCGGTGCAGCGAAAAGCGGGCATGGGTCCTTCAATAGCAAGCACAATATCCAGCAGAGTGATTGTATCAGGCGAACGCGCAAGGCGATATCCCCCGCCCTTCCCGCGCACTGATTCGACCACACCTGCCCGACGTAGCAATTGCATTTGCTTTGAAAGGTAAGCGGATGGCACTTCGAAAAAGTCACTAAGTACATCCACAGCCAAGCCTTTACCGGGGGGAACGAGAGCAATGATTGTGCAGATGTGAGCGGTCCATTCTACGCCTTTTGCGATTTGCACACTTGACTCCTTAATCGGACATTCTTTATCCGGATAATATATATCCAGTTAAGGAGAAGTGCCATGTCCCTCGCAGCGAAGCAAGCGCATAGAAGGCTCGGCATCCTGATCGGACTGTTTCTTGCCATGCATTTTGCTGCACACTTTGCGGCAGCAGGCGGGATTGAGGCACACAATCAGGTGCTGCAATGGGGCCGCGCGGTCTATCGCATTCCTGTGATAGAAATTTCTCTCATCGCAGCTCTAGCGGTGCAGATTGGTGTCGGGTTCAAACTTTTGAGCCAGATAAAGCGCCGCAAGCGCAAAGATTTTTGGCATCGCGCGCAATTCCTAAGCGCTTGTTATCTTGCGTGCTTTATCATCATACACACCATCGCAGCGCTTACCGCGCGGGCAGGCATTGCATCTGAAACAAAGCTCGACACCAATTTCTATTGGGCGGCAGGAACGCTTATCCTTGATCCGCTGCGTTACGGGTTTGCACCCTATTATATGCTCGCAGTGATTGCGCTCGTCACGCATCTGATTGCCGCGCTCCATTTCCGCGCAAAACGCCGCTGGCATTCCTTTGCGCTTGCTACAGGGCCGATTGCCGGTGCCTTAATCATCGCGGCCTATGGCGGGGCGTTTTATGAGATAGAATTGCCGGATGCGCATCAGGAATATTTCGCGCTGTTTCCGGGTGTTGCAAGCTGAACACAAGCCAAAACGACCACCACGAAAACGCCTTCACAAACACGCCTTTCCCCGGCAAAGCGCAAGTATTAGATTCGCCGGGGAGAGACCACTTGAACTTCACTTCCAAAATCGCTCTGGCTGCCGCTTTGAGCATAACCGCAACGACCGCCGCTAACGCTGCTGACAATCACTCTGAGAAAGCCGAAATGGAAGCACAAGCAGATGACGGCGTTCCAGGCCCTCAAGAAGATCCCTATATCTGGCTGGAAGAAGCGCGCAGCGATGAAGCGCTGGCCTGGGTTGAGGCCGAAAACAAGCTAACTCTCGCCGCTCTTGAAAGCGATCCCCGGTTTGCTGATCTCAAAACAGAAGCGCTCGCGATCTATGACAGCGAAGACCGCATTCCTTATGTAAGCTTTCGCCCGGATGGCCTCTATAATTTCTGGCAGGACAAGGAAAATCCCAAAGGCCTGCTGCGCCGTACGACACTGGAAAGCTATCAAACCGATGATCCCGAATGGGAAATACTGCTTGATGTCGATGCGCTCGCTGAAGAGGATGGCAAGGAATGGGTCTATAAAGGGTCCACCTGCCTGGCACCTGATCTCAACATCTGCATGATCGCGCTTTCCGATGGAGGTGAAGACGCAACCATCATGCGCGAATTCAACACCGCAACAGGCGAATTTGTCGAAGGCGGATTTGAGCTGACCGAAAAAAGCCAGGGCGGCGTCCAATGGGTCGATAAAGACACTCTGCTGGTGAGCCGCGATTTTGGCGAAGGCACGCTGACAGACAGCGAATACCCCTTCACCACTCGCAGATGGACTCGCGGCACTGATCTTGCCGAGGCCGAAGAAATTTATCGCGGTAAACCCACCGATGTGTGGGCCAGTGCAAGTCTCATGCGCGATGCGACAAGTGAAATCCACGCAACCACCGCGTTTCGCGGTGTGAGCTTTCATGAAAATGAAAATTACTGGCTGAACCCGGAAAGTGGAAAATGGGTCAAGCTGGAAATGCCATTGAAGGCATCGCTTTATGGCATTGTCGATGGTCACATGCTGATGACGACAGATGTTGATTGGACCGTTGGCGATCAAACTTTTCCGGCGGACAGCTTAATCGCAGCAGATCTGGAAGAGTGGAAGAAAGATCCCAATGCAGCGGCCAAAACGCTCGTTTGGGCACCGGCTGAACGCCAGACCAAACGCGGGGGCGCAATCACCGCAGGCGCGCTTTATGTCGGCATGCTCGATAATGTCATTGGCAAGGTCTTGAAGTTCAACTTTGAAAATGGCGCGTGGGTCAGCGAAGAAGTAAATCTGCCCAGCAATGCAACTGTCGGCATCGCGGCAAGCTCCACCGAAAGTGAGCAGATCATGTTCACGGTGACGGATTTCCTGAACCCGACAACGCTCTATTACACCGATGGCAGCGGCGATCCGGCTGTTCTCAAAACCTCCCCTCCCCGATTTGAAGCTGCGGGCATGGAGGTTGAGCAGCACGAAGCGGTGAGCAAGGATGGGACAAAGATTCCCTATTTCATCGTCAAACCTACGGGCATGGAGATGACAGGTGACACCGCCGTTTTGATGAGCGGGTATGGCGGTTTCCAGATCCCGCGTCTGCCCGGCTATCTCGGAACAACAGGCAAGCTGTGGCTGGAGCGCGGCGGGGCTTATGTGCTGGCAAACCTGCGCGGTGGCGGCGAATTTGGCCCCGAATGGCACCAGACAGCCATCCGAGAGAATAAGCAGCGCACTTGGGATGATTTTATCGCTGTGGGCGATGACCTGGTGAAGCGCGGTTTTACCTCGCCTCAGCATTTGGGCATCCAGGGCGGATCACAAGGCGGCCTGCTGGTCGGCACCGCCTTCACTCAGCGTCCAGACCTGTTTGGTGCGGCAATCGTGCAGATCCCGCTGTTTGATATGCTGCGCTATCATTTGATTGGCCGCGGTGCGTCATGGATTGGCGAATATGGCGATCCGCGCATCCCGGAACAGCGCGAATGGATCGAAGGGTATTCGCCTTATCAAAAGATCGTAGAGGGTGTGGATTACCCTAAACCGTTCCTGTGGGCATCGACCGCCGATGACCGCACACACCCTGCCCATGCACGCAAGGGAGCAGCGCGACTTAAAGAGCTTGGCCAGCCATATTTTTACTTCGAAGATATGACCGGCGGGCATTCTGGCGGGGTTGATAATGAACAGCGCGCAAAGCTTCAGGCTCTGCAATATGTATATTTGATGCAGCGTTTGATGGATGCGCGTGAGGGCGGTTAACTTCCTAAGATAACAAGAAAAAATGGGCCTCGGCGTTATACATGCCGGGGCCTTTTTCGTTCAAATGTAAAATAAATCGACAGTTTACCCTCGCTTCATCGCAGGCCAAGCACGGGGGGTGTCATTAAAGCGGAATTAACCATGTTTGGCAGGCTCTGGTTAAATCCAAAAGCGTGAACTCCTTCCCAGCGCGGGGGCCACATAAGGAGAATACACATGACGTATCCTAATCACATGTCGATGGCCGAAGTTATCAAAAGCTACGGCCTACCAAAGAGCCACAAGGTTCATTGGTCAAAAACGCGCAAAGCAGATGTTGTTCGTGCGGTGCATGATCGCGCGATCAGCTTTCACGAAGCGCGCGACCGGTATCTTTTGAGCCGTAGTGAGTTCGAACAATGGGAACGCGAATGCGGCGTTGCCAATATCGATCTTCGATCGAACGAGCTGGAATCGGCCTAAGGTCTTAAGCGGCTGACGCTTGCGCCTGCGACCGTATGGTTAGTGACCGTGTAGTTACGTGACCGGGATAGTCAGGCGACCTAGTCAGCCGCGACCTCAATCAACACTTCGTTGCGCCGCATGGGCCCTGGCACCATGGGTGCATCATAAAACGCATATTCAAAATCGCCTTGCGGGATGAGATTTTGGCCAGCGATCCATTCGGTCAGCACAGCTTCCATATCGGCAAGGTCGCGCGCACTTCCATAACCGCTAAACTTGACTGCTGCGACCCGCCTGGCGGGCACTTGCGCAAGGACGATATCCTGTGGCGGGGTTGGCAGGGTTTCCATTGTAAATTTTGAAGGCATGACAAACCGCATGCGCCACTCATCGATCTGTGTTTCGTCCTGAAGAACTGGCGAAGTCATCGCAATTTTTTCATTCTGATCGACCTTGTCCTGCAAAACAGGAGAAGTCATTGCGATCTTGTCTCCACCATTGGGGCGGTCTTGCCCGAAAATGTAAGCAGCCAGCCTTCTGAAGCTGCGAGAGCTTGCCTCGCGGCGTGATCCGGAATGGGATACTTCAGCAACGATCATGGGCTGATAATCGCGCAGTTCAAATGCGTCCTGGGATTTGACGACCGTATGCGATGGCACCTCAATATCCCTGTATTGCGCATAAGCGACAGCGCCGCCCAGGGCGATTGCACCCAATCCCAGTCCGATCCATTTCTTCATACCCATCGCGCCTAGCCTTTATCATTGTGTCCTATCAGCAGATACGTACGGCTTTGGTTCCCGGATGATTGTCTAGCTGCGCGTGGGGGCGTGGAAATCCGGCGGCTTGTTCGCCACCCACTTCACGAATTTCGCAATAGCAAGGTGCGCGCAGACGGCATCAGGATCATTGCCAATCCGGGCAAGCTCAGCATTGGTAAAGTTGGCATGGATCGCCTTGTGGCAGATCGGGTGAACAGGAACGCTCGCGCGCCCCTTTTTTGATTTGGGCACAGGATGATGCCACTGAACCAGCGTTTCAAACGGGCGATCGCATAGCCAGCAGGTGAGGTTTTCGGTTTCACTCACCGCTGTTTGGGAGGCTCTTTCTTTTGAGCCGCTTTCTTGCGCTTCATTGTGTCATGAAACCGGTCGGCCCAGCCTTGCTTCACCAATTGTTCCGCGCGCACCATGCGCAGTTCGCCATCGCCCACATCCCGGCTGACAGTAGAGCCTGCTGCGACAATAGAGTCCGCACCGATATTTACAGGTGCCACAAGCGCCGAATTTGAGCCGATAAAGGCGCGTTCACCGATGACGGTCTGGTATTTGAAATAGCCATCGTAATTGCAGGTAATCGTGCCTGCGCCGATATTCGCGTTCGCACCAACTGATGCATCGCCGATATAGGACAGGTGGCTCGCTTTTGCGCCGGGGCCAAGAGTGGCTTTCTTCATTTCGACAAAATTGCCGACAAAGCTGCCCTCTTCCATGACCGCACCAGGGCGCAGGCGCGCGAACGGGCCGACATTGCAATTGCTGCCTACCTTTGCCCCTTCGAGATGCGAAAATGCTCGGATGACAGTGTTATCTCCAATGACAACACCCGGACCGATAAAGACCATGGGTTCAATCGTAACACCTTCGCCAAAATCGGTGTCATCGCTCAACCAGACACTTTCTGGATCAAGCATTGTCACGCCTTGGCCTAAAGCCCGCTTGCGCAACCGATCCAATTTTTCGCGAGGTGCCTTCAGCAATTCTTGATCAGGCTCCATATCACTTCCCATCTTTTTGTGACGAAACTGCATGTGCGGCTGTCGCAATGGCTAGTCCGCTCAATATTCCTGCAAACGCAGCTGGTTCAAGCAATTGACTGAGGATCAAATATGTCGGCACAAACAGAACCGATTGGCTGACAAGACCGTCGAAATTTTTGCCTGCCTGAGATATCTGATTTTTGAACCAGGGGGCAATGTTTCCTGCATAAAAGGATTGCAGCTCCTCGAAAGCCCCATCCGACCTGTTCCCTTTTTCGATGTCAGCAATCAATTCTGACAACCGTTTTTGCAGAGCATTTAATTCGGGCAGAATAGTCGAAAATTCATTATCGGTCACTTGCTCAGGTGGCTGATTGTGATTGCGGTGGTTAAGGTTCGCTATAATCTGCGCCAACCCATTAAGAGCCGTTGGACCCGCTTGCAGAACAAGATTTGCACGTTCGCCAAGGGCAAAACGTCCGGTCCATTGCGAAGCTGCGATGGCTTCTTGCTGAAAGGAAAAGAGGTTTTCGCGCGTGACAAGAGTGTTTTCGGGCACTTTTGAGAAACGCGGGATAATGAGGTTTGCCTCTATGGTACTTCCCTGACCAATAGTCACATGGTCTTCGAACACGACATTGGGTTGAAGCGTCACATCGCGGCCAAGAACGGTGTCGTGGCTGAAAAAGACAGTGTCGGGCGCGCGAAGGCTCGCTCCCTCGGCCATGGCCCGTTGGCGGCGCGCGGCCTGCCAGCGGGCTTCAACCTCGGCGAGTTCTGATCGAGAATTGATGCCAGCGACCTCATCCGCGTCGCATTCGACCACAACGACCTTATCGCCCCGAGCAACTGCTCCGGTTGCGACATCGGGCAGGTAATACTCGCCTTGCGCATTGTTGTTATCAACCGCGTCCAGCAGCGGCCACATATCGTCCGAATGCGCAACCAGCAGGCCTGAATTGCAAAGGTTCACCCTGCGCTCTTCCGGGGACGCATCCTTGAACTCGACCATTTTGCTCACCAGGCCGTTATCATCGGCTATGATCCGGCCATAGGCGAGCGGATCATCGGGCCTAAACCCAAGCACGGCCACTTTTGCGCCGCCCGATAACGCGTCCACCAATTGCTGCACCGTGTCGCCCGAAACCATCGGCACATCGCCAAATGTCACAAGCACATTGCCCGAAAACCCGGCCAAGGCTTCTTTAGCCTGAAGCGCTGCGTGCGCTGTGCCGTGCTGCGGATCTTGTAGAGCCGTCACAACATCGCGCCCCTCCAAAGCCGCATCAATCTGCTCGCGCCGGTCACCAACCACCACAACGGTGCGCTGCGGGTTCAATGCTGCAAAGCTATCGAGCAAATGCATCAGCATCGGCTTACCCGCAATCGGGTGCAGCACTTTGTGCAGATCGCTTTTCATGCGCGTGCCTTTGCCAGCGGCAAGAATGATCGCAGCAAATTCAGTCATCAAGAGAGGTTCCGTCAATCAGATTTGGTACTTCGACCTTATCGAAGCATCCGCCTTGCAGCAAATACTTGCGGTTTGAAGCCCGTTAGCCCACGCAGTTTTCCATGACGGATTTCCCTTACGATATCGTTGGCTTTGATCTTGACGGCACGTTGCTTGATACGTTTCGCGATCTGGGAGAGGCGGTAAATTATGCTTTGTCGCTTGGAGCGTACAACCCGGTTCCGGTGGAAAGCTCCAAGGATCTGATCGGCGGCGGCGCAAAAGCCATGCTGGCGCAAGCTGTACAAGCGCAAGGCGGAATTCCCGGCGGATTGGAAGGCGATGATTTCCACGCACTTTATAAATCCATGCTGCGCTATTACGGCGACAACAACGCAGTGCATTCCGCCCCCTACCCCCATGCCCGCGAAGTTGTTGCAGATCTAACCGCGCGCGGTGTCAAACTCGCAGTGGTCACCAACAAGTTTGAAAAATTTGCCCGCTCCATCCTTACCCAGCTCGACTTTATCGAACCGTTCGAAACCGTGATCGGCGGAGACAGCTTGGGCAAAGGTGCAGACGGCAAATTCCTGTCCAAACCACATCCTGATCCTGTTCTTGAAGCTCAGAAACGATGCGGCGGCGGGTCGATGCTGTTTATCGGCGATTCCACCTATGATGTCGCTGCTGCCACAGCAGCCAATGTGCCCGTTATCGCAGCAGCGTATGGTTATTGTGATAAACCTCCTGCAAAATTTGGTGCAAGTGGAGTGATCGATTCGCTGGATGAACTGATTCCGGCTGCATTGAAGCTCCATAGCTGCGGCTAACCCTACGGCATTGGAGTTTGACCAATCGCGCGGTTGCATCGTTTTTGTAAAAGTGCCACGCAGCGCCCACAGTTTACGTTTACGCGCGCGTAAAGTGCGCGCACCCATTCAGAATACAAAGAGGATTGTCTCATGAGCATCGATTTCAAAGATAAGGTCGCAATTGTCACCGGCGCTGGCGGCGGTTTGGGTAAAGCTTATGCGCTTGAACTCGCAAAGCGCGGCGCAAAAGTCGTTGTCAACGATCTGGGCGGTTCGCGCGATGGCACAGGCACATCCGATGCAGCAGCCGAAGTGGTGGCAGAAATCGAAGCGGCCGGCGGCGAAGCAATGGCTAATGGCGGCTCCGTCACTGAATACGACCAGATGGAAAAGATGGTTGCCGATGCAAAACAAAAATGGGGCGGCGTTCATGTCCTCATCAACAATGCGGGCGTTTTGCGCGACAAGACTTTTGCTAAAATGAGCCCTGAAGACTTTGAGTTTGTCCTCAAAGTGCATCTCACCGGTTCTGCATTTGTGACAAAGGCATGCTGGGAAACCTTCCGCGAACAATCCTATGGGCGCATCTTGATGACAGCATCGTCAACTGGGTTGTTCGGTAACTTTGGCCAGGCAAACTATGGCGCTGCGAAACTGGGCCTTGCTGGATTGACCAAGACGCTTCAGCTCGAAGGTGCAAAGTACAACATCCGCGTCAACTCGCTATCGCCGGTTGCTGGCACGCGCATGACCGAAGATCTTTTCCCCGAAGAAGCGTTCAAGCTGTTCGCTCCTGAAAACGTGGTCCCAGCCGCGCTCTTCCTCGTTAGCGAAGACAGCCCAACCAACGCTATTGTCGGTGCGGGCGCTGGCGGTTTCCACTCCTCATGGGTCGTCATGAACGATGCTGTGTGGTTGCCCGATGGCGAGCGTACCGTTGAAGGCTTTGCTGAAAATTGGGACAAGATCAGCTCGTTCACCAATCTCATCGCCCCGCAATCGGGCAGTGAGCAATCGGGCGCGATCCTGAAAGCGATGCAGGAAGTCACCGGCAAAGGTCCTTCTAGCGCTCGCGGTTAATTTCGCTTAACCATAAACGATGGATTACTGGTTGGCAGCCTTTGTCGGAGCGGTGTTGGGAGCAAGCTTCCTCGCCGTTGCCGCTCGGCTGTCATCCACGATCATCGCCGCACAAGGCGTGATTGCGCTGACCGCGATGCTTTCGATCTATATCGGTGTGCAGCTCGTTTCGGGCGATTTAACCGATGTGATTTTTGAATCCCTTTTTGCCTGCGTCTTTGTTGGAGGCACGTTGCTGGCCATGCGTCGCTGGATCCCGGCGATTGGTGCGGCCATTTTGCTGCACGGGCTTTATGATGCATTTGTCGGCCCGCACACAGGCGTCGCCGGCTGGTATCCTCCACTATGCGCTGGATTTGACATGATAGTTGGCGCTGGATTGATTGGCATTCTAACTCACAAGGAAAGAATGGAACGCGCCAGCAGAATAACGGCGTATTGACACGGTAACACACCCTGCTTAGCTTTCTCGATCATCTGGGGAAGCCAATGTACAGCGAAGACGATATCAATTCCGCCGTTGCAGCTGGCGCTTTAAGCGCACAGGCTGCTGCAAGTTTCCGCGATCATATGAGCAGAACGCGCGAATTGCCGCGCTCTTCGGAAGAAAACTTTCGGCTGATCAACAGCTTCAACGATATCTTCGTGGCAATCGGGATTGTGATTTTGCTGCTGGCTGTTGGAGCCATTGGTCAAGCGATTGCAGACATTGCCGTACCGCGGCCCACCTGGAATTGGGGCGATAGCGAGCTGAATGAAACAATTGATGCAACCCGCGATTTGAATGACGCACTTCAGGCTTGCTTTGCTGGATTTCTTGTTGCGGCAACTGCATGGCCTTTGGCCGAATTTTTCACCCGGAAGCGGCGCATGGCGCTTCCCTCAATCATCTTGCTGCTCGCGTTTGTGGGCGCAGTTTTTGCAACTGTTTTTGGGATTGGCGCAGCGATGGGAGCAGTGGGCGAAAACGCGCTCGGTGCTGTTACGGTCATTGTTTCAGGCGTCCTCGCTGCGCTGTCTGCATTGGTGCATTGGAAACGCTTTGAAGTCCCCATCACTGTGGCAGCAGCCGTGGGCGTGTCGGTTGTTTCTGGACTGCTTGCCTTGCTTGCATTGCTGCAAATTGAAATTGATGAAGCGTCCTTTCTCATTCCTGTCCTGATTGCTGGTCTTGCTGTGTTTGCGTTTGCTATGCGCTGGGACATTTCGGATCGCGACCGGATCACGCGCCGCTCGGATGTGGCATTCTGGCTGCATTTGCTTGCCGCCCCGATGATCGCGCATCCGGTTTTTGCATTGCTTGGCGTCACAGGAAATACTGGGATTGGCGTGGGCGCGGCAATTGGCGTTCTGGCGGTGTATGTCGTGTTTGGCCTGGTTGCGCTTGCGATTGATCGCAGGGCGCTGCTCGTATCAGCTCTTGCCTATGTCCTGTTCGCGCTGGGTTTCTTGTTTGAACGGTTTGGCGCAGTGGAGCTTACATTTGCTTTGACGGCGCTTGTCATCGGGTCTGCGCTGCTTAGTCTGTCAGCCTTCTGGCAACCTATTCGCAAAGCCATAGTCGCAGCGTTACCGGACAATATGCAGGACGCTTTGCCCACGACCAGCGATCTTTTGACATCGAGCCCTATGGCCAACAATCCGGCCTAATCAAGGTCAACCGCTTTCACGAGACGGCGCTCAACTGGCGCCAGCACATTGGCAAGGTCATGGCCCCGCTTCAACACTTGGCCATGTTCTCCAAACAGCGTCCACATGCCTTGTCTATTGCGAAGAGCTGGTCGCTTTTCGAGCTGTGCCTGCGGTTTTTCCGATGTTCGACGAAACGCTGCAAAGATAGCCGCCTGCTTGGTAAAATCCATCGCATAATCGCGCCATTCGCCAGCTGCGACCATGCGGCCATAAAGATCGAGAATGCGTTGCAATTCCGCCCGCTCAAATCCGACCTGACCTGAACGGCCAGCAGGAAAAGCAACAACTTGACCAGATGCGCCCTGATTAGGCCCCATCAATCAGCGGTCCCGCTTTTCTTGGATGCAATGACCGGGTCCGCTTGGCTTTCCTGCCCTGCCTTTAACTCAGCGATCTCGGCTTTCATTGCAGCAAGCTCGTTTTCCAGCTTTTCAATGCAATCGACTTTGTTGCCCTCGCCATCTTCGCATTCCATATTTGACGGTGTGCCGTAAGGGATAAACTCTTTGATCCATTCCTCAGCAGGAACGAGAGTGGACCGCGCCTTAAGGCCAATCATTGTCGCGCCCGCGGGCACATCTTCTGTCACCACCGCGCTTGCTCCAACCCGCGCGCGTTCGCCCACGGTGATAGGGCCGATAATCTGCGCTCCTGATCCAACGATCACATTGTCTTCCAATGTCGGATGACGTTTGCCGCCTTTGCCGTTGGTTGGGTTCGTCCCGCCCAAGGTAACACATTGATAGATTGTCACATTATCGCCGATCTCAGCGGTTTCACCGATCACAGTAAAGCCGTGGTCGATGAAGAAGTTCTTTCCGATTGCAGCGCCGGGATGGATATCAATTCCGGTCAAGAACCGCGAAGTATGGTTCACCAGCCGCGCCAGAAAATACAACTTGGCTTGAAACAACCAGTGCGCAACCCGATGCAGTCCCAGCGCCCAAATGCCTGGATACAAAAGGACTTCCCAACGTGAACGCGGAGCAGGGTCGCGCGCTTTGATCGAGTCCAAATAGCTCTTGAGCCGGTCAAACATGCGCTTTTCCTTCCACCAATTGCACCGGAATGCAAATATCGATGTTGTTTCATGTCCTAAATCAAGCGTTTCTGCTCGGGCCCTTGCAAAGCTTCCAAAGCTGCTCGCCAAACAGACATGGTTGCAGGCACAGCGCGTTCAAGACTGATCCGATCAATCGTCTCGACCAGGCGTTCAAGGCTTTCAAAGCTGCGGTTTGCGCGCGGCACCAGATATTCCGCAGCGCCCGGCGCCAAAGTCAGCGCGCGCTGACTTGCAAACGCTTCGATCAATTGCGCTGCCATTGCATCGTCGGGTTCACCCAATTCAAGCTGCATTGATCCGCCAAGACGGGATTTTAAGTCAGGCAGTGCAATATCCCACGGCATTGTATCAGCAATCAGCAGTAACGGTTCGCCAGCCTTTGACCCGCCCTTCTGGCTGGCATTCCAGAGGTGGAACAAGTGTGTTTCGTCCTGCTGCTCAGCTTTTTCGATAACCGTCACGCCCTGCTCTGTAATCCAGCGACCAAGCAAGCTTTTCCCAGAGCGCGGCGGGCCGGTGAGAACAGCTGTGTGAAATGGCCACTTGGCAGGATCGCTAAGCGCGTCGATCACTGCCTCATTGGCATTGCCGATCACGATCCGCTTAACCTCACCGACCGCCGACAATTCCAGCGGAAGGGCAATTTGCGATGTTTCAGAAACAGCCTTGGCCATGCACGTGGCCTTCGCCCTAGCGGCTGATCGCAAGCGCGTTGGCACTTTGCGAAACGGTAAACCCTCGCGCACGAAGCGCGCCTGCGAGTTCGTCGATGCTGCCGGTGAAACGCACGCTCATCACAGATGTACCGCCAATCGCTGTGCTGGTGACACTCAATCCGCCAACTCCCGGTGCAGCGCGCACGCCGGATATTGATGCGTCAAAGCTGCCTGCGTCAGGTGTTGCGAACTGGACTGTATAGCTGCTGGGTGCAGCAGGCGCGGGACCGGTCGGCTGCGTTTGTTCACCCGCCGCGCTTTGTGTTCCTTCATCGCTGCCTTCAGCTGAACGCCGCGCGGCTGCATCACGCGCGCGAATCGCACGACCAATTTCCACCAGCCGCGCAATCGCCGGATCAGCGCTGCCACCTCCACCAAGGCTCAAAGTCGGATCGGGCTTCAGCTTACCTTGCGACAAAGCCTCCTCGAAAATGCCGTCCATGCGTACAACCGCTTCTCCCAGCATATCGGGAAGCGCATCGGGGCTTTCGGCTTTCATTTCGAATCGTTCCAGCACGGCATTGCTTGGTCCGTAGCGGGCGACAAATGTTCCGGTGATCGGTCCGCCGGGATATTGATGCTCAAGCCGGGCAACCGCGCTCAGCACATCTGCTGCGGAATATTGATCCAGCGTTGTCCGCCACCATGCCCGGCTTCGCCGTCCGGTCTGGCCGAAGTTCAAAAGCAGCGAATCGCCCCCGGCTCCGCTTGGCCGGATATAATCGATACGGCTGGTACCCGGATTGAAATCAGCCCACGCGCGCTGCCACGGGTTTCGTTGTTCGAACGCGGTATATGTGCCAGCCGTCGCAGTTACCGGAATAAGCAGCATAGGCGCAGAAGCGCGCGCTTGCCTGCCGCGGCCAAGATACCGCCCTGCCCTTTGACGATCAAAGATAACGCCAAGCGTGGCGATATATCGCCTAGGCCCAACCCTTTCGCGCTGAATTACGATGGCGGAAACCATGGAGCTGAGCTGCCCATCAGAAACCGGGGGGCCATTGACCCGCTTCCACGCCTGCCGCTGCGCATCGCGCCAAGCTTTAGAGCGAGCATCCTCGGGATCATCGCCGCGTTCATCGACTTTGATATTGCGCACTTCGATATCCGAGCTGGACGCTGTGGCGGCGATACCGCGCTCACCACCCACTTGAGCAAGTCCAATGGCATAGGCACCGCCCAACAATCCGAGCGCAACAATCGTCGCAGCAATCCAGCGCGCGCTAATATGCGGCGCGCGAAATGCCGTTTTTGCGGCGGGTGCATCAGGTGCAAAGGAGGAGATAAGCCACGCCATTGGGGAAACGATGGCTCTATTGCCCAAACCGAGATGGAATTCCAAGCTCGAAAGAGTAAAGCTTTGCGGATGAACAGTTCAAAATCTGGGTATACCTACGAAGACGCTGGCGTTTCCATCGCTGCTGGCAACGCATTGATAAAGGCAATCGGACCTTTGGTGAAAGCCACTGCGCGCCCTGGCGCGACGAGTGAGCTGGGAGGATTCGGCGGCTTTTTCGACCCTAAAGCAGCAGGGTATAAAGACCCTCTGCTGGTCGCTGCCAATGATGGTGTTGGCACCAAGCTAAAGCTGGCGATTGACTATGACCGACACGATACGGTTGGCATTGATCTTGTTGCGATGTGCGTCAATGATTTGATCGTTCAGGGCGCAGAACCTTTGTTTTTCCTCGATTATTTTGCTACTGGAAAGCTTGAAGGCGGCATTGCAGAACGGGTGATCGCCGGCATTGCCAATGGTTGCAAACAGGCTGGATGCGCGCTGATCGGCGGCGAAACAGCTGAAATGCCGGGCATGTATTCAGATGGGGATTATGACCTTGCCGGATTTTGCGTCGGCGCGGTTGAGCGCGGCGACCAATTGACAGGCGCAAACGTTGCGCCGGGCGACGTTTTGCTTGGGCTTGCATCATCGGGTGTGCATTCCAACGGATATTCGTTGGTGCGCCGATTGGCAGCGGATTTTGAGTGGAAAATGAATCGCCCTGCTTTGTTTGATTCAGAACGATTGCTGATTGATGCCTTGATTGAGCCAACGCGAATCTATGTCGCCAGCCTTTTGCCGCTGATCCGTGATGGTTTGGTCCACGGGCTTGCGCACATTACTGGCGGCGGATTGCTGGAGAACATTCCGCGTATCCTTCCTGATGGCGCGCATGCAGTGGTGGATGCCGATAGCTGGGAACAGCCGCGCCTGATGGCATTTCTTCAAGGACAAGGCGGTATTGAACCAGAAGAAATGGCGCGCACTTTCAATTGCGGCGTGGGCATGGTGCTGTCGGTTGCAGCACAAGATGCCTCAAACGTGATACAGCGGCTTACCGAAGCGGGCGAAACAGTTTTCGCCATTGGCTCTGTTACTGATCGCGAAACAGGCTGCACCGTCCGCGGAAGCCGGGGCACCTGGTCTGCGCGAGAGGCCTTTGAAGCGGTCCATCATGGATAATCATGCGGACAACCGCGTCCGGGTCGCGGTGTTCATTTCCGGCGTCGGGAGCAATATGGCCGCTTTGCTCTACGCCAGTCGCCAGCGCGGGTCCGCTTTTGAGATCGTGCTTGTTGCCAGCAACAAGCCCGATGCCAAGGGCCTCGAATTGGCATCGCTTGAAGGGGTTGCGACTTTTGTCCATTCGCACAAAGGCCATTCGCGCGAGGACCAAGATGCTGCGATGGAAGCGGCGGCTATAGACGCAGGCGCAAAGGCAATCATTCTGGCTGGCTATATGCGCATTCTGTCGGATGGTTTTGTCGAACGCTGGCAGGGACGCATTCTCAACATTCACCCGTCATTGCTTCCAAAATATAAGGGCCTCGACACTTTCAAGCGCGCTATCGAAGCAGGTGACAGCCATGCCGGAGCAAGCGTGCATGTGGTGACGCCCGAATTGGATGCAGGTGAAGTGATTGCGCAGGCCAAAGTTGCGATTGCGCCCGATGATACGCCGGACAGTCTGGCAAAGCGCGTGCAATTTGCCGAGCACCAGTTGTTCCCGCGCGCAGTCAATGAATATCTGTCACGCGCAAGTGATCCTGACTATCTCTTGGGCAAGCTTCGCGCGCTGGCGCTTGCCCTGCCCGAAACGTCTGAGCGCGAAAGCCACGGTTCGCCCGGATTTCGCGTTGGTGGCGATAAATCGGGCAAGTTTTTCGCCTATTTCGCAGATCACCACCACGGCAGCGATCATATTGCACTGCTCGTAAAAACCAGCGGCATGGATGAACTGCTGAACCTGGTAGAAAACCAGCCCGATATCTACTTCAGGCCCGCCTTTTATGGGGCAAGTGGCTGGGTTGGCGTTATCTTGGATCGCAATGGAGTGGATTGGGCCCATGTAGAACAATGGCTACAGCGAAGCTGGCGCGCGGTTGCCCCCAAACGGCTCACAAAACTGCTTGATGCAGCTGATATGTTCTGATGGCCATTGCGAGACGCGACCATCTGTTATCGCGTGGAAAGCTCGCTGACAGGGCCAATGCGTTTCTGGCAAAGGCGTGGGAGAAAGAATGGCTTCCTCCGCCCGATCTTGACCCCGAGGCGCTCTGGGATGTTGCGGCAAGACCGCTTGGCGATCGCGCCAAGATTGCCGAGGCTGGAACGCGCAGCCCCCAAGAAATAGCGGATTTTCGCTTGCGGCTTGAACGATTGCTGGAATCGGTGAGGGATGAGGCCAATCTCAATCCCCTTGGGCAGGCGATGGCATATGGCCAGCTGGTACGGGCAATTCGCACACGATTGATGTTGGGTGAGTATTGGGTGAACACCGCGATTCCTCGCGATGCTCAAGCAATGGCGCCTCCGATCTTTATCATCGGCCATATGCGCAGCGGCACAACGCGGCTGCATACGCTGTTTGCGAGCGATCCTGCGCATTCGTGCACGCGCTATTGCGATGCATGGCGACCGGTTCCGGGCAATCTGACCGCGCGCCAGATCAAGGGTTCGCTCGATCTGGTGATGCTGGAGGCGCTCAATCCATGGCTCCAATCCATTCATCCGATGAAAAGCGGGCGCGTTGAAGAGGAACTCGCATGGCTTGCGATTTCACTCAATCACTCCCTGTATGAATCTCAGTGGCATATTCCCAGCTATTCCGGCTTCAGCGAAGCGAGAGATCCGATGCCAGTTTACACCGAGCTAAAGCGGATTTTAATCACAGATGCGCTGCATCGCGGTATCGCAAGGAAACCGCGCGTAATGAAAGCGCCGCAGTTTTCAGAAGATCTCGCCACGCTCCTGGAACTGTTCCCTGACGCGCGCATCGTGGTTGCCGAAAGGAAGCGCGAAGATGTGCTGCGCAGCGCTGTATCCCTCGTTGCCAATCAGATGGCGATCCAGTCTGACACCTGTGACCTAGAAGCGATCACTGCGCTTTATGAACACAAAATCACGCTTCGAGATGAGCGACGCGAACACGCGCTTTCGCGCTTCAATGGTCCAGTTACAAGGTTGAGATTTGATGATTTGTCGCACGACTGGGAAAGCGAAATCGCGCGGGCATATGCCGAACTGGGCATTGAACTGACAAGAAAGGCGCGGGCAGCCATGACAGAGGCAATGCAATCAAGCAGATCAAGCGCGCATCATCGCCATTCAGCACAGCTCATGCATTTCGCCAAACAGAGCTGATACAAAAAAGGGCCGCCCCAAAGGACAGCCCTTTCAATTCACTTGAAGCGTAAATGCTACCCAACGATTTCGTCGTCGTTGAAGAAATACGCGATTTCAATCGCTGCATTTTCTTCGCTGTCTGAACCGTGGACGCTGTTTTCACCGATCGAAAGGGCGAATTCTTTGCGGATTGTGCCGTCTTCAGCGTCGGCTGGATTTGTTGCGCCCATCACATCGCGATTGCGCTTCACAGCGTCTTCACCTTCGAGGACCTGAACGACCACAGGCTCGCTCATCATGAATTCAACAAGCTCGCCAAAGAATGGGCGCTCTTTATGGACGGCGTAGAAACCTTCAGCCTGTTCTTTGCTCATGTGGATGCGCTTTGATGCGACAACGCGCAGGCCTGCTTCTTCCAGCTTGGCTGTAACGGCGCCTGTAAGGTTACGCTTGGTGGCGTCGGGTTTGATGATCGAAAAGGTGCGGGTAACCGCCATAATCTTAGTTCCTTGAGAAAATTCGCCGGGCAAATCCTGCACGGCACAAGAGAGGGGATTTCGGCGCGCCGCTTAGCGTCCCCTACGCCGCATCGCAAGGGGTGAGAACAATCCGGCCTAACCGCCCATTTGATCGCCCACCATAATCTGTGCGGTTGTTTTATCGCCTTCACGCGTCGCATTAAGCGAAAAGACCATTCCCTCCTTGGTTTCGCCTGCAAGCATTTTTGTGTTTTCGGCTGTCATATCCATCTGGATCTCGATCCCTGCATCCTTGGCCTGCGCCCTGTAGAATTCGGCAAGGTCGTCAG
The DNA here is from genome assembly GCA_964352245.1 of uncultured Porphyrobacter sp. Classification (GTDB taxonomy): domain Bacteria; phylum Pseudomonadota; class Alphaproteobacteria; order Sphingomonadales; family Sphingomonadaceae; genus Erythrobacter. Next base: position 425,737 of record CAYGQX010000001.1, read on the forward strand.
GCGTTGCGTCTGTCTCCATAAAGATCATCGCCCCCTCCCCATCGCCATGACTGACGATCGTGTTTGAGACGACCTCGGCACCCGGATAGACAGTAAACCCGCCGGGCAAATCAACGGGCACATCATCGCCTGATCGCATGGTCGCAGTGCCCTGTTCGGTTTCGACCGTAACCGCGGTTTCGCCTGTTTCTTTGTCGATGGAATAATTGACCTCGTTGCCATCCTCATCAACGACGACGCCCGATTCTTCCGAACTGCATGCAAACAATGTCAGTGTTCCTGCAGCCAAGCCTGCCATCATCCAAATACGCATTTGATTTTTTCTCCCGAAACAGTGGACCAAACCTCAGGCGACTTTAACCCATTTGCCGCCGTCCTGGCGGAAAAACGCCCGCTCCATCCCTTCTCTGTCGTCCAGCGCCTTCCAAGTCTGACGCGCAGATTGCAGCGTTTCATCGTCAAATAACAAGAATGCGCGGTCAAAACCGTCAGTATCGCGATATGTGCCATCGGCAAAGATGACGTGGCTGGCCCCATTTGCCGCCTCGGTCGTTTCAGACAGCAGGATAGGCTGGCGTTCTGCCCCTATCGCGCTCGCTTCGCCATTGGCTAGAAAACTGGCCTCCCCCGCACTCCAAAGGCTGCGCGAAATGGTCTCGCGCTGTTTGGGATCGTTGCTGACCACCAAAACCCGTTCATCCTGACCCAGGACACGCGCGGCAATCAAAGCGACGACTTTGTCCGCTGGATCACGGGAGAGCTGCCAGAAATCGAGTTTCATTTTGCCGGGATAGCCTAGCCATCGATAAGGGTCACGCGTTCTTACTGCGCTTACACCGCTCCGAACAATAGCGGACATTTTCCCAGTCGCGCGCCCATTTTTTGCGCCAAGTAAAAGGCAGCCCGCAAGCTTCACAAACCTTGCTGGGCAAATCCGACTTTTTGCGCATTTTGGGAATGATGAGCTCCAAAACTAAGTCCAAAGCGAGGGTATCACAGCGCGGATGCACTGCGATATCCAAACACGGTGTTCAGCTTTCAAACTGGCTCACAAACCGATCAAGCAAACGCGCGCCATATCCGGTCGCGCCCTTATCCCAGCTGTGGCCCGGCTTATCCGCCCACACCATGCCCGCAATATCAAGGTGCGCCCATGGAGTGCCTTTCTTGATGAAGCGTTGGAGGAATTGTGCCGCTGTGATTGAGCCTGCACCGCGCGGGCCCACATTCTTGATGTCGGCAATCGGCGAATCGATCAGCTTGTCATAGGCCGGAGCAAGCGGCAGGCGCCAAAGCTTGTCCGCCGTTGCTGCGCCTGCTTCCAGCAATTGCTCTGCCAATTCATCATCATTGGCAAACAATCCGCCATGCTCGTGGCCCAGCGCGATAATCATCGCACCGGTAAGCGTCGCAAGATCGACGATGCGCGCAGGATCAAAAGTTTCCTGTGTCCAGTGCAGCGCATCGCACAGCACCAGCCGCCCTTCAGCATCGGTGTTGATGACTTCAATGGTCTGCCCGTTCATGCTGGTCACAACATCGCCGGGCCGCTGCGCATTGCCATCGGGCATGTTCTCAACCAACCCCATGACCGCAACGACATTGGCTTTCGCCTTTCGACCAACAAGCGCGAGCATACCGCCAGCAACCGCGCCGGCGCCGCCCATGTCCCACTTCATATCTTCCATGCCGCCAGGAGGCTTCAGCGAGATGCCACCTGTATCAAAGGTCACACCCTTGCCAACGATTGCGGTGGGTTTAACGCCGGGCTTGCCGCCTTTCCATTCAATTGCCAGAATGCGCGATGGGCGAACCGATCCTTGTCCCACGCCCAGCAAAGCGCCCATGCCAAGCTCTTCCATTTGTTCAACATCAAGAACGGTGATTTCTGCGCCTGTGCCTTCGAATGCTTCTTTGCAAATGTCGACAAATGTCTCTGGGTAAAGAATATTTGCAGGTTCTGTGACCAAACGTTTTGTCAGTTCAACGCCTTTGGCAATCGCCTCGTTCTTGGCCCAGGCCTCTTGCGTTCCTGAGGGCGCTCCAATCACATGCACGTTTTGGAGCGACGCTTTTTTGTCTGCCGCCAACTTCGTGCGATACTGATCGTGGCGAAAGGCGCGCAATCGCACACCCAGTAGAACAGATGCCGCTTCGTCGGCCGAAAAATCTGCCGAACCAAGATCAAGCACCATGTCGGTCTCACCCGAGGTCAGGTATTTTGCCGTCAGCGCAGCGCCAGCACGTTCAACATTCAGGCGGCGCCTGTCAGCATCAGTTTCGCCAGCGCCTGCAAGCGCGATCCGTTGCAACCCGCCGGATTGACCCGAAACCATCGTGAAACCTTCAAACACCTGGCCCGCCCCGCCTTTGAACCGGGCAGCCTTTGCGCCATCTGCCAAAGCTGCATCCACGCTGGACAAATCAGCGCCTGCATTAACAACGCGCGCATGCAAGCGAACGTCTTTGGGAACAGATGTGTCGAAGTGAATGTGCATGAGTACTCCTGCAATGGATCAAGGCAATGGAAGGTGCCGGTCGAGCCTCTTTGGGTCACACATCGCACAGACTGTCGCTGCATGTTGGGAAGCTCTCGCAATGGCGATTGCGATTACGCACGAGCGGTGCAATAGGCAAGCCATGACAGGAGGTTTCGAAGTCGGCGTGAAACAAAGGTGCCGTTTATCCGTGCGCTGTGCTTTCAAACCGCTCCTTCCAGGTTCGGTGGCACTGTCACTGTGCGCGATATCGGGCACAGCTTTTGCGCAAACAAGCGCAAACACGCCTGAAATGACCGAGGAAGAGTCGCTCGAGGCCCTCGACAATCAACTCATCGACGGACCGTCAGAGCGGGTTCAAGAACGTTTGAAAAATTCGATACCTGAACCATTGCGCCCTCTGGCACCTGACGACCTTAAGTCGGATACGGCTTCGATCGCTGATGGGATCGCTTTTGAAGCCGAACAACTAGCTTACGATAACCAGAATGACATCGTCACCGCACGCGGCGACGTTGTGATTCGCAATCAAGATCGCTCGGTTCGCGCAGACGAAGTGACATGGAACCGCAGGACTGGCCAAATTTTTGCAAACGGCAATGTAAGGTTGGTCGATGATCGCGGGAACCAGCTTTTTACCGAAACAATAGAATTGACCGATCAATTTGAAGCGGGCGCTATGTCCGACCTGCTTCTGGCTTTGCGCGCAGGTGGCCGATTGGCCGCACGCTCAGGAGAACGCGGCGAGGATGAAACCATTGTGCTCACCGACGCAGCCTACACGGCCTGCGCGGTAAGCGATGAAGACGGCTGCGACAAAGATCCAAGTTGGCGCATTACTGCGGACAGGGTGACTTACAATCCGGCAGACAGTAAAGTGCGATTTCGCGGGGCAATGCTCGAATTGTTCGGCGCGCGGATCCTGCCATTGCCGGGACTGTCGATCAGAACCGATGGACAGGCGGTTTCGGGCTTTCTTGTGCCGGATGTGCGGGTTACCAATGTGAACGGGCTTGAGCTGTCGGGCCGGTATTACTGGCGTTTTGCTGACAACAAAGATTTGACCGTGCGCGGCTTTGTCTTTTCGCAAGTCGCTCCCATGGTTTCAGCCCAGTGGCGGCATTTGACCGACAAAGGCGCGTATCAGGTGACAGGCTACCTGACGGAAAGCAGCCGTGTTACCGATTTTACCGGCGTACCCGACAGCCAAAGCGATGCTCGTGGATACCTGTTTGCCAATGGCAGATTCCAGTTCTCTCCTGAATGGAGCACCACTGCCTCTGTTCGCCTGGCGACCGACCGCACATTCCTTCGCCGGTATGATATCAGCCGCGATGACCGTTTACGCTCGACCATCAATACTGAACGGATTGATAACAACTCATACCTATCAATCGCAGGTTGGGCGACGCAAACACTCAGGATTACAGCCGATCAGGGACAAATCCCGGTGGCCATACCGGCAATTGATTATCGACACAGGATTGAAGACCCGCTGCTTGGCGGCACGATTGAATTTCAAGCCAACACACTCAGCCTGCTGCGCAATGATGGTCAAGATACGCAGCGCGCCTTTGCAGGTGCCAAATGGAATTTGCGCAGACTCACCAATTTGGGTCAGGTCGTCACGCTGACCGCACTGGCTCGCGGTGATGTCTACCACACCAGCGGCACTCTTTCGACGCTCACCGAAATTTACCGCGGCAATGAAGGCTGGACCGGGCGCGCGATTGGCACAGCGGCACTTGATGTGGAATGGCCGTTTGTGGGCGAAGCTTTTGGCGGGACACAGGTTCTGACACCCCGGGTACAAATCGTCGCAAGCCCGCCAATCCGCAACCTGGCGGTACCCAACGAAGATGCGCGCGCAATTGATCTGGAAGATTCAAACCTATTCTCGCTCAATCGTTTTCCAGGCTATGACCGGGTCGAGGATGGCTCTCGGATTACCTGGGGCCTCGATTGGCAATTGCAAAAGCCGGGATGGCGATTCGATACAACAGTTGGGCAATCGTACCGTGTCGATGCGGCGCGTGACATCTTCCCCGATGGCACCGGCCTATCCGAAAGAGTGTCTGACTTTGTTGGTCGGACACAGATACGGTTTCGCGATTTTGTTAAACTGACACACCGTTTCCGGCTGGACAAAGACAATTTAACAATCCGCCGCAACGAGATTGACGCGACTGTAGGAACCGAGCGCACCTATGCCGAAGTGGGCTATTTGCGGCTCAATCGTGATATTCAAACGGTTGAGGATTTGCAGGACCGCGAAGAATTCCGTGCCGCTGTTCGCGTTGCTTTTGGACGCAATTGGTCAGCTTTTGGTTCTGGAGTGTTCAACCTGACCAAGCCAGAAGATGATCCAACATTTTCACCTGACGGATTTGAACCGATCCGAACGCGGCTGGGTGTTGCCTATCAAGATGACTGCATTGAATTTGGCCTGACCTGGCGAAGAGACTTCATTACCGCTGGCGATGCCGCGCGTGGCAACACATTCCAGCTGTTCTTTGCTATCCGCAATTTGGGCTTTTAGTGACGAACACTTCAGCCGATATCAGGTAAGCGCTCTTCACAGTTTATTCGGCGCGCAATTGGCACATGTCTCGAAACCAGTTAATAAGCGCAAAGACATTTGCGCGCGAGAATGGATTGACGCACTCAGCGCTGGTTAAGCCTAGACGCGATAACACAGCGCATAAATTTGAAAAATCTGACCGGTGATGCGGGGGCACACCTTGGTCACAGAGTAATAGAACGGGATTGTATTCAGTGAGTTTGACTGTGTTTTTAAATGGCTTTCGTTCGCGAGTAATTGGCAGCTGTATGGCAGCTGGGTTGGCTGCTCTTGTCGTATCACCAGCGCCTCTCAGCGCACAAACGGCAGGTACGCCTACCATGGATAACCCGCTGGGCATCCCGCAGAATATCACCATCTATGGTGATGAAAACCCGAACCAGCGTAGCGCGACTGCGGTTGTAAATGGCTACGTGATTACCGGAACAGACATCGAGCAGCGCGTCGCGTTGGTTACCTCAGCGGCACAAAGCGAGGTTTCAGACGACGAGATGAAGCGGCTGCGCTTTCAGGTCCTGCGTAATCTGATCGATGAAACACTCAAGATCCAGGCCGCAGAAGCGCTCGAATTGAAAGTACAACGCGGCGAAATTGAACAGACATACAATCAACTTGCCGCTCAGAATTTCGGCTCGGAACCTGCCAAGATGGATGAATATCTGCAGTCCGTCGGCTCTTCGGCAAATGCGCTAAAACGCCAGATCGAAGGCGAATTGGCATGGGAAAATCTGCTGCGCCGCAATGTCACACCGTTTATCAATGTGAGCCAGGAAGAAGTCGAAGAATATCTCAAACGGCTCGAGGAATCTCGCGGAACCGATGAATATCACCTGGGCGAGATTTACATGAACGCAACGAGTGAAAACCGCGATACGGTGCTCCAAAACATGAATCAGATCATGGAGCAATTGCAATCCGGAGGAAGCTTTGTTGCCTATGCCCGGCAATTCTCCGAAGCTTCTACTGCCGCGGTTGGTGGCGACTTGGGCTGGGTGCGACTGGGCCTGCTCCCCTCGGCTTTGTCGAATGCAGCTCAGCGTATGCAACCTGGACAACTTAATGGCCCGATTGAAATTCCAGGTGGCTACTCCATCATCTATCTGCGCAACAAGCGACAGGTGATGATGTCCAGCCCCGAAGATGCCATCCTAAGCCTCAAGCAAATTTCGATAGCTTTAGAACCCGGCATTTCTCAGGCTGATGCAGAAGCCAAGATCAACCAGTTCGGCGCTTTTATCCAAGGATTGCGCGGATGCGCGGATGCTGAAACCGCTCGCAATGAAATCGGCGCAAGTGTCGTCAGCAATGACCAGATCAGAGCCGGCAACCTTCCTGAGCAATTGCGTGCCATCATCCTGGGCCTTCAGATCGGCCAGACAACACCCGCATTCGGAAGTCCCGAAGAAGGCGTGCGCGTCCTGATGCTGTGCAGTCGTGAGGACTCGCAGAACGATAGCGGCCCGACATTCCAGACGGTGATGAACCAGATTGAGGAAGAACGCATCAACAAACGTGCTCAGCGTTACCTGCGCGATCTGCGCAATGATGCCTACATCGAATACAACTGATCATGTCTGATGCCCCGCTGGCGATTACACTGGGTGATCCGGCGGGGATTGGCCCTGAGATAATCCTTTCAGCCTATGCGCGGTTGAATTCGACAAAAGGCGCACGCTGCCCGGCGCTGTTTGTGGTAGGCGGAGTGGACGTGCTGGCCGAAGCGGCTCGCCAAAGCGGTTCGAATTTCTCTATTGTTCCGATTGCCGATCCCGCCGAAGCGGCAATGGCTGTTCATGCGGGCCTGCCGGTGATGTCGGGATTGGATGCGCCCTACACACCGGGCAAACCCATATCGGCTGGCGCAAAGCTTGCGATCGCATCGCTCACTTATGGAACCAAATTTGCGCTTTCTGGCCATGCATCCGCGCTGGTGACTGCTCCTGTCGCGAAATCGCAGCTGATGCAGCAGGGGTTCGATTATCCGGGCCAGACAGAATTTCTGGCTGATGCATGCGCTCGTCCCTATCGAGATGCTGTCATGATGCTTGCAGGACCAAGCCTTCGCACTGTGCCACTGACAGTGCATATCGCTCTTGCAGAAGTTCCCAGCCTGCTTTCCGCTGATCTCATCACGAGCAAAGCACGGATCGTGGCGCAAGGATTACGCCGCGATTTCGGGATTGAGCGCCCTCGCCTCGCGATTGCAGGATTAAACCCACATGCAGGCGAAAGCGGCCGGTTTGGCGACGAAGAACGCCGCATTATCGAACCAGCCATAAACGCTTTGAAAACAGAAGGTTTTGATGTAACCGGCCCTGTTCCCGGTGATGCCTTGTTCACGCCGCGCGCGCGTGAAACATACGACGCAGCGCTTTGCATGTACCACGATCAGGCATTGATCCCGCTAAAAGCGCTCGAATTTGACGAAGGCGTCAATGTGACGCTTGGTCTGCCCATCATCCGCACATCGCCCGATCATGGCACCGCCTTTGATATTGCGGGCACTGGCAAAGCCGATGCGAGTGCGATGGTGGCTGCAATTCGCATGGCATCGGCATGCGTCAAAGCGCGCGCCGCAAACAGCGCCCGTGACTGACCTTCCTCCCATCCGCGAAGTCATCCAGCGACACGGCCTGTCTGCCAGCAAGAAGTTGGGTCAGAATTTCCTGTTGGATGAGCAATTGCTTGACCGGATTGCCGCCATCCCGGGCGATCTGACGGGTGCAAATGTGCTCGAGATTGGCCCTGGTCCGGGAGGATTGACACGGGCTTTGCTGAGAGCGGGAGCAAATGTGACCGCGATCGAGATGGACACGCGCTGCCTTCCTGCTCTGGCGGAATTGGACAATGCCTTCCCCGGTCAGCTCACCGTGATCGAAGGCGATGCAATGGCTGTGAACCATGGCGAGATCATGCGCGGCGAACCGTTTCATATTGCGTCCAACCTTCCTTATAATGTCGGCACGGCTTTGTTCGTAAAATGGCTTTCGGGACAGGAATGGCCGCCGCAATGGCTATCGCTCACGCTCATGTTCCAGCAGGAAGTTGCCCAGCGGATTGTGGCTAAGCCGGGTAGCGGTGCGTATGGGCGGCTCGCGGTCCTTGCAGGCTGGCGCGCTGAGGCGAAGCTGGCCATGAAAGTGCATCGCAGCGCTTTTACCCCTCCCCCCAAAGTGATGAGCGCAATTGTTCATGTGACACCGCGCAATGCTCCCCAAGGCGTCTTGGCTCGAACGCTTGAACGCCTCACCGAAGCCGCGTTTGGCCAACGCCGAAAAATGCTGCGGCAAAGTCTGAAGGGCGTGCCCGGCGCTTTGGACGCCCTTGGCGAGGTCGGCATTGATGAAACCCGCCGCGCAGAAACCGTCAGCGTTGATGAATTTGTCGCAACTGCGCGGCATCTGTCCTGACCACGACTTCTCGGCCAGTTAACAGGTTATCAATGCCGACGCCTTAGCTCCTCGCGATGCACACGTCAGGGAGGTGGCAGTGTTCGGTTTTAACAAACAAAAACCTTTGATTGAGGGTCCGGTCGAATTTGATTTTTCGGTCCAGGTTGATCGTCCGGCCGCGTTGGTTTTCCAGCTTGTGGATGTGTCCGATCCTGGTTTCTCGCAAGTTGCGCTGGGCAATGCTGTTAAACAGATCACTGATGACATGTACGAAATTGCCCTCGCTGACATGGAGGATTTGTCGTTCCGGTTCCAAGTGCTCGAATATGTCAAAGGCAAGCGGCACATGTCCAAGGTCATGATTGAGCCGAGAATTGGCAATCTGGTTGAAGCGATTGAGGATTACCAGCTAACCCCGCTTGGCGATGATCGCTGCGTCGTTAAACTCATCACCAAGGCTACATTTTCAGACGACCTTAGTGATGAAGAAATCGCCGAGGAAGTCGCCATGATGAGCATGGCGGTGGAGGAAGACCTCACCAAGCTAAAAATCCATGCCGAACAAGGTGTTAAAGCTGTCCATGCCTACAATGAAGAACAGGACAATACAGGCTTTGACTTAGAGTTCGATCTCGGTGATCTCGATATCGATTGGGATCATATCGAAACCGAACAATAAGAGCCCGCGTTTAGCCTGCCTTTTTTCGCAAGCGCCATTGGTGAAGCAGCGGCTCTGTATAGCCTGATGGCTGCTCAGCGCCTTTGAAAATCAGATCTTTCGCCGCGCTAAATGCTGGACCTTCTTCGTTGCCGATCAGCGGAATGTATTCGGAATCGCCAGCGTTTTGCGCATCCACTTTGGCGGCCATACGCGTCAGGCTGTCCATCACCTGTTCCGTGCTCACAATACCGTGGAGCAGCCAGTTCGCGATATGTTGTGAGGAGATGCGCAAAGTTGCCCGGTCTTCCATCAAGCCGACATCATTGATGTCTGGCACCTTAGAACACCCCACGCCTGCATCGACCCACCGCACTACATATCCGAGCAGACCCTGAGCATTGTTATCAAGCTCATCGCGCAGTTCATCTTCGGGCCAATTGGTGTTTTCAGCTAATGGAATGGTGAGCAGATCATCGAGGCCTGCCGGCTCAGGCAGTTTCTTCTGAATGTCGAACACGTTTTCTGCATGATAATGCAGCGTATGAAGCGTCGCAGCTGTTGGCGATGGTACCCAGGCCGTGTTTGCGCCAGCGCGCAGATGGCCGATTTTCTGTTCCATCATATCGCCCATCAGATCGGGCGCAGCCCACATGCCTTTGCCGATTTGAGCGACACCTGAAAGGCCATGTTTCAAACCAATCGCGACATTGCGCGCTTCGTATGATCCGAGCCAGGCGGACGTTTTCATCGCGCCTTTACGCATCATCGGGCCTGCACGCATTGATGTGTGAATTTCATCGCCTGTGCGATCAAGAAAACCAGTGTTGATGAAGACAATCCGGTCTTTCACCGCATGGATGCACGCAGCCAGATTGGCAGACGTGCGGCGTTCTTCGTCCATCACGCCAACCTTGATCGTGTGGCGTTTGAGGCAAAGCAAGTCTTCGACCGCATCGAACAGGTCGTTTGTGAAAGCGCATTCTTCCGGCCCGTGCATTTTAGGCTTTACGATATAGATGCTGCCAGCTTTCGAATTGCCGTATTTGGCGTGCCCTTCGACATCCAAAGTGCTGATTGCAGATGTAAAGACTGCGTCCAGAATGCCTTCGGGAATTTCGGAACCATCTTCCAGGAGGATCGCAGGATTGGTCATCAAATGACCGACATTGCGCACAAACATAAGACTGCGGCCTGACAGGCTGTGCGTAGCCCCTGCGTTATCCTTGTAAGTCTTGTCGTCGTTCAAAGTGCGGGTCATCGTGCGCCCGCCTTTGTCAAAGCTTTCTTCCAGATCGCCCCGGATAATGCCGAGCCAATTTGTGTAAGCGACCAACTTGTCCTCGGCATCGACTGCAGCGACTGAGTCTTCGCAATCTGCGATTGTGGTAAGAGCGGCCTCGACCATGATATCAGCAATGCCTGCTGTATCATCTTTGCCAACAGGGTGCTCACGGTCGAACACAACTTCGATGTGCAGACCGTTGTTTTTGAACAAAAGCCCCTTTTCGGTAAAGCCGACCCACTGGCTTTCATCCTGAAGTTTACCGTCCTTTTCGTCTTTGAGATCGGTCCAACTCTGACCAACCAATGGCAACGCCTCGTCGAGGAATTGGCGCCCGCGTGCGATCACGGCATCGCCGCGCGCTTTGTCATATCCGCCCGGTTTTGCCGGCCCTGCGTCGAGCGCATCTGTACCGTAAAACGCGTCATAAAGGCTGCCCCAGCGAGCATTGGCGGCATTCAGCAGGAAGCGCGCATTGAGAATTGGCACGACAAGCTGCGGCCCGGCCATGGTCGCAATTTCAGGATCGACGTTTTTGGTGCCAATCTTAAAGGCACCCGGTTCGGGAACCAGGTATCCGATATCGCTCAGGAAAGCCTGATATTCGGCCGCATCATGCGGCTTACCGGCCCGATCGATATGCCATTGATCGATTGCAGCCTGCAATTCCTCGCGCTTTTGCAGCAGCGCCCGATTACGCGGAGCAAAGTCTTTGACCAGTTTCGCAAAGTCATTCCAGAAAACTTTTACATCGCGGCCAAGAGGCACCAAAACTCCAGAATCGAGAAAGGCTGCCAGCTTGGCATCTATCGAAAGCCCGGCACGCGAAATCATAGTTGTCATAAACGTCCTCTTTGGGTCCAAAAAACTGTGCCCGGGGAGGAGGACTGTTGCAAGCGCCTATGACGAAGCGCGCTTTGTAATGCAATGGGTTGGATGAAAGCTGTCTCGCGGCTAGACGGTAGGGATGACTTCATCAGTGACTTCGCAGGATTTCGATGCTCCCACCATGCTGGAGCAGGTACAGCAATGGTGCGCGATCAATACCGGGAGCGGCCATCTGGATGGGCTCTCTCGTCAAGCTGATGCTTTAGCGCAAGCGTTTAGCCCATTGCCTGGCGACATTGAATTGATTGACCCCGCCCCTGTGACCGCGATTGCAAACGATGGCAGCGAGTTTGAAAAGCCCAATGGCAAGCATTTCGTGATGCGTGTGCGTCCCACGGCCAATCGTCGGATCATCCTGACAGGGCACATGGATACGGTCTTCCCCAAAGACCACCCATTTCAAGAACAGCAATGGCTTGATGATGAGACACTGAACGGCCCGGGGGTTGCCGACATGAAAGGCGGCATTGGAGTTATCCTGCACGCGCTGATGGCTTTTGAAAATTCTTCGTGCGCCTCGTCGCTCGGCTATGACATTCTGATCAATTCGGATGAGGAAACCGGATCACTCGCCAGTTCTGGCCTTATTGCCGAGCTGGCACGGGGAAAAATGGCTGCGCTCACTTACGAACCAGCCGCCCTTCCCGATGGCACACTTGCCCATTCACGCGGGGGCACGGGCAATTACTCGATCACTTTGAAAGGCAAATCTGCCCATGCCGGTCGCAACCCGGAAGATGGGCGTAATGCGATTGTCGCTGCGGCTGATCTGATCCTGCGTTTGAAAGCGATGGAGCGCGATGATATCACCGTGAACCCGGCAAAGCTGGAAGGCGGCGGTCCAAACAATGTCGTACCGGATCATGCGGTGCTGCGTTTCAACATTCGCCCCAAATCAACCGAAGCGATGCAAGGGTTTGATCACGATTTGAATCATTTGCTGATCGATATAGAGACGCAGCATCAAGTGACCATATCGCGCCATGGCGGTGTCACTCGCCCGCCAAAGCCGGTCGACTCCCATGCCCAGCGTCTGTTCGATCTTGTCAAAGAATGCGGCGCTGAATTGGGTCAGGACATTAAATGGAAATCCACCGGCGGCGTTTGCGATGGTAACAATATCGCTGCTTGCGGAGTGCCTGTGGTTGATACAATGGGAGTGCGCGGGGGAGCGATCCATTCATCGGATGAATTCCTGATTGTGCCAAGCCTTGCTGAAAGGGCGGCATTGTCTGCTCGCGTGATTGAACGGCTCGCATCGGGCGCGCTTGAAGGGGACACACTATGAGCTTTCGCCTGCGTGCGGCCCGGTTGGGTGATCTTGAACACCTTTATGAAATGGCGAAGCTGACAGGCGGAGGCTTCACCAATCTGCCTGCCGATCGCAAGGCGCTGGGTGACAAGCTGGAACGCGCCGAAAGCGCCTTTCAAAACACAGATCATGAATGGGTTGATGAACAATTCGTGCTGGTGCTGGAGGACACAAAATCGCGCATGGTGCGCGGAACAAGCCAGCTGATGACCAAGGTGGGCCAGCAGTGGCCCTTTTATTCCTATCGCCTCAACACCCTGACCCAGTACAGCCAGGAACTTGATCGCACGGTACGCACTGAAATGCTCAATCTGGTGACTGACCTTGAAGGCTCGAGCGAAGTGGGCGGCCTGTTTCTCCACCCCAATGAGCGCGCCGGCGGATTGGGCCTGCTGCTTGCGCGCAGTCGCTATCTCTTTATCGCCATGCACCGTGCCCGCTTTGCTAACCGGATCCTTGCTGAATTGCGCGGCATCATTGATGAACGCGGCGATTCCCCGTTTTGGGACAACGTTGCGGGGCGCTTTTTCGGAATGAGCTTTAACGAAGCGGACTATTTCAACGCGATTAACGGCAATCAATTTATCGCTGACCTCATGCCGAAATACCCCGTCTACGTCGCGATGCTTGACGAAAACGCGCGCAAAGTGATCGGCGTGCCGCACCTTTCGGGCCGCGCGGCCATGCGGATGCTGGAGAATGAAGGTTTCAATTACGAAGGCTATGTCGACATTTTCGACGGCGGGCCAAGCATGATCGCGCGCACGGACGATGTGACAAGCGTCAAAAACAGTACCTCTGCAACGCTCAAGGGCATGAATGTTGGCGAAGGAGAACGCGCCATCCTCGCCGCAGGAAGGCTCGCCGATTTCAGAGCGTGTTATGGCGCTCGTGTTCTTGACGGTGATGGCGGCATCGCCATTGATGCCCAAGCAGCCGACATCCTTGATGTGAGCGAAGGTGAAACGATCTGGAGTGTGGCGCGGTGAGCCTTGCAGAAATCAATTTTGACGGCATCGTTGGGCCAAGCCACAATTATGCAGGGCTCAGCCTCGGCAATCTGGCAAGCGCCAGTCACAAGGGCGATCCGTCCTACCCCCGCGCTGCCGCGCTTCAGGGCCTGGCAAAGATGCGGGGCAATCTGGCGCGGCTGGGCGTTCAGGGCTTTTTGCTTCCGCTGCCCCGCCCCAATGTCCTGCTTGAGCAAGCGCTAAGCTTTGACGGAACCGAAGCGCCTCCTTTGCGCGCGGCGCCCTGGTCTGCATCCTCCATGTGGACGGCTAACGCCGCCACAGTCTCGCCCGCTCCCGATACATCGGATGGCAAGTGCCACCTTACACCTGCTAATCTCGTTACCATGCTTCACCGCGCGCAGGAATGGCCTGACACCAAGCGTCAGCTCGAGGTTGCATTCGGCAACAAAGATCACTTCGCAGTGCATGGCCCTGTTCTGCCAACTTTCGGCGATGAGGGGGCAGCCAATCACATGCGCCTTTGCGAAGGGCATTCTAGCGCCGGGGTAGAAGTGTTTGTCTATGGCCGTCCTGGCGGCGCCTTTCCAGCCAGACAGCATGAACAAGCCAGCCGCCTGGTGGCACGTTCGCATGGGCTCGATCCGGCGAAGTGCGTCTTTATCGAGCAAAACCCTGCTGCGATTGAAGCGGGCGCATTTCATAATGACGTGGTCTCGGTTGCGAATGAGCGTGTGCTGTTCACGCACGCAGAAGCTTTTGCCGATCAACACGGTGCGTATGATGCCATTCGCACAGCGTTTCCGGCATTGGAAGTGGTCGAAGTGCCGAGCGATGCAGTCAGTCTTGCAGAAGCCATCAAGACGTACTTGTTCAACGCGCAGCTACTAACCCTGCCAGATGGTTCAATGGCTCTGATCGTTCCAGAGGAATGCCGGGAAAGCCCACCTGTATGGTCTTATTGCAAGGCGATGATGGCGTCCAATGGCCCCATCCGCGAAGTCATCCCGGTAGATGTGCGCCAATCCATGGCCAATGGCGGTGGCCCCGCCTGCCTGCGCCTGCGCGTGGTGTGCGACCCGACTGGGGTCGATGCACGTTTCTTGCTGGATGAGGCCAAGGCAGACAAGCTCGAGACCGTCATTGCGAAAACGTGGCCCGAACAAATCGACCCCGCCGATCTAGGCTCTGATCGCCTTGCAAACTCGGTTGGCGCGGCCCGAAATGCCCTGCTCGAAGCGTTAAATCTCCACGAGCTTGCATAAATAAGGTTAATGCGATTGCACCCATGCGTCGCTGCTGTTTACAATCGATTTCACGTTAACCAACAAGCTTGGCAGAAATGCAGGCTTGGCACGGCTTTTGCTGTTAAAAAGTAAACGGAGAAACCATGCTGCGCAAAGTCTCAAGGCTGTTTGTAATCAAGAACCGGTTCGAGGCTTATGTGATTATCTTTGCACTCGCTCTTGGCGCGATGAACCGCGGCGCCACCTATCTCACACAATTTCCAGGAATTGGCGGCCAAATGCTGTTTCTGGCCGCTAGCGGGGCGGTGTTTCTGGGCGGGGCAGCGATCCTTGATGGTTTGAAAGCCAAGCAGGAACTCGCCCAATTGAAAGCGCAAGCGTCAAAACAAATCGGCTAGAAAGCAGATTGCCTGGGCTTTCACTCGCTTGGCGTTCGCCCGTTCGAAGCCAGCCAGGCCAAATCCTCTTTCAGTGGTTTCCCATCATCATCATATCGGGGCAGCAAGACCAGATCATCTGCATCGCGCAATTCAAGCGTCACTTGTTTGCGTCGCTGATCCAATCGCGCACCAATCCATACAGCCTCAAGACGAGGTTTGCCGCGAACCACGACGCGGCGGCCGCGCATCAGGGAACGGAAATCTATCCGGGAGGCTTTCTTGCCATCCTTGGTCGTCTCCCCTTCGACAATGATGCCATCCCCTGTTCGGGAGCCTATCCTGACCTTGCTGATATTGGATTCGCCATCGGGGACACGCTGCAATCCCAACAATTCGCGCACCGCAGCCTCGTCCATTTCGATAACGATGAGATCAGGGTGAACCGGGTTAGAGCGTCCGCGCGGCAATCCGCCAATCCCATTGCGGCTTGACGTATTTATGCCAGCGGATCCCAACAATTGCAGATCATCAAAATAGGAATTTTCGCGGTCGAGGTTATGCAGCTGATAAGTCGGCCCGTCGCGTGTGACGTATGCGACATCCATAATTATCGCCATATCGCCTTTGTATTTAGAGCCCTGCTTACGAGCTTTACGTTGGAAATCGCGCGGCTGGAGACACTCGACTTCGCAAATGTCTTTCAGTCGAGCGAGATAGGAATCGTAAGTTTCACCTTGGCTCGCAGACACCGGAGATACGCTTGATACGGCAACCAATGCAAAAGCCGCAGGTATCAATGAAAAGCGCATTGGATGCTCCAAAATGAAGGTGGAGGATTCTGTTGCTAGGCTCCTCCGGGCCCCCGGAATCCGCTTCTGTTGCCCGGTGGGTCCAACCGCGCTTTAGCTTTGTAAGATCAGGGCGTTAGCCCGTCAGATTACGCTGCGATTGCGAGTGCTTCGTTATCGTTTGCACTTATGAGTTTTGAACATTTTTACGGGGTACTCAGCCCGGGTAAAAACAACGCTTTTCAGCCCACGTCGATCCTAGTTCGTCCCCGTCAAAAACCCCGGCTGCCCGGCGGTTTTTGGTGGAGACGCCGGGTACTGCCCCCGGGTCCGTTGTGCCTATTGCACGCTGCAATTTATCACCATATTCGGTTGCCCGACCCTTTCTATATAGAGCAAAAAAGCTGAATAGAAAGTGATCGTGCCTGCACAAAGCATAAAAACGCATCGCGTTTAAGTAGCACCAGAACCGCAAATCGTGATTCAGATCGCATCTGCGAGCTTTGCCGGACTACTTTCCCTGAGAATTGGCGCGCACGGCTAAATCGGCAAGAAAACCGTGCGCCCCCTTGCGCATTTCACGGACCTGATCGCTAAGATCATCAAGAGACGATCCAGCTTTGGTGACTTGGTCCGACAAACTGCTCGCAAGCGTGTTGATCGCTGACATTGATTGACGCGTCTGAGCCGCCTTAAGTGCTGTTTCGTCCACTTGATCTGAGATTCGGGTAATCACCTCAGACTTTGCGGTCACATCTTCGCCAACCATTTGCATAAGCTCATTAACGCTGCCGAACGTGTGAAGCATCGAGCGATTGGCAGTGAGCGCTTTTTCCCGCGCATTCTTAATCGCATCAACATGTGCAAATATCTCACCTGTTGCACAAGCTGTCTGGCGCGAAAGCGCTTTCATTTCGGTCGCCACCACTCCAAATCCGGCGCCCGTCGCCCCCGCCCGCGCCGCTTCAATACTGGCATTGAGAGCAAGGACATCGCTCCTGTCTGTGACATCCTCAATCAAAGCGGCGATGGATTGGATGGCAGCACTCTTGTCGCTCAATTCATCTACGGCGGCAAAAGCATCCTCGCCAACGCTTATGGCGTCCTTCATCGCCCGGCTGGCTTGCAGCAATTCCTGCACCACTTGATCCAACATTGTCCGCAGTTCGCTCGCGGCACGGGTCGCATCGATCATCGCATTTGCCATAGCCTCAGATGCGTTCGATACGTCTTGCGACAATTCGGCAAGCTCTTGAGTTCTGCGTCTGGCCTCTTCTGCCTCTTTCTGGCTCGCATCGCTTTTTAACGCCGTGATCTTATCCATACCGATTAGAAATTGATCGAATTCCTTGACCTCATTCTGGACCCATTCAAAGTGCTTTGTGGTTTGCAAGTGCTTCACCGTGGTGAGCAAAATCTCTGCATCAAGAGCCTGTAGACGCGAGATTTTTGCCGCGATCCGGATGGCTTGTGCTGGATCTTCGATACCTTCATAAACAACTATGACTTCCTGCGCTTGAGCAACACTCAATGCGCCCAGATGATCTGTTATATTTGCCCCTCGCCGGTGAAGTTCATACGCGATTGCTTCCCCTTTGAGGATCCAGTCAACACCAACTGGAACGTCGTATCGCCCCTTAAATCCCGCAGTCACTCTTTCAATAAAAGCGTCGCGCTGACCTGCATCGGGAAACGTATTGACGACTTTTATATAGTGCCGCGTATATGCTTTAGCGACATCGCGCGCGCGGCCCGATAAAATGGAAAAAGCGATTTCAAAATCCTCGTCGCCACCATCGAGCAAATCGAAAGTCTTGAGCCTTTGCAGCGCGCGGTCTTGTGGGGTCACTATCCGTCTGTGAAGCATGGCATCCGTTGGTGGCGGCTATTTGGGAGCCATTGCTTATGCCGCGAACACACCAAACAAGATGATAGAGGGAAGCTGCGCATTTGCGCGTAAGGCAATCCCCTTCCTCAGCCGAACGAAAAGGGCGAGCCGCATTCACGACCCGCCCCAATCTTCAATTGCGATTACAGTTAATCGCGATAATCGCTTACTTCTTCAGTGCATCACGAATTTCCGTCAAAAGCTCAATCTCAGTCGGACCAGCTGGCGCCTCTTCCTCGGCGGGCTTTTCAAAGCGCTGCTGCAATTTCGTTGCGTAGCGAACCAGCATGAAGATGATGAAAGCCAAGATTACGAAATTGATGATCGAGGTCACAAACGCGCCCCATGCAAGAACATTGGCACCGGCTTCGCGCGCAGCTTCAAGGCTCATGCCAGGCTCAATCAACTCGGCACCTGAAAGCACAGTGTATTTGTTCGAGAAATCAACATCGCCAAAGATCATGCCAACAATCGGCATAATCATGTCATCGGTGAGCGATGCAACGATAACAGCAAAAGCGCCCGCGATAATAACCGCGACGGCTAGCTCCATGACGTTGCCTTTGGCAATAAATTCCTTGAATTCTGTAAGCATGTCGATCCCCTTTTCTATCCTTAAAATCGTGGCCTTGTCGCAATTTGCGAGCCAACTGCCAAGCCGGTTTACAATTGTCTACACAGCTTGAATGCGTCTGGCGGTGTGCTATATTCACAATACAGGCTTTGATGCGCCGCCTTTGGCTGGGCGCAGTATCTTGGAAGGGACACATATGAATTTTAAATCTACCAGCCGCGGCATTGTGCTCGCGGCGGTCTCGCTCAGTCTGGCGGCTTGCGGCATCAACTCAGTGCCAGCAGCAGAGGAAGAAGCAAAAGCGAAATGGGCCGATGTTGAGGCACAGTTTCAACGGCGTGCAAACCTGATCCCTAACCTTGCAGAGGTGGCGAAGGGCGCTGCGGAAAATGAACGCAACATCCTTACCGAAGTGACCGAAGCACGCGCGAAAGCCACCAGCGTCCAGGTGACCGCTGATGATCTGGGGGATACGGCGAAAATGGAAGAATTCGCAGCCGCCCAGGCGCAAATGAGCCAAGGCATTGGCCGCCTTCTCGCCAGCTTCGAAGCCTATCCGCAAATCACATCGACCCAGGGGTATATCACGCTGCAAAGCCAGCTTGAGGGAACCGAAAACCGCATCGCTGTGGCATTGCGTGATTACAACGAGGCGGTGCGCAAATATAACACCACCATCCGCACTTTCCCCGATACAATCGGCGCGAATATTGTGCACGGTGCAGAGCCTTTGGTGCCTTACAAGGCGACGACCGAAGGCGCGCAAGAAGCCCCCACGCTTGATATGACGTCAGAATAATCGCGCGTGCGGGCCTTCGTCTTTTCAGCGGCGTTCGCTGCGCTTGTGTTGGCAGGATGTGCTGTTGATCAAACGCCCGAGCGTGCAGCGAAAGCCGAACCCATGCCCGCGCGCAAACTCACAGGGCGTGTGGTTGATGCAGCGGATATTCTATCGCGCGAATTTGAAGATCAGCTCTCATCACAACTTGAACAATTCGAGAAGGATACGCGCGTGCAATTGGTTGTCGCCACGACACCAAACCTAGAGGGCGAGAATGTTGCAGTCTACACGCGCAAACTTGGCAATGCCTGGGGCGTTGGGAATGAAACACGTGACGATGGCCTGATCCTTCTTGTTGCTCCCAATGAACGCAAGACACGCATTGAAGTGGGTAATGGGCTTGAGGAGGTCGTTACCAATGCAGAAGCGCAGACAATCATCGATGTGCATATGTTGCCGAAATTTCGAAACGGGAACTTCGAAGCGGGCATTGATGCAGGTGTAAATCAGCTCATGGCCGAGGTGACTTACTCTGAACTGAAAGACGCGGCGTGAGACATATCGCGCTTCTTTTGACAGCACTTCTCGCGCTCATCACAGCACCTGTGGCGGCGCAAGATTTCCCTGCGCTCACAGGGCGAGTGGTTGATAATGCTGATATTATCCCGGCAGCCCAAGAGGCCGAGCTGACCGCTGAGCTAGAGGCGCTGGAAACGCAGACCCAACGGCAGTTAGTGGTCGTCACCGTTCCTGATCTTCAAGGCTATGACATTGCGGATTATGGATATCAGTTAGGCCGCGATTGGGGGCTTGGCGATGCAGAGCGCAATGACGGCGCGTTGCTGATCGTTGCTCAAAATGATCGCAAAGTGCGTATCGAGGTTGGATATGGCCTCGAAGGCACGCTGACGGATGCCCTGTCTTCGATCATCATCCAGAATGAAATCCTCCCCCGTTTTCGCCAAGATGACTATCCCGGCGGGATCGTCGCTGGCACGAATGCCATCATCACCCAATTGCAGCTTCCACCCGATCAAGCGGCTCAAATCGCTGCAGAAGCCGCCCAATCTAACCAAACCCGTGCCAAATCAGGCGGTATTCCGTTTGGCGCGATCATCTGGCTCGCTTTCATTTTCTTTTTCTTCGTTCTCCCACTTCTGCGCGGTGGAAAGCGCCGTCGCAAGTATCGCAAAAGACGCAAAGGCCCATGGGGCAAACGTCGCGGTAGGGGACGCGACGATGATGATGACGATTGGGACGATGACGGCGATGGTTGGGGTCGCACGGCACGCGATATCATCCTTTGGGAAGTTGGCAGCGCGGTTGTGCGCGGCGCCATGGGCGGCGGTGGCAGCAGTTGGGGCGGCGGTGGAGGCGGCGGTTTCGGTGGTGGCTTCTCTGGCGGTGGCGGTTCATTCGGAGGCGGCGGCGCCTCGGGGGGATGGTAAGACATGGCCTATTTGAATGAAGCTGAGCACAAGATCGTCTCGGACGCCGTGGGCGAGGCAGAGCTGACGACTTCGGGCGAAATTCTCACCGTTCTCGCCGATCGCTCGGATGGATACACCGATGTCGTGCTGGTCTGGGCAGCAGCCTTTGCCTTTACCACGATGAGTTTGTTCGCGCTGTTCCCTCAGCCTTTCCTCGATTTTTACGATGGCCTGCTTGGTGGCTGGGGTCATCAGTGGACCAATGGCGAAATTGCCAGCATGACCATTTTGCTGGGTCTTGCGACCTTTGCATTGATCTGGGCGGCGCAATTGTGGAAGCCCTTGCGTTTTGCGCTCATACCCAATCCTGTCAAAACGATGCGCGTCCATGAACAAGCGATCAAGCACTTCAAAGTTGGGGCAGAGCGCCGTACCCATGGCCGCACAGGGGTGCTTATATACCTGTCCATGAGCGAACACCGCGCGGAAATCATCGCGGATCAACCCATTGCCGAAAAAGTCCCCGCCGAAGTGTGGGGCGAGGCAATGGCCGAAATGCTCGACGAGATTAAGGCAGGCCGCATCGCTGAAGGCATGGCGGTCGGTGTGCGCGATGTGGGTTTTGTCCTTTCACAGCATTTCCCGCGCGACGAGACGGACGAAAACGAGCTTCCTGATCGTCTGATCGAGGTCTAGGACGCTCTCAAACAAAGAGAGATCAATGACCGACAATTTCATCAAGGATAAAGACGCCAACCTGCCTGAGGAAATTCGGTGGGAAGGTAAGTTTATCAATGCCAAGACACGGGGCCGCTGGGAATATGTTGGGCGCGCGCGAGGTATTCGCGCTGCTGCGATCATTGCCATTGACGAAGATCCAGATGGAACACGTCACGTCATCCTGGTGAGCCAATACCGTGTGCCGCTTTCCCGATTCTGCCTTGAGGTCCCCGCTGGTCTTGTGGGTGATGAAGCTGGCAGCGAAGGCGAGCATGCTATCGAGGCTGCGGCGCGCGAACTGGAAGAGGAAACAGGGTACAAGGCTGGCAAGATCGAGGTGCTGGGTGAGTTTTATTCTTCGCCCGGCATGGTCTCTGAATGCTTTACACTGCTTCGCGCGAGCGACCTTACCAAGGTGAGCAACGGCGGAGGCCTGCCAGATGAGAACATAACCGTCCATCGCGTCCCACTTAACAAGGTCGCCGAATTTGTTGCTGAATGGCGCAAAGCTGGCCACGGGGTTGATGTGCGCATAGCGCTGTTTATGAATTATCTTGGAGAGACAACGGCATGAGCATCAACACAAATGGGCGTTGCGAAAGCAAACTCGCTCTTGTTACGGGCGGCGCGCAAGGACTTGGCAGAGCGCATTGTATCAGGCTTGCACAAGAAGGCGCGCGCGTTCTGGCAACCGACATCAATGGCGAAGGGGCTGCGGAAACCGCGGCCATCATCAACGCTGAAATGGGCGATGGCACCGCGTTCAGCATTCAGCACGACGTCACGGATCCGGCCGCATGGGAAGCGGCTGTCGATGCAGCGCGTGAACAGATGGGCGGGCTCAATGTGCTGGTCAACAATGCCGGAATTGGCGTTGCAGGCAATATCGAGACCTGCACGTTCGAAGACTGGAACCGTTGTTTCGACATCAATGTCAATTCAATCTTCCACGGCTGTCAGAAAGCCTTGCCGCTCATGCGCAAACACGCGCCAGGGTCTATCATCAATATAAGCTCTATCGCAGGATTGATCGCGAGCGACACGATGCCCGCTTACAATGCGTCCAAGGCAAGCGTCTGGATGCTGTCGAAATCGATCGCATTGCATTGCGCGAAGCAAAACATGCAAATCCGCTGTAATTCGGTGCACCCGACTTTTGTCGATACACCAATTCTAGATGGCACTGCGAAAGCAGCTCAGCTTGATAAGGATGTGCTGCTGGATAAACTTGCGCGGCAAATCCCACTCAAATTTGTGGGAGAACCCAATGATATCGCG
Source organism: uncultured Porphyrobacter sp. (assembly GCA_964352245.1). Lineage (GTDB taxonomy): Bacteria > Pseudomonadota > Alphaproteobacteria > Sphingomonadales > Sphingomonadaceae > Erythrobacter. The sequence goes on from CAYGQX010000001.1 coordinate 448,408, forward strand.
AATGCGGTGGTGTATCTGGCGAGCGATGAGAGCAGGTTTATGACAGGAGCTGAGATTAAACTGGATGGCGGGATCAGCGCGATGTAAAAAAGAAAGGGGCCGCATTTGGCCCCTTCCCGGTTCGAACAGATCGTGTGTGCGACGGCCCGTCAAACCAGGGCCGCGTGTTAGTCTACTATCAAAGCCATGACGATGTAGATCGGGATAGCAAGACCAAAGCCGAGCAAAGTCGCCGCGACAAAACCGAGACGCCAGATCAGCGGATCAACACCCGACCAGTTTGCAAGGCCCGAGCAAACGCCGAACAGTTTGCCATTGGGTTTATCAAGACGCAGGCCGCCGCCATTGCCACGTGGTGTCAAATTGCTCATGCGAGAACTCCTGAAATAAGTGGGTTGGAAGGGCTTGCAGGGACGATGGCAGTGGCCATCAGCACAGCTGACAAAGCGAGCGAGCTGGCCAGAGCAGCGATCCGAGCGCTAGTTGTGCCGGCCAGATCAAAGAATGAATACATGGGTTTGGTCTCCTTTATTGAGTGGTGAATTGGGTGGTGGCTCAAGCCATCAGCGCAGGGGAAGCAGGGACAATCGCGTAGGCAAAGAAAGATGCTGAAACGATCACGGCCATGGCGGCTGAGGCGAAGCGAAATCCGGTTTCGGTGTTGAACATTGCGTGTCTCCTAATTGGTGTGTTTGTAAGCGGCTCAGACCATCAGGGTCGGGCTGGCGGGGATAATGGCGTAAGCAAAGAAAGCTGCTGAGATGACCACCGAAAGAGCGGCGGTTACAAAACGGTTTGAAGAATTAGCTGCGTACATTTCGTGGTCTCCTGTTTGAGTTATTCGGGGTCTTTGGGGCGGTTGCCTTCAGACACCCAATACAGTGCAGGAGCCGTGCCAAACTTGAAAAACGGCTAAATTCTGCCGTTTACATCATGTTACAACACTGACTATCCGTTCATGAATCCAAAAGGTTGGTATTTTTTCCCATATGTTGGGATTGGTGATTTCATACATTGCCGCGCTGGCCAAATTCGCGCCGCGTGCTAACCGGTGCGCACGCCATGGCTTTGCAGAAAATCACTCTTGAAAACTTCCGCAATCACGCGGACACCACGCTCGATAACACGGCGCAATTCAATCTTCTGATCGGAGAAAATGGCGCAGGCAAAACCAATGTTTTGGAAGCGTTATCGTTGCTCAGTCCTGGGCGCGGATTGCGGCGCGCAAGCATTGGCGATTTTGCCCGGCAGAAATCGATTGACGATGGCCCTTGTCACTTCACGATTGGCGCAAGCCTGGTGGAACAGGGCCAAATCTCTGCCCGCATTGGCACTTACACAACGCCCGATCGCCCTACTCGCCGCCTTGTTCGCATAAACGGAGCAGATGCGAGCGCCAGCGCTCTATCCGAATGGCATGCCGTTTCCTGGCTGACACCGGCAATGGATGGCCTATTCACGGACAGCGCAGGTGCACGGCGCCGTTTTATAGACCGGATGACGCTTGCGGTTGAACCGGGCCATGCCAAGAGCGTCTCGTCGCTGGAGACGGCTCTAAGAGAACGCAATCGCCTGCTTGAGGATAATTCTGATGCGCGCTGGCTTGATGCGATCGAAGCGCAAGTCGCAAAGCATGGCGCGCAGGTATCAGTCGCGCGCGCACGGCTTGTGGCGATGCTGGGCGATGAATTATCAGCTCTGCCCTCTGAACCTTTCGCAAAGCCCCTGCTCCACTACCGCGCAGGTGGCCCCATGGACCCGGCAGAACTGCTCGCGACTCTGGCCCGGTCACGTCCGCGTGATCGCGCCGCTGGAAGAGCGCTAACAGGCCCGCACCGCGATGAATTGGAAGTCATGATGGCCTCATCAGGGCAAGCAGCCGCATCGTGCTCTACTGGCGAGCAAAAAGCGATGCTGATCGCAATCACGCTGGCGCATGGCGTCTTGGCGTCATCGGGCAGGCCAAGCGTTCTTTTGCTCGACGAGGTTGCCGCCCACCTTGACCCGGTGCGCCGCATCGAATTGTTTGCGCGTCTTCGTCAGGGAAAGGCGCAAATCTGGATGACCGGAACAGAGCTCACGCCGTTTGATGCCATCAAGGATGAAGCGGCGATCTGGCGCGTATCCGGCGGCACCGTTGAACGGATTTAGCCAGCCTCGTCCTCGTCCGCCTCGGGAATAGCCACTGCGACTTTATCAAGCGTTGATACCACCAGCGCTTCAATCCCTTCTTCGGTTGGATGGATCCGGTCGCGCTGGAAGAGGTTTGGCTCTTCGTAGATATCATTGAGCCAGAACGGAATGATAGCAGTGTCATATTTCTCGGCCATATCCGCATAGATTGCATCAAAATCAGCTTGGTACTCAGGGCCATAATTTGGCGGCGCTCGCATCCCCATGATAAGAACGGGGATCTCGCGTTTGGTGAGTTCGGTAAGCATCGCATCAAAATTCGCGCGAGTCTCAGCAGGGGAAAGTCCGCGCAGAAGGTCATTTCCGCCCAGCTCAAGGATAAACAGGTCTGGCTTTGCCTCCTGGCTGTCCAGAGTAAAAGTGAGCCGCTCTAGGCCCGCTGAACTGGTATCACCTGAAATCCCTGCATTGACGATCACCGCGTTGATGCCCTTGCGGCGCAGGGCATTTTCAAGCTTTGCCGGATAGCTTTGCTTCGGCTCCAATCCGTAGCCCGCAAACAGGCTATCGCCAAAAGCGATGATCGTGCGCTCAGGCCCCATAACCGGGATTTCAGGCAATTGGGCGTTGTCGGATTTTTCGGCTGGATTGGTAGGCGCCTCAGCAGGTCCTCCGCCACAAGCAGCAAGCGCAAAAAGCGCTGGGAAACCAATCAATGCGCTCGCGCGTTTCTGCCAAATACCCATGGTGATCTTTAAACCTCTTCATCGTGCCTTGTTTCAGGCTTCCTCCTAACCCATCTGGCTCATGTGACCAATCCTTCAAGCCCCCCTCACCCCGCGGCCGACCTGAACGCGATCGCCGCCCGTAATCTTACGCTCACACTCGGCAGCTCTGATGCGCCGGTTGATATCCTGCGCGGGATAGACCTCGAAATTGCACATGGTGAAGTGGTGGCCCTGCTCGGGCCCTCTGGCTCAGGCAAAAGCTCGCTTATGGCGGTGTTATCGGGATTGGAACGCGCAACGAGCGGCGATCTGATGGTTGCAGGGGCAAACTTCACCCAGCTGGGTGAGGATGGACTGGCGCAAGCTCGCCGAGGTCGGATCGGCATTGTGCTCCAGGCCTTCCACCTTTTGCCAACTATGACAGCGGTAGAAAACGTTGCGACACCAATGGAACTGGCAGGCAGCGCAGATGCAAGCGAACGCGCAGCGCAAGAGCTCAACGCGGTCGGACTTGGTCACCGGATCGGGCATTATCCAACGCAGCTTTCAGGTGGCGAACAACAGCGCGTCGCGATTGCACGCGCCATTGCCCCACGTCCCAGCCTAATCTTTGCCGACGAACCAACCGGCAATCTTGATGTCGGCACCGGCGAAGAAATCGTCGACTTGCTGTTTGCCAGACGCGCAGAAACAGGCGCGACCCTCCTTATCATCACACATGATCGCAGCCTGGCTGAAAGATGCGAGCGCGTGCTGACCATGGCCGATGGGGTTATTGTATCTGATGAACGCACCGGCATAAACCTGACAGAGGCGGCTGAGTGAACGGTGCGGGCGTTCTTTCGCAAGGTCTAACATGGCCCAAAGCATGGCACATCGCCAAGCGAGATTTGAACGGCCGGTTCAAAGGTCTGCGGCTGCTCGTTATTTGCATATTCCTCGGTACAGGCGCGCTGGCTGCGATTGGCACGCTGACCGCCTCAATAGAGCGCGAGTTGGCATCGAGTGGGCAAGTCATACTCGGCGGCGATCTCGAAGTCGAAGTGTGGCAGCGCGATCTTGACGATGCAGAGAAGGCAGCGCTTGCTCAATACGGCACGGTTTCGGGCGGAACACGCTTGCAAGCTATGGCCACTACGGGCGAAGCAACTGCCCCGGTTGAGCTGAAAGCAGTCGATGAGAGATGGCCCCTTTATGGCGCGCTTACCCTGACCGATGGCCGCGAGGTATCTGCGCCCAGTGGTTCAGATGCCTATGTGGCACAAGGCGCGCTTGATCGGCTCGATATCGGTATTGGCGATACATTCACCGTCGGGACAAGCACGCTGACAGCCGCAGGGGTAATCGAAGATGAACCTGATCGTCTGTCAGAAGGTTTCCAGCTTGGCCCAAGCGTGATCGTTGCTGAAAACGTGCCAGGGGATGCTGGATTGCTCTCACCCGGTTCGCTTTATGAAAGCAAATACCGGGTCGCGTTCGAAAGTTCTTCACCGGAACCCGAAGAAGCGCGCGAGGCATTGGAAGAAGCGTTTCCCAATTCCGGTTTCGATTTCCGCACCCGCGACCGCGCTTCTCCAGGCGCAGACCGGTTCGTTCGCCAGATGAGCGATTTTCTGACGCTGGTAGGTCTTGCCGCCCTGGTAATTGCGGGGATCGGGATTGCAGGCGGCGTTTCGTCATACCTCGATCAACGCCGCGCCAGCATTGCAACTTTGAAAGTGCTCGGCGCATCCTCGCGCGATATTGTTCGGATCTATGCGCTACAAATCGGAGCCGCAGCGCTTGTCGGAAGCATCCTGGGCATTGCAACGGGCGTGCTTGTCACTCCGCTGCTCAGCACCGCATTGGAAGGGCTATTGCCTGTGGAGAGTGGCTTTGTGATTGAGCCTGGCCCGCTTTTGCTTGCAGGCGCGTATGGCGTTTTGGTGGCTTTCGCTTTTGCCGCCGCGCCGCTCCTGCGCGCACGCTCGTTCCCGGCAATGGCGCTGATGCGGTCGCGTATTTCGCCCCTTGCACGCGACAAGCGCGCTTTAATTGCGACCATTCTTGGCATTGGCGCAATCTGCGCTCTGGCAATGCTTACGACCAAGCAGCCGATCCTGTCGGCCAGCTTCCTTCTGGGCGCAGGCGGTGCGCTTGCTGTTCTGGCGGGAATTGGCTTTGGTATTCAATACCTCGCAAAGCGTCTGCCGCGCCCGTCCAATCCCATCCTCAGAAGCGCGCTTGCCAATATCTACCGTCCCGGCGCGCCCACTGGATCACTGGTTACAGCTCTCGGTTTTGGGTTGGCCGCGTTCGTCCTGCTCGCCACTATTCAAACCGCGATTGACGGTAATATTCAAAGCCGCGTGCCAGCAGAAGCGCCCGACTATTTCGTGCTCGACGTGCCTGTTGAGGAGGAAGAGCGCTTCACGAATATAGTGCAGAGCAAATTTCCCGATGCAGCCATCCGCGCTGTGCCCACTTTGCGGGCATCGGTGCTGGCCTATGGCCCAAAGGATGACATGATCCGTGTCGCCGATCTTGAAGAGCTTCCAGAAGGTGCATGGGCGCTGCGCGGAGAGCGCGGCGTGACTTATGCCGATGAAGTACCGCCCGGCAATTCCTTGGTCGAAGGAAAATGGTGGAATGAAGACGAGGCAGGCGAAGCGCTCGTTTCAATAGATAAACAGCTTGCCGATGCCGCCGATCTGGGGGTTGGTGATTACCTGACAATCGGCCTTCTTGGCACCGAGCGGCAAGCGCGCATTGCAAATGTTCGCGAGATTGATTGGGAAAGCATGGGTTTTAATTTCACCATGGTCTTCTCACGCGGGGCAATTGCCGATGCGCCGCACAAGCTTTCGGCAACGGTGGATCTGCCTGAAGCTGCTGACCCCACCACGCAAGGTGAGCTTTTGCGCGAACTCGTGCGAACCTTGCCCTCAACTTCGGTGATTGAGGTGGGAGATATCCTGATCGAAGCCCGCACTTTGCTTCAGCAAGTCGGCCTGGCGACTTTGGCTGCGGCATCAGTCGCAGTGCTTGCAGGACTTGCCGTGCTGATGGGCGCGATTGCAGCGGCGCGTGCCGCGCGCACTTACGACACGGTTGTGCTGCGTGTTCTTGGTGCCAGCCGGCGGCAAATCCTCTCCCTTCAATTGGCCGAATATGGCCTTATCGCAGCGCTTCTCGCGCTGGTTGCGTTGGGATTGGGTTCTGCGCTTGGATGGGTTGTTATCACCCAGATGTTCGAATTTGACTGGCTGCCTGATTGGGGGCAGGTACTAGCCGTGCTCGGACTTGGCCTTGCTATGGTGCTGGCCTTTGCGATTGGTGGATCACTGCCGCTGCTAAGGGCAAAGCCCGCGCAGGCTCTGCGCGAGCTTTAGACCAAAACCTTATTCAAACACCGACACGTCGACGCCGACCTCGCCGGGTTTGCCTTTCACGACACGCGTGCTGCACATGAGATCGTGCAGACCAGTTTTTTCATCTGTGAAAGCGATCATGATATATCCAATCAACAAAATGATAGCTGAGAGGATTTTCGCGAAATACCGACCAAATGCACGCAACCAGGTGATCCGCCCGCCATTCTCATCCGTCACAATCAAGCCAAGCGCCATTTTGCCGAATGTTGCTTGCTTGGCGGAGCTTTCCATCACCACGAAGTAAGCAACGCCTGCAACCACTATAAGCAAGTAAGCGATTGTTCCGACGGTCGTCGCAAAAACATCTGAAGCCGCAGGATCCAATGATGTCGCGCCAAAGGCTGAGACGCCCAAGACGGCGAAAATGATGAACTGGAAAACCATCATTATGACATAGTCGATAATATAGGCGACGAGCCGCACCCAAAACCCAGCGTAGTCCATAGTTTATCATATCCCTTGTTCTTCAGGACGCCAAAGCACCACAGGTTTTGAGCTAACACAAGAGCGATCACATCCTTATCGACCGCAGAAACAAAAAGCCCCGCGCATTGCTGCGCAGGGCTCTTTCAAATGCAATCAGGCCATTCAGATCAGAAACGATACCTCGCCACGGCACCATAAGTGCGCGGTACGTTGGGATAGCCGTTGATCGTGCCGGGCTGTGCTGGTCCGGGGAACAGCGTTAGCACTTCGCGATTGTCGAGCAGGTTACGCGCCCACACGCCCACTTCGAAGCCGTTGTCAAGCTTAAGCGTCATGGAGCCGTTGACCAGATTGACCTCGCGCCTGAAATTGCGCGCGGTGGCAACTGCTGCTTCGTTTGAGCCAAAGCCAGGCACCCCGTCGAGGATCTGCACACTGCTTTCGTGGGTGTAGTCGAGACGGCTTACGAGTGCCGTGCCGCTGTCCCATTCATGCGTGTAAGTCGCCGAAGTTGAAAGCGACCACGAAGGAATGCCTGCCGGACGCTGACCCGAAAGATCCCCGAACTGGCTCAGTTCGAAGCTGTCATAAAGCGGGTCAAGGTGCGTTGCTGAGAACGTCAGAACAAGGCCATCGGTTGGTGTGATCGTGGTATCAAGTTCGAAGCCGCGCACCGATTGTTCACCTGCATTGGCAAGCAAGAAGCCCGTGCCAGTGAACAAGAAGCTTTGAAAGCCGCTGATCGTTTGGTCAAACACAGCAAGGTTGAAACCAAAGCCATCAAACTGACCTTTGAGGCCAAGCTCGAACACTTCCGCTTCTTCAGGGCCAGCGAAACGCGAACCTGTGGTGAGGTTCGAAACCGGCAGGCCTGCATCGCGGATTGGCGACGACGGAGCGAGGAAATTGCTACCTCCTACAACCGCAGGGACACCGGCAGGCAGCGCAGCCGGCACGAAATCGCCCAGCAATGGACGGCTGTCGCGCGATAAGTTCACAGAGCTTGCCTTAAAGCCTGTTGCATAGCTGAAGTAGGCGTTCAGTTCAGGCGCCACATCATAGGCAACACGCAGGGTGTAAGCGAGATCGCTGTCGCTCGTTGTGTTGTCTTCCGCTCCGTTCGGTATATTGAGAAATGGGGGTTGGAATTGCAACGGCGCCAATGCAAGCAGTTGGTTCGTGGCCGGATCAACCGCTCCTGCAAGGATGCCTTGGAAAATAGGCGCGGTTGCCGGGTTGCCTGCAAACGCTGCAACCTGCGCAGGATCAGTCCCATCAACACCGGCCTGTCCCAAAGCTCCGACGATGAAAGCATCGGCGAGGTTGATATTGCCCAACGGATCCAATGATTGCTGGGACAAAGCAAACTCTTTTTCGTCATCAGTGTAGTTGAAGCCAGCGGTGAAGACGAGGCCGTCTATTGGTTCGAAATCGACCGTACCAAAAATTGAGAATGACTGATTATCGAGCTCATATGATTCAACCGTAAGCGGACCGTCTGCAAAGATGCCTCCTGCTGGGATGCCAAGCGAGAAAGGACCACCAACTTCGAACAAGCTGAAAATGCCTGGGCCACCAGCCAACAACTCAAAAAGTGGCCGTGTTTGCGGCCCGGCCTGCAAACCGCTTTCCTGCTGAACCGATTCATCGAAATAGAAGCCGCCAAGGAGGAAGTTAATCGGCCCATCGAAGTCAGAAGCGAGCCGGATTTCCTGAGTGAACGACTGGACGCTTTGGTCGCGGGTTTCATTGATGAAATCGAGGCTGGTGAAATCAACGTCTTGTTGAACTAGGTTTTCAAGCTCGCGGTACGAAGTGATCGACGTAAAAGTCAGATCACCGAATGACCAATCCACATTGATCGAGCCACCGTAATTGTCGACCTCGTTAACTGGAGCCTGGTTAAGGAACGTTTCTTCGCTGAAAAAGTCAGTGTTAAACTGGCCACCAAGCGCCAAGACAGCGGCATTGGCCGGACCTGCCTGAATTGTGTTGGTGGTGCAGCAAATTTCATCAATCCGGCCATAGTCAGCCTGGGCGCGAATGCTGATATCGGGCGTGGGCTCGAACAGCAATTGCCCACGAAGGTTCCAACGATTGCGTGTATTCAGCTCTTCATCGAGATTCACAATCTCGGCAATACCGTCACGCCGGTTGTAGCTTGCATCAACTGCGAAAGCGACATTGTCACTGATCGGCCCTGTCACATCACCTTTAAGGATGAGCGCATTAAAGTTACCATAGCTTGCCTCGACACCGCCACCAAATTCAAACTCTGGGCCTTTGGTGACAATATTGATGACACCAGCGGATGCGTTTTTACCAAATAATGTTGATTGAGGGCCACGCAGTACTTCGATGCGCTGAACATTGGCAAGATCGCCCAGCGATCCAACTGAGCGCGAGCGGAACACTCCATCGACAAACACACCAACCGAAGGCTCAATACCGAAGTTGTTGTCGCCATTACCAAAGCCACGAATGATAAAGGTGGTTGAAGATGCGTTTTGAAGCTGACTGACACGCAGCGAGGGGGTTACGGTCTGCAGATCCAGAACGTCACGAATTTGCGCAGCTTCTAAGGTTTCGCTGCTAGTTACAGAAACTGAAACGGGGGTTTCCTGCAAGGTCTGCTCACGCTTGGTAGCAGTAACAATGATCAAATTATCTGTATCAGGAGCTTCAAGCTCAGTATCATCGGCGTCTTGAGCGAAGGCGACGCTCGGAACTGTTAAAGCCAAAGCAGCCGCGCCTGTCATAAGCACAAAACGATGCGACCCGGCAGAGCCGGTGAAAATAGAACGCATGGAATATCCTCTCCTCATTCCAATCTACGCCATGTGCATCCCCAGATGCTTTTATCCCGGCGCGATTGACGAAAGTAATAGGTCAGTGTTGTTAACAGAACAAGGACGAAACATGCTGATTCGCGAGGAGAAAGCGGCCATTGTGACAAGTCTATCACACGTTCAAAGGTGTAGAGCCGCCGCCTGTGTGGCCTTTCCGTTACGGCAAGTCACACACTTGGATGCTGAACCGTTCAATTTATCGCAGCGCTTGCGAGGGGGCGCTCGCTAGGCTAGGCGGCGGCAGATATTGCGGCGCACCATAGTTTGCCCGCCTCTTGTTCATGCGAAAGCCAATTTAAATGTCCAACTCGCTTCGAAATGTCGCGATCATCGCGCACGTTGACCACGGTAAGACCACTCTGGTCGATCAACTCTTCCGTCAATCCGGTACTTTCCGCGAAAATCAGCGCGTCGAAGAACGTGCGATGGATTCCGGCGATCTGGAAAAAGAACGCGGCATCACCATTCTTGCCAAATGCACCAGCGTTGAATGGGAGCATGAAGGCGAGACGACACGTATCAACATTGTCGACACACCCGGCCACGCTGATTTCGGCGCTGAAGTAGAGCGCATCCTGAGCATGGTTGATGGCGTTATCTTGTTGGTGGACAGCGCAGAAGGCGCGATGCCGCAAACCAAGTTTGTGACCGGTAAGGCACTTGCCCTTGGCCTTCGCCCGATCGTGGTGGTCAACAAGATCGACCGCCCCGATGGCCGCCCCCAAGAAGTGCTGGACGAAGTGTTTGATCTGTTTGCATCGCTTGATGCAACCGATGAACAGCTCGATTTCCCATCGCTTTGGGCATCGGGACGCGATGGTTATGCCAGTGATGATGAAACAGCGCGCGAGGGCAACCTTGAACCCCTGTTCAAACTGATTACCGAACACGTGCCTGCTCCTGGTCTCGACACCACCGGCAAGTTCAGCTTCCTTGCCACCCTGCTCGACCGCGACAATTTCATGGGCCGCGTCCTTACAGGCCGCGTTCAGTCGGGGACAATCAACATCAATGATCCGATCCATGCCATTGATATGGATGGAAACGTCGTTGAAGCGGGCCGCGCCACCAAACTGATGAGCTTTGATGGATTAGAGCGTGTTCCTGTGGAAACAGCGAAAGCGGGCGATATCATCGCGCTTGCAGGGCTTGAAAAGGCGACCGTTGCTAACACGATTTGCGACCCGTCTGTGACAGAGCCTATCGCGGCTCAACCCATTGATCCGCCGACCCTTGCGATGAGCTTTACTGTCAATGACAGCCCGCTTGCCGGGCGCGAAGGCAGCAAAGTCACCAGCCGCATGATCCGCGACCGTCTCAACCGTGAGGCGGAAACAAACGTTGCCATCCGCATCACCGAAAGCGCGGACAAGGACAGCTTTGAAGTGGCTGGCCGGGGCGAATTGCAACTGGGCGTGCTGATCGAAACCATGCGCCGCGAGGGCTTTGAACTCGGGATCAGCCGTCCTAAAGTGCTCTTCCGCGAAGAAGATGGTCAACGCATGGAGCCTTACGAAACGGTCGTCATCGATGTTGATGATGAACATTCCGGCACGGTTGTAGAAAAGATGCAAAAGCGCAAAGCGGACTTGTCCGAAATGCGCCCGTCAGGCCAAGGCAAGACCCGCATCACTTTTTCCGCTCCGTCGCGCGGCCTGATCGGGTATCACGGCGAATTCTTGTCCGACACTCGCGGCACCGGCATTATGAACCGCCTGTTTGAGAAATACGGCCCCTACAAAGGCCCCATCGAAGGCCGCAGCAATGGCGTGCTGATTTCCAATGGGGACGGCGAATCCAACGCATATGCACTCAACATGCTCGAAGAGCGTGGCGAGATGTTCGTTGGCCCATCGCAAAAAGTCTATGAAGGCATGGTCATCGGCGAGAATGCCAAGCCTGATGATCTGGAAGTGAACCCGATGAAAGCAAAGCAGCTTTCCAATGTTCGCTCGACTGGCAAGGATGACGCCATCCGCCTCACCCCGCCGCGCCGGATGACTTTGGAACAATCAATTGCCTATATCGATGATGATGAAATGGTCGAAGTGACCCCGCAATCGATCCGACTGCGCAAAGCCCTGCTGTGTCCGCATGAGAGGAAAAAGGCGAAACGCAAGAAAGAAGGCTAAATTCCTCTCGCTTCGGCCAGAGGAATGAAACTGCAAATACGACGAGCCGTGCAACAATAGCGTCACATCATTCTGTTTTGCTCAAGAAGGAAGTGATGTTACCCTTGACATGCGAGACCGATTCGCTCGCGCACAGGGGGCATAACGGCTGCCGAGGCCGTAGTTTACTGGGCACTTGATGCTCCGATGGCAGCAACGAAACAGCGTCCTTTTTTGGCCGAGTTAGGCTGAAATAGGTTTCTTTTCGTTGTTACTCGATCTGGGCGCTGCAGCATCGAGCTTTGAAAGGAAGCTCAATGCTGGAGATTCACCGCAACATCATCGGGCCAGACGACAAAGAGCACTACCATAAAGAAGTGCGTTTTTTTCTACTGGAGGCGCGTGCAATAAAATATTTGCGTCGTCGCATTATTCGCAAGTTTGGTGGCGAAGCACCTCCAAGCGGCACCGATCCGCCAAAGGGCAGGCAGAAGGATGTTTGGCACTAAGACCGCCGATGCCGTCTGCATTGGTTTGAATGGGCTGCTTGCGTCACAGCTCGCAAGGCCTTAGCTATTCGCATCTATCCTCTTGCGGAGTATCTTGTGCGCCCCACCATCGTCGCTCTCGCCACCCTTTCACTCGTCGCATTGGCAAACCCAGTCGCAGCTCAGGACGAGACGGAAAAAGCCCAAGTCCCCCGCCCAGAACTGCGACCTGTTGCTGAACAGATCGGCCCGGGCGGCAGGCCTGTCGGTGCACCATGGTCGCGCTCCCCGGTGATCGCGCAAAACGGTATGGCCGCAACTGCTCATCCGCTTGCCACGCAAATCGCACTAAACATCCTGCAAACCGGCGGCAATGCGGTGGATGCGGCCATCGCGGCGAACGCAGCGCTTGGCCTGATGGAGCCCACGGGCAATGGGATTGGCGGGGATCTGTTTGCGATCATCTACGATCCCAAGACGGGCGAGCTGCATGGGATCAACGGATCGGGCCGTTCGCCTTCCGGGCAAACTCTGGAGCAATTGAAAGAAAAGCTGGAGGGTGCCGATAGCCTTCCGCCCGTCGGCCCCCTTCCCGTCACCATTCCGGGCACTGTTGATGCATGGTTCACCATGCATGGTCGGTTTGGCTCCATGCCAATGGAGACGATCCTAACACCCACCATTCGCTATGCTGAAGAAGGTCACCCGCTTGCCCCTGTAATCGCAATGTATTTCGGGCGCGGTCTGCGTGCGTATGAGCGCCGGCTCGAAACTTACGACTTCGAGTTCGACAATGCCCGCGCTACATACTTCGCCAATGGTGCGCCTAAGGCGGGCGAAATCTTCGTCAACCGCGATCTTGCCAACACATTGAAAATTATCGCGAATGAAGGTCGCGACGCTTTCTATGAAGGCGTGTTGGCAAAAACCATGGTGGATTACCTTCAACGCCAGGGAAGCGCTTTTACTCTGCAAGACTTTGCAAACCACAAAAGCGAATGGGTCGATGTCGCATGTGCTGCCTATCACAAGGGATTTGAGTTGTGCGAGCTTCCGCCAAATGGGCAGGGCTTTGCCGCGCTTCAAATGGTCAACATCCTCAAAAATGTCGATCTGACCCAATGGGAACGTGGCAGCCCCGAAGTCATCCACTACATCACCGAAGCCAAACGGCTTGCCTATGCGGATGTCGCGCGGTTTTATGCTGATCCTGACTTTACCGAATTCCCTATGAGTTTGTTGAGCGAGGAATACGGTAAACAGCGCTTTGCCCTGATTGATCCTGCCAAAGCAACGCCCGTTTTCGCACCCGGAGAGCCTATGCCGGAGCCAAAACTCGAAGGGCCCGGCGACACCACTTATCTGACAGTTGTCGATGGCGAAGGCATGATGGTGAGCCTAATCCAATCCAACTACCGTGGCATGGGCGGCGGGCTTGTGCCGGATGGCTTAGGCTTCATGCTTCAGGACAGGGGCGAATTGTTCAGCCTCGATCCAGAGCACCCCAATGCCTACGAACCGGCCAAACGTCCTTTTCAAACGATCATCCCCGCTTTCGTCAAAAAGGATGGCCAGCCATTTATGACACTGGGCCTGATGGGGGGCGGAATGCAACCACAAGGCCACGTGCAGGTGCTGATAAATATCGCCGATTTTGGCATGAATCTTCAAGAAGCAGGCGATGCAGCGCGCATCAATCATGATGGCGGGCGGCAGCCTACCGATACACTGTCGGGACCGATTGCTGATGAGCTGGGCACATTGAATGTGGAGGCTGGCATTCCTGCCGTAACCCGCGCAGCTCTGTCTGCGATGGGGCACAATGTGCGTCTTGTTACCAATGGCATCATGTTCGGCGGCTATCAGGCGATCGCGCGCGATCCCGAAACGGGTGTGCTGACGGGCGCTACCGAGATGCGCAAGGATGGGCAGGCACAGGGGTACTGACTTGCCAAAGGGCAAGCGGAGTTTTTCCTAAAACCAGCTGTAACCGTTCGCCTCCGGCCATCGAAAGCCAAATGTAATCGTCGGCAAATGCTGACGCAGTCGCATTTGGAGTTCACCTATGTTTCGTCTATTCGCTATTATTGCCGCGATCGCCACGCTGGCTGTCGGCACGATGCAATTGTCTGCGCAAGCCAGCACGAAAGGCTGGCGGCAATACGATGCCGCTGAATTCGTGATGGCGCAAAAAAAGGGCAAGACTATCATTGTTGATGTCTATGCCGATTGGTGTCCCACCTGCCGCGCGCAGGCCCCCATCCTTGAAGAACTTCGCAAGGAGAGGCAAGGCAAGGACGTCTTGTTTGTCAAAGTAAATTTTGATGATGAAAAAGCATTCCTGCGCGAACATCGGATCCCTCGCCAGTCAACTGTGCTTGTCTTTGACGGAATGACTGAAAAGGCTCGTTCAATCGCACAGACCAACCGGACCAAATTGCGCGGTGTTGTGTTGGGCGCGCTCTAAAAGTGTTTCCGCTAAGCAACTGATATGCTTTCAAGCCTTGCCCTGTCATTCGTCGCGGGCCTTGTGACGATCCTTAACCCATGCGTCCTGCCGCTGGTGCCTATCCTTGTCGCATCAGCATTAGGCAAGAGCCGGTTAGGGCCGCTTGCGCTGGCAGGCGGGCTGGTGACAAGCTTTACGCTCTTTGGTTTTACGGTAATTGCGTTTGGTTACTCGCTAGGCATCAATGAACAAGTCGTCCGTATGCTGGCCGGCGTGATGTTGGCGGCAGCGGGTATCGTCCTTTTGCTACCACAAGCACAAGCCGCATTGAGCGCTGCAGCAGCGCCTGTCGCAAACTTTGGCAACCGGCAGCTGGCCAATGTTAGCGGCGAAGGCTGGCACGGCCAGTTCGCAGTTGGTTTGTTGCTTGGGATTGTGTGGGCGCCGTGCGTTGGTCCAACCCTTGGTGTGGCAATTGCCGCGGCAAGCTCCGGCGAAAACCTTGCATCGAGTTTTGTGATCTTCCTTATCTTTGGACTTGGCGTTGCAACATCTATTCTCGCCTTTGCCTATGGTTCACGCAAAGCTCTAGGCGATCGGCGAAAGTCACTCCAAGGCCTTGCAAAATATGGCAAACCGATATTCGGTGCGACGCTTTTATTGGTGGGCGCCATGGTTTTTTCAGGATTTGACAAGGTGGTTGAGATCGCTTTGCTCGACGTGCTGCCCCAAAGTGTGATTGGCTTTACAACTAGCTTCTAAGCCTTCCCTAGTCCTAATCCTTGGTCCATAAACTCCATCGATGCGTTGGGAGGAAAAGGGATGAATGAACAAGACAAACCACGCGTAACGGGCCTTGGTGGCATATTCTACGTGGCCAAAGACACAGCTGCGACCCGTGATTGGTACCGCGACATTCTGGGCATTGACGGCCCTTATGGCCCACAGCTTGCGTGGTCCGAGGAGCCAAAACAAAGCCCCTACTCACTCATTAGCCATTTCGGTGATGATGAATATATCAAACCAGGTCATGGCGGATTCATGATCAATCTGCGCGTCAACGAATTGGATGGCTTCGTAGAAATACTCAAGGCCAAAGGGGTTGATGTTTTGGATACCGCCGATGAAGGCTATGGAAAATTCGCCTGGATACTTGACCCCAACGGCATCAAAATCGAGCTGTGGGAACAGGTTATTGATGAGTTACCAGTCGCCGAAAGCTAAGCCAAAGACCGGGCAAATTCGTGGTTAGCATGTTGTTAATTGCAATCACGCAATAGTTCATCGTCATGGCACCAAAAAAGCTCTTCCGTTCTGCAATGATGGCAGCATCCTTTTTGGGACTCCAAGCTTGCGGATTTATTCCCATTGGCAGTGGCTCGGAGACAAACTCTGGCAGCCGACCGGACGTCGGCGTACCTGCGCCTTCCGGGCCTTCGGGGATTGGGTCATCCAGTGCAGGAGCTTGTATTTCGCAACTAAGTGCGACTGGAACACAATTTGCGCCCCTGCCTGACAAATATTCCGCACCGGGCTGCAATCAAATAGGGACGGTTCAAATGTCCGCGCTCGCTGGCGATAGGTCTCGTTTTGATATTTCCCGTATCGGTCCTGTCAAATGCGAAGTGGCCAAAGCCTTTTCCGGATGGGCTCGGTTCGGTGTTGATCGCGCCGCTCGGCAGATCTTGGGAAGTCCGCTTGCGCAGATCGAGACCATGGGCAGCTATTCGTGCCGCAATGTTGCGGGAACCAATCGCCGTTCTGCCCATGCCAGAGCAGAAGCTATTGATGTCTCTGCCTTCGTTTTGAAGGACGGTCGGCGAATTTCACTGATCAGTGATTGGAACGGGGGGACAAGAGCTGAAAAGGAATTCCTGCGCATTGTGCACCAGAGCGCCTGTAAACGCTTTGGCACTGTTCTTGGCCCCGAATACAATGCTGCCCATGCCGATCATTTCCATTTGGAAGGCACAGGCGGCAAGTTTTGCCGTTGATGATCCAGGATCCAGCGCATCTGCCCATGGGGATAAAAAATGGCCCCGGCAACACAGGGGGGTAAGATGCCGGGGCCAGATCGCCCTTACTCTGAGGGGCTGGAGGTTTGTCTTCATTCAGGCCTTTAGCACGGGCTCCAATTTCGCCTCAAGTTTCAAACGAACAGCTTCTGCCGCGTGACGCGCGCCTAGCTTGTTCATCATATTGGCCCTGTGAATTTCAACAGTACGAGGGCTGATATCGAGCTGTCTTGCTATGACTTTGTTACTGCTTCCTTCTGCCAACCAGTCGAGCACTTCCCGCTCACGTCCTGATAGGCTTGCGATGCGATCGCGGGCTTCAATCATACGGCGACGAGCGACACCGAATAGCTCTGCTTCTTTGGAAATCCGATCAAGGCATCTGCCGAAGCGTTCCGTATCGAGTGGCAATGAAAGGTAATCCAGCGAGCCAGCCTTTATCGCTTCGACAATTCGGCCTGGTCTGGGTTGCTCATCAACCGCGATTAAAGGCAGCCAGATGCCCAATCTACTGAGCCTTTCAAGGCTCATCGCGACGCCGCCTTCTTCGGGCATATCGCGGGCTATAATGATTCCTTCGCGTGGGGGGTGAATGGATAACTCTGAGAGATCGCCATAGACTTCCGAATGGTGGCCGAGTGAAAACCCGACGCGAGCCAATTCGGCACGATGACGACTGGAAGAGTCGATGAAGTGGAGGGTTGCTTTGCGTGACATGCGTGCAACTTGTCTCGCGTTGCGCAACAACACACGCGGGGTTTGGACCAATATCGAGCGATGATTTATTCACCAAAAGCAAAACACAGGGAATTCAGACCAATTGAAGCCTCAATAAACATCCATATTGGAGGTTCTTCTAAGTAAAACCTGCCCAGCAAAATGCCTGAGAGAAAAATCCCTAGTCCGACTCGAAGCTATAGTCCGGTAACGAATCGAATGCAGATCTCAGCGCGTCGCTCCACTGGGATGAGATTGCGTCGAAATAACTGTCTTCTGCGGTCACCCGGTGTTGGTGTGTCGGCGCGAACTCATCCTTTCCGATGACCAGCAGATCGAGTGGCATACCAACAGAAAGGTTTGCCTTGAGGGTTGAATCGAATGACACCATCAAAAGTTTGATCGCATCCTCGAAACACATATGCTGGTCGTAACCGCGGATCAGAATGGGCCGCCCATATTTTGTCTCACCAATCTGAAAGAACGGCGTGTCCCAACTGGCCTCGATGAAATTGCCTTCGGGATAGACCATAAACAAGCGCGGCTGCATTCCCTTGATCTGCCCAGCCACGATCATTGACGCGGTAAAACGCCCTTTGCCGCTTCCGCCATTTGCGCTCTGGCGTTCTTCGATCGTTGTTCTAAGCAGCTGGCCTATTTCGCTCACAACGTTGAACATGGTGGCGCCCTTGATCAGGGCATTGTCGCGCTCATCAGGTGCCTTAGTGCGTTCTTCCAACTGGCTCACCACAGCCTGAGTGGTCGCCAAATTGCCCGCCGTCATGACCGCGATCATTCGCTCATCAGGAACCTGCCATGAATACATTTTACGGAAAGTGGAAATGTTATCGACGCCCGAATTGGTCCGAGTGTCACTCATCAGGACGAGACCTTTTTCAAGCACCATTCCAACGCAATATGTCAAAGGTCTTCTCCTCTGTAAGGCAGATCGCCACAGATAATAATAGTGCAATGCAACTTGCAAACCGTGCAGGCCGCAAACCGGCATCGCGAACGCAATGCGCGCTCAATGGCCAATCATTGACGTGTTTGTTCCTGTTGCTGTTCGACTTGAACATCAACGCTCAGCATCTGTTCGATTGAACCGAAACTTATACCGGTTACCGGAGCTGCATCGCTGTAATCGCATCCGGTTGCAACCCGCACGTAGCGTGGATCAGGGCTTATCCCATTGGAAACGTCGAACCCGACCCAGCCCAAACCCTCAATATGTGCCTCGGCCCAAGCATGCGTTGCATCTTGTTCGATACGGTCATTCATCATCAGATAACCGCTTACGTAACGCGCCGGAATTTCAGCAGCACGCGCAGCGCCAATAAAGATATGGGTATGATCCTGGCAGACGCCTTTTTCAGCTGCCGCAGCATCCTCTGCGGTTGTAGTGACACCTGTACTGCCTGTTTCGTAAACGACCCTTTCACGGATCAAGGCAGAAAGAGCGTGCAGATAATCAAGCTTTGCCTCTGTTTCGAAATCTTTCACATCACGGATCAAACTGCGCATTCTTGGGCCAGGCTGTGTGAGTTTGGTTTGGCTTAAGAAAGACCACAGCGGCAGATGCCCCGAATGCCGCCCGATCACACCAGCATTATCGCGCGTTTCGACCATACCGCTGCACGTCACCGTAACCTCTGTCACTCCCGGCTCAACAGCTATCAGCATGACAGTGTTGAAGTGTTGGTCATCGTATTCAAGTTCTGCCTTCGCATTGCTGTAATGCATATTCCAATCGAGGATCTTTTGTCCCTGCGTTTCCTTTGGTGTCAGGCGTAGGCGTTGCAGTGCATGGATCACGGGATCTGCAAAGGTGTAGCGAGTGGAATGGCGAATAGAGAGCTTCATGTCTGTTCCATCCCCTAGGCAAGGAATCGGTAATCAACGGCAATAGCTTCACCGATGGCCGCATTGCGGTTCATGAAATCAACCAGAAATTCGTGAAGACCTCTTTCAAAGATGTCATCGACGCTCATATCCTTCATGTTGTTGTCTGCATTAAGCATCAGCTCATGGCATTGCCCCTTCGTGCCATGCATACGGGCAAGAGCGGCAAGATTGGCGCTGACCGCGCTTCTGCAAAAGGCAAGGCTCCGGGGGAAGCGATCATCAAGCACTAAGAATTCGACAATCCCGCGAGCATCAATCTGCCCGGCATTGAGCCAACTATAAACACGCGACCCAGCAACAGAACGCAGCACCTGGTCCCATTGTCCTGTATCAAGACTTGATCCCACATAGGATAGCGATGGAAGCAACAGGAAATACTTCATGTCGAGAATTCGCGCCGTGCTTTCGCCCCGCTCAACGAATGTTCCAGCGCGCGCGAAGTGGAAGGCTTCATCTCGAAGCATCGAACCATCAAGTGCGCCATGCACCAGCATTCCTGCTCTACGGATCGTAGCAACCACATCGCCTACCGAACCTTGACTGACAGGCCGCGATAAAAGCCTGTCCAACTTCATCCAGTTTTCGTTGACCGCTTCCCAAACATCGCCAGAGATATTGGTCCGCGCCAGCCGGGCATTGGTCCGCACAGCTCCGAACATAGCGCGCACATTCGCAGGATTGCTCTTGTCGCGCAGGACGAAATTCCACGTCGATTGTCCGTCATAGATGTCATTTGCGGCTTCATATTGGGCCTGTAGCCCCAGGGTTGCGATGACCGAACGCCATTCCTCTTCGGCTGTCGCCGTGTCGCGCGTCAATGCCATGCGCAACCCAGCTTCAAGCAGGCGCGCTGTATTTTCGGCCCGCTCCAGATAGCGGAACATCCAGAACAATCCGTTGGCTGTGCGACCTAGCATCAGTCCTTGAGCACCCAAGTATCCTTGGTGCCCCCGCCTTGGCTGGAATTGACCACCAGCGATCCCTTTTTCAGAGCCACACGAGTTAGCCCGCCAGGCGTAATGTCGATCCCATCGGGCGAGACCAAGACAAACGGGCGCAAATCGACATGACGCGGGCTGAGCCCTTTCTTTGAAAAAATTGGACAGGTCGAAAGCGATAACGTTGGCTGAGCGATGTAGTTTTGCGGACTGGCTTCCAACTTGGCGCGGAATGCACGGATTTCCTTTTTGGACGCGGTCGGACCAATCAGCATTCCATATCCGCCCGAGCCGTGAACTTCCTTCACGACAAGCTCTGACAGGTTATCGAGAACATAGGCAAGACTATCGCTATCTGCGCAGCGCCATGTCTGGACATTGGGCAATAACGGCTTTTCGCCCGTATAAAACTCGACGATCTCCGGCATAAACGAATAGATCGCTTTGTCATCGCATATACCTGTACCCGGCGCGTTGGCGATGGTGATCTGACCAGCGCGGTAGACGTCCATAATACCCGGCACACCCAGTACACTGTCAGGCTCAAAAGTGAGCGGATCGAGATAATCATCATCCACCCGGCGATAAATTACATCGATCGGTTGATATCCACGTGTGGTGCGCATTTGCACTTTGCCATCGACCACGCGCAGGTCGCTGCCTTCGACAAGTTCCGCGCCCATTTGGTCTGCAAGAAACGCGTGTTCGAAATAGGCTGCGTTGTAGATGCCTGGGGTCAAAACCGCGACACGGGGTTTGCCGCCTTTGCCATTGGCGCATCCAGGCGGTGCTGAGGCTGCGAGCGAGCGAGCGAGCCGGCGAGGATAATTGGAAACGCTTTCAACTGGCACCCGGCTGAACACGTCGGGAAACATCGACATCATCGTTTCGCGGTTTTCCAGCATATAAGAGACGCCTGAAGGCGTGCGTGCATTGTCCTCCAAAACAAAGAACTCATCCGGCCCTGTGCGCACCAGATCTATGCCAACAATATGCGTGTAGATACTACCGGGAGGCGTGAATCCGACCATGTTTTGAAGCCACGCTTTGTTTCCGCGAAACAAACTTTCAGGCACACGGCCTGCGCGGATAATCTCTTGGCGATGGTAAAGATCGTAGAGGAACGAATTGAGCGCCTTCACTCGCTGCTCAATTCCGCGCGTCAATTTGCGCCACTCACTCGCAGTGATGATGCGCGGGACCATATCAAACGGGATCAACCGTTCTTCAGCCTCATCTTCTCCATAAACATTGAAAGTGATGCCTGTGCGACGAAAACTATCATCCGCTTCGGCATTTTTGCGCTTCAACCAAGACGCGTCTTGTTCGTTAAGCCAGCCGCAATAGTCGGAATAAGCAGGGCGGATACCGCCGCCCGGTTCCTCCATCTCATTAAAATTGCTGGTCCTGTCTAAGCCTGTGTCGGCCATAGTCCTCCGCTTGTCTCATTCGAGTGCGCCCCTAGGTTCTAGCCAGATCGGTCGAAAAAGGAACCGCTCTTTTTTCAATGCGCTAAACGGCAAACCGGTTCCAGAGACAATTACGGGACAACGGTGCTGACATCAAAACCACCAGGAGATGAAGTTGGTGCGGCGATTAACTGCTCTCTCGCCGCACCAGCTTGGGTTTCACTGGCTATCTCGGCAAACGCTCAACTGTCACATTCACCGATGCGTTCTTGCACCATGTCCATTTCGATCTCGGCTTCGCCCAAGCCTTCCATATTGCCGTTCATCTTCATCTTCATTTCTGAACGGGTTGGTGTGACATTGCCTGTCATGGTCATATTCATTTCACTTGCACCACCCGGATTGCAAGTCATCGCCATGTCCAGATCATTGCCATCGATGTTGAAGCTGGAAATTTCGCAGCCATCCTGACCTTCGGTCATAGATTTTTGAAAGCCTTGTTCGGCCTCTTCTGGAGTAAGACAAAATTCCATTGACTGGTTCATTGCTGAACCCAGCATCTCCTGTACCTGTGGGGGAGCCCCGGGAATTTCTGCTTTTACAAAAGTCATGCTGGCCTTGTATTTGCCGGGCTCCGGCTTGATTGCATCTCCTGCCGCGACAACAGCAGCATTGGCCTCTTTGACGGACACTGTGCCATCACCGTCAGCATCGGCGTCGGCTGCCCCACCACCGCAAGCCACCAAAACCAAAGCTGCACTCGCAGCAAACAAACCGTATTTCATTCAATTCCTCCCAATGGAAACTTCGATGCCGCGAAACCCGTCGTCTTTCTTATCAGCCATATGCCTAAGGGGCGCGGCAGTTCTTCACAAGTGAAGTGTTGCACGCCATATCGACCCTATGTCTGAATTAGTAATCCGCCGCGGCCTTGATGAGCCGGAAACAGGGGAAGAATTCACCCCGCACCGCCCAGAGCGTCCTGAAAAATCGATGCCGGGCAAACGATTTGAGCTGGTCTCTGACTACGAGCCTGCAGGTGATCAACCCACCGCGATTGCGGAACTTGTCGCAGGCGCTCGCGAGGATGAAAAGACACAGACCCTGCTTGGCGTAACAGGGTCGGGCAAGACTTTCACAATGGCCAAAGTGATTGAGGAATTGCAACGCCCGGCGCTGATCCTGGCGCCCAACAAAATCCTCGCCGCACAATTGTATGGAGAATTCAAAAGCTTCTTTCCAAACAATGCCGTCGAATATTTCGTCAGCTACTACGACTATTACCAGCCTGAAGCCTATGTTCCGCGCTCCGACACTTACATCGAAAAAGAGTCCAGCGTGAACGAGGCAATCGACCGGATGCGGCATTCGGCAACGCGCTCTCTGCTGGAACGCGATGATGTTATTATCGTCGCCTCGGTATCTTGTCTTTACGGGATCGGTTCGGTCGAAACCTATTCGGCCATGATTTTCGACATCAAGAAAGGTGAGAGCATTGATCAGCGCGAGCTCATCCGCAAGCTTGTGGCCCTTCAATACAAGCGCAATGACACAGCCTTTGCGCGCGGATGTTTTCGAGTGCGCGGGGACAATCTAGAGATATTCCCTTCACATTATGAAGACATGGCATGGCGTATCAGTTTTTTCGGCGATGAAATTGAAGAGATTGCCGAATTTGATCCTTTGACCGGTAAAACTGGTGCAAAGCTGGACACCGTTCGGGTGTATGCAAATTCCCACTACGTAACCCCCGGCCCGACCATGAAGCAGGCGATGGAATCGATCAAATTCGAACTCGACCACCGGCTGAAAGAACTGGAAGACGAAGGTAAGCTGCTCGAGCATCAACGGCTTGAACAGCGCACTCAGTTTGATCTTGAAATGATCCAAGCCACTGGCAGCTGTGCAGGGATTGAGAATTACTCTCGATTTCTCACTGGCCGACTGCCGGGCGAACCCCCGCCGACCCTGTTCGAATATTTGCCCGAGAATGCGTTGCTGTTCGTTGATGAAAGCCATCAGACCGTTCCGCAAATCGGGGCAATGGCACGCGGGGACCATCGCCGCAAAATCACTTTGGCGGAATATGGGTTTCGCTTGCCGAGCTGCATCGACAACCGGCCGCTGCGTTTCAATGAATGGGATGCGATGCGGCCCCAGACCTTTGCAATTTCTGCGACGCCAGGCCGTTGGGAAATAGAGCAGACAGGCGGCGTATTTGCAGAACAAGTAATCCGCCCCACTGGGCTGATCGATCCTCCCGTCGAAATCCGTCCGGTTGAAGATCAAGTGCAGGATTGCATCCAAGAATGCCTTGAAACAGCAAAGAAGGGTTATCGTACGCTGGTCACCACATTGACCAAGCGGATGGCAGAAGACCTCACAGAATTCATGCATGAGGCGGGCGTGAGGGTCCGCTATATGCATTCTGATGTTGAGACACTGGAACGCATTGAGCTGATCCGCGACTTGCGCCTTGGCGTTTACGATGTCTTGATCGGGATCAACCTGCTGCGTGAGGGGCTCGACATTCCAGAATGCGGACTGGTGTGCATTCTGGACGCGGACAAGGAAGGTTTTCTGCGCTCAGAAACATCGCTCGTGCAAACTATCGGCCGTGCCGCGCGCAATGTTGATGGCCGCGTGATCTTATACGCCGACCGGATCACCGGAAGCATGGAGCGTGCCATGGCGGAAACCGATCGACGCCGTGCCAAGCAGGAAGAGTACAACAAAGAGCACGGGATCACCCCGACAACGATCAAACGCGACATAGCTGATATCGTTGCCCATTCAGCAGCGCAGGATGGCGTGACAGTGGATATAGGCGATGAGGAAGTGAACAACCTCGTTGGCCATAATTTGCGCAGCTACATTGAAGACCTCGAAAAACGCATGCGCGATGCGGCTGCCAATCTGGAGTTCGAGGAGGCAGGCAGATTGCGCGATGAAATACGCCGGCTCGAAAATGATGAGCTGGGCCTGCCAGATGATCAAAAGGCCGCGCCGATCAGAGGCAAGAGCACAGAAGGCCGTCCGGGCACACGAAAAACCCGATACGGCAAGACGCGTTACAAGAAGATGGGCGGCAAGCCTTGAGCTGGTATAACAGTATCCCGATCATTGGAGGGCTGATCGATACCGGCGAAGACATTGCTTACTTGATTAAGAGTGAGTGGCCGAAAAAGCGATGAGCAGGCTTCGTTACCTTCCCTTCATCGGCGGCATTCTGGACGAGCTCCATTTCCAGAAACATCAACGCAAGATGGCGAAAATCAGAGCGCGTGACAAAACAGCCCCCATATTCTTCGAAGACGAGATGCTTGGCACCTTTACCTACACACGATCTTACACCGGCGGTACATTTCAGGTTCGTCGAAAATGGGGTGAGCAAACGGTTCGGCTAGAGATCACTGTCCATGGGGAAAGCCCCGAACCCGACATGGACATGGCCGCTGCCCTCATTACCCGAGCTCGAATGTTCTGGGAGGACCAACCCGGCTGGGAAAGCCGCATGAAGGAATGCGTCTTTGACGAATTTTACGATCACCTCGACGAAGACGCGCAGGATCACAGCAAACCCTGTATGACCAAGCGAGAGTTTCTCGATAGCATCAGATTTGATTCCATTTCGCTATCCAGCACCGGTAAGTTCGAGGTATGGTCTCCGCTTGCAGGTTTGGGAGATTGCGCCTTTGTAGCTGTAGAAGGATCGCTCGATGACGATGGGTTGCGGGCCGAGTATTATGGATAGAGTGATGCTGAAGCAAACCACCTGCTTGGCGAGTTTGGCTGCCCTCCTCGCTCTCGCCGCCTGCAAGCCGCCTCCGACCGATGCGGCAATCGAACGTGCAGCGCCCCAGACAAAGCCAACCTTTGCCTCTGCACCGCTACCCTCGCCCGAAACTGAAAGCGCCATTTGGGCACCCAGTCAAAAGCCTGGACGCCTAATCTATGGCGTGCCGGAACAGCCCGCTTTGATTGCCCTTGAATGCCTGACAAAGGACGAAGCACCATTGCTTCAAATTACTCGCATGGCGCAGGCTGATGAGGGTGCTGAAGCATTGCTTGCGTTAGTGGGCAATGGCGCGCTTGGACGAATTGAGGTCGATGCAACAGAAGTCGGTCCAAACCTTTATTGGCAAGGAGCAATTGACTTCACTGATCGCAATTTGGAGCCGCTTTTGGGTCCGCGCAAAGTCACCGCGACAATTCCGGGGGCTGGCATGGTCGAATTAAACCCCAGCCCATTGCTTGGGGCCTTTCTTCAAGCCTGCATAACCGGTGGATCTTTTGCACCGATTGCAGCCCAGAATGCCGCAAAAACTGATGACGAAAACGCGATCGGGACTGCTGATCGAGGAGCGCAAGACGCCCCCTCACCTACTTCTTGAGGCTCGATCTGCCAGCATATCCGACGTCAGGACTTGCGGCAGTTGCTCTGCCTCGCTCCCCGGTTCGTACCAAAGATAAAGCGGGACACCAGCTACGCCCTGCTGGGTTAGAAACATCGTGATTTCTTCATCGCGCACCGTCCAGTCGCCTACGATTGCGACAACACCCGCTTGTTCAAAAGCCGCCTGTGTTGCCTCGCGCTCTATCGCGACGCTTTCATTGACTTTGCAAGTGACGCACCAATCGGCAGTGAACCAGAGAAAAACCGGCTGACCGGACGCACGTGCTTCAGCAAGAGCCTCTTGTGAGAATTCGCTCGGCTCTAAAATGGATTTGGCAAGTTGAGCCGTAGGCGCAGCATAAGACGCTGGCAAAGCAATCGCGGCAAACACCGCAAACGGAGCGGCGACCAAACCAAAAGCAGGCCATGCCATTTTTCCGCGCCGCTGCAATTGGCCAACGATCCAAAGGCCTACGACAACGCCCAAGACAAGTATCAAAGCGACAGCTGCAAACCACCGTCCGCCAATTTGTGCAACCAGCCAGACAAGCGCAAGAGCAGTCAGCCCCATCGGAATCGCCATGACATGGCGGAATGTCTCCATCCACGCGCCAGGCTTAGGCAACATCCGGCGCAAAGCGGGCACAAATCCGATCAGCAAGAACGGTAAAGCAAGGCCTAGTCCAAGTAGAGCAAACAGCAACACAGCTTCGGGTACTGGGAGCAATAGCGCCGCACCCATGGCAGCCGCCATAAACGGGCCGGTGCAAGGCGTTGCTGCAAAAGCGGCAAGCAATCCGGTCGCAAATGCTCCAGCAGCGCCTTTCTTTGGACCCGAGCTTGAACCGAATGATGGAAGCTCGAATATCCCAGCAAAATTGGCTGTAATCGCCGCTGCTAGAACCAAAAGAACAAGGACGACACCGGGTTCTTGCAATTGGAATGCCCAGCCCACCTGCTCACCGGCTGCGCGCAAAGCCAGCATCAATGCCCCTAACGAGACACAGGCCAGAACCACGCCTGCCGTGTACGCTGCCCCCTCGACCCGCGCCTCTGCCTCGCTTCCTCCGGCTCTCGCTAACGAAAGCGCCTTAAGGCTCAAAATCGGAAAAACGCATGGCATGATGTTGAGGATTAATCCGCCAACCAGCGCTCCTAAAGCGAGCGACCAAAGACGCGGTGTCAAACCTTCAGCGCTGTTCATGTTGACCAACACTTCACCGCCTTCCGGAACCTCTCCCAGTGTCGCGTCAAATGATACGCCCTGACCGCTTCCGAAAGAGACAATGCCCGAAACTGCGCTGGGCGTGTCTGAGCCGGTTTCAGCGAGCGGAATAGTTGCGGTCAGCATATCTCCAGACCGCCGAAACGTTTGGACGGGAGGATAATCGACGAACCGCTCATTCGCGATAAAGATATGCGGATCAGATAGCTCGACACTCTCGGGCAGTGGAATTGCCAGTCGCAGATTTCCGTCCCTCACTTCAAAGTGAGTTTCTGCCGATAAAGGCGGCGCGATCTGTGCACGCCATTTGGGAAAATCCCCTCCTTGGCGCGCTTGCAAAACCGCATCCTGAGGCACACACACTTCATCGGTGCAGGCAAGGTAGTCGATGAACCCGGTTACGCCGGTGATGCCTTCAGCATCTGCGCTTTCAGGTACGCGAACCGGAACCAGAACAACGTATTGCCCCTCGTAAATGTGGTTCATGAGTTCGCCAATCAACAGGCGTTCAGGCACCGGATACAGCGCTTCTCCTATTTCCCAACCTTCGGGCAGATCAAGCTGTAAAGCCATGCCAAGCCCCGCATCACCCGGATTGGACCAATATCCGTGCCATTCCTCGCCAACTGGCGTGAAACGTAGTGCGAGCATCCATTCCTCACCAGGCCTCGGCGAACCGTCAGCAAAAAGAACGGCCGCGATGTTTTGATCGCCATAGCGCTCCTGTGCCGGGATAGCGGCGACGTCATCCTGCGCGTGCATGGGTGAGGCGAGCACTGCCATTGCACACAGCGCAAAGAGCCATGCAACGAAGTGACGGAAGGATAAGGGGAACTTGCTTGCGTAGGACACGGCGAAACCTTTAGAGCGCTAATCAGGTATTCGCAAACCCGCGACACAAGGTGACACATGAGCAAAGCTGATACAGAAACGCGCGACCTGTTAATCTTGGGGGGCGGTCTTGTCGGAATGGCGCTGGCATTGGCCGCGGCAAAGAAAGGCATGTCTAGCCATGTGATTGACCGTGCAGACCCTGCGGAATTGACAGCGGAAGGGTTTGACGACCGAGCAACAGCGATCTCAACTGCGAGTTGGCACCTGTTCACCAATATCGGGATTGCCGATGGGCTTGACGAATTCGCCTGCGATATCGCTTCTATCGCAGTGACCGATCAACAAAAACCTGGAAGACTCGATTTTATTCCCGGCGAGGGCGAAGGCACTTTAGGCCGGATGTTCCCCAATCGTCGCCTTCGCCTCGCTCTGTTTGAGGCTGCAGAGAAGGAGCCGCTCATCAATTGGGTGGCCAAAGCTGATATCACTGACCGGCAGCGCAGCGAATTCGGCGTTGCAGCTGTGCTGAACGATGATCGCAAGCTCAAGGGCCGTCTGATGATTGCTGCAGAAGGCCGGGGATCACCAACGCGAGATGGCGCAGGGATCACAATTGCGAAATGGGACTACCATCACCGTGCAATTATCGCCGGCCTCACGCATTCAAAACCGCACGAAAATGTTGCGTGGGAAATCTTCTATCCTGCAGGCCCGTTTGCCTTGCTACCACTCAATGATGATGCAGATGGCACCCATCGATCCTCGCTTGTCTGGACCGTATCAGAGGCTGATGGCAAAGCGGTCATGAAGTTGGGGGACCGGGCATTCCTCGCAGAAATTCAGGAGCGTATGGGCGACGTTTTGGGTCAAGTGACAAGCGTTGGGCATCGATCAAGTTGGCCCTTGGGCTTCCATCATACGGCCAAGATCACAGGCGAGCGCCTCGCTTTGATTGGCGATGCAGCGCATGGCATTCACCCAATTGCGGGACAGGGCTTAAATCTCGGCTTGCGCGATGTTGGTGCTCTTGTTGAAGTGCTCGCTGATGGCGCGCGGATCGGGCTTGATCCTGGCGATGCGCAGCTGCTGAAACGATATGAGAATTGGCGTGGTCTCGATAGCTTCATGGTTGCACTGGCTACCGATGGGCTTACCCGCCTGTTCGGCGTGCCGGGCAAAACAGCTTCGGCAGTGCGCAGACTTGGAATGGCCGGTGTGCAGCGCGTCAGCCCGCTCAAGACTTTCTTTATGGACGAGGCACGCGGAGTATCAGGCGACCTGCCTGAGTTGCTTCGCGCTTAAATTGTCACTCGCCGGTCGAGCTATCAACCGGGCTAGGCTGCTCTACCACTTCACCCGTTCCATCGCGTAAGCCCCGCTGATCAAGAACAGCTGCTGTTTCTATATTTTCTAGCGCGATCATGACATCGCGAAAGCTCTCGGCATCCGCAATCCATGCGTCTGCCTTGCTCGCACCGGGCATAGCCTTGATTTCGTCGATCGCCGCTTGATAGCGCCCCTGCTCCAAAGCAAAACGAGCGCGTTCCAAACGCCTTTGAGGCAAAGCAGATGGTGTGCTTTCACGCCGGATCACAAACAAATTGCCAATTTCCCGGGTCAATGTGCCGAATGTAACCCCGCTGTCGCTTTCAGTCAGCTGCGGGCCTAGCCCTTCCAAACGCAGGATTAAGTTATCGAGCCTGATAGGCGGGTCACTGCGAGCAAAGTTGATGATGGTGTTTACCGCATTGGGTCGCTCATCACCAAAGCGCAGTCGCAGCTGATCCGCGAGATATCCAAGTTCCGCCCCCCTCTCAATCACCCGGCGAGTGGCAAATGCAATTAGCAACGCTTCGGCTCGCGCAGCATTGCCCGAGGCAGCTTCAGCTTGGAGATCAAGCCTGGCCAGACGTTGTTCTGCCGCTGCCAAACGTTGGTCAAGACCGCCTTGTTGTTCGGCGACACGGGTCACAACCTCTACAGCCTCTTCGGCATTGTCCGCTTCAATCGCATCAGCAAGGTCGCTTGTCGGGCTGGGTGATATGACGGCGCTCGGCGTTTCCGTGGGCAAGGCCGTATCATCCGCTGCGATCGTTGGTGACGCGGCAGTTTCAGGCTCTGATAGCTGGTGCATATTGTACCAGACCACATAGCCGACAAGCAGCCCGCCCAAGACGAACGCTGCCAATGCAGCAGCAAGGATGCCTCGGCTAGAGCCTGATTTGCGGCGTGAACCGTATTTCGATTCCATCATATCCCAATGTCAGCGACCGATTTTTAAAAGCGATACCCGGCCAATATGATTGCTTATATGCACACAGATCGTGCCATTTCCAGCAAGGCTGTATCATTTGGCGCATCACAAACGTGGATAGCGCGCCAACCTTCGCCAGCAGGATCGGCAATACGCCGCCCCATAGCAACCAGCGTAACACGAGCACGATTTACCCCCAACCGCCTGCATTCATGGGAGAATTGCCTTGTCATCGCCGCAGAATGGAGGAGGACAATTGGGTCATTTTCCAGCAGTTCGACAGCTTCATCAGAAAGCTTGCGCGGTATCACATCATAAACCTGAAGTGGTTCAAATGTGACCCCTTGCGGCGGCGAAAGTTCAACAAATTCGCTTCCCACCAGTCGCAAGTAGTGGATTGGCGGGGGCACCTGATCGAGTATTTTCTGAAGCCCGCCTTTCCCCGTGCGCTCAATCGTAAAGCCAACCATTTGAGCCTCGCGCGCGGTTGCCTCGCCGACGGCATGAACCGGGAGATGGGTCAGTTTGGAAAGTTTCGCCCCCCCATGACGGACGGCATTCGCGCTGCCCAGCAGGATCGCTTCAAATTGGTCAAGGACAGGCAATTGCCATTCAACCGGGTGCACTTCGGACAGAGCAAAGCCATGCATGGTTAGGCCCATCTCGCGCCCAAGGGACAATGTCTGAGAAAGGCCCGGCTCAGGGCGAACGGCCAAAACGGGCGTCCCGTTTGTCATGCTTTGCGAAAATGCTCCGTCACACAAACGCTGGCGCGTGAAAGAAGGTCATCTGCAAGTGAGACGATCGGGCCATGATCTCCGGGGGAGAATTGGGTCTCACCCTCAATGCGTTCGCTGCCATCAGGACTAAAAACAGCTGCGCGCATTGACAGCTGGCCGCTCTCACCCTTGCAATGAACGGCGACAGGTGAATGACACGTACCGCCTAATGCAGCCAGAAGAGCGCGCTCGGCTTCCAATTCTGCCCTTGATTGTTCATCATCAAGTGGTGCCAGCAAACCATGCGTCGCGGTATCACTCGCCCTAGCCTCAAGGACAATCACACCTTGAGCAGCAGCTGGTATCCAATAGTCCGCTTCAAGCGGCGCACCAACGTCAGTCTGGTCGAGGCGTTCCAATCCGGCCGCCGCAAGAAATGTCACATCTGCTTCACCCGCTTCCAGTTTAGCCAGGCGTGTGGCTACATTTCCGCGAAAGGTCACAACTTGGCAATCTGGCCTTAGATTGAGCAATTGCGCAGCGCGACGCGGAGCGCTTGTTCCCACCACTGCGCCTTGCGGGATTGCCGCTATGCTGTCAGCTCCCACCAGACAATCGCGCCGGTCCGCACGCGGCAGACACGCAGCAAATGCGAACACATCAGGCCGCTCGGTCTCGACATCCTTGGCCGAATGCACAGAAACATCAATGCGACCCTCGGCCAGCCATTGGTCCAGCTCTTTGGTCCACAAGGCTTTCCCGCCAATTTCTGCCAATGGTCGATCAAGAACTTTATCCCCACTAGCCATCACAGGCACCAACTCTACGGCATGCTCGTCCCAATCATGCGCTTTGCACAACCGTTCGCGCGTCTCGATCGCTTGCGCCATCGCGAGGGGGGAATTGCGAGTGCCAAGCCTTAACTTGACGCCATCATCAGATTTTTCAGTGGGTGACATACTCATTGCGCTTCTTGCGATAGCTGCAACAAATGCCCATTGAAAGTGCCATGAATTCTGGCTCCCCAGTTGCGACCATCGCCGGTACCGCGAAGCAGCGTATCGTGCTGGGCGTGGAAACAAGCTGCGATGAAACTGCTGTCGCATTGGTCACAAACGACCGGACGATCCTTGCCCAGCGAATTGCCTCACAGGATGACGAGCACGCGCCCTATGGCGGTGTGGTGCCTGAAATTGCTGCGCGCGCTCACGCGGTGAAGCTGGCGCCGATGCTGCAAGCGGTGATGGATGAGGCTGGCATGAAGCTTGGCGATGTGGATGCTATTGCAGCCACCGCTGGACCTGGCCTTATTGGTGGAGTGATGGTCGGACTTGTTACCGCAAAGGCCATAGCGATGGCTGCGGAAAAGCCTTTGTTCGCGATCAATCATTTGGAAGGCCATGCCCTTTCGCCCCGTCTTGCAGATGAGGCATTGGGTTTCCCGTATTTGCTTCTGCTCGTTTCGGGCGGCCATTGCCAGATTTTGAGCGTCGAAGGTGTAGGCAAATACCGGCGGATCGCGACAACGATTGACGATGCCTTAGGCGAGGCTTTCGACAAAACCGCGAAGATTCTCGGTCTGGGCTATCCGGGCGGTCCGGCGGTGGAGCGACTTGCACAGGAAGGCAACCCAGAGGCCGTAGCGCTGCCGCGCCCTTTGAAAGGCTCAAAAGAACCGCACTTCTCGTTTGCTGGCTTAAAAAGCGCCGTCCTGCGGGCGGTTGAGAGCGGCATGCACGAACCAGCTGACATAGCAGCCAGTTTCCAGCAGGCAGCAATTGATTGCCTGATTGACCGGCTCAAATTGGCTTTGTCGAGATTAGAACCCTTGCCTGCATTGGTTGTAGCAGGCGGTGTTGCGTCAAATAAAGCGGTGCGCACAGCTCTCCAAGAATTAGCAGCAGACCGGGAAATGCGCTTTGTCGCACCTCCTCTCGCGCTTTGTACCGACAATGCTGCAATGATTGCATGGGCTGGCTGTGAGCGCTTGGCAAACGATCCTGGGTGCATCGGCGACCCGCTCGATACCAAGGCTCGCCCGCGATGGCCGCTGGATCCCGAAGCGGAAAAAGTGCGCGGCGCGGGAGTGAAAGCGTGACGACAGACAAACCGACCATCGCAGTTATTGGCGCAGGAGCTTGGGGCACCGCTCTTGCTCAAGTGCTGAGCTCAGACGGTCGCGATGTGGTGCTGTGGGCTTATGAGCGCCATGTGGCTGATGCGATCAATGCGTCCCACGAAAACCCGACTTACCTAAAAGGGGCCAAGCTTAACCCTTCCATTCACGCCACCAGCGACCTGTTTGATCTCAGCGCGCTCGACACTGTTCTCGCAGTAACTCCGGCCCAAGTCCTAGGCTCAGTGCTATCACACCTTAAAGCAGCCCCCATAGATTTGGTCCTGTGCTCTAAAGGCATAGAAGCAAGCACGGGCCGGTTGATGAACGATGTTGCGCGCGCGGCCTGTCCATCAAGCGATATTGCGGTCTTGTCTGGCCCCACATTCGCGCACGAAGTCGTCCAAGGATTGCCGACTGCGGTGACGCTAGCTTGCGGGGCGGGCGAAGCACAGTGGGAAAGACTGAAGCCTGCTATAGCGAGGCCTGCTCTACGACCTTACTATAGTGACGACGTGGCCGGTGCAGAAATTGGCGGAGCAGTGAAGAATGTGCTCGCGATAGCATGTGGGCTTGTGGATGGGCTTGGCCTTGGCCAAAATGCACGCGCAGCTCTGATTGCGCGCGGATATGCGGAAATGGAGCGCTTTGGCATCGCACTTGGTGCCAGGACAGAGACCCTCGCAGGGCTTTGCGGCCTGGGTGATCTGGTTCTTACCTGTTCCTCACAATCCAGCCGCAATTTCTCACTTGGCAAGGCTTTGGGTGAAGGCAAATCGGCCACCGATCTTATGGCGGATCGAACCACCGTTGCTGAAGGTGCGCACACCGCGCCGATTCTCGCTGACCTTGCAGAAAAACACGATATCGCAATGCCGATTGTGAAAGCCGTTCATGCCATTCTGGAAGGCGAAAGCCCCAGCGATGCTGTCGCAAACCTGCTTGCCCGACCCTTGAAAGCAGAAAGCGGCCAGTGAGCGCTAAATCTCCGACAACCGGCCTTTCCGATGGAGATGGAGATGGCGACGCCGACATGGCGACTTTGGCCAAGGGAGGGCGGCAAAACACAATGGGGTTCGTCGTGCGCCTGCTTGCACGCATTCCGTTCCTGATCATCGCCGCGCGCTATTATGGTGAAGATGCATTGGGTCGATTTGCCTCGGCCTTTATCCTAATAGAAATTATCGCGCTTATTTGTTCGCTCGGCGAAAAGCGGGGCCTTGCTCATCGCCTGCGTGAAAACGGCCGTGATGACCCCCAGCAAGAGACAAATCTTGTGTATGATGGGTTGTTATTGGGTCTCATCTTTTCGCTCGTGGCAGTCGCAATGCTGCTGATATTCCCAGAGATCATGTTCCCAAACGGGATGAATTCGCCGCTGGATATCTGGATGGTGACAGCCATTCCTGCCTTTGCGATCACCGAAATTGTGCTCGCAGCCCAAGCCTATCGCTATGATATCGCAACCACTGTAAGGGCGCGTGCAATCGTTGAGCCATGGGCAATATCTATCGCGGTCGGCGCATTTCTTTTGTTTGATGAAACCCGCGATGCAGGCCTCGGCCTTGCTTACATTGTTTCAATATTCGCTGGCCTGCTCACTGCGCTATGGCCTTTCTTGCGCACTTATGGCTTGCCTAGGGGCTGGCGACCCACTGGCAAAGCAATGCTCAAACAATCAACGGGCGCTTTTCCCTTGGTGGGTGCTGACGCCATTGAGCGTGGAACGCGGCTGCTGGACATATTCATTCTTGGCCTGTTCGCCCCGCCCGCAGCGGTTGGTATTTATTACGTCGCTCAACAGATTGCGAGCTTGCCACAAAAGCTCAAAACCAGTTTTGAACCGATCCTTTCCCCTGTCATCACCAAGAATCTGAAGACCGGAAATTTGAGCGCGATTGCCAAGCAGGTTCGCCAGGTTGGCTTTTGGATTATCGCGGTGCAGTTCGGAATAGCGCTGGCGCTTGGCATTCCAGGCGAAGGGGTTATGGGCCTGTGGGGTCCCGCTTATGTCGCCGGGACAGCGGCGCTTGCCTTCCTTCTTGCAGCCGAAGTCGTTGCGTCAATGGCGGTCGTTTCGGAAAGCGTGCTCGTTTATATTGCGAGGAAACGCAATCTGGCGATCTCGGTTGGCATTCTCGCATTTCAGGCGGTTCTGACAATAACATTCCTGCTGGTTGCCAAAGCGTATGAACTTGATGCCGGGTTTGAAGCCGCGATGCCTGCCCTTGCTCTTTTCTGCGCGCTTGCAATGTCCAGCCTCATCAAAACCCTGGTGCTCAGGACGCTTTTGAAAGCACCGGTTTTCAATTGGCGCTGGGCGCTCATTTATGCAGCGGGACCTGCTGTGGTGGTTGGGTATGCGTTTACCTATCTGCCTGAATGGATGGAGCTTGCGATCGGCATCCCGGCCATTCTTGGCATTTACGGTTTCGTCATTTGGAAGCGCGGTTTTGGCGAAGAGGACAAAGTGCTGTTCAGGCCCGCCAACGCCTCCTCACAACAAGCTGGCGAATCGCCCAAGCCCTGATTTTAGTTCACTAAGTGCATCCTTAAAACGGTGGTTGGAGGGGGTCGTTTCGCCAATGCAGCCCATGGACAGGCACAAACGGCCCCTCAGCAAAGCTAACAGCGCGCAGACAAGTAGGAAAACCGCATCCAACACCGGCGCGCATTCTCTCCCAGAAAAGCTGTTGCACATCGCAACTCATGCACCGTTCACCTTTCCAGTGAGAGGTTGCACAAAGG
Organism: uncultured Porphyrobacter sp.; assembly: GCA_964352245.1. Taxonomy (GTDB): domain Bacteria; phylum Pseudomonadota; class Alphaproteobacteria; order Sphingomonadales; family Sphingomonadaceae; genus Erythrobacter. The sequence goes on from CAYGQX010000001.1 coordinate 484,281, forward strand.
GCAAAACAGGGGGACCAACCGGTCGTAAGGCTGGCCGCTTGAAAAGTGGTCTGGGGCTAAATGGGATGACAATTGACGGGCCAATTACCCGCAGCAGCTGACAGACCTCGATCACTCAAGTGGGCAATTAGGAGTGAGAGATGCCGAAACTGGAAAATGACAAAAGGTTTTCGAGCGATGCAAAAGGTCGCCTAAACAAACCAATTCTGGGCGCGATAGTGCTTGCCCATGTCGGCGTACTGGCCGCTTGCAGCACGACATCTCAACAAGCGATGGCTCCCGATGATGATACAGAGCGCATGACAAGCATCGACCTTGCCGAAGCTCCGCCACCACCACCTGCACCTCCTCCACCAGTGACCAGTAAAGCGGCACCCAATGCCGTCATTGTGACAGGGCACCGCGTAGGCAATCAGGCTTACGATGCGTCGGCCAAACTCTCGCGCGCTTTGCCTGCGCCAAGTATTTATGTGCCGCCCGTTATCGTGCCCAACGAACCCAATCGTGAACGCTATGACGGCGAAGAAGTCTCGCCCGTCAAGCTGACATCAACCGAGCCGGTGAGCACTTTCAGCGTCGATGTCGATACAGGTGCCTATGCCAATGCGCGCCGCTTTCTGACAGATGGCGCCATGCCGCCTTCTGCGTCGGTTCGCACCGAAGAGATGATTAACTATTTCCGGTATGATTATGATCGGCCCGAAACCCGCGACGTGCCATTCAGTGTCACCACCGATGTCGCGAAAAGCCCATGGAATGACAATACCTATCTGATGCGTATTGGCCTTCGCGGTTATGATATTGCCCGCAGCGAACGTCCGCCTGCCAACCTTGTGTTCCTGATGGATGTGTCAGGATCGATGGGATCGCCGGACAAATTGCCGCTTGTCAAAACGGCTCTTTCGGGACTGGCGAGCGAATTGGGACCAAAAGACACCGTTTCGATCGTCGTCTATGCAGGTGCGGCTGGAATGGTGCTCAAACCCACCAACAACACTCGCGAAATTCGCCGTGCGCTTAACCAGTTGAATGCCGGCGGCTCAACCGCAGGCGGGGCAGGGTTGCAACTCGCTTACAACATTGCCGAAGACAATTTCATCAAGGGCGGCGTTAATCGGGTGATCTTGGCAACTGATGGTGATTTCAATGTCGGGGTTTCGGACCGCGATAGCCTTGTTGAGCTTATCGAGAAGAAGCGTGATACCGGTATCACGCTGACCACGCTGGGCTTTGGCAGGGGCAATTTTAACGAGGCGATGATGGAACAGATCGCCAATCACGGGAATGGCAATTACGCCTATATCGACAGCGCGCTGGAAGCGAAAAAGGTGTTGGGAGATGAGATGAGCTCGACCCTTTTCACCATCGCCAAGGATGTAAAAATCCAGGTCGAATTCAACCCCGCTATCATCAGCCAATACCGCCTTGTCGGCTATGAAAACCGCGCTCTGCGTGAGCAGGATTTTGATAATGACGCGATTGATGCAGGCGACATTGGCGCAGGCCATCAGGTAACGGCGATTTACGAGATCGTACCGGCTGGCACAAAGGGCTGGATTTCGCCGCGCCGTTATGAAGACAAACAAGCCAAAGCCGCGACAACTCGCATGGCAGAGGCTGCGCATGTCAAATTGCGCTACAAACTGCCCGATGGCAAAACATCCCGGCTAATAGATACAGTCATTCGCAGCGATGCGCTGGCCACGGCCAAAGCCCCACGCGGGGATTTTGCCTTTGCCGCTTCTGTAGCCGCTTTCGGTCAGATCCTTCGCGGTGATGAATTGATGAATGGCTTTGGCCATGATGATGTAAGCGAACTTGCCGGGCGACAGCGCAATTTCTGGCGGCAGGAATTTCTTGAACTCAATGCGCTTGCAGGAAGCATGAAAGGCGGCTGATCCCGGCCCCGTTTCAACCGCGCATACTATCACCAACAACAAGAGCGGGTGCCGCAGCAATGCAAGTGCCCGCTTGCTTGTGTAATTTTACATGCGAGCCTCCACCGCGCACTAGCGCTGTGCGGGAAAGCGCTGCTAGATTAAGCATAATTTAAACGAATCTCAGATCATCATATTTCAGGGGAGTTTTTGCTGATGTCACCCATTTCAATTGTGCTGTTGATCCTAGGTATCCTGCTGCTTTTTATTGCAGCGGGCATTTTGCTGGGTCTGGGCAAATCAACAACCGTTATGCGCGATGGAAGCAGTCGCCGCGGCGATGTGCTGGATAAGGGCGCTGCGCCTGCCGCGCGCAACCAGGCGCTGATTGATTCTGCACCTGCTGCTGCGCCCAAACCTGCTCCCAAACCGGCACCGGCTCCGGCACCGGCTCCGGCAGCGTCTCCAACACCGGCACCTAAGCCTGCCCCGGCGGCGCCTGCTGCGGCACCAAAACCGGCTCCAGCTCCGGCACCAGCTCCTACACCTCGTGCAGCCGATGATCTCACCACGATCAAAGGGGTTGGTCCAAAACTCGCAGGGTTGCTCAAAGACCAGGGCATTACCAGCTTTGCCCAAATCGCCGCCTGGAGCGATGCTGACATTGAACGTGTCGATTCCATGTTAGGCCGTTTCCAGGGCCGCATTACGCGCGATCACTGGGTTGAACAGGCTAAGTTATTGGCCGCAGGCGACAAATCTGGCTTTGCTGCAAAATTCGGCCAAAATAGTTAAATCTATAGGAACCATATTGTCCAAACTGTGTTACAGATAAAAATGTAAGGAAGAGAGGACAGTATGGCCGAACGCATTTTGGTTGCCGAAGACGAGCTTATCATGGGATTTGACCTTTGCGACACGGTTGCAGAGGCTGGATACGAAGTTGAAGGGCCACATGCTGGCATATCTTCTGCTATGCTCGCCTTTCAGAAAGACAAACCAGATCTGGCCATCCTTGATGTGCAACTTGATGACGGCATCGTTTTCCCACTCGCTGAAAAGCTGAGCGCGGAAAACGTGCCGATCATTTTTCATTCTGGCATGGATGTGAAAAGCGAAGTTGCCTCGCGTTTTCCCAACGCAAAAACGCTTTCCAAACCCTGTCCGCCAAATGCCTTGTTGGATGCAGTTCACGAAGCGCTCCAACCGGCCAAAGCGCAGCTTGAGCCCGCTGAATAATTCGCCTGAAAATACGTCTGATCAAACGGGGCAGATATTGACCTGATTTGCGCGCGGCAGGCACGCGCGCTTTCGCTTGCCACGCATGGCTGCACCTGCAAGAGTCTTGCCTGAAAAGTTTCAGGAGAAACCAGTGCACGGCCCCTCGCCCAAGTCTTCCGATCGCGATCCTTCCCCAGGCATCGTCCCGTTCAATTGGGAAGACCCCTTCGACCTAGAAAACCAGCTCACCGAAGATGAGCGGATGATCCGCGATGCCGCCCATGCATTTGCGCAAAGCGAGCTGCAACCGCGCGTCATCGATGCTTTCCGCGAAGAAGTGGACGCGCCTGAATTGTTCCCGATGATGGGACAGGCGGGCCTGCTGGGTGCGACCATTCCCGAAGAGTTTGGCGGAGCTGGTGCAAACTATGTCTCTTATGGCCTGATCGCGCGCGAGATTGAGCGGGTGGATAGCGGTTATCGCTCTATGGCGAGCGTCCAGTCGAGCCTCGTGATGCATCCGATCTACGCCTATGGATCAGATGAGCAGCGGCAAAAATACCTCCCCGGACTGGCATCGGGCGAATTGATTGGCTGCTTTGGCTTGACAGAACCAGATGCAGGCAGCGACCCTTCTGGCATGAAGACATACGCCAAAAAAGACGGCGATGATTATGTGATCTCTGGCTCGAAAACCTGGATTTCCAATTCACCATTTGCCGATGTATTTGTCGTTTGGGCAAAATCCGAAGAACATGGGGGAAGCATTCGCGGGTTTGTTCTGGGAAAAGGCACAGAAGGCCTTTCCGCGCCCAAGATCAAAGGCAAGATTTCCCTGCGCGCATCGACCACCGGCATGATCGTGATGGACGAAGTGCGCGTGCCAGCTTCGTCTCTTTTGCCACATGTGCAGGGTCTAAAAGGTCCCTTTGGCTGCCTCAATCGCGCGCGATATGGCATTAGCTGGGGCGCGATGGGTTCTGCGGAATTCTGCCTCCATGCCGCGCGCCAATATGGCCTTGATCGTGAACAGTTTGGCAGGCCCCTGGCTGGCACTCAGCTTTATCAGCGCAAGCTTGCCGACATGATGAGCGATATTGCGCTGGGGCTTCAGGCGAGCTTGCGCGTTGGGCGATTGATTGATGAGGGCCGATTTAGCCCCGACATGATCTCAATCGTCAAACGCAACAATGTCGGCAAAGCTTTGGAGATCGCTCGTCAGGCGCGCGATATGCATGGCGGCAATGGCATTTCAGAGGAATATCAAGTGATCCGGCACGCGGTGAACCTTGAGACGGTGAACACTTACGAAGGCACCGCTGATGTCCACGCGCTGATCCTTGGCCGCGGGATCACTGGATTGGCTGCGTTTTAAGCTGATGGGCCAAGCCAATTTAAGAGACGAAAACTTATGAAGCTCTACGGTTATTATCGCAGCTCGACCTCGTACCGCCTGCGCATCGCGCTTGAACTCAAGGGATTAGATTTTGAGAATGTGCCGGTAAACCTGCTTGAAGGGGAGCAAAAGGGTACAGACTTTATCAGCCGCAATCCGTTTGGTTCGGTTCCAATGCTGGAGGCCAAGGGCCGCGACCGCGCGCAATCGATGGCGCTGCTGGAATGGTTGGATGAAGCGTATCCGGACAAGCCTCTGCTGCCCCAGGACATGGAACAGCGATACACTGCGCGCGAACTTGTCTATGCCATCGCAACCGAGCTTCATGCGCCGCTTAACCTGCCCGTGCTCAAATATCTTAAAGACCCTCTGGGCCATTCGCAGCGGATCGTCGATCACTGGTATCGGCACTGGCTCAAACGCACGCTTGACCCTGTTGAAGCGCGGCTCAAACAGCTTGATACCAAGAATTTCCTGTTCGATACGCCGGGTATGTTTGAAACGGTGCTGATCCCGCAAATCTACAATGCACGCCGGTTCCATTATGACCTGACACTGCATCCCCGCATCACCCGGATTGAGGCTGCTTGCCTTGCTTTGCCTGAATTCCAGCGCGCGCATCCTGATCAACAGATCGATGCGAAATAGCACTCCACCAGAAGGACAAATATGAAACTCGCCACCCTCAATGATGGAACTCGCGACGGCAAACTGGTTGTTGTCTCCAAAGATCTGACCCGGTGCTGCGCTGCTGGATATATCGCGCCCACATTGCAAGCCGCGCTCGATGATTGGGAACACATCGCGCCCAAGCTTGAACTGCTTGGCCAAGATGTCGAACACGAAGCCGTCCCATGCGAACGCTTTCACGAACGCGAGGCCCATTCACCGCTGCCACGCGCCTATCAATGGGCGGATGGATCAGCCTATATCAACCACGTCGAGCTGGTGCGCAAAGCGCGCAATGCCGAAGTACCAGAGAGCTTTTACCATGACCCGCTGATGTATCAGGGCGGCTCTGACGCGTTTCTTCCCCCGCGCGGAGATATCCCCCTGGGCGATCCTAAATGGGGCTGCGACATGGAAGGCGAGATCGCGGTCGTCACCGATGATGTGCCGATGGGAGTGTCAGCTGAGGATGCGGCGGGCCACATCAAGCTCATCATGCTCGTGAACGATGTGTCCTTGCGCGGGCTTATCCCGGCAGAATTGGCAAAAGGTTTCGGATTTTTCCAGTCCAAGCCGCCATCCGCCTTCTCACCCGTCGCGGTCACACCCGATGAACTGGGCGAAGCGTGGAGAGACAGCCTTGTCCACCTGCCCTTGATGGTTGATTATAACGGCGAAGCCTTTGGCCGAGCAGAAGCGGGCGTTGATGCGACTTTCAGCCTTGCCCAATTGGTCGCGCACGCGGCGAAAACCCGCCCGCTTTGTGCTGGTACTATCGTGGGTTCAGGCACTGTCTCCAACAAAGGCTCAGATGGCGGCCCAGGCAAGCCCGTCTCACAAGGCGGCCTTGGTTATTCGTGCATCGCCGAAATCCGCATGATCGAAACCATTGCAAAAGGCGAAGCATCGACACCTTTCATGAAGGCAGGCGACACGGTGCGCGTAGAAATGCGCGACAAGGACAATCACTCAATTTTTGGCGCGATCGAACAAACGGTCGTGGCGGTTTAGCTTTCGTCGATTTTCGGCAAAGCTATGACACGCGGTTTGTGGCCCCAGCCTTCAACTGCATTTAAGATGTCTGTTCCTGCCAACGCCAAAGTCGCGGTGTTGCGCAAGGGGTGAACGCCAACCGGATCATCGACGGCGAGCGCTTTATCAAGCACCAGGGTAATCACCCCCGGATCCGCATTGATCATCGCAAGCGGGGTCACCGAACCAGGGGTCACACCGATCAGTCGCTCCATAGCGTCGGGCTTACCAAAGCTAAGACGGCGACAGCCCAAAAGCGGATGAACGCGTTTCAAATCAATCCGCGCGTCGGCCGGGACCGTAAGCAGGAAAAAAGCACCGCCTGCATCTTTTAGGAACAGGTTCTTGGTGTGTAGACAAACGATCCCGGTCTTGATCGCCCGGCTTTCCTCAACGGTGAAAACTGCCGGGTGTTCATGCACTACATAGCCGATGCCTGCCGCTTTCAAAGCTGCATAGAGCCGCTGCTCGGCAGACATGCGCGTTAAGCCTTTAGCCGCTCGGCATGCCAGGCGATATGCTCGGCCATGAAGGTGGAGATGAAGAAATAGGAGTGATCGTATCCGTGTTGCATGCGGATATCCGCATCGATGGATGCCGTTTTGCACGCCTCAGCCAAGCGATGCGTTTGCAGTTGGTCTTCAAGAAAGTTGTCCGCTGTGCCTTGGTCGATCAGCAGTTCGGTTAGCCGGGCTCCAGCTTCGATCAATGCCACACTATCGTATTCGCGCCAGTTCGCGCGGTCTTCTCCAAGATATCGCGAAAGGGCTTTCTCGCCCCACGGGACCTGCGATGGCGCAACGATCGGCGCAAAGGCGCTGACCGAGCGAAAGCGATCCGGATTGCGCAGCGCCACTGTCAGCGCGCCATGCCCGCCCATCGAATGACCGGTGATCCCCTGCCGCGCCATATCGACGGGGAAGCGCTCAGCGATCAGCAATGGCAATTCGTCTTCGACATAAGATCGCATCCGGTAGTGTTTGGACCATGGTTCTTGGCGAGCATCGACATAGAAACCTGCGCCTTTGCCAAAATCGTATTCCTCGGCGGCGTCGGGAACCTCGTCTCCGCGCGGTGAGGTATCAGGAGCCACAAAAATCACGCCATGATCTGAGCAAGCGGCACGATAATCGCCCTTCTCCATGACATTGGCATGGGTACAGGTCAGGCCGGAAAGATAGGTGAGAACCGGCAGCCTTGCGCCGGGCGCGTGATCGGGCACAAACACAGCAAAAGTCATCGTCGTGCCGGTCGCGGCCGAAGCGTGAGAATAGACGCCCTGCGTCCCGCCATGGCTTCGCATTTCCGAAATTGTCTCAAGTGTCATTGCTAAACTTCCACAGCATCGAATGCAGTCTTTGGATCGCCAGTGTTTGCGGTGCCTTTTGGGTCGATTATCAACACTTTGGCCTGACCGCTTTGTGTTCTCGTGCGATGTTCGACGCCTTTTGGTACGACCAGCATCTCGCCAGCTTTCAACACCTGACTGCTGCCGCGAAAATCGATGCACAGCTCACCTTCGAGAACAAGAAACAATTCGTCGTTCTCATCGTGCGAATGCCACGGGAACGCACCTTCAGCCCTCGCGATACGAACCTCGTGATCGCCATAATGGGCAACGATGCGCGGTTCCCAGATACCATCAAAAAGAGCGAACTTCTCGTCGAGATTGATCTTTGAAACCATCAAAACACCACCACACTACGAATGCTTTCACCTGAATGCATCAGTTCAAAGCCTGTGTTAATCTCCTCCAGCGTCAACTGATGCGTAATCATCGGGTCAATCGCGATCTTGCCGTTCATGTACCAATCGACGAATTTGGGCACGTCGGTGCGCCCCTTTGCTCCGCCAAAGGCTGTTCCGCGCCAATTACGGCCTGTGACGAGTTGGAACGGGCGGGTGGAGATTTCCTTGCCTGCCTCAGCCACGCCAATGATGATTGAAGTCCCCCACCCCTTGTGACAGCATTCGAGCGCTTGGCGCATAACATCAGGGTTGCCGGTGCAATCGAACGAATAATCCGCGCCGCCATCCAATATTTCTACGAGATGCGCGACCACGTCTGAGGTTTGCTTGGGATTAACGAAATCGGTCATCCCGAATTTCTCGCCCCATTCGCGTTTGGCAGGGTTGATATCAACACCGACAATGCGATCTGCCCCGGCCATTTTTGCGCCCTGAATGACGTTAAGGCCGATCCCGCCGAGGCCGAAGACGACGATATTGTCGCCGGGCTGGACTTTGGCCGTGTTCGTGACCGCTCCCACGCCCGTCGTGACACCGCAACCGACATAGCATGCACTTTTGAACGGCGCGTCAGTACGGATTTTGGCGACTGCAATTTCAGGCAAGACGATAAAGTTCGAGAAGGTCGAGCAGCCCATGTAGTGATAAATTGTCTCGCCTCTATAGCTCATGCGGGACGTGCCATCGGGCATCAGGCCGCGCCCTTGCGTTTCGCGAATGGCGCTGCACAGATTGGTTTTGCCCGAAAGGCACATTTTGCACTGACGGCATTCGGGTGTGTAGAGCGGGATGACGTGATCATCAGGCGCGACCGAGGTGACACCTGCTCCCACTTCGCGCACGATCCCTGCACCTTCATGGCCCAGCACGCTTGGGAAAATCCCTTCGCTGTCCAGTCCATCCAAGGTGTAGGCATCGGTGTGACAAATGCCGGTCGCCATGATTTCAACCAGCACTTCACCGGTTTTGGGTCCCTCAAGATCGAGTTCCACGATCTCAAGCGGTTTTTTGGCTTCAAAAGCGACGGCGGCTCTGGTTTTCATGGGCTTCTCCTCCCGGTCTGATCCGCATCGCTATGCGCGTGAGCCGGGAGGTGCAAGACCGCATTCAAGCTTCGCCGAGTTTGCGCCTCTTATCGCGCGAACCTTCACGCCGTTCATCAAGCGCTTCGACAAAGCCGTGATTGACGTCGCGATGCTCGGCCTCATCGGCGCGCACGGCAATGATGACGTCGCGCAGGCGAGCATTGGCGGGCAATTGCCAATAATCAATCGCGATTTGCGGCGCGGGCACGTTCTCATGGCCACCAGCATCCACTTCGGCGAGATAGGCAGTGTAGCTGATAACCGCCTCTTCCTCGAAATAGCCGACAACACGGTGCGCAGTGCGCGGGGCAAACAGGTAAAGCCAGAAATAGAAGTTGTAGAAGACAAGCTGCACAGAAACGATCAGCGCGCGCTCAAACCAATTGGGCTGGGCAATCTCGATAAAGGTCATGAGATGCATCCGCTCATTTTCCGCTTCATCGAGCAAAGTGCGGATCCATCCCTCGTCATCGCGCATGCGGCGCAGCGCGCGAAGGTGTTGCCACAATCCACCAACCATGCCGGGGACAGCCGCAACCGTCTCAAGCACCACGGCGCGATGGCCATAGCGTTTGGCGAAAAAGGTATCGGCGAAAAACCGCAACAATTTCACGAAAGCGAAGGCGATCTTGTCGCTCATCGTTTGCGGCTTATGATGGCTGTCGATGACAGCAGCTGTGTTGATCTGACGAACCAACGGGCGGGGATCAATATGTTTCACGAGAGTACTCTCAAGTGATCCGCCCCTTCTACTCGACCCCATTGTCGAGCGCCCTGGCTGGATCGCTGTCGGCGCAGCTCATTTAGCAATTTTGGCGAAAATTACTGCTGAATTGCGTTCAAATAGTGTTCGATTACGCGCAACAATCAGAAGCCCAGGCTCTCAGCCACTGCAGAATTTACAATCTTGCCCTGATGCACATTCAGACCTGGCGCGAGATGCGGATCGTCCTCGCACGCCTTGATGCCCTTGTTTGATAGGGCGAGACCGAACGGCAATGTCGCGTTGTTCAAGGCATAGCTGGAGGTGTGCGGAACCGCGCCCGGCATGTTGGCCACGCAATAATGGATGATGTCATCAACCAGATATGTCGGATCGTTATGCGTGGTGGGCTTGGACGTTTCAAAACATCCGCCCTGATCAATCGCCACATCAACGAGAACCGCACGGTGCTTCATCAGTTTGAGCATATCACGCGATACAAGGCGCGGCGCGCTGGCGCCCGGAATGAGGACCGCGCCGATCACCACGTCGGCTTCGGTGATGGCGTGTTCGATTGTTCCTGCATTGGAATAGCGCGTGGTCGCGCGTCCCTGGAACATATCGTCAAGTTCCCGGATGCGCGGGAGTGAGCGGTCGAGAATCTCGACATTTGCACCCAGCCCCACTGCCATGCGCGCAGCCTGCGTACCGACCACGCCGCCGCCAATGATGACGACTTTGGCAGGGAGCACTCCGGGCACGCCGCCCATCAAAATGCCGCGTCCGCCGTGGACTTTGTGGCTGGAATGCGCGCTCGCCTCGATCGAGAGGCGTCCTGCAACCTCACTCATCGGAGCCAGCAGGGGAAGCGAGCCATCGGGCGCAGTCACGGTTTCATAAGCCACAGCTGAAACGCCCGACTCCATCAGCCCGCGCGCCTGATCGGGATCGGGGGCAAGGTGAAGATAGGTGAATAGGATCTGGTTCTCGCGAAGCTGCACCCATTCAGAAGGCTGCGGCTCTTTGACTTTCACAATCATGTCAGCGCGCGCGAACACTTCCTGCGCGGTGTCAACGATTTCGGCTCCGATGGCTGTGTAATCCTCATCGGTTTTGCTGATGCCGAGCCCGGCCCCGGTTTCGACCACTACACCATGACCCGCGGCAATGTATTCGCGCACAGATTCCGGCGTCAGACCGACACGAAATTCACTCGTTTTGATTTCCTTGGGAACACCGACCAGCATGATTCGCTCCTCACCGAAAAAGACGGTGAGGCAGATACGCCAAGCGTAACAAAGTTACAATCAGTTAAAACATGTCTGCGCGCGATGAAGTGCCATGCGCTGCGCAACCAATAGCATCAGGCCATCGGCAACCAGCGTGAAAGAACATTCATAAATGTCCCACGCACAGGCATTGGACGAATACGTCCATACCGTGCGCGACGCGCATTTTCATCGTTAAGGCATGTGGTGCGACCCATGCAATCTGGCCGATTGGACCGGATGGTTGGTATTTCCATTGTCTTCGCGTCCCCGATTCGCGACTCGTTATGTGCATTAACTATCATCCTAACTGTGGAAAAGTTAGTATGAAATTGAGACAACGAGGAAAATTATCACGCTTTTACGCCAGTATCGGTTGAAACGTGCAGGTACTGCGACAGATTATGGCGTGAATGGGAATTATTCGGAATATTCGCAAAAACACCTATCTTGACAGCACAACCCGACGCACCGGCCAATTTTCAAAGCAATGCAGGCCGATTTTGCACTGTGTTAGCAGCTGCCTTTGACAAATATCCCCCTATCTATCAGTCCGCTGCGCCCCTGCTGCACGTACATCGGCAAGCGTCGGATAGCCGTTGACCGCCATCAGCAAATCGGCTTCTGCCAAAATGGAGTTGAGCACGAATGCCGCACCGTCTGCTCCGCCCAGTGCGAGGCCGTAAGTGTAAGGCCGCCCCACTCCCACCGCTGCCGCCCCCAACGCAATCGCCTTGATCGCATCGGTGCCTGACCGGATGCCGCTATCAAACAGAACGGGCAGATCGCCAGCCGCGGCAACCACGTCCGGCAACAGGTCTATCGTCGCGATGCCGCCATTAGCTTGCCGCCCGCCGTGGTTGGAACAGTAAATCGCATCCGCCCCGTGATCGACAGCTTTCCTCGCATCTTCGGGATGGCAAATGCCTTTCAACACAATCGGCAGATCCGTTACGGATTTGAACCAGGCAATGTCTTCCCAAGTCAGCACTTGGCCAAATGTGCCAGCCCAGATCATGATCGCCGTTTCAGGATCTTCTTGCGGAGGTTTGGGAAGCAGTTTCAAAAATTCAGGATCGGTGAAGTAATTCTGCAAAACCTTGCCCCGCAATTGCGGAAAGTTCGACGCATTCAAATCACGCGGACGCCAGCCCGTCACCCATGTATCGAGCGTCACCACAAGCGCTTTATAGCCAGCCTTTTCGGCACGTTGGATCATGCTGATCGCAACATCTTTATTGCGCGAGGTGTAAAGCTGGAACCATGCGGGCGTATCGCCGCAGGCCGCATTCACATCCTCCAGCGGATCGTTGGAAAGCGTTGAGGCGCAAAAGGGGACGCCTGTCATTGCAGAGGCCTTGGCCGCTGCTATATCGCCGTGGCGGTCTTGCGAGGCTTCGCCATTGAGACCAATTGGCGCCATGAAAAGCGGGCTGTGATATTTCTGCCCAAAAATCTCGATCGACAAATCCCGTTCTGCGCAATCGACCATCATTCGCGGGATCATGCCCCAGTGGTGAAAAGCGCTCGCATTGGTATCTTGAGTGTGTTCATCCCCGCAACCGCCCGCGACATAGTTGGTCAACATTGGGCCCAATGCTTCGTGCGCGCGCTTTTCCAGTGTCGCGAAATCCACCGGGAATTCGGGCAGAATGCCTTTGAGCCCAGCATTGTAGATCGCGTTCTGCATCGCGCCGAAATAGGTCATGAAAATCCCTCTCCTTGTTAGAAGGAAGATTGAGCGCATGACGCGCGCAAGGGCAAGAGATTTTAGCTCACGAGCTTTTGCAGACGCGGCCTTACACGCAGAAAGATGATGTATAGCCGTTCGAGCACCCTGAGCACGGTCTTATTGCGGGCCAACTGGCCCAAAGTGCGCAGCGAAGGAATTGCGCGCCACATCGCGGCAAATGCCGCAGCCCCGCTCAAAACTGTCCCATTTTCCTCGGCATGAAAGCGCGCGAGCAAATCCGCCTGATCGATCGGACAGTTGGGATCACCGTTTTGCGAAACATCGACAAAGTTGATCGCTTCGTCCCGGTCCAGTTTGCGCATCAACGCGATTTCTCGCTGGCACAGTGGGCAGGCACCATCAAACCAGACTTTGAGGCGGTCGTCCTTCATCGTGTTGTTTTCGCCTTTCATCTAAAAGGGATGTGCGCCCAATGTCTGCAAATTCAAGGCTTGCGTCCGATGATGGTGGGGGCCACACCAACTATGAAACGCGCGCACCGGGTAATTCGCGGGCAAAGGGGACACAATGCGGGGCATTCTTGGCTGGATAAAACGCCACCCGATCATAACCGCCATCGGCGTCATTGTTCTGCTGCTTATCGCAGCGAGCTTTCTGTTTTCGGGGGCACGCGATTACGAATATGTCGAGGAGGAAGTGTCACGCGGGGAAGTCACCCGTGTGGTTTCCGCCAGCGGCACTTTACGCGCCTTGAACACGATCAATGTCGGTGCAGAAGTGTCAGGCCAGATCACCGCTGTTTATGTCGATTTCAATTCCCCGGTTGAAAAGGGGCAATTGCTTGCGCAGATTGATTCCACTCGCCCCCGTGCAGCCGTAACACAGGCCCGCGCGCAGGTTGACTTGGCGCGCGCCAGCCTTGCCCAGGCCGATGCCGCGATCATCCGATCACGGATCGATGTTGAGGTGCAGACACGCGAATATGATCGCCGCGTGGAACTTGCGCAGAAAGGATTCGTATCGAGCGCCGGGCGCGATCAGGCTGAAAACCTGTTGGGCGCTGCAAAAGCTGCGCTCAGCACGGCAGAGGCCCAGGCTCAAAGCGCGCGGGCCCAAATCGCGCAGAGCCTTGCAAGTTTGCGCTCTGCTGAACTGGATCTGTCGCGCACGCGCATCATTGCCCCAACTAGCGGTGTGGTGATCGACAAGCTGGTTGATCCGGGAAGCACAGTGGCTGCCAGTTTCCAGACACCCAACCTGTTCACCATCGCTGCCGACACCAGCCGGATGCAAGTCGAAGCTGCTGTGGATGAAGCGGATATCGGGCAAGTGCGCGAAGGGCAGGATGTGCGTTTTACAGTCGATAGCTATCCCGATGAAACTTTCGCTGCAAAAGTGCAGCAAATCCGCCAATCAGCGACGCAAGACCAAAGCTCTGTAAGCTATCTTGTGATCCTTGATGTGGACAATATCGATGGCAAATTGCTCACCGGAATGACAGCAAATGTCGATATCATCACAGGCAAAAAAGACAATGTACTGCGCGTACCCGTCGCTGCGACACGGTTCCTGCCGCAAGAAGGCGACCGACCCGCAGATGATGACACGGATGACGACACAGGCGACAAAAAAGATGATGTAACTGTGTGGGTGCCGGGCGAGGAACCCTACAAACCCCAGCGCCAGGCAATCACAATCGGCCTTCGCGGCGAGGACTTTGTCGAAGTCGCAGGCGGCCTTGAAGATGGGCAAAACGTGCTCGTGAGATCGCGCGAAATCAGCGATGATGACGATTGAACATGACCAAGCGCGCTGCCTCAATGGATGATGATGGGCCGCTGGTGGAGACGCGCGGTCTTGTCAAAACCTACACGCTTGGCGGCGAGACGATCCATGCCGTAAACAATGTCAGCCTTAGTATCGAACGCGGCGAATATGTCGCGATCATGGGCGCATCAGGCTCTGGCAAATCGACATTCATGAACATGATCGGTTGCCTTGATGTGCCAAGCCGAGGCGAAGTTCTTATCGACGGCATTCCCACTCGCGAAATGTCGAGCGATGAACTGGCGGACCTTCGCAATGCAAAGATCGGCTTTGTTTTTCAGCAATTCAATCTGCTTGCCCGCACGTCTTCTGTCGACAATGTCGCAGTGCCGCTAATCTATGCCGGGCTTGATACAAAGACCCGGCGTGAACGTGCGACGCAAAAACTCATCGAGATGGGTCTGGGTGAGAGGTTGCTGAATACGCCTGCAAAATTGTCGGGTGGGCAGCAACAGCGTGTGGCGATTGCGCGCGCGCTTGTAACCGAACCCGTGATCCTTTTGGCGGACGAGCCAACGGGCGCACTTGATTCCAAGACGAGCGAAGACATCATGCAGGTCTTCGAAGAATTGAACGCCGCCGGGATAACGCTGATTGTCGTCACGCACGAAAGCGAGATTGCCGATCATGCCAAGCGCCGGATTGTGTTTCGCGACGGCAAAGTGATTGAGGATCAGATGGTCGGCAGCCGCACAATTGCGAGCGCGGTAGGCGCCTGATGGCGGACGAAACCCCTTCTCTTATCGCGCCTCGCAAGCGGAGTTTTTTAAGCGGATGGGGCGTCAACATTGCGATTGCGCTCACTGCGCTGCGCACCAATCTGCTGCGCTCTGTCCTTACCATGCTCGGCGTTTTGATCGGAGTGTTTGCCGTGACGCTCGCAGTCGCTGTCGGCAGCGGTGCCGAAGAGACTATTACCAATGCTATCAACCGTTTCGGATCAAACATGGCCATCGTTCTACCCCGCCCCGATGATGGTGAGGAATCTGGCCCTCCCCGCCGAGTAAGGGAACGCGGGCGGCTGACGCAGCGTGATCTTAGAGCAATCGAAAATGAGGTCTCAAACATCCGTGCGCTCGCGCCGCAATTGCTCCAGCCGGTCGATCTGGTGGTGGCAGGCAGCAGCACATCAACCAGCGCGGTTGGCACAACGCCCGGCTATGGCCTGGTGACAACGCATCCGGCGGATAGGGGCCGCTATATCACCGAGAGCGATGTGCGCTCTGCTGCACGCGTGGTTGTCATGGGTCGCACAGTTGCCGAAGACCTGTTTGGCGGCTTCGATCCCGTCGGCGAAACCGTACGTGTCAACGGAGTTCCCTTCTCAATCATCGGCCTGCTTGAAGAAAAAGGATCGACACTTGGCGATGATAGTGATGACACGCTCATCATGCCGATCACGACCATGCGGCAACGCTTCACAGGTGATGCTCTGCCGGGTCCTGACGATTTGCAAGTCGCCTTTGTCGCGTTCAACGAAGGCGCGTCCTTGTCGCGCGGTAAGGATGATATCATCGCGGTTCTTTCCGACCGTTACCGCGTGGAGGAAGGCGAGCCGACGCCGTTCACTGTGCGCACCACCGAAGAATTCGTCGAACAAAGCCAATTCATCACCGGCATCCTGCAAGCCGTGCTCGTCTCCATCGCTTCCATATCGCTCCTTGTCGGCGGGATCGGGATAATGAACATCATGCTCGTCAGTGTGACAGAACGAACGCGCGAGATTGGCCTCAGAATGGCCTTGGGTGCGCGGCGCGCAGATATCCGCAATCAGTTTCTGGTTGAGGCCGCTGTGCTGTGCGTTCTGGGCGGCGCTGTCGGGTTGGTGCTGGCATGGGGCGCAGGCGCCGCGCTCACCGTTTTCGCCGAGTTTCCGGTGCCTATTGGTCTTGGCACAGCATTAGGCGCGATTGCGTTTTCTGCCTTCCTCGGCCTTCTTTTTGGGGGCTATCCCGCGATCCGTGCGTCGCGATTGTCTCCCATCGAAGCGCTCAGGACTGAATAGCCGGGGCCGCTTGTATCTTTTGATCGTAGCACTGTTCCGCTATCTTCCGCATCGAAACCAGGGATTCGTTTTCATGCCTCATCCAAACACCAATCGCCGCCAATTCCTCGCCGCCACCGGCTCTGCCTTTGCTGCCTTGCTGGCCAGCGGATGTATGACGCGCGGTGCTTCGCTCGCATCTTCCGGTTCGAGCTTTACAGATTACGGCCCGCTTGTTCCCGATCCTGCCGGCATGCTCGATCTGCCCGAGGGTTTTTCCTATCGCCTTCTGTCAAGCCTTGGCGATACAATGAGCGATGGCGGAACCGTGCCTGACAATGCCGATGGTATGGGGTGCCTTGATTTGGCCACAGGTTCGGATGGAAGGGGCGAAATTGTGCTGGTGCGCAATCATGAGCTAATCCCGACCCAGGATTCTGGCGGCCCCATCGCAAAAGGCTTTGGAACTTGGAATGGGAAGATCACTCCGGGCGGCACTACCAATATTGTGCTCGATGCCGAAACGCTGGAGGTGAAACGCCAGTTCAGGACGCTGGGCGGGACAATCCGCAATTGTTCAGGCGGCGTCACGCCATGGGGCAGCTGGCTGACTTGCGAAGAGGCGCCGACTGGGCCGGGTCAAAAGTATGGTGAGGGTCTTGCCGTCAATCACGGCTGGGTCTTTGAAATTCCCGGTAATGCGACAGGCCTTGTC
Organism: uncultured Porphyrobacter sp.; assembly: GCA_964352245.1. Lineage (GTDB taxonomy): Bacteria > Pseudomonadota > Alphaproteobacteria > Sphingomonadales > Sphingomonadaceae > Erythrobacter. The sequence goes on from CAYGQX010000001.1 coordinate 501,500, forward strand.
GATCCTGCGCCTCTGCGCGCGATGGGTCGGTTCAATCACGAAGCGGCCTGCGTCGATCCCGCGACAGGCTATATCTACGAAACCGAGGACCGCGATGACGGCGTGCTCTATCGTTTCCTGCCCAATAAACCGGGCAAGCTTGCAGATGGCGGCAAGCTGCAAGCCATGGTAATTGAAGGCATCACCGATACCCGAAATTGGGACCGAACAAGCATGCCGCTGCGTCAAAGCTACGGCGTCAGTTGGGTGGATCTCGACAATGTCGAAGCGCCTATGGACGACTTGCGCAATCGCGCCGCTGCTAAAGGTGCAGCGATCATCGCGCGCGGTGAAGGTATCCATATGGGCACAGATGATCTCTATTTCTGTTCCACCAATGGCGGGGCAAAGAAACTGGGCCAGATCTTCCGGTTGATTCCCGGGCGCGGCAATGGCCCTGATCGGGTGGAGCTGTTCTTCGAAAGCGACGACATCACTCAGTTCAATTATGGCGACAATTTGTGCGTTGCGCCCAATGGCCATCTGCTCGTTTGCGAGGATGCTTACACTGAGGTCGTGGACAACCACGTGCGAGGGATAACGCCTGATGGACGGCCATATGCCTTTGCCCGGCTCAATATGCAGACTGAGCTTGCTGGCGGCTGTTTTTCTCCCGACGGCAAGTGGTTCTTTGTGAACGCCTATGGCCCGACGCGCACGGTGGCGATCACGGGCCCTTGGGCTGCCTGACACTCAAATGATGCAGATTTTGTTCGCGTTCCGGATAGCTCTGCATTTCCAGCGGTCCATGGGGTGAAATCACGATCAGATCCTGCGGATCGCAAGCCTGCTAAATCTGAATTACTTTGCTGCTGACGATCTTGACCTGCGGCGTAATGCAATCCGCCTTTACGCACTCGCTCTTGCACAGATCGGTTGAAAGATATCGCAGCAATCCATCGCAAAAGATCGTGGCAATCGCTTTGCCATCGTCGCGCTCAACGGCGAGACGAATTGCTCCGATGAGATTAGCGCCTGAAGATATGCCAACACCAAGTCCGATTTCGCTACAAAGCTTTTGAGCCATCAAAATCGCATCACCATCATCGACGGCGACAACCGCATCCAGCTGATCGAGTTTCACGATTTCGGGGATGAATTCATCCGAAATACCTTGGATCCGGTGCGAGCCTACCTTGTGCCCGGTGGTCAGCGTGGGTGACTGTGCTGGCTCCATGGGATGAACCGCTATTTCTGGATCCTTCTCCCGCAAATATTTGCCAACGCCCATCACAGTGCCGCCTGTGCCAACCCCTGCAATGAAAGCGCCCAGTTCGGTATCTTCCTGTTGCAATTGAGCCCACAATTCCGGCCCTGTACCAGCATAGTGAGCAAAACAATTGTCGGGGTTTGCAAATTGCCTTGGCAAGAAGGCACCTTCGTTCTTTCCCATTGATTCTGCCATCGCGATCGAGCCGAGAAATCCGCCCTCTTGCCTGGAGACAAGACGCAGGTCAGCGCCGTGGCTTTTGAGCAAAGCCTGACGCTCTTTGCTCATCCAGTCCGGCATGAAAATAGTGATCGGATGCCCTAAAGCTCGCGCCATAGCGGCGAGCGCAATTCCTGCATTGCCGCTGGTCGCCTCGGCGATACGCTGACCAGGTTGAAGCGCTCCTGTTTCCATTGCACGCTTCAGGATCATCAATGCCATTCGGTCTTTTATTGAGCCTGAAAAATTGAACATTTCAGCTTTGGCAAAAACCGTGAGATCGCGGTCCAGATATCTCAGATCGAGGCGCAGCAGGGGCGTGTTTCCGACCAGTTTTTCAAGACAGGCCCATCCTAGTGTCGGGGCGGCGGATATTTGATCGAGCATTGGGAGATTACCTCATTAAGTACATACTGAGAATGCCCCTTTTGGTGGTGCAAAATCATTACTGAAATTTCTGGCTCAGATGATAATAATGTGATAATTTCTCCTATATGAGTATTTCAGTGCAAAAATTTGATGAAAACGACCGGGCGATCCTCAAAGCGCTGCAACTTGATGCATCTGTTTCGCTCGAAGCGTTGGCAGACACACTTCACCTGTCCACCAATGCGTGCTGGCGGCGAGTGAAAAAGCTTGAGGCAAGCGGCGTTATCGAACGCCGCGTCGCGCTCGTTTCTCCCGAAGCGGTGGGACTCAATGTCACCGTTTTCGTCTCGATAAAAACCGATGACCACTCAGCCGCCTGGCTCAAGAAATTCTCCAAAGCCACCGCTGACATTGCCGAAGTCGTGGAATTTTACCGGATGGCAGGCGACATTGACTACTTGCTCAAAATCCTCGTGCGCGATGTCGCCGATTATGACCGGGTCTACAAAAAGCTGATTGCGGCAGCCACGCTTTCCGATGTCTCTGCCAGTTTTGCGATGGAGCGGTTAAAATGCGAAACGGCAATCCCCATCCCATAAGCCGCATGACCCATAATTTGTCCGGACAACTCTTTTCATCCGGTCGCGCGCAGACTATGCCTTACACCCATGCACGTACGCACCGCTTTGTTCAGCTTCATTCTTGCCGCACTCGCTGTGCCTGCCGCCGCACAAGACAGTCTTGCGCCCGGTATCTGGACCAATAACGAAGACATCTATTTCGCTGAGGAAGAGGGCCGCGAGAAACCGCCGTGGGCCGGGTTCGAAGTCAAGGATGACGGCCAATGGCGGCGCGTTGATGGCTTTGGCGAAGCGATCAGCGACTGGTCCAGCGGCGCCATCCCAGGCCTTTCCCCTCGCAAAGGCGGCGGATTGCAGATCGGCACGAGCGAACTGCGCCGTTCGCGGCCCATGTCATGCTGGGTTTCGGTGCGAAAATACGCAAGCAAGCCCGATGGCAGCGATGATTGGACTTTTGCGAGCAAGCTCAAAATCTTCGATCAAGGGGGCCGTGTGAGCGTGCCAGGAGACGGCATGGCGCCCGATGTCACTTTGCGCGTGCGCAATGTCACCTGGGCCAAGGGCAGCCGCAACAAACCCTCCCTTGTGCTCTACATCCACAAGGATGATCCAGAGCGCGCAGAAAGCTATTCATGGGCATCGCCTGATGCCAGTCTTGTCGGAGTAAACCTACGCTGGGTGCAAGCCAGCTGCAGCAGAACGGATACTTGAAATCATGCAATCAATTGGCCAATCAACCCGCGCGGTCTTTAACAAAACGGGCGGCCCTGAAGTGATCGAATGGATCACCGAAGACCACCCCGCCCCAGCCCCCGGCGAAGTTACGATTGAACACGGCGCAGTGGGCCTCAATTACATTGATACCTATCACCGGCGCGGCATTTACCCCGCGCCCTTGCCCAGCGGCATGGGATTGGAAGCAGCCGGGCGCATTATCGCTGTGGGCGAAGGTGTGCGTGACTTTGCAAAAGGCGACCGGGTCGCGACATTCGGCCCGCTGCTGGGAGCGTATGCCACGCACCGCAATATCGGCGCTGAACACTTGTTCCGCTTGCCAGACAGCATCGATGACAAAACCGCCGCCGCTGCGATCCTGAAAGCGTGCACCACCGAATTTCTGGTTGAACGCTGCGGCAAGGTTGAAGCGGGCTGGCCTGTCCTCGTTCACGCCGCCGCTGGCGCTACGGGTCTGTTGCTCGTCCAATGGCTCAACCACATTGGCGCTGAAGTCATCGGCACTGTTTCCACCCAAGCCAAGGCGCAAGCCGCGCGTGCGGCGGGCGCACACCACATCATCCATTACAAGCAAGAGGATACCGCCGCGCGCACTCGCGAAATCACGGGCGGCGCAGGAGTTCGTGTCACCTTTGACGGGATTGGCCGTTCGACATGGGAAACCTCGCTTGATGCGACCGGCAGACAAGGCCTCATCATCAATTACGGCAATGCCGATGCCCCAGTGGGCGAAGTGGATGTGGGCGTGCTTGCAATGAAGGGATCTCTGTTTAACACGCGCCCCATGCTGTTCCATTATTACGAGGACCCCGGTGAACGCGCGGCAGGAGCGGCGCGCGTTTGGGACATGTTTGAGAAAGGCGCTTTATCTGTGACGATCGGTCAAACTTTTGCATTAAAAGATGCCGCTGAGGCGCATCGCGCTTTGGAATCGGGCAAGACAACCGGTTCAACGGTGCTGATGCCATGATGCGGGCCGCAATTCTGCTTGGGATCACAACCGCGCTTTGTGCATGCCAGCCCTCTGAGGGGATGAAAGCTGAATGGAGCGCGATCCAGCAAACCCGTGAGGCGCAATTGGCCGAGGCAGGCGAGCTTTGGCGGCGCGCTTATATGGCGCGCGACTGGGTAGCCCTTCGCGCGCTATATACCGATGATGCAGTGCTGATGACGCAAGGCAATGAGAAAATCGAAGGCGCAGATGCAATCGTCACCTTTCTTCAACGGCTTCCAAATGCGGGCGCTGACGTGACGTTTGCTTTCAAGAATGAAGAAGTCGTCCTGGAAGGCGATTGGGGTCCAGACGATAAAGGCTTTGTAACGGCCAAATACCGCATGGACATCCTCTTTCCCGGACGCCAACCGACCCTGGTCGCAGGCCGATCCTTCCTCGTTTACAAATGGCAAGACGATGGTTGGAAGCTGTGGCGTGATATTGATAATCTGGCGCCTGATGCAGTGCCAGGTGATTTTGTGGAAGAGGCAGACGAATGAAGCGCATTGCACCAATGAAGATAGAAGACTTGTCGCCCAAAACACGCAAAGCGATGGAGTCAGCGCAGAAAATTATGGGCTTTGCTCCCAATGATGTGCTGACCATGGCGCATTGGCCTGAACTCCTCGAAGCGATGGAACAACTGGTTCAGGTCATCTACAAACCCGGCGAGCTTGATCCGGTTCTTAAACGCATGATCGGCACAATTACCAGCGGCGCTGCAGGATGCCGGTATTGCCAGGCGCATACCGCGCATGGGGCGGTGCAGATGGCGGGGTGTGACGAGGAGAAAATTGCTTCTGTCTGGGATTATCATGTCAGCGATTTGTTCAGCGATGCCGAACGTGCTGCGCTCAATTTGGCGCTAGCAGCTGGCACACAGCCCAATGGCGCAAAGGATGAACATTTCAGAGCGCTCGAGACTCATTTTTCGCCGCGGCAGATCATGGAGATCATGGGTGTGATCGGCCTGTTTGGTTTCCTCAACCGCTGGAATGATACTCTCGCGACAGAGCTTGAAGATAAACCATTGGCATTTGCCAACGAGACCTATTCATCCGATACATGGGATGTTGGAAGTCACAAGCGGGCTTGATCTTAAATCATTGCTTCCAGGCCGCGCCGCCGACCCAATCACCTGCCACACCAAGGAAGTGATCGACTTTCACTTCATCCCAAACGCCAGCAGCGAAATAGGGATCAGCTTCGAATGTTTCGCGCGCTTCGGCTTCGCTTTCGGCTTTGATGACAAGCAGCGATCCGACTGTGTCTTCGCCCTGTTTTAATGGGCCTGCGATCGCGATCTTGTCCATCACGTTTTCAATATGGGCGAGGTGATCTGCAATCAATCGGTCGCGAATGCTCACAGCATTGGCGGCATCCCGGCAGATAAATGCGAACAAGGTCACTCGTTTTCCTCCTGTGGCGGGGTGAAGATGGCAGGATCGATCATCTCTCCAATCCTTGCCTCGTTCCATGTCACGGTGTTGCTGATAATGCCATCATATAAAAGCGTGACCGAGCGCGCCTGCACCCAGCCGATATCAGGCAGGCGCATGAAATCGTCATAGATCCGCTCAAGAAATCCGCGCGCGCTATCGAACGCCATATAGCGGATCAAGTAGCAAGCAGACAGCGCATGATTATGCACCCACCTCAACAAGCTCAACCAGTTCTCCTCCCAAACCGATAGTCGCGCCAGCGCGCCTGCCTTCATACAAGGCGCCCTCTCGCGCGGTGGGAGGTGTGATCCAGCTCACATCGCAGGCATCGAGGTCTTCGACAGCAAGGCTCACCATCGCATTGCCGGGGGGAAGCTTGCTATCATACCGGGGTCGCGCGGTCGCCTCTTGCGGGTAATCGTCCACTTCTACAATCGGCATGCGTTTGTGCTGCACCATGCTGATCGTAGTCTGGGTATCGGCGGGCAGGCCAAACGCATCGTTGATCATCGAATAAGGCAGAGTGTAATCGCTCCCGCGCGTGAGGCCGATACGATTTGCATACCAATCAATGCTTGCATTGCGATCAGGTGTTGCGAGCACGACTATGAAAATACGATCGACGCCGCAATCCGCACGCGGCAGGTCTGTATCGGGCAAATCGCCCAAAACCTGATTGAGATAGACCATTTCCCGGCCCGTTCCCAGCACCTGCATGGGGATGAAAGCAGGTTCGATATTTTCAAGCACTTTGGGCGGACCAACGATTTGGAAACCGGCATCCTCGACCACTTTGGGCCAGTGCCACACATCTTCGACCGTGCATTCAAATGCAGCCCAGCCATAGCTGCGTGTGGGTTTGAAATCGGGGTGGTCAGCCTGTTCGATCAGGCGGAACCAGCATGGGCTCGCGCTTTGAGGACGCAGCACAGCATAGGGCGATCCGGCATTGCCATCGCAGCCCCAGCTTGCAGCGAGATCGCCGGGCAATGCGCCCTCCTCGACCACTTCCAGCCCCAGACAATCGCGATACCCTTTCAATGCGGCGGCAAGGCTGGGAACGGTTGAAAGGCCGCCCATAATGGTCCCGTGCGCTATCTTTTGTTCTTGGCTCATGTTTTAAACTCCGGGATACGTTTTTCGACGAATGCAGTCGTTCCTTCCAGGAAGTCAGCGCCCGTGAAGGCATCGCCAAACACTTTCAGGGTCTGCTCATCATCCTCAGCCTGTCCATCGAGCACGCGGCGCACAAACTTCTTGGTTTCGCGAATTGTGTGGGGACTGGCTGCTAGTAGCCCTGTAATCAACGATTTTGGCGCATCCGTGATTTCCTCAATCAACCCAATGCGCAGCGCTTCGTCAGCCTTGATGAGCATGCCGGTGTAAAGCATCCGTTTCGCCTGCCCCGGCCCGACCAAATCGGTCAGCAGTTTCACATCGTGCAGCGGGTACACAAGCCCCAGTTTCGCAGGCGTAATCCCGAACCGCGCTTCCTTGCTCACCGCAACACGCAAATCGCACGCGAGCGCCAGCCCGCATCCCCCGCCAATGCAATCCCCACCGATCAGCGCAACACTCGGCAATTCAAGCCGCGCCAGTTCGTATTGCACGCGATTGATTGCGGCTTGGTTGGCGCTGCGCCAGCCAGCGTCATCCTTGTTCGCCAGCAGCTCCTTGATATCCGCACCAGCGCAAAACGCGCCCTCTTCCTGCGAGGAACGCAGCACAAGCAGGCGCACCCCTTCAGCCGCGCAAGCCTCCTTCAACAAGGCTGGCATCGCTTCCCACATGGCCATGTTAAAAGCGTTGCGTTTGTCAGGCCGATCAATCAGCAAATGCGCGATGGGGCCGTCTATTTCCAGGCGCAGTTTGTCGGTTTGGGCGCTCACGCCGGGTTCTCCGCCATGAAGTGATCGGCAATCGCCTTGCGCGTCGTCACCCAGACACCGTCGCGCGTGCGCACATGCTTGAAGAATTCTTCCAAAGCCCAGATGCGCCCCGGCCTCCCGATGATCCGCAGATGCAGGCCGAGCGACATCATCTTGGGGTTACCCTCTTCGCCCTCTCGGTACACCTGATCGAAATTCGCTTTCGCATAATCGAGCCATTGATGCGGGGTAAGCGCAGGGTCGGTCCACATCTTCATATCATTGTTATCAAGCTGATAGGGCATGATGCACATTGGCTTTTTCAGGGGCTTTCCAGTCGTCCCGCGATCCCAGAACGGCACATCGCCGGAATAATCATCCATGTGATAGCTATACCCCTCTTCCTGCAACAACCGCCGCGTATTGTCGGTCAGCAGGTATCGCGACAGCCAGCCATAGGGGCGCACGCCGCACGTCTTTTCAATGCTTTGCGTGGCCTTGCGAATAAACTCGCGCTCGGCCTCCTCGTCCATCTTGAACTGATGCACCCACCGATATCCATGGCTGACGGGTTCATGACCCAGCTCGACAATGGCCTGCGCGATCTCGGGATGGTTTTCCAGCGCCATCGCCGCCACCGTCCAGCTTGCCATGATGTCATAGCGTTTGAGCAATTTCACAATCCGCGGCGCGCCCGCTTTGATCCCGTAAAGGTAATTGCTCTCATTGGAATAATTGCGGATTTTCGACTTTACGAAAACGCCCAGCTCATCGACTGGCTCCATGCCCCGATCGCCGCGAGCAATCGTCATCTCGCTGCCCTCTTCGACATTGACGACGACGCTGAGCGCGATCTTTGCGCCGCCAGGTAAGTCCATGCGTTCTTCTTGCATAATCACGTCATCCCAACGAAAGCTGGGATCTCCTTCAACTTATTTCGACCTATCCGCACGCGATCCCAGCTTTCGCACGGGGAGACGGGCTTGGTTTCTTTTCCTCACTCACGTTCGGTGCGGTCAGCATATCCATGCTGACCTCGGTGCCAGCCCAAATATCAATGCATCTCTTCCCCGCCCGACACGTTCAGCGCTTCGCCGGTAACATAAAATGCCTCATCGCTTGCCAGCCACAAGCATGCCGCTGCCGTGTCACTGGGCAGACCGGGACGGCCCATGGGGTTTTTGGCGCTCATGTTGGCGAGGTAATCTTCGACTTTTTCAAAGCCCAGCAGTTTGGAGAAATACTCATTTTGCTGCGCGCCCAGGCCCGTTGTCACATGGTTTGGACAAACGGCATTCACCGTAATCCCATGCGCGCCAAGTTCCACAGCCGACGCGCGCGTCAGGCCCACCATGCCGTGCTTTGACGAAACATAGGCGGGCAGATGCGGAAAACCGGTTTTGGCGGCCTGGCTGGCGATATTGATGATGCGCCCCCCATTACCAGCCTCTGCCATTGCGCGTGCAGCGGCCTGCGTTCCATAGAAAGCACCTGACAAATTGACCGCAATCACCTGATCCCATTCGTCTTTTGTATCGACTTCAAGCAGTGGCTTCATCTTAAAGCCGATCCCGGCATTGTTCACAAACACATCAAGCGTGCTGAAATGTTCCAGCGTTTGAGCCACCAGCGCCTGGCAGTCCTGGGCCTTCGACACATCGCACGCGATCAACGCCACCTTGGCTCCGCGCGCGCGCAAATCATCGGCGACGCTTTCTGCTTCAGCATCAATCGTCAGGTCAGAGACAACACAATTCGCGCCTTCATCAGCAAAAGCTTGCAAAATGCCCTGGCCCAACCCTTTTTGCTTGCCCGATCCGGTGACGACAACCGTTTTGCCTTTGTACTTGCTCATCAATCGAAGATCCCTCTTAAATGTCTTCGGTCAGGATAAATTGCGGCGCATCGGCATAGTCTTGAAAGGGCGCTGCTTTCTCTTGGAATGCAGGGTCCGACACATCGGCGACAAAGGCGTCGATATCGGTGATGTCGAGCACTTCGAAATAGGCGTAAGGCGGCGGCGTATCGGGATCGCCAAACAGGCCAGTTGCCTTGTGCACGGTAAAGCTTTTGACTGACGGCAGCGCGCTGGCAGTGGGTACGTCCTTGGTTTTGGCCCATTCCTCATATTCGGCCACATTGGTGCCAGGTTTCAGATTAAACGGAACGATAATGCGCATGGGTCTAGGCTCCTGTTGTTGGCGCGCGATAAGCGCCGAGTTTGGCATCAATTTGGCGAGCGAGCGCGAATAGGCCTGTCTCGTTGCCGCTTGCCGCGACAATTTGCACACCCATCGGCAGGCCATCGGATGTGGTTCCCATTGGCAGGCTGATTGCGGGCAATCCTGCAATATTGGCAAGGCAGGTAAAATCGGCCTGCGCTGCGGGCTCTGCATCGGCATGCGGGAATGCGGTGTTGGGCGCGGTGGGCATGATAAGAAAGCCGTGCCTGGCTATCAGATCGTGCAGTTCATCGCGGGTTTGAGAAAGTATCTTTTGGTCCTGTGCGCGGTCCTCGTCAGACCGTTTTGGACCATAAGTCAAAAGCTTGGCGAGGTTTTCCGATACGGGTACACCGGCCAATTCCTCTGCCATAAACTTCGACACGCCGATAAATCCCGCGAACCGGATGCGCGACAGTGGATGGCTTAACGAGATTTGCGCGGGAGGATTATCGAGGCTCGCGATAACCGCTTCAAATGTCGCGGCAATGGGCAGATCGACGTCTACTGCGTGATCTGTGAGAACCGCACCTGCGCTCTCGATATCGCCTTTGCCAAAGTCACTGATGAGGCGCGCGGCGTGTTCCAATATGCCAAGATCACGCGCGAGCGGTCCGATGGCGTCGAGCGTTGGATCAGCGCGGAGCAATCCGTCCTGGCTCACTCGCGCGGTGGCAGGCTTGAAACCATAAACCCCGCAATGCGAGGCCGGAATGCGCACTGATCCCATCGTGTCCGTACCAAGCGCAATATCGCACAATCCTGCGGCCACTGCTGCGCCGCTGCCGCCGGATGATCCGCCGGGGGAGTAACCGTGCTTGTGAGGGTTGTGCGTGGGGCCGAAATGCGGATTGTCGGTCTTTGCGCCCAGCGCGCCTTCTTCCATGTTGAGAATGCCGATAATGGCTGCGCCGCTGCCGCGCAGTTTTGCCACCACCTCAGCATCTGCGTCCGCACAGCGATCCTCCCACGCGCCAAGGCCTGCATGGTGGGGCATGCCTTTGACCGCGATATTGGCTTTGACCCCAACGCTCATCCCGCCAAGCGGGCCTTCCCCGCCAGTGGCGGCATCATCGCGATATAAAAAGGCGTTGTAAGGATCGAGCATGGCGCGTCTTATACGCCCCGCTCATCAATCAGGCGAAGGGGCTTTTGCCGCTTGTCGATCTCTGTCACGCTTGCGGTCCCGCCCGCATCGCACAATGCGATCTCGACTTCGACACCCAGGCCCTGTTTCAGCGTTTGCGCCAATGCCTGCGCATCAGTCCCGCCATTGCTTTCCAGTGTCACGCGCATCGCATCGCGCCCGCTTGCATCGCGAGTGAGATGGCAGACATATTCTCCGGTAAGGTCCGGGCGGTTCTCGATGATTGCCCCGATAGCGTGAGGGAACACATTGATGCCGCGCAGTTTGACCATGTTGTCAGAGCGCCCCCTGAAACCGGCAATGCGTTTGAAAGCGATCTCTCCGCGGCCATCCAATTCGTGCGTGATATCGTGCGTGTTAAAGCGGATGCATGGCGCGATATCGTCCTTGTAAAGGCACGTGACGACCATATCGCCTGTGTCGCCTTTTGCGACCGGCGCGCCGTCATCGACCCCCAATAATTCGAGATATTGCGCATCTTCCCACACATACATGCCATCGCGCTCTGGCCCTTCGCCTGCAATGGTGCCGGTGTCGCCGACGCCGTACCAGTCATACGCTTTTGCCCCGTGCCATGCAGCTTCTGTCGAAGCGCGATCTTCTGTGCCGAGATGCCCGATAATCATGCGGATGTTGATCTTGTCGAACAATTCCTCAGCCTCAGCGGTGGTGGCCAGTTTGCGGACATAATCGACAAAGCCGACAATGGCCGTCACTCCGAAATCAGCCATCAGTTGCACTTGGTTGATGGAACGCGTTTCGATACCGGTCCCAGCTGACAGGAAGATCGAATTGGTGAATTTCGTGACCGCTTCGCGGATGTAATGCCCGCCATTTATCATGCCGTGGCCATAGACCGAATGGACCACATCATCGCTTGTCAATCCCATCCAGCGATACATGCGCCCAACCAGCAAATTGCCCACTTCGCGGCCTTTGGGACCGAACATCAAAACCTGCGGTTTGCCGGTGGTCCCAGATGTGGTGTGAAAGACCACTGGATCGCGCGTGGCAGCCGGGCCCATACCGTGAAAATCGCCATAGGGCGGATGCTCGGCGATTGAGGCCATCAGGTCGGTCTTGTCGTAAACCGGCAGCTTGGTGATGTCTTCGAGGCCCTTGATATCGCCTGCTTCGATCCCTTTTGCGCCCCACAAACGCTGGTAGAACGGCACTTGCCAGCCTTTCACCATCAAGCGTTTGAATTGCGCATCTTGTATCGCGAACAATTCATCGCGGCTCATGGCTTTATATCGGTCCACGAAAGCCTCGCCGACAGGATAATCGGCAAGCATTTGCTTGGCATCAAGCGCTTCGAAATAGGTAGGATAGGTCATAATAAATTCGCACAATAAGAAAGAGGATTATCGAAAATTCGCGGATCGCCCGCATCGCCTGCCAGCCTGCGGCACAGAGCATATTTCGCCGCTGACTGGTCGGCATTCATCGGGTTCGCAATACTGCCAAGATTGGCAGTGATTATGCGCTCTATTATCTCGCCAGCTTTGGTGGTGAGCACCAGGCGTTGAGGAGCCATCGCATTGCCATCGCAATTGCCATCAAGCGATACGGACACATTCGCTGCCAGCTGTGTCAATTCGCCTGCATGCAGCGCGCCATCATCAAACAAAGCGGGATCAATAATCCCATCACGCAGCATCAATGGCGCAAGGATCGGCAGGCACAGCCGCGCATAGGCAGCGGTCATATCGGGTTTGTAAGGGCGGCCAACCAGCCGCTCAATCAAAGGCGGTGCGAACAATTCGAGCCTTGCAACATCGCCCACACGCACACCTTCGCGGTGCAGCTGCTCAAGCGCTCCCAATGCTCCGTGGCTTGCGCGCCCTGAGGGGAAAGGTTTGATCGCAACTTCGGATATGCGCCAGACTTTGCCCAGATCAGCCACATATCGCGACAGGTCGAGCGGCTCCAATAGCGTTGCATACCCAAATGGCCCTTCGAGCGCGTCATGAGGACCATCAAGACCACATTCAACCAACCGCACTGCCATCACACTCGCGCGTGCGGCATTGGCGATTTGCAAGGGCAACGCAATGGACGCCTCGACATGGGCTTGCATGGTGCCGCTCGCAAAGGAATAGGCGAGGCCCATAACGTCTGCGTATTTGTCTGCCGGGATATCGGTCAGCCGCGCGGCGGCCAATGCCGCCCCGATCACGCCAGCGGTTGCCGGGCGAAAGAATGCCATCGGTCCCGTTGCTGCCAGCCCCAAACCGCTTGCAATATCCACGCCCACTGCAATCGCTGTGAGCACATTGTCCGGGTCCATCACGGCCCCGCTGTTCGCAATGCCATCGCACTGCGCCATCACCGCAGCGGTGACAACCGACAGAGCATGGACCACAGCGCCTTCATGCACCGCATCCCATTCAAGGCAATGGATCGCAAAGCCATTGAAGAACGCCGCCGAAGCCGCTGGAACTTCTCCGCCGCACAAAAGCCGCGCTTCTGGATCAGAACCGAAAGCTCCCAGTGCCGCTTTCACTTTGCGCGCTTCGGCTGATTGTGCCCCAGCCGCGCCGCCTGCCAATGTGTCGGCCAAAAGCCGAACGGTATCTGCTCGCACGTGTTTGGGCAGCGTGTGATCGCCGCCAGCGAATTCGAGGATGGCTTTGGTCGCGCTCATCCCAGCCACCTGGCCAACATAGCATCGATGCGCGTGGCATCTTGAGAATTGAGCGCCACATCAATCGCCTCGGTCGAAGCCAAGGACCCCCAGCTGGCAAGGGTGCGCATTTTTTCGATAATGTGATTTGCTTTTACGGGGCGTTCGGGATCACCCAGCGTATCGACAATTTCATGTCCATTCACACGTGCTCCAAAATGCGCAGGATAACGCGCTGTAATCGAAGGATCTTCAGCAACGCTCACTTGATCGCGCAAATCGGCAAGCTGCGCGATAGCATCCGGTGTGAAATCTTCTGGCTTTGCTGCGCGTCCATCGGCGACAACGGCAATTGCGTGTTGCAATGAGAACTTGGCTTCAAGCTCGCTTGTTGGATTAGGCCGATCGCAAAAGGTGAGCGCATCTGCAAATGTTTCGACCATGAACGGTGCAGATAGATTGCCCGCCTCGCGCAGCTGCATCGCTGCATCAATCGCAGGATGCGCATGACGGCACGCGGCAAACGGTTTGAAACTGACCTCGGCAATCAACCAGCCTTTATCACCCCCGGCAAGCGCGCCCGGCTCTTTTGTTGCAGCGGCAAACAGACCTTGAGGCCCTTCGAGAATGGCGGCTGGCCCGTGCGCCCCTGCCATTGCATGGATGGCTGCATCGCGACCTGTGCGAGCCGCGTGGTAGATGTGCCATTGTTTGGTGAGCACGCCTGTATCATGCCGCATATGCCACAGCCCGCCTGCGACCGATCCGGCATTCCCGAACGCATCGCTGTATTGATCCGCAGAGAAATCGAGGAGCGATCCCATCACTGCTGCTGCGCCAAAAACGCCCGCGGTCGCACTTGGGTGCCAATGGGCATAGTGATGCGCATCGAAAGCCGCGCCAATCGCAATCATCGCCTCGTACCCGCGCACCGCCGCTTGTAGCCGTTGTTCCATGCTTGCACCGGCAACGCTCATCGCGATAGGCCACACCACAGGTCCAGGATGCAGCAAAGCGGTGCGATGGACATCATCCATTTCCAGCACATTGCCGAGATAGGTTGAACGCTCCCATGCATAATCGGTAACCTTGCGCGCAACTTGGCCAGCCTCGCTTGACCCTGCTCCTGCAATACAAGCGAGCCAATCGAGCAAATGTAGCCGCGCACGCGTTTTGGCCGCATCTCCAATCGGTCGACACAAACGTTCAGAGAGTTGCGAGACGAGCGGTTCGGTCATACACCGACCCCCTGCCCTATTTCGGGGAATCGGAGAACACCTTGGCTGACGCGCCTGCGCCTTCCAAAGAAAAGATACCCCGCTACCTTCAGGTGGCGGCCAAGCTGCGCGAATCTATTGTTGCTGGTGCTTTTGCCGACGGACAGCCTTTCCCGACCGAAACCGCGTTGTGCCGCGAATATGATGTCAGCCGCTTTACCGTGCGTGAAGCGCTGAAACGGCTTCAAACCGAAGGATTGATTGCGCGCAGGCGAGGATCGGGGACGACTGTCCAACCTGCCGCCGCACGCGGGGGAGCGTTGCATCAACCCTTGTCGAACATTGGGGAGCTGCTGCAATATGCGCGCACCAGTGAAGTGGTTTACGAAGAACGCGATAAAGGGCCATTGCAAGAAGTTGTGGCTGAACAAATTGGCGAAGACACCAAAGGCATTTGGCGCAGGCTTCGCGGGGTTCGCAGGCAATCGCCCGATACAGCGCCGATTGCGGTCACCGATGCGTATTTCCACGAAAGGTTGGGCGATGCCGTGGATGAGCTTGATCTGGCCGCAGGCACTTTGTTCAGTCAAATTGAGCGGATTGCAGGCGTTACCATTGGCCGGGTGACGCAGGATATTCAGGCGATCACGGCCGATACCCGCGTCGCAAGCTTTCTTGAAATCGATAAAGGTGACCCGGTGTTGCGGATCATTCGCTGCTACCTTGATCCCAAGGGGCAGGTTTACGAAATTTCGGTGAGCCATCACCCCGGAGACCGCTTCGCTTACGCGATGCATATCGACCTCGACAGCTGAACGTTTCATTTTTTACCCAATTCGGGCGTTGGACCCGGAGACCACTTCTCCCCCGCAAAACGGATAGGCGGGGCGATATGATGCGCACCGTCCTCGCTTTGAACCAAAATGCCGCGTTCAGCGACGTGCGGTTCGTCCAGAGCTTCGCGGAAATTGAGCACCGGGGCAAAGGCCACGTCCTTGTTGGCGAACCATTGCACCCATTCATCGCGCGTGCGACTGGCGAAGGTCTCGCGCAGGAATGCTATGAGTTCACCCTGTTCGCCAGCTTCGCGTTCCGCATGGGAGATGAGGTCTTGTCGCCCCAATGCAGTGAGCAGATTGCGCGCAAATTTGATCTCGCGCCCGCCCAGTGCGACATGCTTGCCATCTGAGGTTTCGTAAACTTGATAAAAACCAGCCCCGCCCAGCGATCTTTGCTGCGCTGATACGGGGCTGGGTCCTCCTGCAATTGCACTGCCTGCGGTGTGAGCACACCATGGCAAAAGGCTGTCGAACATGGCCGTGTCAATATACGCGCCCTCGCCTGTCCGATCTCTGCCGATCAGCGCCATAAGCGTTGCCGAAAGGGCCGTTAAACCCGCCGCCAAATCAGCGCTGGGCGCGCCGGGAACAACGGGCATGCCGTCCGGGCCATCATTGACTGCAAGAAATCCGGCGAGCGCTTGCACCGCCATGTCATGAGCCGGATGAGAGCTAAGCGCGCCTTCCTGTCCGAAGGCCGAGATGGAACAGTAGACGATATCGGGTTTAAGCGCCCGCACGCTGTCATAATCAAACCCGAGCCTTTTCATCACGCCGGGCCGAAACCCTTCGACAAAGACATCTGCTTTTTGGCACAGATCGGCGAGCGCGGCTTTGCCTTCGTCAGATTTCAAGTCGAGCACGACGCTTTGTTTGCCGCGATTGAGATTGGCAAACCATACTGAATGCCCAGCTTCAAACGGCGCTTGCTGCCGTGCCGGATCGCCAGCGGCAGGTTCAACCTTGATAACTTGTGCGCCCTGGTCGGCCATCATGACAGTCATCATCGGACCCGGCAAAAACTGGGTCAGGTCAATAACTGTAATCCCCGTTAGTTTGCCCATACCGCCCTAAATCACGCCCCCAGAGCGCAGTTTTGTGATGTCATCTGTAGAATATCCCAGCTCATTGAGGATCGCATCGCTATCAGCACCCAGGTCCGGCGCAACACGATTGGGCACACGCTGCCCATCAAGTTTGATCGGGCTTGCAAGCACATCAATCGGACCGCGTATGGGGTGCTCTACAGAATCGCGCATTCCAGTGGTGCGCAGCCATGGGTTATCCAGCGCAGCGCCCAATTCATAACACGGGGCAACAGGCACATAACCTTCGAGCAAATCCTGCCAATGCGCCATCGGCTTTTGCGAGAACTCAGCATCAAGCAACTGGGTCAACACATCGCGGTTCGCAAGCCTGTCTGCATTGGTTGCGAAACGGGCATCATCGCGCAGATCATCGCGGCCCATCCGGTCAACCATAATATCCCAAAACTTGGGCAATTGGCACATGACAAAGATCCAGCCATCTGCAGCTTTGAACATCTGGCTGGGTGTTGCAGTGGGGTGTGCACTGCGCGGTGTTCGCCCGGTTTCATCGCCTTCATTCATGTACCACAATGCCGGATAGCTCGTCTGATGAACAGCGGCCGACAGCAAATCTGTATCGACATCGCGTCCCTTGCCGGTGCGCTGCGCATCAATGAGCGCGGACAGCAAGCCGATCGTAAAGATCGTGCCCGTCATAAAATCGACCATCGAAAGCCCCATACGCTGGGGTTCGCCGCCCGGCTCTCCGGTGAGAGAACAATAGCCCGCCTCTGCCTGCATCAAGTAATCATAACCCGGCCATTTTGCGCGCTCATTGTCGCGGCCATAAGCCGACAAATGCGCGCAAACCAGAGCAGGATTGATATCTTTCAGCGCATCATAGGTCAGGCCCATTTTTGCAGGTAGATCGCCGCGCATATTGTTGGCGACCACATGCGAGTTTGCGGCCAGTTTGCGGAAGATAGCCTGCCCTTGATCGCTTCGCAGGTCCAGCGTCAGCGAACGCTTGTTGAGGTTGAAGGCCTGGAAATACAGGCTCTCGCCCTCTGAAAGAAAGTGGGGGCCGACTGCGCGGGCCGTGTCCCCGCCGCCTTTGCCATCCTTTCGCGGAGGCTCAATCTTGATAACCTCAGCCCCCATCTGCGCCAGATGCATGGTGCCATAGGGACCAGCGCCGTATTGTTCGGCGCTGATAATGCGAAAGCCCTTCAGGGGGAGATGCATTTCGATGCGACGCCCAGCCTAGATCTGATTTTCTTTAAGGTGCTGCTTGGCAATAATCATCCGCTGCATTTCATTCGTTCCTTCACCAATACACATAAGCATGCTGTCGCGATAATACCGTTCAATGTCGTATTCCTTTGAGTAGGAATAGCCGCCATAAATGCGCATCGCTTCCTGACTGTTTTCGACTGCGGCCTCAGAAGCGTAATATTTGGCAATGCCCGCTTCCTTGTCGCAGCGCTCGCCTTTGTCATAGGCTTCGGATGCATCAAGCGTCAGCAGCCGGGCTGCCCGCGCTTTTGTTACCATCTCGCCCAGTTTCAGCTGGATCGCCTGGTGTTGTGCGATGGGTTTGCCCATGGTTTCGCGCTGCTGGGCGTATTCGGTGGCAAGGCGCAGCGACCCTTCGGCAAGGCCTACACCGCGTGCTGCCACATTGATCCGGCCCAGTTCCAGCCCGCCGGTTGCCTGGAAAAAGCCCTGCCCTTCAACGCCGCCAATCAGCTGATCGGCTGGGACAACATAGTCCTCCATGACAAGCTCAGCGGAATCGATTGCCTTGTAACCAAGCTTATCGAATTTCTTACCTGTCGTAAGGCCATCACGCTTGTCCGCGATGAACAGACTCATACCCTTGTAGCGCGGATCGGCATCCGGATCGGTTTTCACAAGCATGGCAAAGCATTGACCATTCAGCGCATTGGAAATCCACGTCTTGGTGCCGTTGATGACATAATCGCCATCGGCGTTCTTTTTCGCGACGCTGCGGATCGCTTGAAGGTCGGTTCCTGCATTGGGCTCTGTCAACGCAAGCCCGCCACGAATTTCGCCTGTTGCAAATTTCGGGAGCCAGCGCATTTTTTGTTCAGGCGTACCAAAGCGCTCAACTGCGGCTGCCATGATGAGATGCGAATTGAAAATGCCCGTAATCGCCATCCAATAAGAGGAAATGCGCATCACAATCTTTGCATAAGTGGTCGCAGGCAGGCCAAGTCCGCCATATTCCTGACCAATCGTGGCCCCGAACAGGCCCATTTCAGCCATCTGATGCACCAGCTTTTCTGGCCAGATATCGCCGTGATCGTGGTGCTGGACAACGGGAATAACTTCGCGTTCCAACCAGCGATCGATCGCGTCCATGAATGCGCGTTCTTCATCGGGGTCGATAGTGCGGATCTGATCGTCCAAAATTGCTGCGGTAGCCATGATGCGTATCCCTTTGATGTATTCTGTCGTTGTCTAAGCGGTTTATTCGTCGAGGTTTCCAAACCCGCGGCGCCACACCAGAACGGTGCGCTTGTAATGGCTAACCATCTCGCCATGCTGGTTTTTGGCGATGGTTTTGAATGTCACGATGCCTTGTTCAGGGCGGCTTTTGCTTTCGCGCGTTTCAAGCACTTCGCTTTCGCAATAGAGCGTATCGCCCACGAAAAGCGGCTTTGTCATGCGGACCTCGTC
Source organism: uncultured Porphyrobacter sp. (assembly GCA_964352245.1). Classification (GTDB taxonomy): domain Bacteria; phylum Pseudomonadota; class Alphaproteobacteria; order Sphingomonadales; family Sphingomonadaceae; genus Erythrobacter. Next base: position 520,739 of record CAYGQX010000001.1, read on the forward strand.
CCAGCCCAGATTAGCAATCGCCTTGCCGCTGGTGTCCGAAACGCTCATGCCCGTCATCAATGCGATGGTGAACGGACTGACGACCAAAGGCTTTCCAAATTCAGTGTCTTTCGAAAGCTCATAGTCGAAATGCGCAGGATGCGTGTTCATCGTCAAAAGCGTGAACCAGACATTGTCTGCATCGGTGATTGTGCGGCCGGGACGATGTTCATAGACATGGCCCACAACGAAATCCTCGAAATAACGCCCCTGCACTTCGCGAAAGCGACCAGGAGCCACTTCAATTACACCATCACGCATTGCCTGTTCCTTCTGCTCGCGCGATCACTGCGCGGTATTTCTTGATAAATGGCGCTTCTAACATCCGCCCTTTGAAACGGATTGCGCGGCCTCCGCCCGCTTCATATGCAGCCAACGCCTCACGCGCTTCGGCGATCTCGGCTTCGCTGGGCGCGAAGGCTGTATGGATAGAGCCCAATTGCCGTGGATGGATCGCTGCTTTGGCAACAAATCCAAGACCGCGCGCTTTATCGCATTCTGCGGCCAAACCCGCTTCATCATCCAAACCAATAAACGGCACATCAATCGCAGGTTTCTTGGCCTCAGAGCAGGCAAGAATGAAAGCATGGCGTGCCCCCAGGAGCGGCTCCCAGCTAAGCTCAACACCCAGTTCGCCGGAAAAATCGCCGCCGCCAAACATGACAGCGGTTACAGCAGGGCAATCTGCGATCTCTAACGCATGTCGCAAACCTTTCGGCGTTTCGATCAAGGGAACAAGGTCAGGGCAATCATCGCCAAGAGCGCCCGCAACCACATCGAGTTCTGCCGATGATTCGACCATGGGCACCAGCAAGGTTTGGGGCAAAGTGTCGCATTCGCTGAGCACAGCAAGATCACGCACACCCGCCGAAGTTGTAATGGCATTGATGCGGATCGCCCAACCCTCGCGCCCAGATGCAACCTCATTTATCGCAGCATTACGCGCGGTTACTTTATCCTCGGCAGCGACCGCATCTTCCAGATCAATCACAGTTAGTCCCGCACCGGCCGCTTTCGCTTTGGCGAAACGATCAGGCCGCGATCCCGGCACAAACAAAAGGCTGACAGCTGAAAACACGGCGTTGTTATGGCTTTCCGACAATTCGCCCAGGGGGCGCGCTAAAGAGGGTTCACAATTTGTCCGGACAAATATAAAGTCAAGGATGAATTACTTAAATGTCCGGACAAATTTTTGTTCCGGACTTTGTTTGGAAGGGGCCATATGAAACACTTTACGTCATTTCTTACCGCCGCTGGTATCGCTGCTGCGTCAACTTTGGTGGGCGCGCCAGCCAGTGCACAAACGCTTGACCCTTCCAAACCTGAAGATGCGCTGGAAATTTCAAAGCGGCTTCAATGCGGCGTGTCCGCGGATGAGCCAGCCGTTTATCACTGGTCGGGCAATATTTACGGCCGCAGTCCCGGCGTGCCCGACAAATTGCTGTTTTGGGGCGAGGGAATGAACATTCGCCGCTGTGTTCCTGTCAGCGATCCGGAGCGCGGCGAAGGCTGGCGTCTGATCAGTCGCGAGATCATGCTGATGCTCGATCCCGAAACCCGCGAGGTCGTAAACACCTGGGAGAACCCGTACACTGGCGAGCCGGTTAATGTGATGCAAATCCACAATGACCCCGTAAACGGTCGCCCCAATTTCCCCGTGGGCCGTGATGGATCACCTTTCCAGCTGTCAACAATGAAGGAAGCTGGCCCATACGTCTTTATCCCGTTTGAAGTGCCGCTGTTCTATACCAACCCGTTGGCGGGCGGTTATCAGGACTATGTCGGCAACAAATATCACGCGATGGAAATTTTCGATTTTGCCGCGCTGAAAGATGAGTTGTTCGATGCCTCCAAACCGACAGCCTATCCGATGATAAGCTGGGTGCGCATTTCGCCTTGGGCACCGTGGATGGAAATGGGTGGTCGTCCAGGCCAAATGGTTTTCAACGCAATGGGCCGCAAATTGCCCGGCGGGTTTGAAGATCTGCCCGACGTGCTCAAGAATGAAATCCGCGCCAATTATCCGATTTACGAGCAAGCACCACCCAAAGACGATACGCGCCGTAACGAGACGACCTGGACGAAGTTCAAACTGCTTCAGGATCAGGCGGCACAATCATCTGGTGGTGAAAGCGAAGCACCTGAAGGTGAGTAAGGGACAGAGCGCCGTGACAAAACCCGGCGCTCTTTTCTCGGCGGCGGCGCAGCAGCGATCATCGCAGGCGCTGCGCCCCGTTCTACCTGGGGCAAAACAGAAGTCGATGTCGCGATTATCGGCGCGGGTCTTGCTGGTCTGAATGCTGCGCGCATGTGCGAAGCGGCGGGCCCGTCTGTCGCCGTTCTGGAAGGTGAAAGGCGTATTGGCGGGCGGAATTGGCCGTGGGGCTTACGAGCGACACATGTGCGGGCGCGGGGCGCATGCAAAAGCCTGGCAATCTTTATTGGGTGAATGGCAAGCCCACCTTGGCGGCTGATTGGACTTCGGCTGCACCAAACCCGCTCGAAGACAGCAAGCTTGGCATTTTATCAAGCGGCACTAAAACGCGCGGCCATCGTGCGCTGACAAGATCACCGATATTCGCTGCTTAAGCTGGTAACGCGAGGCAGGTGCGCGCGGGCATCTACCATCATATCGGCACGAGCATTGCAGCACACCTTGCCGCAGTGACGCAGGAAAAAGGCTCGCACCTTCCACTTCGCAGGCGAACATCTCGCGATTGAGAGCGGCGGCATGGAAGGCGCGCTGGAAAGCGGCGAATGCGCCGCCAGGCGGGTTGTGGCTCAACAGGCATAAAAAAGGGCGGAGAAGCCAAAGCTGCCCCGCCCTTTTTAATGTTGGTTATCGCCTGATCAGAACTGAAGGCGCAGCACCGCACCGAACCTGCGGCTCAAACGGTTGTTAAACTGAAACCCGCGCGACTGGCCGGCAGAGCTGAGCGTAAAGCCATTTTCGATGTTGACGCCATTGACCACCAGACTGCCATTGCCGCCGGTCGGATCAATAAAGCGCAGTACACCCAGCGGTGCATCTTCGTTGGTGAGATTACGGGCATACAGCGCAAGGCTGATATTATCACCATATTTCAATGTTATACGCGCATCCAACTCAAACGCCCCTCCGGTCTCGGCAAGGTTCTGCACCTGCGCAAAGCGGCTGGAGAGGTAGTTGCCGTTTACTGAGAACACGGTCGAGATGGTGTCGGTGAAGAACGCTTCGTAATCGCCATAGAACGACAACTGATGACGCGCCTGACGCGGCAGACTTTGTCCGGTCAGATCAGGATCGCCAAACACCGCATCTTGCGTCGCTTCAGAACCGGACGTGAAATTGGTGTCGGTCCAGGCATAGCTTCCGCCCAATGTCACCCCGGGAAGAGCGGCCGGAGTCCAGATCGTGTCGATCTCCACCCCGAAAATATCGACATTACCAAGGTTCGCCGTGACCGATCCGGTTGGGCTCGCAGCACCAAGCGCGGCGAGGCTTTCGGTCAGCTGGTAATCTTGCAAAGCGGTATAATAGCCAGCGATATTGAAGATGAGATTGCCATTGGCAAAGGCGTTTTTCGACCCCACTTCAAACTGCCACACCGATTCTTCATCGAATGTGCCGAACCCGAACTGGAACCCTTGCGCACCATTGAAACCGCCCGGCTTTGTCCCGCGCGAAGCGCTGGCGTAAAGCAGGTTTTCAGGGGTCGCCTCGAAATCGAGGATAAAGCGCGGCGTGATGGCATCAAATGTGCCTTCGACATCAAATGGTGAGCCATCATTGAGTGTCGATAAAGCGCCCGAATCGAAATCAAACACACGCAAACGCTGGGTTTCTTCGGCCCAGCGCAATTCCGCCGTCGCTGTCAGCCTGTCGGTCAGATCGTAGGCAACAGAGCCAAACACCGAGAAGTTTTCGATCTGAAGCTCTTCGGGGTCTTCAGGACCAATGCCGAAACCGCCACCAAGATTGATGATCGTAAACGCTGGAACACCCAATGCAGCCGCGATTTGGCTGATTGTCGCCTGGCCCGACGCTTCAACTGCGGCCTGACGTTCAGGCGTGAAGGCGCCAAGCAGGCTTTCATCGCGACTTTCATTGCGGAAATAATATCCACCTAAGCGCCAGCGAAACGGCTGATCCTGCGGGGAATCCAATCGAACTTCCGCCACATAGGTCGATTGAAGGTCATCGTCAGTGGTGGTGAAATCGAACGGCAGCAGCACAACGCCGGTTGCGCCAGGAAAAATGAAGGGCGCAGGAAATGGCCCTGCGACAATCGCGGTGCCGAACGAACCGGGCTGACCATCGCTATCAAGCTCATCGCGGAATTCCTCGCGAGTGTAACCCACGGTTGAAAACAGCGTGTAATCGCCCAGCTCAAATTCGTTGCTAAGCGAGATGAAAAATTCCTCCCGCTCAAGTCCGCCGCCTTCACCCAATGTGTCGCTGATCTGAGGAAAGCCGCTGGTATTGGGCGCGGATACCGGCACAACGCCCTGGAAGAACGGCTGCACACCGCCAAGATCGGTGCCGCCGGGCACATTCACATTCAAGCCGCTAAATCCGAACAGGCCGATGGGGAAATGGCCATCGTCATCTTCGTTGTATGCCACCCGCAATTTGCTGGTCCAGCCCGGGGTTGGCCGAACTTCCAGTGTGCCGCCGACGCTGAATGAGCTTTCATTGCCCAGTGACGGATTGAGATTTTCAGGCCGATCAAATTCGCTTTGGAAATCGTAATACCGTGCAGACAACGAGAAGAAGAGCTTGTCATCGACGATTGGGCCGCGAATATTGCCGAGCACTTCGTAAAGATTGTCCTCGCCGATCTCGACGCTCAACTGGCCGCCAAAATCATTGGTCGGCTGACGCGTCGTGATGTTGATCGCACCCGAATAGGTGTTTCGGCCAAACAGCGCAGATTGCGGGCCTTTGATGATCTCGATCGTGTCGATATCGCCAAAGTTCAGACTGCGAATGGATTGGGTGACGTTGACATTGTCGATAAAGACCGAGACGCCGGAATCTCCCAAGATGTTAGCCTGTCCGCGAATGATGGGGCGGTCAAACTGGCGGCCAAATGGCGTATCGAAAACAAAGCCGGGCGTGCGCCGCGACAAATCCTCGATATCCCGGATGCCCTGTTCGAACAGATCCTCGGATGTGAAAGCGGTAACGGCAACCGGTACGTCCTGAATACTTTCTTCGGTTTTACGCGCGGTAACGATAATGACATTGTCATTGGTGGTTTGCGCAGCATCCTCGTCAGATCCGGCATCGCTCGTTTGAGCAAGCACCGCTCCTGGTGTCATTACGGTAGCGGCAAGCAAAGCGCCGCGAAGAAATGTATTCATGATTTTCCTCCCATTCGGTCGCCACGCCCGCGCGCAGCACTGCAAAGTCCAATAAATAATTTTCGCCGCAATCCAAAAGTTGTCCAGACAAATTTTCGAAAGGCTTGAATTGGCCCTCCAAGTGCGGTTTCAAAGCAACGGTTTTACATTGCCCAAAAACGCCGTGATTAAGAGCAGAATATACACCGCCCACACCCAGAGCCGCGTCTTGTCCATTGTTTTGCGCAGCGGAATCTCGGTTTCGTCACTCGATCCCTGCTCCAGAACGGCGGTCAATTGCGCGCCCACAGGCTTGAACGCCACATCTATCATGATGGCCGACACGAAAATCAGGCCGAACATGAGCGCTTTCCACGCGAGCCAATTGGGCTCTAGCGGGGCGCCCGCGACAAGGCTTTGCCCGCCAAGCCACAGGTAAAATCCGCCGATCAACCAGCGCAGCCAGCCTTCAATCATGCGATTGCGCGCGGCACGCGGGGTTTGGTCGTGCATGTGCGAATCCCAAACAAGAGCAAGCCAGAAAAGTCCAACCAACCATGCGCCAATCACAAGCGCACTTGGCACATCCCACCAGCCGCCAAGATCAACAACACTCAGCGAGAGTGGCACCATCAGCGCCCATGCGCTGCGCGGGACCATGTCGATCTCCACCAACAATTTGAGCAAAGCAATGCGTTGTTCGAGCGTGTAGTCTTCCCGGCGGCGAAAGTGCTGCCCCAGAACGAAGACCCCCACATCAGCTCCAAGCCACAGGACAAAAAGCAAAAGATGCGCGTAAACCAGAGTTGGATATGCAAGATCAGGTAACGACACAGGGTCCCCCATTACAAAGTCAGCAAGCAAAACTGTTGCAGGAAAGGCGCATCCGACAACAGATTCGATTAATTTGTCCGGACAAATTGCACTTCTTGGCTTGACAGACAAGAGGTTGTCCGGACAAATCCTTTACGCGGGCTGTGGGAATGATAAAGACCTAACCCGTATTGCGTCACAAAAGGACCGCCTTCTATGCACCTTTCCAGCTTCAAGAAACTTACCCTTTCCGCCACCGTTTCGCTCGCTGCTCTTGCAGCCTTTCCATCGCAGGCCCTCGCGCAGGACGGTGAAGGAAGCGAAGCTGAGGAAAGCACCGGCGTTGGCACTATCATCGTTACTGCACAGCGGCGCGATGAAAACGTGCAGGACGTGCCGATTGCGATTTCTGCCTTCAACCAAGAGGCGCTCGAAGCGCGCGGCATTTCGAATGCGCTGGAAGTTGCGCAGTTTGTTCCCAACCTTGTTGGCTTGAACAACACAGGGCTTGGGACCGCTAACGCCTATTATCTGCGCGGCATCGGCAATACAGAGAGTATTGCAACTTTCGATCCGCCAATCGGCACATATGTCGATGACATTTATTTATCGCGCCAGAATGCGAACAATTTATCGCTGTTTGATGTGAACCGGGTAGAAGTTCTGCGCGGCCCCCAAGGGACCCTGTTCGGCCGCAACACGACAGGCGGCGCAATCAACGTCTATATGAACGACCCTGGCGATGATGTCGCTGGTTTTGCCGAGCTTGGCTACGGTTCGTACGATCAAATCATGGGCCGCGCCTCCATAGACATTCCGCTCGCGGACACTTTTGCGATCAAGGTCTCGGGCTATTTCCAGGATGATGATGGCTATGCGATCAACAATCTTACAGGCGGCCGCACCAATGAAAATGATGGGTGGGGCGTGCGTCTTGGGCTCCGCGGTGAATTGTCTGACAGTGTAACCTGGAAAGGTTCTTACATCCGCACATTTGCAGATTCAGCCAATGTGCTGAACTTTGATTGCGATCCGACCGACCCCACCAATTGCGATGGCCGCTTTGTTTCAACCGGCTTTACCGAAGACAGCAATCTGATCAGCCCCATTTTCGGGCCACTGCTGACAGGTGATAAAGCTGATTTCGGGCTCGGCAACGAGGCTACGATGGATTTCGTTTCATCCAACCTTGCAGTCGGCATTGGCGACAATTGGTCCGTCAACATTATCACTGGCTTTGTCGATATCAGTCAGGAATTTGCGCTAGACTTTGCCGATGGACGCGGTCTGCCAAGCGCATCGAACCCGATTCCGCCGGTAACAGGCTTTACTTTTGGCGGCTTCACTATCTCCAATGACGGCAGACACACGCAATTCACTCAAGAGATCAAATTCACAGGCAGCATTGCCGATGGGCTGATCGATATCGTGGGCGGCGTGTTCTATTTCTATGAAGATAACCGCACCGATTTTGGCGACATCTTCTCACTCAATCTTGGGCCAGGTCCGTTCAATGCGCCGGACGGATTTCCTCTGTTGCTAGCTGATCGCGTGATCGACAACACCGCAGAAGCTTGGGCAGGCTATGCTCAGGCTGATGTCAACCTGACCGACAGGCTGACCTTGACTGCTGGTATTCGCTACACTGACGAAACGAAGACGTTCGAAATCAGAGACAATCGTCCGCGCCTTGGCGGGGGCCTGTGTCAGGCGGCCAACCAGTTTGGCCCATCGACATGCATCGATTCTGAAAATCTTGTTGCGAGCAATGGCGTTGCCATCCCGCGCGAACAGTCGGTTGACATCTTCACCCCTCGTTTTGCGATCAATTACGAGCTTGATGATGTGCTGTTGTTTGCTTCGGCCACGCGCGGATTTAAATCGGGCGGCTGGAATGCGCGCGGAACGTCTCCTGGTGAATTGCTGCCATTCGGCCCGGAAACGGCATGGTCGTATGAAGCAGGCTTCAAATCGGACCTGTTTGGCAATCTCGTGCGCCTTAACATGACAGCGTTCTGGCTTGACCTGAGCGATTTGCAGGCACCATCTGCGTTTATCCGCGGCGATGGCAGTCTCGCTTTCCTTACTCGCAACTTTGCTGACTATGAGAACCGCGGCGTTGAAGTGGAGCTAACCACGGTGCCGGTCGATGGCCTCAACCTGTTTGCCTCGCTCGGCTATCAGGATGATGAATATAACATCGATCAGAATGCTCCTGCGCTCGATGAATTTGGCGTGCAGTCTGTTGCTGCACAGCAAGCGGCCTGCCTTACTCAACTTGCAGCAGGACTTGTCCCCAACGTAACCGGGGCGGACAACGCTGCGGCTTGCGGTGTGGGTATTGTATCGCCCGACGGTACGCTGGCTGAACCAGTGCGTACCCCCGAATTCACCATCGCTTTCGGTGGTAGCTATGACATTGATATGGGCGACTTTACATTCCGTCCGTTCGCAAATGCCAACTGGCGCAGCGAAAGCGAAGTGGGCACAAGCGAGCTCACCTTGTTCGATCAGCCGGTCACTGGTCCTTCGGGCGCGGTTTTCCCGGCCAACACTTTGGGTCTGGGCGATCCGATCGACCCTGCTTCTGGATCATTCAGCGAAGCACGCTGGATCGTCAATGGCGGTATCACGCTGGCGCATACAGGCGGTATCTCTGTCACCGCAGAATGCCGCAACTGCTTCGATGAAGAGGCGGTTGAAAGCGCGCTGGCAAACTTCAGCTATTTGAACCCGCCGCGCACTTGGATTGTACGCGCCAAGTTCGACTTCTGATCGAAGGACTGGGCCAGGCACACTTTGACCAATGCAATAGGCCTGATGCAAAAGATGCGAGCGGCGGCAGTGACACAGGTCGCTGCCGCCGCTAGCCTTTTGATGAGCCCTGCAGCCGCACAATCGGAAGTTCGCACAAGCGCTTCAGATTTCGGCGTCGGGTCATGGAGCGAAGTTGTTGTCAGTGTCGCCGATCTTGATGCAAGCTCGGCCTGGCTTGTCGAAGATGGCGGCTGGCGAATTGTATCGAGCGGTGTGATTGATCGGGCTGAACTCGATTACTGGTCACTCCCCAAAGGCGTGAGCGGTACTTTCCGCAAAATCTGCGCTGCTAAAGCCGATACCGGTTGCATCCGATATGTGCGTTTTGATGGAGTTGAAAACCAAAGGCCGATCCGCCTTGCCTCTCGCCCATGGGACACAGGCGGTATTTTTTCGATAATGGTGCGCACCAATGATGCGCAGGCCATGTTCGATGCAGCAATTGCTCGGGGTTGGTGGGCGGAAAGCCAGCCTTACGAATTCAGCTTTGGCGGATCTGATCTCGTCAACGTCGTCATAAGAGGCCCGCACGGGGTCAACTATGCGATGTATCAACGCAAGAGCCCCGAATTTACAGGCTTTCGAGTTGGCAAGCTCAGTCAGGCGTTCAACACGATGCGCATGGTCAAGGATCAACCGACAAGCCTTGCCTGGTATCGCGACAGGCTGGGTCTCAAAGTGCTATTCGATGCGCCCTTCACCGATCCAGAAGCGCGCGTGAATAACTTCTCGGTCCCTGCCAATCTTGCGACCAAACTGATTCGCCGCGCAGCTGTGGTACAGCCTGACGTGCCCGGCGAAGATGGCCGGATAGAATTGATGCAATTCGAAGGATTTGAAGGCCGCGATTTTGCAGACTTCGCCTCCCCACCCAATCTTGGCATCATATCGGTGCGCTACCCGGTGAGCGAATTTGGCACCTACCGAGCATTTCTTGAAAGCGGAGGCGTAGAAATCGAAAGGTCGGCAATGGGCGCGATGATCCCTCAGCTTGGTAGCGAAAGCAAAAGCGAAAGCGTAAACCTTTTTGCCGTGCGCGATCCCGATGGCAATCTGACGGAGTTTTACGATGCGCAATGAGGGCCACAATGCCAATGCCAGCAGGCGCAGTTTCATGACAATGGCGGCTGGTACTATCGCAGCAACTTCGCTGGCGAGTGGCACAGCAAATGCGCTCGCCACTCAATCACCGACCAAACGCGATATCATGCTCGTCCATGGCGCGTGGCATGGCGGATGGTGCTGGGATCAGGTTCGGCCCATGCTTGAAGAAGCTGGACACCGCGTCTTTACGCCAACGCTTACAGGACTGGGCGAAAGGGCAGATGAACTCTCCGCACAAGTCGGTCTCGATACGCATATCGCAGATATTATGGAGGTCATCACCGCGAATGACCTCAATGATTTCGTGCTTTGCGGGCACTCTTACGGCGGCATGGTCATCACCGGGGTAGCCGACGCGCTGAAATCACGTATCGCTCATGTCGTGTACCTCGACGCAGCACTGCCAAAAAATGGCGAAACCATGCTGAGTTATGGCGAACCGCGCCCGCAAGCATCCATTGATGGGGCGATTGCAGCAATGACAGCTATGGCCCCTGACGGCGTTGGAATTGGCGTCTTTCCCCCAAGCTTTCTTGGCATACCAGAAGATCATCCGCTGCATGATTGGGTGGCAGAGCGATTGACGCCGCATCCGCTGAAGACTTGGCTTGATCCGATTTCGCTTAAAAGTGGAGGTCCGCACCGTCTTGTGCGGACATATGTCCATTGCAACGAGCCACCTTTGGCGCAGACACAGTTTGGTTGGCTCTATCGCGAGTTGCAAAGCGATGCTGAGTGGAACACACTGACGCTCGCAACCGGGCATGATGCGATGGTGAGCGATCCTGAGGGCGTTGCGAAAATATTGCTAGTCGCGGCGACTAACGCAAATCAGGGATCGACAGGAGATACGCAGTGAATTCAAGCGCGGCGGAACAGACAGACGAAAGCGGCGAATTTGCCAAGGGCTGGAAAGTCCTTCTCGCTGCAACGCTGGGCGTAATGTGCGGCGCATCGCCGATCCCGTTTAACATTATCGGTTTCACGCCTGGTCCTTTGCGCGAAGAGTTTGGCTGGAGCCAAACGGAAATCCTCCTGCCGATCACGATTTTTGGCGTTATTGCGAGCTTTCTTGCACCTTTCTTTGGATGGATGGCAGATCGCTTTGGTGTACGTCCTGTCGCGCTGTGGTCGCTGTTTGCCTTCGGTCTCGCTTTCGCGGCGATTTCATTAACGCCAACAACCAATGCCGCATCCACGCTTTATGCTTATTATGGCCTTTGGGTGGTTGTCGGATTTGTCGGCATCGGATCGACCCCAGTTACGTGGAGCCGCGCAATCAATCTTTGGTTTTACAAGAACCGAGGGCTGGCGCTTGGCATTTTGCTTATGGGCACCAGCCTTGCTGCGATGATCGTACCCAAGGTCGCTGTGTGGGCCATAGAGAGTTATGGCTGGCGTTCTATGTTCGCTATTGTCGCGCTGTTCCCCTTATCGGCGCTTATCATCACTTTTGCCCTCTTTCGCGAACCACGCCGCGAAGAACGCCCTAAAGCCATCGAAAGTGACACAGGCGGCCTTACAGGCAAAACGCTGGGCGCAGCGCTTACCGACTATCGTTTCTATGTCATCTGGATCAGCATCGCTTTGATCGCAGGCGCATTCGGCGGGGCATTTATCAATCTTCCCACCATGTTGGGCCTGCGCGGTATCGAAGGGCAGGATGCGGCCAGTGTTATGGGCGTTCTTGGCATCGGTATCTTTGCTGGCAGGCTGATTACAGGCGCGCTGCTTGATCGGTTCTGGCAAGGTATCGTTGCATTCCCCCTTTTGTGCCTGCCAGCCATATCCGCATGGCTGTTGTTAGGCGACAGTCTTGCCTTTCCCATAGCTGCGCTTGCCGGGTTTCTGCTTGGCTTTGCCGCGGGCGCTGAAAGCGATCTCATTGCCTATCTCACGGGCCGGTATTTCGGCATGGCGCATTACGGAAAGATTTACGGAATGCTCTACATGCCGTTCGGCCTTTTCTCTGCCGCATCCCCGATCATTTACGCCCAAGTGTTCGACCGCACCGGCAGCTATGATCCCATTCTCGAGATTTCGATTTTTGCCTTCATCATAGGCGGCGCAGTGTTACTCTTGCTGGGCAAATACCCCGATAGTTTTCCCGAAGCTGAAACCCCTTCTCAACCTTCCGAAATGGAGCCTGCCTGATGGCAACGCTTGCAACCTCCCCATCGATCCTTGCTGACAGCCTGCGCGCCACCGGCGCTGAGGTGCTGACGGACGAGGCGAGCCTCAATTTCTACGCGCACGATATCTATAATCGCGGCGCAGATTTGGCCGCTATTGTTCGCCCCAAGGATAAACGCCAACTCGCTGCCGCTGTTAAAGCTGCGACCGATGCGGGACACCCTGTGGCACCGCGCGGCGGAGGGATGAGCTATACGGGCGGCTACACGCAGCAGCAGGCAGGCGCGGTTCTGTTTGATCTTGCCCAAATGAACCGCGTGCTTGAAGTCGATGATGTGTCGATGACAGTCACGGTTGAGGCTGGCTGCACCTGGGCAGCGCTTAAAGAACGCCTTGCTCACCACCATTTGCGCACGCCGATGTGGGGAACGCTATCAGGGCTGAAGGCTAGCATTGGCGGCGGGATGAGCCAGAACGGCATATTCTGGGGCACAGGACGCTATGGATCAGCGGTGCAAAGCTGCACGGCATTGGAAGTCGTCCTGGCCGACGGCACGCTGCTGAACACGGGCAAGAAGCACACGCGGCCTTATGGTCCTGATCTCACTGGCATGTTTCTGGGAGATACAGGCGCGCTCGGGATCAAGGCGACAGTGACACTCAAACTCATCCCGGAGGCCGATTGCCACGCTTATGGCAGCTTTGCGTTTGACGATGCAAAAGCCTGGTTCGCCGCATCCAGCGCCATCGAACGGCAGGGGATTGCAACCGAATGCTTTGGTTTTGACCCGTACCTCAATGCCATCCGCATGAAGCGTGACAGCCTGGCCAGCGATGCGAAACAGCTTGTCGGTATGATGAAAAAACAGGCCAATAGCGGGGGCGGTGTTCTCAAAGCTCTGAAGGAAGGCGCAAAGGTTGTCGCGGCGGGCCGGGACTTTCTGAAGGATGCGAATTTCTCGATGCACGTGCTTGCCGAAGGACGCATTCAAGCAGCTGCCGATGCCGATATCGAAATCGCGCGCGAAATCGTCAAACGTTATGGCGGGCGCGAGGTGGAAAACACCATTCCCAAGATCATCCGCGCCAATCCGTTTGGCCCACTAAACTCGATCCTTGGCCCTGATGGTGAACGCTGGGCGCCTATTCATGGCCTCGTTTCACATGGCCAATCACCCGCCTGTTTCGCGGCGTTCGAAAAGCTCTTTGCAGATCATGCCGAAGAGATGGAACGGCTGGGCGTTCATTACGGCACCCTGATTGCGGCTGTTGGCGGAGCGGGTATGGTGATCGAGCCGTGCATTTATTGGCCCGATGCCAGCAATCCTGTAATCAATGATACGATTGAAGCGGCGCACCTCAAAAAGCTGCCCAAGCACAAGCCCAATGCGCAAAGCTGGGCGCTGACGCAGAAACTAAAAAAGGCGATCGTCGACATCTTCTTCGATCACGACGCGGTGCATTTTCAGATTGGGCGGACCTATCGATATCGCGACAGCCTGCACCCGCGCGCTGATGCTTTGCTGAAAGCGGCGAAAGCAGAACTGGACCCGCAAAACCTTATGAATCCGGGCTCGCTTGGATTGTAGATGGACGGCTTTAGATGATACCGGAGCTCGATCGCAGGCGAGCCATGGCATCAGGCCTGTGCGCTGCAATGGCGACAGCCGCGCCGATGAACTCGGCAAAAGGAGAAAATGTGAGCGATACCTCGACCTACTCGGCCATGGCGATGCAGCTGACCGCGCGCTCGCTTGAAGGATTGCCCGACAAAACAGCTGCACGCGCCGCTATCCTTGAACACATTGGTGCGATTGAAGAGCAGATTTTCACAAGCTCGATCTTTGTATCTCAATATTCGGGCAAGCCGGTGAAGCTGGTTGTGTTGCCGGAATATCTCTTCACCTCGTATCCCGGCCGCATCTCAATTCCAGATTTTGCAGCCAGGGTTGGGTTTGCCAAAGATGGGCCGGAATATGAAGCTCTTGGAGCGCTTGCTCAAAAGCTCGGCATGTTCATTGCTGGCAATGCATACGAGACCGATGAGGCATTCCCCGATTTCTATTTCCAGACCTGTTTTATCGTCGCGCCGTCGGGTGATGTGATGCTTCGCTATCGCCGGCTGATATCCATGTTCGCCCCCTCCCCACATGATGTGTGGGAAGCCTATCTCGACAAGTACGGCCTCGAAGGAGTCTTCCCTGTCGCGCGCACAGAAATAGGCAATCTCGCAGCCATCGCATCTGAAGAGATCCTCTATCCCGAAATTGCCCGCGCGCTCGCTTTGCGCGGGGCCGAAGTTTTTTGTCACTCATCAAGCGAAGTCGGCTCTCCGATCGCGACCAACAAAGACATCGCCAAACAGGCGCGCGCGTTCGAAAACCTTGCCTATGTCGTCTCTTCAAACACGGCGGGCATTTCGGGCACCGCGATGCCGCTTTCCAGCGCTGAGGGGAACAGCCAGGTGGTCGATTGGAAGGGCCGTGTGATCGCGCAATCCGGCGATGGGGAGACATTTACCGCGTTCGCTTCGATTGACCTGGGTAGTCTTCGTGAGGCTCGCCAAACACCGGCGATGACGAACTATCTTGCTCGCCAGCGCCCGAGCCTTTTTGCCCAAGCGTATGCCGCGGCTGCGGAACCCTTCTCTCAGGAAGGAATGGTGAAAGAAGGCAAGCCCGCAATCCCAGAGCGCGACTATTTCCGCCGCCGCCAAGCCGATGTGATTGAGCGCCTGAGCAAAGCCGGAGTGATCTGATGGAGCATCGCTCATGAAACATAGAAATGTGCGGGGGAAGATCCGCTATTCATCGGTTAAACCAGGCATGGAAGGCAAAGAACGCGGGCGCGAATGGTTTAACTTTTCGCACCATGCCGATGGCTCTGTCATTATGTCGGCGCAATGCGAGATTGAAGAGCCTGATCCCACCGTCCTGCGCAATATTACCTGCCATATTGGCCCTGATCGCAAACCGCAAAATCTGCTGGTCCATCTGACGCTAGGCGATGAGTTTCTTGGCTCTGGCTGGATGCGATACGAGCAATCGGCAGATCAGATCATTTGCGAAAGCTTTGGCCCCAGCATTGGACGCAATTCAGAAACGCGGCACGCAGGCGAATTTGACGCATTCGGCACGCATCCCATTGCGGGCGATGGATTTACCACTCGGCTGATGGATGTCAGCCAAGGCCCACATCGCCGCCGCCTTAAATTCTACCTTCCCTCGCCCGATCATCGCGGCGCAACCCCGCCGCAGATTGCCTATCTCGAAATGACAATGGAATATGTCGGCGAGGAGGAGAAAACGGTTGAAGCAGGCACGTTCCAATGCCGCCATTACCGCTATGTCGATGACAGCGATGATGGCATGGGCGGCACGCGGCACCCTGATTTCGATATGTGGGTGACAGCCGATGATGACAGTGTGCTCGTTTATGGTTCAATCGATGGGTACATGATGAACCGCTATGAGCTGGTGGAGCTGGAGCGCTGATGACAGCCGAGCGCGTCGCCATCATCGGGGCTGGCCTTGGCGGACTCACTTGCGCCATCGCGCTTCGTCAGCAAGGCATCGCCGTCGACATCTATGAAGCGGCAAACCGGATAGAGGAAACCGGTGCCGGACTAACGCTTGGTCTTGGCGCACAGTACGTCTTTCGTGCGCTCGGTGTGCAGTCCGGCGTCGCCGCTCAGGCATGCCCGGCAGGCAATCTACCATTCCTGCACTATCGCACTGGCGACATTTTGCTGGGGGCGCTTGATATGGGCGATGGCCAGGGGGATAACGGCACGGCCAATCTCATTCGCCATATCTACCGGGCAGACTTGCAAAAAGTGCTGTTGGCCAAGCTTGACCAGCTGGGCGGACGCACTCACACCGGTTTCAGGCTCCAACGCTATGAGCAAAACAGTGATGAAGCTATCGCGCACTTTGACAATGGTGAGAGCATCACGGCACCCGTCCTGATCGGTGCAGACGGTGTTCGCTCCGCAGTGCGTGCGCAGATGTTTCCCGATGACGCACCGCGTTTCACTGGCCACGTCGCCTATCGTTTTCTCGTCCCCATGAAGCACGCCGCGCCGTTTATGGCGCTTGGCCGCAGCGCCATCTTCATCGGTCCCAAGCGGACATTTAACCGTTACACCATGGCCCAGGGGACCATTGTCAATGGAGCCGCGTTGGTTGAGACAGGCGAAGAAGTGCCTGAGGGTTGGTCCACTGCTGCTTCTGTCGACGAATTAACAGCCGCTTTTGATGGCTGGCACCCCGATGTTGCTGGCCTCATCAATGAGGCAGGCTCAATCATTAAGTGGGGTCTGTATGATCGCGCTCCGCTCAAGACATGGTCAGATGGGCGGGTTACGATCCTGGGTGATGCAGCGCATGCAATGCTGCCGTTTTTGGGCATGGGTGCGGCCATGGCAATCGAAGATGGTTGTGTTCTCGCGCAAATGCTGGCTGGCTGTGATAGCGCAGAGATGGCTTTGGCTGGCTACGAAAAGCGCCGCCTGCCTCGTACTGAAGAGGTGCATCATGCCTCCAAGGTTCAAGGCGAGATCACGCAGAGTATTGATCCCGATAACTTCGCGCTTGCCGGAGCTCCGGTGAACAATCGCGCGATGATGGAATTCGATCCGACGATTGCATTTTCGTGACTTTGGCCGCGAACACAGTGCGCCTGCGACACTATCTAAACCGAGCCTACGCCTCCCGGATGGGAGCAAAGACCCGGTCGATGAATTCCTTCACTTTTGCATCGGGATCAGCAGTCTTACCGGTCTTTTCAGCTTCCAGAGCGAGCAAGCGTTCTTCTTGCACCCATACCTCTTGGGCCAAATTCATCACAACAGCGACAAACCGGTCCATGCCGGGATCAGAAAAGAAGCGCGGATTGCCCTGGTCATCATAGAGGCTGGGCGGCGCATCGTCGGGGCGCAAGGGTGCATCGCTCATTTCTTGAACGCTCCAAAGCCATACCACATCACCCCTTCGGCAAGTCGTCCTGTGGTCTCTTGTCCTACGCCCTCGGCACGGTCTCCTTTGGCAGCTTCGGCAACGGCCTGCTCACCATAGATACCGATCGAGGGGACGACGAAATCGAAAAAGTCTGCCTCGTCAAACCCTGCCCGAGTGGTGAGATCACGCGGAACCTCATCGCGATAGCCTTTGTAATAGGGCTCGTTGTTATAATAGCTGTCCCAGTCGAGATAGAAGCCATCAAATGCGGCCATCTGCTCGTTCGGCGGAAGCTCCATATGCAGGATCAATCCGCCTGGTTTGAGTACACGGTAGGCTTCGGCAAACGCATTCGCGCGCTGTTTCTTCGACAATTCGTGGAGGAACATGCTGGACCATACGACGTCAAAGCTTTCATCTTCGAATGCCAAATCATCGGCACACATCTGCTGGAAATGCACCTCTTGGCCCTGCATCTTTGCGCGCGCAGAACCATAGGCGAGCGGACCGGGCGCTGCATCAATCGCAACCACTTCAGCATCCGGGTAAACTTGCTTCCAAGGCAAAGTGTTATGCCCGATCGTGCAGCCTGTATCGAGGATGCGTTCAGGCGCAAAATCAGGAAAGCGTAGCTTGATATACTGGCTCATCGACAGACCAATATCATCAAGGTTTGCGCCCATCAGGCCCATTGAAAAAACAGCTAGGCCGCGATCATACACCGCCCCTGCCTCGAGGCTGTCGGCACCTCGTGTGTAACTGCCAGGCATCAGATGCACGTCGATAGCATGGACGTTCTTTGGAACATCGAGCTGCGGATTGAGCGTGAGCGATCCGCGCGCATCAGCGGCCGCTTTGGCTTCGGCAGCGAGACGATCCGCTTCGCGCTCCACGCTTTCAGCCACACTGGCCCAAACCATCTTTTGTGCCTGAACGCGCATGGCGGAATAGATGTTGAATGCCGGATCACCACGCAGAGCCTGATGCGCCTCGCGGCTGGTTTCTGGCTCGCGCCCATGCTCTTTTTTAAAAGCAGGCGCGGCCCGCCTATCGTAAGCACTGCGCATATCACCTGCGAGATCGTTTAGGATCAGGCCGCGAATTCCCGAAACAAACCGCCCGCGCGCAGTTTCTTCAGGCGTTGCATCGGCCTTCATCGGGTGCTGGAGTTCAACGGTCATTGCGAGTTTCCTTTTGCGTCTGGACCAACCACAGGATTATCAAGCTGCGGCACGTCGGGATTGGAAAAATCATGAGTGAAACGGTTGTCTGCGACTTTGCCTACCAAATCTTCGCGCAAAGGGGCCTCAGCATAAATTGTAACGGTGTAATCGCCCGCGCTAGTGGGTTTGCGGCGGATATCGATGATGGTTTCCTGGTAGACCTTGCTGTTCCAGAACGCGCGCGCATTTTCGATACAGGGAAAGCGCACAGTGAGATTGACATAATTCGCAGAAATATCGCCTTCAAACACTTCAAGCGGCCTGGGCACGTTGACATAGTACCCGCCAAGCTTTTGATAGATCTCGCTCTTCGCGATGGCGGCGGCGTATTGCCCCATCCGTGCGCGATCCAGCGTCTCGCCTTCAATCACCATTAAAACGGGCTTGTCACAGGTTGATGAAGGCGGCGGTGGCGCTTCGCCCGCTGCAACGCCTTGCAATGCCAACGCTAAGCTCCATCCGATCATAGTGCTTCAATCCTTTTCTCATCACAAAGCGTGCGTTTCCACGGCTCGTCATGTTTAAACCATTGCCAGGTGCGCGCCCGGGTCTTGGCGCCGGGGAACAGCCCAATCATTTCGACATAGCACGCGCCGGGCACATCAAGTCTATCCAATCTAAGCATGATGGTGTGTTCATGGGTTTGCCATCCATAGCCAGAAAAGCGATCCGTATCCCAGATCAGGCGCTGCCCATCCAGCTTTCCGCCGAATTCATAAGTCGCCTGTTTCCCGGCATTTGGCCCATCGTCCCAGCTAATCCAATTGTGCTGGATATAGTGCCATTCGCCGCTGTCGGGGAATTCGCAATGCGTCTTCACGCGCCTTTCATCGAGCAATCGGCCATCTAGGTCAAAATCGCGATAATACCCGTCCCACCAGCCATCATGCAGCAGCATTGCGGGCATTACAGCTTGCAAGGCGGCGCGGTTGCTCATCCACCCTGTCCTTCGCGATAGGCATCGATGGACAAAGGCTGGCCGGTCTGGCGGATATGCGCCTGTTCCCGCAGGAAACGGGTCATACCAGTGTCTCCCATCCGGCTGGGGCCAAGGCCGCTTGTCCCGCGCGACTGGTTCTCCGCATCGCCCACCATGCTGGTAAGCGCTCCGTCCTGAAGCGATATCGCGCCTGCATCAAGGCGATTGGCCAGGCTCGCCGCTTCTTCGAGAGATCCGGCCAGAATTGCAGCAGAGAGGCCATATTCTGTATCATTCGCCTGTGCGATGGCGTTTTCGATCTCATCATAAATCGTCACAGGCAGGACGGGGCCAAAAGTTTCCTCGCGCATGACGATCATATCGGGCGTGACACCTGTCAGGATGGTGGGACGCAAATATTGGCCGCCATCCAGTTCCTCTACAGTCCCGCCGGATCGAACCTCAGCGCCTTTCGCCACGGCATCGTCGATCTGCTCTTGGACTTTTGCAGCTTGCGGAGGAAAAATGAACGGACCGATATGACCAGTGTTCGGATCCGGGTGAGTGATCTCGACATTTTGCGCGTCTTCAACAAGTGCCTCGATAAAGGGTTCGGCTAGATTGCTGTCGACATAAATGCGCTCGATTGACTGGCATGCCTGCCCGGTCGCGACAATTGAGCTGCGCAGCGCGACGCCTGCTGCCCATTTCGGGTCCGCGCTGGCTGTGATAATCATTGGGTCCTTGCCTCCCAATTCCAGATTGGCAGGGATTAACTTACGCGCGGCGGCCTCGGCGACCTTGCGGCCCGTAGCGGTCGATCCGGTAAAGCAGACATAATCGACCTCTTCGATCAGCGCCTGGCCCACATCTGCCCCGCCCATCACATAGGCAAGCGGCAATTCAGGCACCTGGATCAGCACATCGCGTATGGGCTCGACAAAGCGCGGTGTGACTTCGCTCGGCTTAACCATCGCAGCACAGCCCGCCATCAGCGCTGGTACCGCATCGATATGGCTTAAAATGACAGGAAAGTTCCACGGAGCAATCGCGCCAAAAAGCGGGAAAGCAGAATAGTCGGTCACGATCTCAATACCCGGTGTCGCAGAGGCTTTCGGACCGCGCTCAAACGATGCAAACAGTTCCGGCCCGCGCGTGGCCCAACGGCGAATATTACCGACAGCGCCCTGCACCTCAATCCACGATACAGCGCCGCGCCCGGTATCTGTTGTGAGTGCGGCTGCGATTTGCGGCGTGGCGGCTTCCATGGCATCGGCAAAACGCAATAGGACAGCAGCGCGACCTTCTGGTCCCATCGCCTCCCATGCCGGTTGTGCATCACGCAGACGCTCCGCTTCGGCGGCGATCTCGGCTTGCGAGTGGGCCGCGAATTCGTAGTCTTCTTCACCCGTACGCGGGTTTATAGCGCTCATCATTGGCACTGCTGTTTCTCCCACTCGGCGACGATATCTGCGCCGCACGCAACCCAAGCATCGTCGCGATTGGCAATATCGCCAAGCAATTCTTCCAATGCACCAATGCGATAGGGAAGGCCCATAATATAAGGTGTGAGGTGAACGGGCAGCATCCGCCCGCCCCCTCTTGTGTAAGCTGTACCCTTTGCCTCTGCAGCCAGCCAATCAAAACTGTCGCGCATCATCTGCGCCCAACCTTCAGCCGAATGCTGCTGTGTGGCGACAATCATCCGGTCCGATAGCTCAGTGTTGAGCGGGACATTCACCAATCCATTCGTGAACCGATACGGCAGTTCATCATTCACCCAGTCGCAGGTGTATTGGATGCCGCGTTCCGCCAGGATATCGGCTGTGCGCCAGCTTTGCGAACGTGCGATGGAAAGCCACCCTTTGGGTTTCACCCCGCTTGCCGCCTCCAGCCGCGACAGGCTATCTGCGATCAGCGCGCGCTCATCCGCTTCGGGCAAATCTGAAGCGATCGTTCCATTCATATCGGTTGAGTGCGCGATGATCTCATGCCCGTCAGCCAGCACAGCTTCGATAAGCTCAGGATAGCGTTCTGCGACCGCAGCATTGGTGGCAAAACTGGCCTTTACGCCAGCGGAATTGAAAGCATCGAGCATCCGCCACACGCCCACCCGGTTGCCGTAATCGCGGACCGTGTAGTGCCGGTAATCGGGGTATGGCGTAACCATGTGTCCCGGCGCGCGGAAGGGTTTATCCTCAGGCGTAATGGGGAAAAACTCAAGGCTGACACACAGCCATACCGCAACCGATTTGCCGCCGGGCCATGTGATCGGTGCGCGCTTGTGCATGTTGGACCATTGATAGAACTGATGGTCATACCCTTCGCGCCGGTGCGGGTAGGTCGTGTAATTTTCGGGAAGGCTCATTGCGCGGCCCTCCCCACTTGTTCTCGCCACGCATCGACGATCTCGCCAGCGCGCGCTTTCCAGCACCGCGGATCCGCCGCGATATGTTCCAATGCCTCCTCAAACGGCCCGATCCTGTGAGGTTGTCCGATCAGGTAAGCATGCAATGGGATGCACATGACGGTGCCAGATCCAGTTCGCTCACCCTCATCAGCCAGCCGGTCAAATTGCTGGATTAAACAGTCAGCATATTCTCGGCCCGACATGCCGTAGACGTTGAAGCCGTAATGATCGTTCACTTCAAGACTGTAGGGGATCGAAGCGAGGCTCCCTTTGGCAACTTTTACAGCCTGCACCTGATCGTCGTGATACAGATCGCAAGTGTAGTGAAAATCATATTCCGCCAGCAGATCGAGCGTGCGCGGTGTGTGCGTTAAGGCGGGAGCAAGCCAACCGCGGATGCGCTGACCCGTGGCGCGTTCAACCGTTTGAATCGAATCCTCGATGATCGCGCGTTCCTGAGCCTCAGACATGCCATAAGAATAGCGCGTGTTGTAAATGCCGTGGCTGAAAAATTCCCACCCACGCGCCGCGCCATCCGCGACCACTTCGGGATGGTGATCGCACAGGGCAACCGAGAGGCTGACAGAGCCGGGAAAGCCGTGGCGGCTCATCACATCGGCCATGCGCCAATGGCTAACGCGGTTGGAATGGTCGCGGTAGGAATAGCCTGCAACATCAGGATGCGCCTTGGGCCATGGCTTGCGGTGCGGACCTATAGGCGGATCAATCTCGTAATATTCAAGATTGGGCGCAACCCACACAGCGCAGGTTTTGCCCCCCGGCCATTCAAGCTTGGGCCGCCCGCGATAGGATTGATAATCGTAAAGCCCGGGATCAGCAGCGCCTTCTTGCATAGTTCAGCGCGCCTCCAGCCAGTCAATCACCGTCTGCACGGGCTCGACATCGGCGTATTTCAATTGAAGATCGGTGAGATTGGCGAAGTGATAGCTTTCATGCTTATCCGCGCACGTCTCAATCGGGACAATGGTGCGGTATCCGTAAGAAAGCGAATCCACTGCGGTTGCGCGCACACACCCGCTGGTTGAACCACCCGTCACCACCACCGTATCGACCTTGTGAAACGTCAGATAGCTTGCCAGCGGACTTTCAAAAAAGCTCGACGGCATCCGCTTTGTGAACTGGAGATCATCGGGATGAACGTCGCAGCGCGGATCGTAAGCATGGCGTTCGCTATCATACTTGATGTTTTGGAGGCTGTCCTCGGTATCGGTCCGCGTGCCCCACACCCCCGCATCGGCGGCGTCTGACTTGTATGCAACCCGGCTCCAGATAACCGGCATGCCTTTCGCGCGGGCCAAGGCACTGATCTGGTTTATATATTCAATCTGTTTGGGGTCGGTCTCGTAAGCCGTCTTGAACATGTCTGTGCGCGTATATGCCTGCTGCACATCGACATTCACAATCGCGAGTCTTTGTCCAAAGCCAAATTTCTTGCGCGCCGGATTGGCCATGACAGCCTCAAACAATTCACGCGCGGTCGTGCCGTCTTCGACCATTTTCGTGCCAACCAAATCCGCCATGCTGCTCCTCTTCGATTCCACTTTGACAAGTCACAATAAAGGCGCGTAGAGGCTTGTCGAGAACAATTTGTCCGGACAAATTTGTGCCCAGTATTACGCGCCATATTCTCACTATCCCCGGCAAGAACGGGCGAAACTCCCGTAAGGTCCATTATCGCCGCTGCGGCGTGGGGCCTGTGCTGCTGATGGTCCATCAAAGCCCGCGTTCCAGCGCGGAATATGAAGCGCTCATGCACGCATGGGGTGCACACTTCACGTGTATTGCGCCCGATTCTCCGGGATTCGGACAAAGTGACGCTTTGCCACAGCGCAACGGGCCACAGCGCAATGGGCAACCGCCCGACATCAACGATTTTGCCGATGCGCTCTGCGAATTTCTCGATGTGCTGGGCATCGATCAATGTCCCGCTTACGGATTTCATTCAGGCGGCATCATCCTTGTCACAGCTGTCAAACGCCATCCTGCACGTTTCGACAGCCTCGCAATCGGTGGTTACGCGATCTGGAATGAAGAAGAGATGCGGATCTTTGGAGAGAAGTATCTGCCGGAATTTCACCCCTCCGATTACGGCGAGCATTTAACCTGGTTGTGGAACCGGATGCTTGAACAAAGCTGGGTTTTCCCATGGTTCGACACGCGCGAAGAAGCGCGATTGTCGGTGGCTCATGCGGATATTGCGCGAGTTAATCAGGCGGTGTCTGAAATGTTGGATGCGGGCAATGATTACCGCGCTGGATACGGCGCAGTTTTGCGCGCTCCGCGTGATATTCCGGCTATTGATGCAGATGTACCGCCTTGCCTTATCACCGCCTATGATGGCGATCCGCTGCAACAGCATATCGACCGGCTCGGAGAAATGCCGGGCGGGTGGAGCGCAAGGAAAGTCGCAACGCCAGCCGATCATCAAGCCGACAGCTTGGCATTCCTCCAATCGCATCCGGCCTCGGCTTTGGCAGCGTCTTTGGCTGAGGATGCAGATGAAGGATGGCTGGATCTTGGCGAAGGGTTGATCCATTGGAAAGGCACGCGCGGGGGCAAGCTCATCCTCCATGCGCCTGCTGGCGAAATGGCTGATCCTGCATCCGGAAAACTTGCAATCGATGTGCCCGGCCACGGCCAGTCTGACTGTTTCGACGACACAGGCGCTGCGATTGAGGCAGCGGCAGATGCATTGGACGCAAGCGAGATTGTCTGGCCAACTCCACCATCTGGCGATCCCGATCAGCTATACCCCGACCTTAACCCAGACCGTTTTGGCCAGCACCTTCAGCGCAGCTGGGCAATTGCTCGGGCTGAGGCATTCTTTGAGCCTTGGTATAAAGCGTGCGCCTCAAATGCGATCACGCTCGACCCTGCAAAACTTGATCCACACGCGCTCAACAAGACGGCCATTGCACGGATCCGGGCTGGCGCCGCCGCGCGCCGCTATCACGATTTCCTCCTTACCAAAAAGAGACTCTAAACCATGACAACCTTCGCCGAATTCTCCGAACAAATGCCACTGCTCGCTCGTCACGAAGGCGTGTGGGATGGCACCTATACCTATTTCAATGCCAAGGATGAAATGATCGATCAGCACGCCAGCCGCCTGCTGTGCCGCATGACGGGTAAGGACGACATCCCGTATCACCAGACCAATCATTACACTTGGCCCGATGGCAAAACCGAAATTCGCGAATTTCCTGCGACTTACCGCGATGGGCGCATCTGGTGGGACAATGACCTGATCCAAGGCTGGGCGTCCGAAGTGGCGCTCGACGAATTCAACCGCACCATGATGCTGTACTGGCAGCGCACGGGTGATCCATCGCTTTATCTTTACGAGCAAATTCAGATTTCCGACGATGGTCAGAACCGCTGCCGCACATGGCACTGGATCCGCGATGGCATTCTGGAAACCCGCACTGCCATTCAGGAAACATTCGTGACAAAGGATTGGCGCGCGATTGATGCTGAAATGAAGGTCAGCGCCTGAACTAGGGGACTTATGCCAAGGACGCTGTTTGATAAGATCTGGGATTTGCACACTGTCGCGCTTGCGGGCAGCGGATCGTCTCTGATCGCGATTGACAGGGTTTTCCTGCATGAACGCACGGGAGCTGCGGCGCTTAAACGCATGGCCGAAATGGGCCGTAATGTGCTTGATCCGGGCCGCGTATTTGCGGTGATGGATCACATCGTCGACACCCGCATTGGGCGCGGTGATGGGACATTGATGAAAGGCGGCGAAGGCTTCATCACCGAAACGCGCGCCGCGTGCAAAGCAGCCGGCATCACACTGTTCGATGTGAACGACCGCGACCAAGGCATAGTGCATGTGATATCGCCCGAGCAAGGCATCGTCCTGCCAGGCCTCACTCTGGTTGCCCCCGACAGTCACACTTGCACGCAAGGCGCTTTTGGAGCGCTGGCATGGGGCATAGGTTCATCAGAAGCTGAGCATGCAATGGTAACAGGCGCTCTAAGGTTGGAGCGTCCCAAGACGATGCGCGTCCGGTTTGAAGGCGAATTGGCTCAGGGCGTCACGGCAAAGGATATGATCCTAACGCTTATCGCAAAGCATGGCGCGGGCGGCGGGGCTGGTCATGTGGTCGAATTTGCAGGCGATGCAGTGGCTGCGCTCGACATGGAAGCGCGCATGACCCTTTGCAATATGGCAACCGAATTCAGCGCAATGAGCGGCATTATCGCGCCTGATGCAAAGACATTTGAGTATCTGGTTGGCCGCCCGTTTGCTCCATCGGATTTCGAAGACCCCCACTGGACATCCCTTTCCAGCGACACGGACGCGGCATTCGATCAGGAAATCATGATTGATGCAGCAGCTATTGCGCCCATGGTAAGTTGGGGAACCAGCCCTGAACACACTATCGGTATCTGCGAAACCATTCCCAAAGGTCCGGCGCGCGCGCATGAATATATGGGGCTCGCTGCTGGAGAGGCATTGGCAGGAACCGCGCTCAATGCTGCCTTTATCGGCAGCTGTACCAATAGCCGCATTTCCGATCTGCGCCGCGCCGCTGCGATCCTTGATGGACGCCGCATAGCGACTTCGATCAAAAAGGCTCTCGTCGTCCCAGGTTCGCTATCGGTGAAACGGCAGGCGGAGGCGGAAGGGTTGGACAAAGTCTTCGAAGCAGCCGGTTTCGAATGGCGCATGAGCGGGTGCTCTTTATGCTTTTACGCAGGCGGCGAAGGCTTTCCCGAAGGCAGCCGCACAATCTCCAGCACCAATCGCAATTTTGAAGGCCGCCAAGGCCCCGGCATCCGCACCCATATCGCTTCACCAGAAACAGTGGCTGCCAGCGCAATAGCAGGCGTGATTGCTGATCCGCGAGATTACATCAAATGAGCGCGTTCCCGCAGCCCTTTACCGCCCTCGCCGCGCCCTTGATACGCGACAATGTCGATACAGACACGATTATCCCGAGCCGCGAAATGCGCACAACCGGACGCGATGGCCTTGCTGACGGAATGTTTGCGCCGTGGCGGTACACGGATGTCGATGCGCGTCTTGAGAACCCCGATTTCATTCTTAATCAGCCCCAGCATCGCCGCGCAAAGCTGTTATTGGCCGGCGCGAATTTCGGCTGCGGGTCCAGCCGCGAACACGCTGTGTGGGCGCTTGCAGAATTCGGCATCAAAGCGATTATCGCGGAAAACTTCGCGCCGATATTTTACGGCAATTGTGTGCGCAATTTCATTTTGCCAATCGCTCTGCCTCGCGAAGTGGTGAAAACCTTTGCAGGAAACACCGTTACAATTGATCTCCATCGCCAGGAAATCGAGTGTAACGGCATCTTTTGCCCTTTCGAAATCGATCCTGAAGCAAAGCAAATGCTGAGTGAAGGCCTTGATGCAATTGATCTTACTCTCACCCAGGCCGATGCCATTCAAGATTGGCTCGCCGCAGACAAGACCGCGCGGCCTTGGGTGTATTTGGAGCCCCCCCAATGACAGAAATCCTCATATCCGAAGTGGGCCCGCGCGATGGACTTCAATCCATCGACCGGGTCATGCCCTTGGAAGCCAAGAAACGCTGGATCGCAGCTGAGGCGGCAGCTGGCGTCAAAGAAATCGAGGTAGGCAGTTTTGTCCCGCCTAAATTGCTGCCGCAAATGGCGGACACTGCCGAACTGGTCGCCTTCGCAAAGGGGATAGAAGGGCTGAACGTCGTAACGCTGGTGCCCAATGCAAAAGGCGCTCTGTTTGCTGCCAATGCTGGGGTGGATGGAATGAGCATCCCGTTCTCAATGAGCGAAACCCATTCAATCAAGAATGTGCGCAAAGATCACCCGGCGATGCTGGGAGAAATCGCAGCTGCTGCGAAAATCGCCAAAGACCACGGCATTCACTTCGCGGTTGGCCTTTCCACCGCGTTTGGCTGCACCATGGAAGGGGCGGTGAGCGAAGATCAGGTCGTGCGGCTGGCTGAACAGGCAGCAAGGGCAGGCGCGCAGGAATTCAGCCTGTCCGACACAACCGGTTATGCCGACCCTGCCCAAGTGCGCCGCCTGACACGTAAAGTGAAAGCCGCTGTGGGCGATAATTTGCTCACCACCTTGCATCTCCACAACACGCGCGGACTGGGCCTTGCGAATGTGGTCGCGGGGCTGGAGGAAGGGATCACCACGTTTGATGCATCGCTGGGCGGCCTAGGTGGTTGCCCGTTTGCACCGGGCGCAAGCGGGAACCTTGTCACAGAAGACCTCGTGCTGATGCTCAACTCAATGGGCTATTCAACCGGGATTGACCTGGAAAAGCTTTTGAAAGTGCGTGCCATTGTCGAAGAAGCGCTGCCGGGTGAACCGCTTTATGGTTTTACGCCTGATGCGGGACCGATGAAAGATTACGCGCAGAGGATTGCCGCATGAACGACGCCTCAGCTTCTGGCCCCCAACCTCTAGCCGGGATCACCGTTGTCGAATTCACCCACATGGTCATGGGACCAACGGTGGGCCACATACTTGCCGGGCTTGGTGCGGAAATTATCCGGGTGGAACCCATTGGCGGGGATAGAACGCGGCGCTTACTCGGCTCTGGGGCAGGCTACTTCCCGATGTACAACAGGGGCAAGCAATCGATCTGCCTGAACCTCAAATCTGAGAAAGGCCTTTCAGTGGCGAAAGACCTGATCGACAAGGCCGATGTGCTGGTTGAGAATTTTCGCCCCGGCGCCCTCGACCGTTTGGGTCTGAGCTATGAAGAATGCGCCAAGACCAATGAGCGCCTGATTTACACTAGCGAAAAGGGCTTTCTTCCCGGCCCATATGAAAACCGCACCGCTCTTGATGAGGTTGCACAGATGATGGGCGGGCTTGCTTACATGACAGGCCAACCCGGCAAGCCAATGCGGGCCGGTGCAAGCGTGATTGATGTGACGGGTGGCATGTTCGGCGTGATCGGCATTTTGGCAGCGCTTGAACAGCGTCACCGCACCGGGAAAGGTCAGAAAGTCACCGCTTCGCTGTTCGAAACCACTATCTATCTGGTCGGACAACACATGGCGCAATACGCTGTCACGGGCACGCCCGCGGCCCCCATGCCCGCGCGGGTATCGGCTTGGGCGGTCTATGACGTGTTCGAAACCAAGGATGAGCCTGTTTTTATCGGAGTGGTCACCGATGCTTTGTGGGAGAAATTCTGCAAGCTGTTTGGCCTGGATGATCTTTGGGCAAACGAAGATTGGCGCGAAAACAATGCGCGCGTGATGGCCCGCGATCAGATCATCCCGCAAATCCGGTTGCTGATTGGGACCATGACCGCTGATGAAGTAATCGCAAAACTGGATGGCTCTGGCCTTCCTTTTGCTCCTATCGGCAAGCCTGAAGACATGTTCGATGACCCGCAATTGGCTGAAGGCGGATTGGAAGATGTAACACTCGATAATGGAACAAAGGTGCGCTTGCCGACAATTCCGCTTGAGATGGACGGGAAGAGAATTGGCGCGCCGCAAAAGCTGCCAAAGCCAGGGGCCGATGCGCGCGCCGTGCTCAATTCACTCGGGTATGATGATACCAAAGCTGCCGGATTGATTGCCAGCGGCGCTGTGGGAGAAAGCGAATGATGAAACGTTTTGTAGCCATACTGGCGGCCGCAGGATTGAGCGGCTGTGTCGTCAATTACGATACCAGTGACGCACCGCGATCATCCGCCAATCAAGAACCCGTCGCCGCCGGGGTCGCTCCCCCCGAAGAGAGACTTCCCACCGATGTGCGGCGTTCAACCATCATCGTGCGCGATATTGAAAACTCCTTGA
The DNA here is from genome assembly GCA_964352245.1 of uncultured Porphyrobacter sp. Classification (GTDB taxonomy): domain Bacteria; phylum Pseudomonadota; class Alphaproteobacteria; order Sphingomonadales; family Sphingomonadaceae; genus Erythrobacter. Next base: position 550,281 of record CAYGQX010000001.1, read on the forward strand.
AGCTTTATCGCGATGTGATCGGGCTGGAAGTCAACTACGACACCACTGTCACCACTTCCGGCGTGGCTCTGCCCGCAGGCGAACCGGGGGCAACGGCGCGGCTGGTACTCTTGAATTCAAACGATCCCTGGGTTGGCTGGGTTGGCCTGATGGAGTGGGTTGAGCCTGCGATCCCGGCGCAAGACTATCCCAAGCGTATGGGGCCGGGCGATGTTGTCATGGTTCTCAACACTGATGATGTCGAAGGACGATGCGAAATGGCAAAATCGGTGCCGGGCGTCACGTTTACGGCCGAGGCGCGATTGCAGACCTATCCGGGACGCGATGGTGGGCCAGACATACGCGTGATGGGATGCAATTTCTTCGACCCCGATGGCATTCTGATTGAGCTTAATCAGATACTGGATTGATATCGGGTCCGTCGATTAACAGTATCTGGCAATCAGCCAGCCCTTCGCGCAGTTTCTTGACTTCGGCATATTCCGCGCTGTTGTAAAATGCGCGCGCGGCGTCTTTGTCAGGCCATTTCGAAATAACCATTCCGGCGCCTTCGCCAAAGTCCCCTTCGAGCAATTCTGCACCGGGACCGCGCAGCAAATATTCGCCACCGAATTTGCCGATCAACTCGGCTGCTGCCGGGCCATACCCGGTGATAAACGCGTCGCGGTCTTGAATGGCAGCCGTGACGATCATATAGGCAGGCATCGGGTTATTCTCCGTTTAGAAAGGCTTTACCGCGCCGAGAAAACACACAGACGCGATCGTTATCCAGTAGATATAGGCAGAAATGCGCGCGAGGCCGATCTCGCTTTTGAGAGCAGCTTCTTGGACTGCATCAGGTCCCAAAGCGAGAATGCGGAACCTCTCAGTCCAGCGCCGCATAACAAGGCGCAGGAATAACCCGATACACAAGGCAAAGGCGTAAAGCGCCATCTTGGCAGGATACCAGTCACTACCCTCGCCCGACTGGATAGGTCCGGTGCCGTTGAACGCCATAAAAGCGCAGATCAAAAGCGCCGCGATCAACGGATAACGCAGCCATTCTTCGGCCTTTGTCACCGCTATCCCAATATCTGTTTCGCGTTTCAAAAACGCCGTCCACGTCATTGCGAGCCATACCGCGAAAAACAACCACATCCACCATATCCCTGCCCCTTCAAGAAGCGGGACAAAGCCATAGATCTTGCCCATATGAAGGCCCAGAGGCAGCAGAAGGACAATCCCTGTTCGCGCCAGAATATCGATCCGGTATGCGGTCTCCATGTGCCGCTTGCGCTCTTCGAGCGATAGCGCCGAATTGGTGACGTGATAGCTCGTTTGAAAGACGCCCCATTCGCCGCCCAGCCAATACACCATCGCAAGGATGTGAACCCAGCGCAGAATGCTGAGCTCGTTCAGATACAAAAACTCCATGCCCCCTCCCCATCAGACGCGAACAAGACCCCCATCCCATGCGCGTCTGGTCCAATTCGTTATTCGCGCGCAAGCTTCTCCACGATATCCATGATCGGCTGGTCATCGGCGTCCATCGCTTCGACATGCTGCTGAAATCCGCGCATGATGCGCGAGACATATGCGCGGGTTGCAAGACCGCGCTCTTCGCCCGCTTCGCGGTCTGGCTCGTAAGTTTCGATATCTTCGCGGCTGATCGTGCCCTTTGCTTCAAGCAGGCGCTCCACAGTATCCTGGCGTTCGCGCAGAGCAGATACCTCGGCAGCAAGCGCAAATACAGTTGAATAGAGCCGGTCGAGCGCGGGATCTTCGAAATATTCTGGCCGCTTTCCTTTGGCGCGGCGTCCCGAAAGGGCGACCCAGTCCAATGGCTCGCTCATGCCGCGACTGCCTGCTGAGCTGGCTTCCAAGCGCCATAGGCATTCCAGATTGCCGCTCGTCCGAAATCCTCTTCGGCGTCATCAGGTGATGGCGGGAAAATTTCCGGGTCCACCACCGCACGAACCCCTGCAACAAACTGGGCATCGCGTGGGAAGCCGGCATCGGCCATCACTTCCTTCAAATCCTGACCGTGCATGGCAGACCAAAACGGCTCGTTGTTATTGAACGCATCCCAGTCGCGCATGAATTGCTCGAACAGCGGCATTTCATCAGAATATTGTGGCTGTTCGATATGTAGGATGAGGCCCCCCGGCGTAAGAACACGGTTCGCTTCCGACAGGATTTTCGGCATCGCCTTGGTTGAAAGTTCATGGAGGAACATTGTCGTCTGAACCCAGTCAAATGACCCATCATCGAAACGTGACAAATCTTCGCCTGATGCTTGCACAAACTTGATGTTGTTAACGCCCATCGCAGCCGCACGAGCCGCGCCATATCGAAGCGAGGCAGCAGCTGTATCTATCGCGATCACTTCGGCATCCGGATAGGCCTGCGCAATCGGCACTGCATTGTGGCCAATTGTGCATCCGATATCGAGAATGCGCTTGGGCTTCCAATCCGGGCGCTCTTTTTTCGCCCACTCAACCACCGCAACACCGCCGCCATCGTTCAACCCTCCAAGCGCACCGCCCGTGGTTGCGAAAAGACCAATGTCGTAATTCGCGCCAACAGTGACATCGCCGTCGCGCTCTTCGCTGTGATAACCGCCCGGTTGGCAGTGGATATCGACCGCTGTCTGGTAATGCGGTTGTTCGACAGAGGGATCGAGTTCAAGCAGTCCTGAATGCTCGTTATACTGACGCGCCATCGCATCAAGTTCATCAAGCTGACGCAGCACCGCTTGGCGGCCATTATGCTGGCGCATTTCCATAGAATTGCGTTTCAACGCTGACCAGATGCGATGCCAGTCATTCAAATTCATCGCATCGCGGATCTCATAACGATGTTCTGGGTCGCGGCCATGTTCCGCGCGGAATTTAGGGAGCACGTGTTTTTCGTAGGCAATCTTATTGCCCGCCCCAACCCCACCAGAAAGAAAGCGATTGAAATGGGTAAGAAAATTGAACCGCGCGGCTTCGTCATGATTGGTTCGCGGCATCATCGGATGACGGGTAAGCGCAGTGTAAGGTGGGGGAAGATCGGATGCCATGTTTCTGCTTCTCACTAAAGTTGTCCGGACAAATTTGCCCGCGCCCGGTATGCTTGTCAATCCAAACGTGCGACCTGCCCAAATTGATCCGCAATCCTGTTCAATATTCGAGCGTTCATTGCGGCCTGCAGGCAGTGCTAGAAATGCGACCAGTTGACCAGCTTTGCATACCGCACCATCGGAACACGCTTTAGCTGCAATCGTTTAGGTATTAACGCGGCGCAAAACGCATCATGATCAGGATAAAGAATAGTATTTACAATTTACCGGTCATTTCGGTCGCTCGGCAATATCTGGTTCTGTTTTCTGCTTTGTCGATACACCACTCGCTTTTGGCGCAAGATGCTGAAACTGATCCTGAACCGACTGCGGTTGAGGCAGGCCGATTGGATGTGCCTGAACTACCAGAAAGCGCGCAGCTTCCCCCAATTGAACCTGTTATTTCAAATGATGAGTTCAATTCGGCAATACCCGACCTTGAATTGGACGATCCCGATCTGGCGCAAGAGCTGGAAAGCATCGCAGAGTTTGAAAGAAAGTTTGCAGACAGTGATTTTGCAGACAATGATGATGCTGATCAAGCCGCGATGCCTGCTCCATCGCTCCTGCCCGAACTGAACGATGGCGATATCCTTGAAGAAATAGCAGACGCGCCAATCCGCGATACCGAATTTTTCAAACCCCTGACACCTGTTGACCAGTTTGAAGTGCAGCAAGTTGAGCTTGCAAACGCGCCCGATGATGAAGTCGAAACCTCTGAGAAGATCGAATACTCTGTCCAAATTACCGGGCTAGAGGCTGCTGATGCTCTTACCGATTTCAATCTTGAAGAAGAATTCGAACGTCTTTCCTCTTTGCGGGAGGGTAAGGGTGAGGTCGCGAATTTTGCGATGCTGCGCGCCCGTCTGGTTGAAGATGCTCAGCTCATTGACAAGCTGCTCAAGTCGGAAGGCTGGTATCAACCCGTTATCACACCGCGCGTTGAACGCTCCGATGATGTGAGTGCATCCAAAACTGCCGCGTTTCTTGATATTGAACCGGGTCAGCGCTTCACTTTGGCAGACATCACGATTGCCGCGAACGAGACAGTACCTCCGGGCCTTATCAACCAATCTGTCGCGCTAGAAAGGGGCGAGCCGATCATCGCTTCTCGCATTCTTGCCAATGAAGCGCTGATTGCAACAGTTCTGCCGCAAAATGGATATCCATTTGCAGAGCTGGGCCAGCGCGATATTCTGCTCGATGAACTCAGTGCGACCGGCGATTATACACTGCCTGTAGACATCGGGCCGCGCGCTCGCATTGGCGGTTTCACCACTGGCGGCGATACCGCGTTTGGAGCCGACCATGTGGCTGAGATTGCGCGGTTTAAACGCGGGGACCTATTTGACAGCCGCGGCCTTGATGATCTGCGAAAAGCGCTGATTGCAACAGGCCTTTTCAGCACAGTGAGCGTCGTACCAGAACGCACTGGTACGGATGTTGGTGATGGCACCGAATATGTGACAATCGCGGTTGATCAGGATGCAGGACCGCCGCGCACACTTGCAGGCAGTTTCGGCTTTGGAACAGGCCAGGGTTTCCGCCTTGAGGGCAGTTGGACACATCGCAACCTTTTCCCGCCCGAGGGCGCTCTTAGCGCATCGCTTGTGGCGGGCACCAATGAGCAAGGCGGCGGACTAAACTTTCGCCGCGCAAATGCCGGACAAAGGGACAGGACTTTCGAAATCGGCGTGAATGCCTTGCATTCAGATTTCGACGCATTCGAGGCCTTTACCGGGCGCGTAGGTTTGCAATATTCCTATATCTCAACCCCCATCTGGCAAAAACGCATCACCTATTCCGTCGGCATTGAAGCTTTGGCCAGTGTCGAGGAAGCTTTCAATTCCGAACTGGGTGATACCGTCGATGAGACCTATTTGATCGGCGTTTTATCAGGCCAGGTGGGCTTCGATACGTCTAATGATCTTTTGAACCCTACAAGCGGCTTCAGGCTGAGCGCTCTTGTCCAACCCGAAGCGGAAATTGAAGACGGCCTTGTCCCGTATGTGCGAGGAATTGTCGGGAGCACCGCATATTACCCGATTAGCGATAGCTTTGTGCTGGCTGGCCGCGCGAAGATCGGCACCATTCAAGGAGCCGATCGCGTCGATATCGCCCCATCGCGCAGGCTTTATGCAGGGGGCGGTGGTTCAGTGCGCGGATTTGGGTTTCAACAGCTTGGACCAAAAGTGCTCGTGCCGAATGACAACTTTGATCCCAGTGACCCGGACGAGACAGCAGACGAATTTCTCCTGACGCCCATTGGCGGGCGCAGCGTTATCGAAGCCGCTGCCGAAGTGCGTTACCGGTTTGGCGATTATGGTGTTGTCGCGTTTGTTGATGCAGGGCAGGTCTATACGCAATCCTTGCCGCAATTGTCAGATATCCGCTTTGGCGCAGGGATTGGTGGGCGCTTTTACACCAACTTTGGACCACTTAGGCTTGATATAGCGACCCCGATCAACCGTCGTGAAGGTGAAAGCCGCATCAATGTTTATGTCTCCATCGGGCAGGCATTTTGATGAGCGAGGCCGCATCATACGAACAGGATGCTGTTGATGATCGGATCGGATGGTCTTGGCCAAAACGATTTGCAATTGGCGCGGCTGGGCTGCTCGTTCTGCTTTTGGTGCTTGTTTTCATAACGCTTGCAGCGCTGAACACATCTTCTGGCCGCGATTTCGTCAAAGATCAGATTGAGGCGATAGAATTCGAAAACGGTCTTCGCATCAATATCGGCTCGCTTGAAGGATCGCTATACAGCGATCTGATCGTTCGTGATCTTACGTTATCCGATCCACAAGGCATATTTGCCACGCTTCCCGAAGCCGAATTGGCATGGAATCCGGTCGCTTTTGTGTATGGGCATATTGATGTGGATGCACTGACAGCGAAAACCGCTGTGCTTTCGCGCCTTCCCCAATTTGCCGAAACAGCGCCAAGCGATGCCCCGCTTCTGCCAGATTACGACATCGACATTGATCGGTTCGAGATTGGTGAATTGGTCTTAGAACCAGCAATCACAGGCACCAAGGTCATCGCCAAGCTGTCTGGCGATGCACACATTGCCGACGGGCGTGCTGAAGTTTCGTTTGATGGCTCAAGTTCAGCAGGCGACACTGCCGAGCTGATACTGGATGCGGTTCCGCAGGCAAATAAACTTGATTTAGATCTCAAAATCAAAGCGCCGACAAACGGAGTAATCGCAGCGTTTGCAAATCTGCCAGCGCCTCTTTCCGCAACGCTCAATGGGAAAGGGGACTGGTCTAAGTGGGACGGTGCGCTAGCATCCAAGCTTGGCGGCGAAGATTTGACCGACCTGACTTTAACAGCGCGTGACGGCACCTTTGGCGCGGCAGGCAAAGTGCGGCTGGCAAAGCTTGCTCCGGATGCCTTGTCCGAGCTTTTGAGCCAATCCACTTCCGTTGATATTAAGGCCGTTCTGTCCGATCGGACAGCCGATATAGATGGCCGGATATTCAACGAAGCTGTCAGCCTGACGGGCAAGGGTTTAGTCGATCTTTCAGACAACAGCTTCGATGACTTCCAAGCAAAGCTGGCATTGCAACGCCCGTCCGCACTTGCCGCCGATCTTCGCGGTGCGGGCCTTGAGGCTGCCTTTACACTTGATGGCGATTTCACCGCGCCAGACCTTGCATATGACATTCAAGCCAAACGTCTGTTCGTAAACGACATTGGGATTGAAGGCTTCAAAGCAAGGGGCCAGACACGGGTCGAGCTTGCGAATATGATCGTGCCCATTTCGGCCACGGCCACGCGGATTGCCGGGCTTGATACAGCCGCAGGCGGCACGCTTACCAATATCTCGCTTGATGGCGATGTGCTGGTCGCTTGGCCGCGAATACTGTCTGATAATTTGCGCCTTCGCTCACGGCGAATTGATGCGCGCGTCACGCTGCTCGCCGATGCAGAAGCGGGACGATATGGCGGTGCGTTGAATGGCGAACTGGACAATTACCGATTGGAAAGCGTCGGGTTGTTCGACATTACCAGCGATGTCGATCTCGAAGCGTCACAAACAGGCGATTACGCACTCGCTGGCGCAGTTCAGGCCCGCTCTACACGTTTGACCAATGACGGCATAAGAGATTTTCTTGGCGGCAATCTGCGCCTTTCCAGCGATGTTGCCTATGCCAGTGACGGCACGGCAAGGTTCTCAAACCTTCGCCTCGCTTCGCCTTTGCTGAAAGTGCGCGATGGCCGGGGAAGCTATTCGACTGACGGTAAGATCAACCTTGTCGCATCCGGAAATTCAGCCGATTATGGGCCGCTGGGATTGCAGTTGGCGGGGACACTCAGCAATCCTGTCGCGACTGTAAAAGCGGCCAATCCCGGCCTTGGGATCGGGCTTGCAGGTCTTACTGCACGCTTGAAAGGGGACAATGACCGCTATCTGATCGATCTCGACGGCTCGACTGATTATGGCCCTCTAACGGCCAGTATGACTGCCGACCTGAGCCAAGCCTCTACCGTCTTTGCAATCAACAAAGGCGATCTGAACGGCATCGGCTTTACAGGCGAAATGCGAGCGAGCGACGCTGGGCCCTTTATCGGTGAGATCAATGCAAGTGGGCGCGGGCTGACAGGTCTTGTGCGCCTTGGCAATGAGGGAGCCTACCAAACAGCTGATATCAATTTGCGCGCTCGCAGCACCACTTTGCCAGGCCCTGCGAAACTGACAATCGGGCGCGGGATCATTGATGCCAGCGTCGTCCTTTATGAGAGCCCCAAAGTCATTGCCGATGTACAATTGGCAAACGCAAGCTATTTCGGAACCTCGCTGGATCGCTTGAGAGCTATAATCGATTATCAGGATGGCACCGGCACAGCCAAACTGCTTGCCACAGGCAATAATGGCGCGCCGTTTCAGGTGGCTGCCAATGCAGACCTGAAACCTGAATTGTGGCGGGCTTCGATCGAAGGAAATGTGAGCGGTGTAAAATTTGCAGCCCCCTCCCCCGCCCGCATCGTTCCCGGCACAGATGGCTATGATTTGCTGCCCACCCGGATCAATATCGGATCAGGCAGCGCTCGACTTGCTGGCGAATTTGGATCTTCGTTGAAACTGCAAAGCCGGCTTGATGGGGTGGAGCTGAGCATCCTCAATCAGATTTCTCCCGGGCTTGGTATCAATGGCAAAGCCACAGGCAGCCTCGATTTTGTGCAAGACAATGAAGCGAGCTTCCCGCGGGCCGATACGCGATTGCGGATAAGCAATCTAACCCGGACAACCGCAACGTCCATCAGCAAGCCAGTTGATGTGAATGTGATCGGCCAATTGCAGCCAAGCGGAGGGGCAGCGCGCGCTGTCATCCGGCAGAAAGGCACGGTTATTGGCCGCCTCAATGCCAGCCTTACGCCTTTGGGTCCGGATGCTGGATCTTGGACTGATCGCCTCCTTGCCGCGCCGCTTGGCGGAGGAATTCGTTTCAACGGTCCCGCCGACGCCGTGTTTTCCCTGGCCGGTCAGGAGGATCAGGAATTAGCAGGTGCATTGGGTATCGCCGCTGATTTTTCAGGGCGTGTATCAGAGCCTGTCTTGACAGGCATAATTCGCGGGAAAAACCTTGAATACGTCAATCTGACCTACGGCACCAAGCTTTCCAAAATGGCCGTTCGTGGACGCTTTAGTGGCGATTCATTGGTCCTTGAACAGCTGGATGGGGTCGCTGGTAGTGGCACTGTTTCAGCAACAGGAACCGTCAGTCTCGCTGCTGCAAAAGGCTTTCCAATGGATATCAAGGTTACGCTCGACAAGGCACGGCTCGCGCGCAGTGATGCTTTGTCAGCCACCGCGACAGGCAATCTCAACTTCGTTAAACGCGAAGGCGAAACAGCGCTGCTTTCAGGAACAATGCAATTGCCCGAAGTCCGCTACAAATTGAGCTATCCAGGCGCCGCTGAGGTCCCCGAGCTTAGCGGAGTTCGGTTCAAGAATGCGCCGGCCAATGCGAATACAAATCCAACTGCTGCAAACACCGCGTTTGCCCAGTTGCTCTATGACATTCGGCTGGATCTCAAACTGGAAGCAGGTGAGAAGCTCTATGTGTCTGGCATGGGTCTGGAAAGCGAATGGTCTGCTGACTTGCGCATAAGTGGGACATCGGGCGACCCGCGGATGACGGGCAATGTGGATTTGGTCCGCGGCACATTGGGTTTTGCCGGACGTTCGTTTGAACTCCAGCAAGGCCGGATACGTTTTAACGGCGCACGCACAATCAATCCCACTCTCGCAATAAGCGCCAGCGAGGCGGTTGAAGACATTGCTGTCAATGTGAATATCTCAGGTCGCGCCTACGCACCCCAAATCGCGTTCTCGAGCACTCCAGGCCTGCCCCAAGATGAGATCGTCTCGCGCATTTTGTTCGGCAATTCTGTTGCGAACCTATCGCCATTGCAGGCGGTTCAGCTTGCAGGATCGCTCAACGCCTTGCGCGGCGGGAGTGGCGGACTTAATCCGCTTGGCACTTTGCGATCGGCAACCGGTGTTGATCGCCTGCGAATATTGGGATCAGATGAAGCCAATGGACGCGGAACGGCAGTAGCTGCGGGGCAGTACATCACCGATGATATCTATGTCGAAGTCATCACGGATGCGCGCGGGTTTACCGCAACGCAATTAGAGATCAGCCTGACCCCAGCCCTTTCCGTCTTGAGCCAGGCAGGCGGCGCCATCGGCACCAATGTCAATGTGCAGTACCGCAAGGACTATTGATGCGCCCTGCACTCGTCCTTGGCTTTCTGGCGCTTGCCTTTTTTGCCCGCATTGCCTTTGGCGATGCGCCGCAAGGGTCATTCGATGACCGCTTCAACCGCGCTGAACGAGAGCTTGAAGAATTGGCAAACAGCATTGAGGAAGAACTGGAACCACCCCGAAAAGAGACCACACAGCGCGAATAGAGCTGCGCACCAGGGGTGATGTCAGTCTAAAGCGAACTCGTCTCCGATAGAGACAGTGCACCTTAATCTAGGCCGCGATCAGCCCATGAGACCTTGCCAGTCAGCCAAGGCGGCTGAGCGATTGGTCTTGTAGGTCTATCTATCGGTGAGGTGGCGTTCGGAGTTGACGTGGTTGTGTGCGTTGGCGTGGACTGAGACGAACTTCTGCAAGGGCTTCATGCGCCGAAATCGCGGCCTCGCACGCTCTCGCCTTCCCAAAGGTAGGTGAAAATTTTCAACGCTATTGTTCAGCCATCTTCCCATTTCGCGCCGATCCTCAATGCCAAGTTCGCTCATCGCCGATTGGCAAGATTTGCGCCCATCGGTGACGATCTCAAACGGACTGCGATAATGCCCCAAGGCCCTGAATGCTCGGCACCCGCAGCATCCGGTGCATTGTGACGTTGGGATAGGCGCTCTCTAAGCGCGGGTCAAAGCGTTCGTCGAATATTGCAATCACCAGCGCTACCACGAGAGCCTGATAAACGTCATGCCCGCAGATGCCTAATTCGGCAGATCTAAGGCCATCATCAAGCAACGAGAAAGGATAAAGCGAAGAACTACCGAACAAATACGATTGCATCACCGCAAGTTAGCCGCCTAATATCAACCAATAGACGAGCCAAAACTCTCGCCTGTTTTAAACCGCCATATGTCTCAAATTATCTGACGAGGGACAATCTACCCGAAATCGGGCCAATGGGCCCTCCCCACAGGGCGGTAATGCGATGAAAGACCCCACGGACGACTACTTCTTTCTGGCCCCCGACATCCGGGAGAGCGCCGATGGCAAGCGGCGTTGGCCTCACATACGCCGGGATGACAGCCAGAACCTGGATTGGTGGAGCGAGGAGCCCGTGACCCCGGGCAAGCCCGTCGATTTTTCAGCCGATCCAGACTTTCCGAACGACGAGGCGACGTTCCAGGCCATGCGCGCGGCCGTCGTATTGGGATTTCCACTGGTTCGGCCCGGTCTCGCAGCGCGCCTGCGCGCCATAGCGCCTCCGTCCGCCCAACTGATTCCATCCTACGTCCGGACCTCCCGCGGCCCCTATGACTGGGACGAAGATTGGCTGTTCCTTCATCTGTGGGACATGCGAAACATCGTCGATCGCACGCGATCCGCTCCGAGGATGGTCGACGGCCAGCCGTTCGGCACATGGGATAGCATCCGGCTCGACCGCCGCGCGATGGCCGAGCTCGGAGACGAAGAACGCGGTATCGTCCGCCTCGCTTCCGACGAGGAGGACTTTGCGATCTTTCGCCGAGACGTGGCAGAGCAGATGCTCGACCACGGTTTGGCCGGAGCCGTCTTCGTGCCTCTGTCGCTTCGTGCGCCCGTGATGAGATACATAACAGCCAACCGTGCCCGGATCGACGACATCAATGGACCCGTCTGAACCTGGCCCCGGTCAGCCCTTCAATCTCAGGACAGGTGCTGCTTAGCCCCAGCAGACACGCCCGCAATATGGTCTTGCATGCGTTCTTTCCGGGAAGGCGTACTTCAAGCATCCGATCACATTTGGAAACGATCATGCGAACCGGCATGAAAGGCTGAAAAATTATCAATTAAATCAATGTGAGGTGGCGGAGAGACAGGGATTCGAACCCTGGGTACCCGTAAGGGCACAGTAGTTTTCGAGACTACCCCGTTCGACCACTCCGGCATCTCTCCTGACCAAGGTCTCATTGCCTAGCGAAGCAGGTGTTCATATCTAGGCCGATCAGAGAGCGGGCGGTTAGCGTGTCGGAGCAGCCTTGCCAAGACCTCAAATCCACCAAAATGCGGGCATATCTTGGACACCTTCGTTCAACGTGCTTGTTTTGCAGGTAAAAAAGACCATATTTCGCTGTAATGGAGCGATCAGAGTTCTTTTCAAGCCAGGCAGGGCGCAGGATCAAAGCCCCTCGCCAGACGCGCACTCTCTTTGGCATTGGTGATGTTGTGCGACATCGAATGTTCGATTTCCGCGGCGTAATATTTGATATCGATCCCGTTTTCGCCAATTCTGAAGAATGGTATCAATCCATACCAGAAGACATCCGCCCACCGCGCGATCAGCCTTTCTACCATCTCCTCGCTGAAAATGAGGATGAAAGCTATGTTGCCTATGTCAGTCAGGGTAACTTGCTCTGTGATGCGGACGGTGGGCCGGTTGATCACCCGACTGTGCCCCAATTGTTTGAGCGATTTAAGGATGGCCGATACCGGATGCGCCGGTCTTTGACGCACTAGGCAAGTAGATAAGCTTATGCGCACGTATGGCCGCGCGCTGACTAAGCGCCTAATTTCCCTTATTCTGGACGGTTATGGCCTATGCAGGCATTTCATGCTTGGATTTGGTCGCTGATGTTATCGGCGCCTAGCGGGCGGTCAGTTCGCTGGTTGTGACCAAGAAAACGCGGCATTGGCTGCTAGCTCTTGAGCCTCCAGCCGGATCGCAAGATAGCATACACCGCTAACGCAATCACCAGGTTGAAGACACCAATCCCGACAGCGGCGACCATGACGGCTGTATCGTTGCCAATGTCGCTTTGCCCCAGAAAGCCATAGCGAAAACCCGAAATTACATAGAAAAATGGGTTTGCTCGGCTCACGGCCTGGAAAGCGGGCGCGAGATTGTCGAGAACGTAGAATGTCCCAGACAAAAGTGACAAAGGGGCAATCACGAAATTGGTGATGGCAGCGTTGTGATCGAACTTTTCTGCCCAGATCGAAGTCGCCAGCCCCAATAAAGAGAGCATAAGCGATCCCATCAGGCCAAACCAGACAACCGCCCAGATATGTGCCACACCCAAGCTTACGCCGGGCCAAAGCGCCATAGCAAGCCCGACGGTGCACCCCACGGCAATCGCGCGGGTCATCGCGGCAAGTACAATGCCACCCATCAATTCACCCGGTGATAAAGGCGGCATAAGTAAATCGATGATGGTCCCTTGGATTTTTCCGGACAAAAGTGAGAATGACGAGTTTGCAAAGGCATTTTGCATCATTCCCATCACAATCAGCCCCGGCGCGACAAAGCTGGAAAACGGGACACCCAGCACTTCGCGACCGCTACGCCCCAATGCGACCGTGAAAATCACCAAAAACAGCAGTGTTGTTACCGCAGGGGCCCATATGGTTTGGGTCTGCACCTTGAGAAAACGGCGGACCTCCTTAATATAGAGAGCAAGCACTCCTGTGCGGTTGATGCCAGTGATCACTGGCTGTCCACGCGGGGGGAATTTCGGGCGTGAAGGAGAAGCTGCCTCGGATTGATCTGAGGCCCGCTTGAATTCGGCGGGACTGCTGGATGATGCTTGATCGGCCATGGCGCCTCGCCTACGGGTTTGAATGAATTGAGGCAAGCATCCCTCTCAGTGGAATGCTTGTAATCTGAGTTGACGGTGTGAGTTGACGGTTTTGCCGCCACATTAAAGAAAGTTAGAGAAGGTTTATGAGTTGGACTGATGAGCGGATCGCTACGCTCCAGAAAATGTGGGAAGGTGGCTCAACCGCCAGCCAGATCGCGGAAGAGCTTGGCGGGGTAAGCCGCAATGCCGTGATTGGTAAAGCGCATCGCCTGGGTCTTAAGTCGCGGCCTTCGCCTGTAAAGGCAGGCGATAAGAAAAAGGGTGCGAAAAAGCCCTCTACAAAATCGTCGCCCAAGACCAAGAAGACAGCTGGTACATCCAGTGGCGTCAAAGCTGAGGGTAAGGCTGCCAGTGGAAAGGCAGCAAGTCCATCATCGCCAGCCCACGCTCCAAAAGGTTACGTCCCTGCTAAGGTTGAACATAACGGTCCTTCGCAGCCATTGCCCAACCCATCTTCCGATCTTCCAAAGATTGTTTCCGTTGGGCCGGGCGGCTTCCTGCGTCAGGGCCCCGGTGATCAACAACCGCCAATCCCCCCTGCTCCGCCTCGTCGTTTGGTCCCGGCAAAGCCAAGCCCCGAAATTGCTGACAAGACCAGCCTGCTGGATCTGTCAGACAAGGTTTGCCGCTGGCCAATGGGTCACCCCGGTGAACCTGATTTCCACTTTTGCGGAACGCCTGTGAACCCGGGTTTCCCGTATTGTGTCGAACATTGCGGACGCGCGTATCAAGCACAACTTCCGCGCGGTGCACGCAGACCCCCTCCACCATTGCCATTTGGCGGACCTCGCGTGCGCTGATCTGTTCACGAGACATTTTCACAGAGTTTCAAAAAGCCCGGCAACCTATCCAATGGTGCCGGGCTTTTTTCATCATAGGACCCGACATCATGCCCATCACATTGCATCAGGCCATAATCCCGAGTTACCGACAAATCCTCAAAGGATTGCGCGCCCAAGTCGACAAAACGGAAAGCTATGCATCTGAAAACGATGTTCCACTGGAAGACTTCATCAACGCCAAGCTGGCAGAAGATATGTGGCCCCTGCCCTATCATGTCAGGTCATGTTGGGCGCATTCCAAGCTTGCCCTTGAGGATGCTCCGACAGGTGAATTCAGCCCTGACTTTACGGATCTGCCAAAAAGCTGGGACGCAATGCGGGCAATGATTGACGAGGCGCTTTCGGCTTTGGATGCGGTATCCCCCGATGAACTGGAGACGATTGCCGACAATGAGGTTGCATTCGTCCTTGGCGGTAAAGCCCTGATGCACTTCACGGTGGCGGAGTTTCTTCTTAGTTTTTCGCAGCCAAACTTCTATTTTCATGCGACAACTTTTTACGACATTCTTCGGATGAAAGGGATACCGCTGGTAAAGCGCGATTTTCTTTATGCACCGCGTGTGATCGGGAGTTAACATGAATGTTTTGAAGTTCGTCCGGCCTATGTCTGCCACCGCATTGGCTCTTTGCTTGCCAAGCGCTGCTCTCGCCGATGTTCCAGAACCTGTGCGTGCTATGATTGATGCAGCTGTCGCTACAGGCGATGCAGACAAGGTGGCAATCATTGTTGATCTGGCCAAAGCCACCAACCCTGACGATGGCGATGCTATCGATGCAATTGTCGCAGAATTCCAGAGCGAACAAGCAGCACTTGCTGAAGCAGAAGCAGCCGCTGAAGAAGAAGCGATCCGCAATGCAGGTATCTTCGACAACTGGAGCGGCCAGGGCCAATTGGGCGCTTTCCGTTCAACCGGCAATGCTTCCAATACGGGTGTGACTGCTGGCCTTACACTGGAACGGGTTGGCATCAATTGGCGACATAAGCTGACCGGTCTGGCTGATTATCAAGAGACCGAAGGCGTGACCACGCGTGAGCAGTTTCTCGCTGCCTATGAAGCGAACTACAACATTTCCAGTCGCCTGTTCGCCTATGGCCTTGCGCAATGGGAGCGAGATTCGTTCCAGGGCTTCTCCGCTCGGTATGCGGCCTCGGGTGGCTTTGGCTACCGTGTTATTGATAAAGAGAATATGCAACTGAGCGTCAAAGCTGGCCCTGCATATCGGCGCACCGAATTTGCCGATGGCTCCAGCGATAACGCTCTGGCGGGCCTGGGCGCACTCGATTTTGACTGGAAAATCTCGGAGAATCTGACTGTGACCGAAGATGCCTCAGCCTTTATCCAGTCAGGCAACAGCACCTACACCAGCACAACCGGAATTACAGCAGCCCTTGGCGGCGGTTTGTCGGCAAGCGCTTCCTACACTATCGAACACGACACCAATCCGCCGCTTGGTGCTGTCCAAACCGACACATTGAGCCGGATCACGCTTATCTACGACTTCTAGACAATCCTCGCGCAAGGATTGGTCCGTTCAAAGGAGAATGGCCCGAACCACGCACTGTTCCATGGCAAGCCAACCACAAGTCGCCAAGCGAACAAAAAAGCCCCCCGGAATTTCTCCCGGGCGGCCTTTTGTTTTTCTTTCCTGGAGACTTAGTCTTTCAGAAAGTCGGGCATCGACGCCGGGCCATCACCGCCGCCATTATCGCCCTTATCTGAGCCACCGTCACGGCCACCGCCGCCGCGTGGGCCACGTCCGCCGCGACCGCCGCGGCGATCTCCGCCTCGGCCACCGCCACGTCCGCCTTTGTCACCGCGCGGTTCGCGAGGTGGTCGGGTGTCTTCCAACTCTTCGCCAGTTTCTTGGTCAACCACGCGCATCGACAGGCGGACTTTGCCGCGATTGTCGATCTCGAGCACTTTGACTTTCACTTCCTGACCTTCGGAAACGACATCGGTCGGCTTTTCGACGCGCTCATTCTTCATTTCTGAGACGTGGACGAGACCGTCCTTGCCGCCCATGAAGTTCACGAATGCGCCAAAATCGACGATGTTGACGACCTTACCGTTGTAGATTTTGCCGACTTCGGCTTCTTCAACGATGCCTTCGATCCATGCCCGTGCAGCCGCGATTTCATCGGCGTTGGAAGAGCTGATCTTGATCGTGCCTTCATCGTCAATGTCTACCTTCGCGCCGGTTTCAGCAACGATTTCGCGAATGACCTTGCCGCCTGTACCGATGATGTCGCGGATCTTCGACTTGTCGATCTGCATGGTTTCGATACGCGGTGCGTGCTTGCTCACTTCGGTACGGGCACCGGTGAGAGCTTTTGCCATCTCGCCAAGTATGTGCGCGCGGCCTGCTTTCGCCTGCTCAAGCGCTTTGGTCATGATTTCCTGCGTGATGCCGGCAACCTTTATGTCCATCTGAAGCGAGGTGATGCCTTCTTCGGAACCAGCTACCTTGAAGTCCATGTCACCCAAGTGATCTTCATCACCAAGGATGTCAGAAAGAACCGCAAAGTCTTCGCCTTCAAGGATAAGGCCCATGGCGATGCCCGAAACCGGACGTGCCAATGGAACACCTGCGTCCATCATCGACAATGCGCCGCCGCAAACGGTGGCCATCGAAGACGAGCCGTTGGACTCAGTGATGTCTGACAGAACGCGGATGGTGTAAGGGAAATCCTCAACCGTTGGCAGAACCGGACGAAGCGCTCGGAAAGCGAGCTTACCGTGGCCAGTTTCGCGGCGGCTGGTAAAACCAAAGCGACCCACTTCGCCGACCGAATAGGGCGGGAAGTTATAGTGCAGCATAAAGTTGCTGTAGGATAGGCCCTCAAGCCCGTCGATCATTTGCTCTGCGTCTTTGGTGCCAAGCGTGGTGGTGCAGATTGCCTGCGTTTCACCGCGGGTGAACAGCGCCGAACCGTGAGTGCGTGGAAGCAAACCAACCATGGCTTCGATCGGGCGAACCTGATCGAGCTTACGGCCATCAATACGCGTCCCATCCTTAATGATAGAGCCGCGAACGATTTCGCTTTCCAGCTTTTTCACAAGCTTGAGCGTGCCCAGGTACTCTGCCGGATCGCTTTCAGCGAGATCAGCGAATGCTTCGCGGGCTTTCTCGCGCGCTGCGTTCACGGCATCCTGACGAGCGGACTTGTCAGTGATCTTGTAGGCGGCCTCCAAGTCTGCACCGATGGCACCGCGAAGACGCTCCATCTTGGCAGTCTTGTCTTCCACCGGATCAAGCGGCCATGGGTCTTTGGCAGCCTGTTCAGCAAGCTCGATAATCGCGCCGATAACCTTACGGCTCTCTTCATGCGCGAACATCACTGCGCCAAGCATTTCTTCTTCGGTAAGCTCTTTGGCTTCCGATTCCACCATCATCACAGCGTCTTGGGTTGCAGCCACAACAAGGTCTAGGCGGCCATTGTCGCCAAGCGCATCTTCAACCTTAGGGTTGAGGATGTATTCCCCGTCATTGTTAAAGCCAACGCGTGCAGCACCGATCGGACCCATGAAGGGAACCCCGGAAATGGTGAGAGCGGCAGAGGACGCAATCATTGCAAGGATATCTGGCTCAGTCTCGCCGTCATAGGAGAGAACCTGACAGATCACATTGATTTCATTGTAGAAGCCTTCTGGGAAGAGCGGGCGACAAGGACGGTCGATGAGACGCGAGGTAAGCGTCTCTTTTTCCGTCGCACGGCCTTCGCGCTTGAAAAAGCCACCCGGAATACGGCCAGCTGCTGAGAATTTTTCTTGATAGTGTACGGTCAGCGGGAAGAAGTCCTGGCCTTCCTTGACTGACTTTGCGGCGGTCACGGCGCACAGCACCACGGTTTCGCCATAAGTGGCCAATACAGCGCCGTCGGCTTGACGGGCAATACGGCCTGTTTCCAGAGTGAGGGTTTTTCCGCCCCACTCCAGCGATACGGTTTTCGTGTCGAACATTTATTTTCCTTTTGAACCCACCCAGCCTTATTGCTGCGCGGGGCCTACTTATTTCCGGGTAAAAGCGGCCCGGACCGCTGTGGGGCGTAGTTTTCAATTGCCCCAAGGCTGGATCACCGAATTGCGATCACGGCCCATGTTTACAGGAAGAATGCGGGACTTGTGAATCGTCCCTGTCCAATCCCTCCCCAGATGCGAAAAAGGCGGCCCGTTGGAGCCGCCCTTCCCGAAACTCTTATTTTCGCAGACCCAACTTTTGGATCAAAGCGTTGTACCGTTCCACATCCTTTTTCTTCAGGTATGCGAGCAGGTTGCGCCGTTTGTTCACCATCATCAAAAGGCCGCGACGCGAGTGGTTGTCTTTGTGATTGCCTTTGAAGTGATCGGTGAGGTTGCGGATACGCTCTGTGAGGATCGCAACTTGCACTTCGGGCGAACCAGTATCGCCATCTTGCTGCGCGTGTTCTTTGATGATTTCTTGCTTGCGTTCGGGTGAAACCGACATGTCTTTTCTCTTTCTACTCAGCGACATCGGGTAGGTTAAAACCCCTGACGACTTTCGCCGTCCCATCCTCGATTTGCACAAGCGCCACCGGAACCGTTTCCAGCATCGCACAATACAGCCCGGATGATTGGGGCATCCCAGACAAGACCCGGCCCTGTCGGACCGCCTGCGCGTCTGTCTGGGAGAGGGAAAGGGCCGGGATGTCGTCCAGCCCTGCCTCTAACGGCAAGAGGAGGTCAGATAATGGCGCGCCGTTACCGATTTCGTTGAGTTTGTCCAGCGAAATCGCTTGTTGCTGGACGAAAGGCCCAGCTTTTGTTCGGCGAAGATACGTGACGTGGCCACAGCTTCCAAGTGCGCGCGCGATGTCGCGGGCTAGAGAGCGGATATAGGTGCCTTTAGAGACGTGAGCTGAAAGGGTGATGTCGCTGCCTGCTCCCTCCCCAACAATCGTCAGCGAGTGAATAGTCACCGCCCGCCTCTTCAACGCCACTTCCTCCCCTGCCCTCGCGAGGTCATAGGCGCGTTTACCGTCGACCTTGAGCGCGGAATAGGCAGGTGGCACCTGCTCAATCGGGCCGGTGAATTGAGGGAGCACGGCTTCGACCTCAGCACGCATCGGCTTTACGTCAGAGCGCTCCACCACCTCGCCTTCTGTGTCTAGCGTGTCGGTCTGTTGGCCGAAGCGGATCGTGAAGTCGTAGATCTTGCTCGCATCGAGCATCCGCCCGGCAAGTTTCGTCGCCTCGCCTAAGGCAATCGGCAGCACGCCCTCTGCCAGCGGGTCGAGTGTCCCGCCGTGGCCGACCTTGGGCATGTCCTTTTTGGTGGGAGCATGACCACCCTCACGCAAATTTCGCTTCACGGCCGCCACCGCCTGCGTCGAGCCAAGCCCTCGCGGTTTATCAAGTATTATCCAGCCATGGTGACCAGCCTTTTGCGACGAACTCATCTATCCAACCGCACCGACATCGCCAGCCAATGCGCGGCTAAAGTGCCTGCGACAAAGGGCTATGTAGGACTCGTTCCCACCTATTTCGGTCTGCGCGCCTTCCTTAATGGGCCGTCCCTCACCATCGACCCGCAGGTTCATTGTTGCCTTGCGCCCGCAATGGCATACCGCTTTCAGTTCAACCAAGGCATCAGCTATCCCCAAGAGGACCGTTGAACCTGGAAACAATTCACCCTGAAAATCCGTGCGAAGTCCGTAACAAAGAACGGGTATCCCGGCCTCATCTGCAAGCTTTGCTAGCTGCCAGACTTGCTGCTCGCTCAAGAACTGCGCTTCATCCAGCAAAACGCAGTCAATCGATGCCTGAGTGTTGGCCTTTGTTACAGCAGTCCAAAGGTCGGTTGTCGGTGAATATGTGTGAGCGTCTGATTCAAGCCCGATGCGGCTTTTTACCATTTCACCCGAACGCGTGTCGATTGCCGCCGTCCATACCATGGTGCGCATCCCGCGCTCGCGATAGTTGAAGTCGGCTTGCAAAAGCGAGGAGGATTTCCCCGCATTCATACTCGCATAGTAGAAATAAAGCTTGGCCATGCGCGATGCCTAACCGCCATCTACGCGGCGCGCCAGAACGGTTGTTGATTAATCCCCCTGACAGGCGCGATCCGCAATGCTAGCCATCGCGCAAACTGAATACGCACGGGGATCACACATATGGCATCGGCAACACAAGACGCGACCACACCGCAAGGCATGACAGGTATTTTGGGCTGGGTCGAAAAAACGGGCAACAAATTGCCCGATCCCGTTTTTCTGTTCTTTTATCTTATCCTTGCTCTCGTCGCGATTTCCGTAATTTGCGAGCTATTGGGCGTTTCGGCGCTGCATCCCACCACCATAGATGAAACTACGGGTAGTCCGCAGGTGATCAGCGCTGTCAGCCTTTTGTCGGCTGATAATATTCAGAAACTCTGGGTCGAAATGCCCAAGACGTTCACACACTTTCACCCGCTCGGGTATGTCCTGGTCGTGATGCTGGGCGCTGGAGTAGCCGAACGCTCCGGCTTTTTTGCTGCCGGCATGGCGAGTGCCGTAAAATCGGCCCCTACGGCGTTGCTCACTCCTGTTGTCGCACTCGTCGCAATGATCGGAAACCATGCGGCCGATGCTGGTTATGTCGTACTCATTCCGCTGGCCGGCATTTTGTTCGCAGCGGCGGGCAGACATCCGATGGCCGGAATTGCAGCAGCTTTTGCAGGCGTTTCTGGTGGCTTTTCCGCTAACATTTCACCTGGACAGCTCGATGCTTTGCTTTTCGGCATCACGGAGGAAGCCGTGGGCGCATCCGCGCTCGATCCCAGTTGGACGGCAAACCTTGCGGGCAATTGGTATTTCATTTCGGCCATGACATTCCTGTACCTTCCGATCATCTGGTACGTTACCGACAAAGTGATCGAACCAAGGCTGGGGTCTTGGACGGGGGGTGCTTCAGCCGGGTCCGACGAGAATTCGGATCCAGCAGCAGATAATGGCGGGACAGCAAGGAAAGGCCTGCGCGCAGCCGGTCTTGCAGCTTTGTTTGTTGTGGGTTTGTGGGTGCTCATGGTGTTTGCCCCCGGCACACCGCTAATCAACGAAGCAGCCTGTGAAGGTATACAAGCAGCAGACTGTTCAATCCATTCCCAGCTTCGCCCGCTTTACCAATCATTGGTTGGAGGTTTCTTCCTTCTCTTCCTGCTGACCGGCTGGGCCTATGGCCGTGCAACCGGAGCGATCAAAAATCATCGGGATCTGGTCAACATGATGGCCGAGAGTATGAAAGACATGGGATATTACCTCGTCCTTGCTTTCGCCGCTGCACATTTCGTGGCCATGTTCAGCTGGTCTAACCTTGGCCTTATCAGCGCTGTGCATGGTGCAGATGCGATCCAGTCCACCGGACTTCCTTTGCCGTTAGTGCTCGGACTGATGGTGCTGTTTTCGGGCCTTCTGAACCTTTTTGTCGGGTCAGCGTCGGCCAAATGGGCGCTGCTTGCCCCTATTCTTGTACCAATGCTCATGCTGTTAGGGATTAGCCCTGAGGGCGCAACGGCTGCTTATCGCGTTGGAGACAGCGCTACGAATATCATCACACCGCTGATGGTCTATTTCCCGCTGATACTGGTTTTCGCACGCCGCTGGCAACCTGATTTCGGCCTCGGCAGCCTGACCGCCATGATGATCCCGTATTCAGTGTGGTTGCTGATTTCGGGCACAGTCCTGATAGTGCTGTGGTTCTATCTCGGCATTCCATTAGGTCCTGATGCACCGGTCGGATACACTCTGCCCAGCGGGGGTTGAACACACTTAATCTCACTCGCTGAAACCTATCATGCATTTCGAGCGTACCAGTAATGAGGAGTCCTGAAATGCTTGCCGTGCCCAAACGAACATTGCTGCTGCCTGTCATTGTGGCATTTCTGGCAGCGAATACCAGCGCGCCGATTGACTATCGGCTGGACCAAAGCAATTCGCTTTTGAGCGCAAAGGTCCCATTTTTTGGTCTGTCCAGCAAAACCGCAACTTTCCCCAAGATGAGTGGGACGGCAACGATTGTGAGCAATGATCCGTCTAAGGCCAAGATTGATGTGACATTCGATGCGACTTCCCTCACCGCACCTGACAAAACAACTCTGACGCGCCTAAAAAGCCAAAAGTTCTTCTGGACGGAAAAACACCCGAATATCCGGTTTACTGGCCGCTCGCTCAATATGACCAGCGCGACCAAAGGAACTATAACAGGCAAACTGACAGCGCGGGGAGTGACGCGCGATCAAAAATTGACCGTTCAGTTTGATCGTAATCCCCTTACAGCGCCTGCCAATGCACCGATTAGCTTCACTGCAACGGCAAAGATTGACCGCCGCAATTACGGCATGAAAAGCTTCCAACTGATCGTTGGCAACAAAGTCGATATTGAACTGCGCGCTCGCATCGTGCCCAGTTGATTGCGGGACTGAAATGGGCCTGCTAGCTTTCCTTTATAAAAGGAGAGCCGCTTGCCCCGATTGCGCGAAATACCCCGTGATGAATTGGAAGATGACTATCTAAAGCATCTCTACAAAACGCTCTTTGGCGAGCGAGATCCGGTGGCAGAGCCCGGCACCGCAACAGGCACTCCAGGTAATTGGTGGACCGTTTTTGCGCAGGTTCCCGATGCCTTCAAACACACGACAGAAGGGTTCGGCTTTTACCGCTCTGCCAACCGCGTGCTCGATGACACATTGCGCGAGCTTGGCCAGACACGCGCGGGCTATCTGGTTGGTTCGAAATTTGTCTATTCACAGCATATGAAAGCCGCCCGGTTCTCCGGGCTCAGCGAGGAACAAGTCGAGGCCATCACCCACTGGTCTGTCGCGACGTGCTTTGATGACAAGCAGCGCGCCGTCCTCGCCTATACCGATGCGCTGGTGCTCGAATATGGGCGGGTGCCCCCTGCAGTTTTCGAAGCGTTGAAAGCGCACCTGAGCGAAGTGGAAATCATCGAATTGACCTACATCACCTGCACCTACATGATGCACGGCGTAATGAGCCGGGCGCTGCGGCTTGAATATGACGATGTCGATGATCGAGTGGTTGAAGTGCCCGCTCCCGAAGGCACCAGCGCTGATGTCATGGGCATGGTAGACAAGCGGAAAGGATAGGAGGCGCAATCATGGGTTATCATCACCTCGCGCTAGCCGCGAAGAACATGTCAGAAATCCACGCATTTTATGAAGGCGTCATGGGCTTTGAACTCGTCAAAGTTGAAATTGCACCCATCATGGAGGGCGGATGGGGCAAGCACTTCTTTTACCGCATGCAGGGCGATGACAGCAAGTTTATCGCATTTTGGGAATTGCATGATGTCAAAGACCAAGGCTCTCTCGAATTCGATCTGAACAAAGCTGCCGGGATGCCGCGTGGGACAAATCATTTCAGCTTCGCTGTGTCTTCAAAAGAGGACCTCGAGGCATGGCGTAAGCGCTGGAACGCGGCCGGGCTCGACGTTTTGGAGCTTGATCACAATTGGTGTCATTCGGTCTACACCCGCGATCCCCACGGCAATATGATCGAGTTTTGTCTGACCACAGGTAGCTTTTCGGATGAAGATCGGGAACGCGCGCTAGCAGCTCTCAAAGAAACGACGATGAACGCCTCGCCGCCGCCTGCGATGATGAAGCACTGGCCAGCCCAAAAGGCGGCCTAGAGCCTATTCATCGTTATTTTCGAGATCCTGCGCCACTTTGGGATCTCGGAGCAACTCTTCAATCCGATCAGCCTCGGCAAAGCTTTCATCTTTGCGGAATTTGAGCTTCGGCGCGAATTTCAGGCCTAGCCGCTTGGCGACCTCGCGCTGCAAGAAAGCTGTGTTCTGGCGCAGTGCCTTGACCACATCATCCTCGCCCGCGCCCAATAGCGGCTTCACATAGGCGGTCGCGTTGCGCAGGTCCGGGCTCATCCGCACCTCTGTCACAGAGATATTGGAAGCGCTTACGACTTCGTCATGCACTTCCTGTCGGGCAAGAAGTTCGGAAAGGATGTGGCGCACGCGCTCGCCCACTTTCAGGACGCGGACGCTTTGCTGTTCGGAGGTGTGTTCTTGTCTACGGGGCATAGGCTTCAGTCCATCTTGGACAGGATGTTCTTGAGTGAGTTCATATTGCGGGCCGTGCCTTTGACCTTGAGCCGCCGTTCTAGGAACTTTGACGACAGGTCGGACACGCCAACACCGTGCACATAGTCGAGGAAAAGCACGCGGTCACCCAGCGCGAGCCGTTCGCTCCCCTTGTCCTTATGCTCCTCCAGCAGCGCGTCAAACGCCGCCTGTTCTGGTTGAGCGGAAAGGAAGATGGAATGCACCATCTTGTCCGAGCCATGCTCTTCGCCGGTGCCGTGGAAGGGGTTGTCGTCAATCGCGCTTTGGACTTCGGTTTTCGTGCGGACCATGGCGCAGCTTTTGAAGCCAAAGCTGCGCTCGACGATGCTCTCCAGCTGGATTTCGAGCATGGGGGGCTCTTTGTCGGTGGTGAGGATCACATTGCCGCTCGCCGCAACAGTGATGACATCAGCAAACCCCTCTTTGGCGAGCGCCGCTTTCAGATCGACCATCTTGATCCGATTGCCGCCAATATTGATGCTGCCGAGGAGGGCCAAGACAGGCAGCATCACCATGCCATTCCCGTCTCTTCCGGAGAGGGGCGCATCGTGGGGATTGCGGTGGAGGTTGATCGGGCTAGCACCTGACCCTCTTCGTTTAGCAATTCGCCCTCGAGGAAGATGACACGCCGCCCACCGCGTACCACGCGTCCTTTGCCAATAATCGTCGCGCCTCGCGGTATCAAACCCAGCAATTGCATCGATATTTCTAGATTGAGCGGAGCCTGCTCACCATCGGTCGCCGCGACATAGGCGTAACCCATCACATCATCGAGATATCCCGCAACCAATCCACCCTGCACGCCTCCGCGCCAGGTTGTCATTTCATCCTTGATGGTGAAACGCATGGTAGCAGTCGCCGTCTCTTCATCGAAAGAAACGAACTCAGAACCGAGCAGATTGGAGTGCGGTGAGCCTTCCGTGCCAGACTGGATTTGATTTTCCCAACCTGCCTTTGACATCAAGCTTTACCCAACCTCCAGCGTCCGCTCGCGTTCTTCGACTTCGAACACCTCAAGCTGGTCGCCCGGTTGAATGTCGTTCGTGTCTTCAAGCACTACGCCGCATTCAAGCCCTGCGCGCACTTCGTCCACGTCATCCTTGAACCGGCGGAGTGACGCGATGGTGGTCGCCGAAACGATGACATCCTCGCGAGTGAGCCGCGCAAACAGGCCTTTGCGAATAACGCCTTCTTCGACCAGCAGACCTGCTGCCTTGTCTTTCTTGCCCGATTTGAAGACCTGCTTGACTTCGGCGCGGCCAACAACGGTTTCGATCCGTTCGGGGCCAAGCTCGCCGGCCATCTCCTTCGCGACTTCTTCGGTGAGGTGATAGATCACATCGTAATACATCATCCGCACGCCATCGCGTTTTACCAGGTCGCGTGCTTTGGCATTTGGGCGCACGTTAAAGCCGATGATCGGGGCCTCGGAGGCCGCCGCCAATGTCACATCGCTTTCCGTAATCGCGCCAACACCTGCGTGCAGGACGCGCACCTTGATCTCATCATTGGAGATATTGTGAAGTGCTGTAACGATGGCTTCGACCGATCCTTGTACGTCAGCTTTCACCAGGACGGGCCATTCGATGACATTGGATGCAAGGTTGTTGAACATCGTGTCAAAGCTGGTCGGAGCAAGCGCAGTGCGCTTTTCTGTCGCCTTTTCCTGACGATAGGAAGCAACTTCGCGCGCACGCTGTTCGTTCTCAACAACGGTCAACTGATCGCCAGCCGCTGGCACGCCGCCGAGGCCCAAAACCTCAACAGGCATAGATGGCCCGGCTTCCTTGATCTGCTTACCCTGATCATTCACGATCGCGCGAACACGGCCACTTTGCGTGCCAACAACAAAGGTATCGCCACGCTTTAGCGTGCCGCGCGTAATAAGCACGGTCGCGACCGGGCCGCGGCCCTTATCAAGCTGAGCCTCGATTACAGTCGCATCTGCATCGCGATCCGGACGCGCTTTCAATTCGAGCAATTCGGCCTGTAGCGCGATCTTTTCGAGCAGTTCATCAAGGCCGGTTTTCTTGATCGCTGAGATTTCGACATCCTGCACATCGCCTGACATTTTCTCGACGATGACTTCGTGTTCGAGCAAACGGTTGCGAACATTGTCTGGGTTCGCCTCTGGTTTGTCCATTTTGTTGATCGCAACGATCATTGGAACGCCAGCGGCCTTGGTGTGATTTATGGCCTCAATCGTCTGCGGCATGATGCCGTCATCGGCTGCAACCACAAGCACTACGATATCAGTAACCCCAGCGCCGCGTGCGCGCATTTCGGTGAACGCGGCGTGGCCGGGTGTATCGAGGAAAGTAATCGTCTGCTTGTCTTTTGTCTTAACCTGATAGCTGCCGATATGCTGGGTGATGCCGCCCGCTTCCCCTTTAGTCACATTGGCATTGCGCAAAGCATCAAGCAGCGACGTTTTCCCATGGTCAACGTGGCCCATAATTGTAACGACAGCAGGACGAGGCTTTAGCGTTTCTTCAGGATCGACATCCTGTTCGGCGGTAATATCAACATCGGCCTCTGAAACCTTCTCGATATTATGACCAAACTGTTCGACCAGCAGCTCTGCCGTATCCTGATCGATGGTCTGGTTGACGGTAACCATCATGTCGAGATTGAACAATTCTTTGACGAGATCCGCGCCCTTTTCGCCCATCCGTTTGGCGAGTTCGCCAACCGTAATCGCTTCTGGCACCACCACGTCGCGGACTTGCTTCTCGCGCGGCGCCGCAGGGCCACCTTGAGCGCGGCGCTCTTTCTCGCGGGCGCGCTTCAAAGCTGCAAGAGACCGGGCACGGCGACCTTCGTCTTCGTTAAGCGCCTTGGTGACAGTCAGCTTGCCAGAGCGGCGTTTATCCTTGCCACCCCCGCCAGTATCCTTGGCAGCGCGCTTGTCTTCTTTCTTCTTCTTTTCAGGTTTCTTTGGCTCAGGCCGCGCAACGGGCGTGAATTTGCGTGCTGCAGGCTTTGGGCTGCCATTTTCAGGTTCAGGAGCCTCATCCTCTTCATTTGAAGCGGTCTCAGCCGCCGCAGCAGCTTCCGCTTCTTCAGCGGCACGTTTGGCTGCTTCGGCTTCGGCTTTTTTGTTATCTTCTGCACGACGCTTTTCTTCGTCTGCCGCCTTGCGAGCGTTTTCTTCTTCACGCTTGCGGTCTTCGGCTAGCTGAGTGAGGCGCATTTCTTCGGCCTCGCGCTGCATCCGCGCGACGCGTTCTTGCGGAGTCTCGCCAGCGGGCGCTTTCTTCGCAGGCGCAGGCGTTTTTGCAGCCGGAGCAGGTGGAGGAGCGGGCGCAGGAGCTGGTGTCGGCGCAGGCGCGGCCTCGGGCGCAGGCGTTTCGCCGGGCTTCGTGAGCTTGCGGCGGCGCTTCACTTCCACAGCAACCTTGTTGGTACGGCCATGGCTAAAGGTCTGCTTGACCTCGCCAGCATCAACCGCGCGTTTAAGGCCCAGTGGTTTACGTGTGCGTTTTTCTGGTTCGTCGCTCATTGTGTGCTCAAAAGCCCTTCAAAAATATAATTCTTGCCCGCCGATCAATCGGCAAGCGCAGCGCGTGATGCACCTTTGTTCAATCCTTCAAAAGCGGTCCGTTCGCCGCTTACGAAACGTGTCAGACGATCAATCGCCTGGCCAATCCTGCCCGCTGCGCGTCTATCGCCAGAATGCCCCGCAACCCCGAGATGGACGGTGTTCTCGCGGCCCAATGCCACAGACAGGCTTGCCCGGTCCAGTGGTAAGGTAATGCCGCGAATGCCTGAGCCTTCGGCATCAGAGCCAACGCGCCATGCTTGGTCGAGCCTTTTACGCCCATCTTCGCTTGCATCATTGGCGTGGCAAAGCAGCGCAATTCTGCCAGTACGAGCTTGCTCTTCGATCCGAGCGGAGCCGAGCACCAATGTGCCTGCTCGCCATTCCAAACCAAGCCTTTCAGACAAACTACGGCGTAAGGCCGCATCAATTAGATCGGGTAAATCATCCTCGATCGTTAGCGCTGTATCCTTGGGGCCACCTTTAAAAGCACGCATCATCCCGCGTTTGAAATGGCCATTCGCAATGGCAGCTTCAAGTGCCTTCCTGTCAGGCGTAATCCAGGCGCCTCTGCCTGGTGCCTTGCCAGCGGGATCTGGCAGCACCAGTCCGTCAGGCGAGATGGCAAGCCGGATCATCTGTTCGCGCGGCAAAGTGTCGCCCGATAGCACGCAGAGACGTTCGCTCGCGGAAGCGCGAGTGCCCTGTGTGTCAGCGCTGGTGGAGTTTACGCGCTCATTGGGTGGAGTCCGCATCGGCGGCCTCCTGAGTGTCGGGCTCGTTGACGGGAGCGGCAGGCTCCTCGTCTTCGAACCAGTGCGCGCGGGCGGCCATGATAATCTCATTGCCCTGCTCTTCGCTCAAACCGTATTCGCCAAGAACACCGCCCTTATCCTGCTCGCGCTGGGGGCGACGCATGGGCGGGCCATCGGCATTGTTACGACGCTTGGGCGCCTCGCGTTTTTTAGCGATCAATTCGTCAGTCGCGAGATCAGCAAGATCATCGAGTGTTTTGATCCCGGCTTTACCCAAAGTCACCAACATAGCCTCGGAAAGATGCGGCATGTTGGCCAGATCATCTTCTACCCCTAGCTCACGGCGAGTCGTCCGGTGCGCTTCTTCTGCACGTTCTATCGCTTCGGCAGCGCGGCTTTGAAGCTCTTCGGCTAGCTCTTCGTCAAAGCCTTCAATAGCTGCAAGTTCAGTGAGTTCTACGTATGCAACCTCTTCGAGCTCGGCGAAACCTTCGGCGACCAGAAGCTGTGAAAGCGTTTCATCAACGTCCAGCTCTTCTTCGAACATCTTAGAACGCTCAGCAAACTCTTTCGAGCGCTTCTCTGACGCCTCTTCTTCGGTCATAATATCGATTTGCTGCGCGGTGAGCTGGCTTGCGAGACGGACGTTTTGACCACGTCTGCCAATTGCAAGACTCAATTGGTCATCAGGGACAACCACTTCGATGCGGCCATCATCTTCATCAAGAACCACGCGGGCGACAGTGGCTGGCTGCAAGGCATTCACAATGAATGTAGCAGTATCTTCAGACCACGGAATGATATCAATCTTTTCGCCCTGCAATTCCTGGACAACGGCTTGAACGCGGCTACCTTTCATGCCGACGCAAGCACCGACCGGATCAATACTGCTATCGTGGCTGATAACACCGATCTTGGCGCGACTGCCCGGATCGCGAGCAGCTGCTTTGATCTCAATAATGCCGTCGTAGATTTCGGGCACCTCTTGCGCAAAGAGCTTGCGCATGAAATCTGGCGCAGCACGGCTGAGGAAGATTTGAGGCCCACGATTGTTACGTTCCACCTTGGTGATTAGCGCGCGAACACGCTCACCCACCCGGGCAGCTTCGCGAGGGATCTGCTGGTCACGCCGGATCACACCCTCCGCGCGGCCAAGGTTGACAATCACATGGCCAAATTCGACCGATTTGATCACACCGGTGATGATCTCGCCTGCGCGATCCTTGAATTCTTCGAACTGACGCTCACGCTCAGCATCGCGGACCTTCTGAAAGATTACCTGCTTTGCAGATTGGGCGTCAATACGGCCCAGATCAACTGGAGGCAGCGGATCGACGATAAAGTCACCGATTGCCGCGCCGTCTTGCAGCTTTTGCGCCTGCTTCAGATCGACCTGCTTGAAGTAATCCTCAACTTCTTCGACCACTTCAACCACACGCCACAAAGTCAGATCGCCCGTTTGCGGGTCAAGCTTTGCGCGAATATCATTTTCCGCGCCATAACGGTTGCGCGCGGATTTCTGGATCGCTTCTTCCATCGCCTCGATGACGATGCCTTTGTCGATCATCTTTTCAGATGCGACGGAGTTTGCGATTGCAAGCAATTCTGCCTTATTGGCGGAAATGGCACTGGCCATCAGTCGTCTGCCTTTTCTTCTGTTTCTTCTACAAGTGTGTCGGCGGCGCCGTCTACTTCTTCAACTCCAGAAGTATCAAGCGGCTTTGTTGCAGCGATCAGCTTGTCGGTAAGGACGAGTTTCGCGCTGTGGATCAAATCGCGCGGCAAGTCCACCACGCCCGTTTTGGCATCGTCGATTGAGACTGTGCCGTTTTCGAATTTCGTAAGTTCACCCTTGAACACGCGCTTATCGCTCGGATCGCCGGTCCAACCCTTTTGCATGACTATACGCGCATCATACCCCGTCCATGCAGCGAAATCTTTGTCGCGCGTCAAAGGGCGATCGATGCCAGGTGAGGACACTTCGAGGTGATAAGTCCCTTCAACCAAGATTTCGCCCGCCTCCTCACGAGTGTCGATCAATTCAGAGACACTGCGTGAAAGTTCTGCGCATTGTTCGATCACCAGCTGGCCCGTTGCCGGATCCTCAGCCATAATCTGCAAGGCCTGACCACCTTCGCCTGCTTCGGACTGCATCATCTGCACGCGCACCAGATCAAAACCCAAAGCTTTCGCCTCGGGTTCAACCAGTTCAACAAGACGCGTCAGATCAGTCACGGAAACCTTTGTAACAATTGAATGCGACAATAACGATACGAAAGCGGCGCGGTGCCAGCCCCTCGCGGCGCCAGCGTCCAAACTTTGTAACGACAATGTCGGGATGACGTGCAGTTAGGCGTATCCGGCGCGTTTGACAAGAGGCGCAGTTACAGCGCTTCTTGTATCAGTTTCGCAACACCACGCCAGCGACCCACGCGCGCGCCTCATTGCGCAGCGCACGCATTTCCGACTCCTCGTAAGTGTCTGAATACCGCCTGATCGCAAGCACATCAGCCTCGCCTAATGGGTGATCGAATTTTAAGCCGATGACGCCGCCATTTACCCCTTGTCCCGACCGAACAACGGTGCCGAATTGATCAATTCCCTGCAATTCCAGGATTGCACTCGCCCCCTCCCTGAGTGGTTCTTCAAGCCCAATCTGAGCGCCTGTTTTGGACAAATCCAAAAGAATACCGCGACGCGTATCGTACATTGTCTGGAGGCGCGCGGGCAAAGACAGACGCAAACGAGGCGCTGCACGCTTCCCGGTCGCAATAGGGGTGACGCTTACATCGGGATCTGTATAGCCAGACATGGTTGCCTGGCAATAAATCGGTTAGGTTAGTTCCGCGCTCCTGCGAAACCCGTGAGAATGCTTAGTTTTGGCGGATTCGCAAAAATAGTTTTTTGATCTTTGAGGCATTGCTCGCGGATTTCGGTTTAAGAGCCGCCCCAATCATCATCGCGGTGATTTGCCCGGTTTTCCTGATGGGAATAATCGCCGCCAGCTTCATAGCTCCACCCATCTTCGGCCAACGCTTTGTCACGAGCGGCGGCACGCTTGCCTTCGAGCTGCCGTTCCCTTGCTTCGCTGGCTTTTTCAGCCATCCCCTCGATAGCCGTTGGAACAACGTAAGTGCCCCCCAGAGAAAGCATCATGCCAAAGCCCATCATGCACAGCACAAAAAGGCCGATGATTACACGCACGGTATTGGTGATGTTGTCGAGCAAATCGAAAAACACGCGCATAATCATTCCCCAGACAGGTAGCCATTCCTCAAACCGAACGCGCACCTCGCGCGCATTGAACAATAAGATAGACGCCGGACTGTAAACAACCGGTTAGGGTCTCGCGATACTACCCGGCACAACCACCCTCTAGCTCATTCGCCAGCTCCGGCATTGCTCCATAGTCGCGTCTGCGGCCATCGGTGAAGAAAGCTTCCCAAACGATACCATCGGGATCGCGCGTCCAGCTTTTGAAAGAGTGGGCATAGCAGCACTCAGTTTCACCTTCGTGGAAGGCAGGTGAATTGGACGCTTCGATTTTTGAACGGATGTCGCCAAGCTCTTCATCATTGCTGGCTTGCAAGCCGATATGGGCAATGCCCACTTTGTCCGATGTCGGCTCGATTGAGAAATTGATGAACGGATCATCCAGCATCCATTTCTTGTAGTCTTGCTCATCAACGCTTGGTTCTGAACCGAAAAATGCCGTGTAATATTCGGTCGACTTGGCAAGGTCGGATACGCGTAGATTAAGGTGAAAGCGTTTCATGACTGATCTCCTTGTGCGAATGCATCGATTAGCTGTGGATCGACGCGGTCTGCTGCGCAGCAATTGGTCATCAGAAATGCGATTAATCGGCTCATTGCACCGAAGTTTGCGCTGTAGATTTTCGAGCGAGCCACCCGCCTCTCGGTTACCAAATCGGCATGCCTCAATGTGGTGAGGTGAAAACTGAGTGAGCTTGGCGCGATGCCAAGCCTGTTTGCTATTGCGCCTGCTGCCATTCCGGCCCGCCCCGCTTCCACCAGCGCGCGGAATGTGGCGAGGCGGTTTTGTTGACTAAGTGCATTCAGCGCGGCGAGGGCGAATGCCATGTTTTCATCTTCTGTCTTTTCCATATTTCAATAATTATGGAATTATCGAAATATGTCAAGAACGGTATCCTCCCTCCTTTTTCTCATCACCCTTTCTCTTTTGCAGCCCCACGCATCGCGCAAGCCACGCACATGCCCCTGCCCGGCATTCTGCGGAACCGGGGGTGGCCAGGTTTTTTAGGTTGAATAAGGGCGATTGCCTAAACCGACTGAGCAATCTCCATCCGTTTCTTGATGCCGTCTATTGACGGTTGCTTTGACCAAAAGCGCCGGGGGTTTCACTAAAGCCCTCTTCGGAATAGCCCCAACCATCTTCCGCCATGGAACGGTCGTACGTGTCTCGTGCCATTGCCTTTTGAGCGTCCGCTTCTGCAAATCCTTCAGCATCAGCCGATCTAGCCTGTTGCATCTCCTCGTCACTGTCGGGCGCCAGCCAAATCGTGAATGTCGAGACAATCCCCAAACCAAGCAATATGATAACAGTGCGCGCCGTATCAATCGTATCGACGACATAGGCAAACCGATCGAACACATCCCAGATGTGGCCGAATAACGATTTATCTTTCCGGTATTTGCGCAGCTCTTAAATGTCGGAAAATTATTCGCAAACCTAAACAAATCGTTGCAATCAAACCGTTTCATCTCGGCGGGTGCGATCAGCCTTCGCTCGCTTCCTCCATCAGACCATGCTTTTTGATCGCATGGCGCAGTTGGTCATAGCTAAGGCCCAGTGCGCGGGCGGTCTGGCGCTGGTTCCAGCGGTGTTTGCCAAGCGCGTGTTCAACAATCGCGCGCTCGTGAGTTTCGACCGCTGCCCGCAAATCATCAACTTTCTCAAAATCAACCGCGGGCGAGGCTGCAATCGCCTCGCCAGATGCAGCTGGAACAGGCGCCCCTGACAAATCAGATCGGCGATGAGCAGGCGCTTTGGGCTTCCACGGGCTGTCAAACGGATCAAACTGAATATGCGCAATCGGCGTTTCGGGATTATCCCAGCGATAAACTGCCCGCTCCACCACATTGCGCAATTCGCGCACATTGCCCGGCCATGCATATTCTTCCAGTTGAGCAGCGACATGCGGCGCAAAACCGGGCCATGCAGGCCAATCCAGTTCCGCTCCCATCCGCCGCCCGAAATATTCAGCCAGCACCGTGATATCGCCCTCGCGGACTCGCAATGGTGGCAATGTGATGACTTCAAAGCTCAATCGGTCGAGCAAGTCAGCGCGAAATTCACCACTTTTTGCCAAAGCAGGCAGATCATCATTGGTCGCAGCCACAATCCTCACATCGACGCGCACGGGCCGCGATGAGCCTATGCGGGTGACCTCGCCATATTCCACCGCGCGCAGCAAGCGTTCTTGTGCACCCATCGACAAGGTGCCCAATTCATCGAGAAAAAGCGTACCTTGATCAGCTTCTTCAAACCTGCCTACTCGCGCTTTGGTAGCGCCTGTAAACGCGCCCGCTTCGTGGCCGAACAATTCGGCCTCGATCAGGGTTTCGGGCAAAGCTGCGCAATTCATCGTGACCAGCGGCTCTCCCCAACGCGTGGAAAGGCGGTGAAGACGTTCGGCAATCAATTCCTTGCCCGTTCCACGTTCACCGATCACCAGCACGGGGCGGCTCATGGGGGCAGCTCTACTGGCGCGCTCGACCGCATCGAGGAAGGCACCAGATTGACCGATAAACTGGTTTTCGCGTTCCACTTTCCACCCCTGTTCGGACTACACACCAATCTATAGTAAAAAATCCCAATGCTTGGCAATATCAACTAACATGTAAATTTCTCTTATGCCGAAAAGACCGGGATTTCTGGGGTTTATTAGGTTTGGCACGCTGATTGCAGAGTTGGTGACGAGGCCCAATCGGGCGCAAAACTACACCAAGAGGGATACAACCCATGCAATCACAGCAAACACAAAAAAGCAGCCAGCCAGTGAAAAGCTTCTGGTCAAGCAAGCTTGGACACGCATCGCTCGCCAGCATCGCCGCAATGAGCGCCATGGTCATTATGTCTACGCAGGTTTCTGCCGATCCCATGTCGAGCGCTATGGGAAGCGCGGGACTGATCCAAATCCAAGCGGAAACGCCTGGCCTGATTGAAATCGCGTAAGCGATATTTTGGAAATGACCAAACCCACCCCTCCTTCAAAAGACCCACTCGGGCCGGAGCGTGATGCAAACAGTGACCCCGCACTGAATGCAAAAAGCGACACCGCTCCGGCCCAACCCGGCCTGACGGCAGAGGACGAAGCTGAGATTGAGCGCGACACAGCCAATGTCGGCCTTTGCGCTGACCACGAAGCCGAAATCGAACGCGACACAGCCAATGTCGGGCTGACGCCTGTCAGGCGCCGCAGGAACCCCACTCGCCTTGATGCCGAAATCGAAGCATTGCGCACCAGCCCGACGCCAACGCAGCGTCCGCAAAGCGAACCCTTGACGGTGGCGGATTGGACTGATCCAGATAAGGTCAACGCCAAAATAAACGAATTTCTTACAGGAGCACCCTTCATGGGAATTTTCAGCCGCACACGCGATATCATCGCTGCAAACTTCAACGATATGCTCGATAAAGCGGATGATCCTTCAAAGATGATCCGCATGATCATCCTCGAAATGGAGGAAACCCTGGTTGAAGTTCGCGCAAGTGCGGCGCGCACGATTGCGGATCAAAAAGAGATGCATCGCCATGTGGTGAAGCTTGACCGGTTGGAAGCAGATTGGGCCGATAAAGCGCAGCTCGCACTGTCAAAAGACCGCGAAGATCTGGCGCGCGCTGCATTGGTTGAAAAGAAAAAGGCCAGCGGCATGGGCGATCAATTGCGCACGGAAATCGCCGTGCTTGATGATGCTTTGCGCGCATATGAAGAAGACATCCAAAAACTGCAGCATCGCCTGCGCGAGGCCCGCAGCCGCCAAACACAAATTGCAGCGCGCCTCGAAAGTGCCGAAAACCGGGTCAAACTGCGCACTTTGATGAGCACGGAACGCACCGATGAAGCTTTGTCGAAATTCGACCAGCTCGAACGCCGCGTTGATTACGCTGAAGGGCGCGCGGATGCCATCGGTTTGGCTGAAAATGCAACGCCATCACTGGCTGATGAAATCGCCGCTCTTGAAGGGGCCGATGCGATTGATGACGAACTTGCCGCGATGAAAAAAGCGCTCGGCAAAGATGACAAGAAAGGGGAATAAGCCATGGATTGGGATGCAATCATTGTAATTCCTGCAGTTATGATCGGCCTACCATGGTTGATCCTGCATTACGTCACAAAATGGAAAACCGGCGCGAGCATCACGACAGATGACGAAGTGCTGCTCGAAGAACTCTACAATCTCGCCAAGCGCCTTGATGAGCGGATGGACACAGTCGAGCGCCTCGTCGCGCATGATGATCCCTCATTCAATCCAGTGAAACGCCTTCAGGCCGACCAGGAAACAGACAACCAGCAGCTGCGCGAACTTGAGCAGATGATGGCCGAAAAGAAAGGAACCAGCGCGTGAACACCCCCCGCACCACTCTTTACCGCGACAGTCACCACGGGCGGCTTCTGGGCGTTTGCGCAGGGATCGCCGAATACACTGGCGTGAAACGGTTCTGGGTCAGAGTTGGCGCAGTGGCGCTCACCATCTTGGCTCTAGGCCCTCTTGGTCCACTCGCATATCTGATTGCAGGTTTTGCTCTTAAGAAAAAGCCGCCGCATCTCTACAAGGACAAGGCTGAACAGAAATACTGGCAGGGTGTCCGTCAAAGCCCGCGCCGCACAGCGCGCGAAATCCGCTCTAGGTTCCGCGATATCGATCGGCGGCTTGCTGATGTGGAGACGCACTACGTCACCAACAACACTCGCTTGACCGCCGAGATCGAGCGGCTGCGGTAATTACACGAAATTAAGGGGCCAAGCCGATGGAAATTGAATATTTGGGCGTGATGATACCGATCATCGCTATCGTGATGGGGTGCAGCATCGGGTTGTTGGGTGTTTGGACCAAACACCAGCAAAAGCTCGCGCAGATCAACGGCGACAAAATGGCTGATGCCACCGCAGAAAAGGCTGCTCAATATGCAGCACAAGTCTCAAAACTCGAAGATCGTGTGCAAGTGCTTGAACGCATCGTCACGGACCGCGGCTATGATGTTGCGACCCAAATCGAAGCCTTGCGCGATGTCCGCGATGTGGAAGCGACATCGACCAGTGAAACGGGCGCCGGCGTCCCTCTCAATATCGGCAGACAGGAAACCCAAGCATGAGCGTCGATGCAGCAGCCATCCTCGTTCCGCATTTGCCCTGGATCATAGGCGGCGCGCTCGCGATCGGGGCGGTCGGCACTTTTGGCTGGATTCACACAACGCGGCTGAAGATCAAAAACGGCTATCCCCTGGAAGGGATGTGGGGCCAATCCTTGAGACCCACGACCGATAATGAGGCAAAGCAGCGTATCACTTTGCTAACGCAGGAAAATGCAGAACTGCGCGCGCAAGTCGGTTCCATGAAAGACCGCCTGGCCAATGTGGAACGGATTGTGACCGATGGCGGCTACACTTTGAGCAGCGAAATCGACGCCCTGAGGGATCGCGCGCTGGAGCACCGCAAAGATGAAGGATCTGCGTGATGTTTGGGCCTGACACCGCCTTGATGTTCGATGCGATCCAGATGGTCGCCATTGCGGCAGGCGTGAGCGGCGGCGCGGTCTACTTGTTGCTGAGGCGGCGCAAAGCAAGCACGCACCGCAAGGTCATCGACCAAGCCTCAAATCTTGACCTCGAAAGCCGCGTCCGCGTGCTCGAGCGGATTGCAACGGATCGTTCTGATGATCTGTCCGACGAGATTGAAGCTTTGCGTGACGATACAAAACAAGGGAGCATGAGCTGATGGGTTGGGAATTTGTCGTTGTTGTTGCCATTATCATATGGGGCGGCGTTCAGGTTGCGAAAGCACGCGCAGGCATTGTCACTGATGAAGATGGCAATGAAAGCTTTGTGCAGGTCAACCCGGCAGAAAACCAGTCCGCCATAGAAGATGCGCGCCGCGAAATCGCGGCCCTTCGCGAACGGGTCCAAGTGCTCGAACGCATCACAACAGAAAGCAACACACTGGACGCGCGCGAACAGCAACGCATTGCGAGCGAGATCGAAGCGCTTCGAAACGAAACCGTGCAAAGTGAAACCGTGCGCGACAAGGACCCTGCATGATCTACTGGCTGTTCCTGCCTCTGCTCATTTTCGTCGCGCTATATTTTCGTGAGCGTGGGCGCAGCAATCGGCTGTTGGATCGTATTGCCATGCTGGAGAATGCGTTTGAACAAAGTGCGGATAGCCGTGATGAGGATGCGATCACGTCGGATGAACTCGCCGCCTTGCGCGAACGTGTGCAGGTTCTTGAACGCATCGCCACATCTGAAAACAGCGCAGAGGCCCGCAAGGCCCAGCGCATAGCTGCTGAAATTGAGAGCCTTCGCGGTGATATTGCGCGGCGCTCCCACCCTTCTGAAGGCTCATCGAGAGAGGAGTTGAGCGAATGATGGACCCGGTTACCACAATTGCTGCTGCCAGCCTGATCGGCCTTGCCATGGTTGCGATTTCACTGCTTCGTGCATGGCAGGCTTGGCTCGATCTCAAACGCGAACAGATGGGCAAGGACGGCCAACCTGCTGCAATGGAAATTGAGGGCAATGCAGGCGTTGGAGCAGCGCGGATCGAACTTGCTGATCTTAAAGAGCGGATCAAAAAACTTGAAGCGATCGCAAGCGGAGTTGAGCTTTAATTTGGGGGCCTGGCCAGCCTGCGCCCTCCCCCCTTCCACGCAGATAGTTTCCCGGTAAACTCGGGGTAAAGGGTCTAGGGCGCAGGCCGGCTAGGCAAACGCGGACACACAACCTACATACCCGTCCATGCGAACCCTTTCCGACATATTAGAAGAATACGAATTTCTCGAAGGCGATGAACGCTATTCGATGCTGATCGAGCTTGGCCGCGAACTTGAAGACATGCCCGATGCGCTCAAAACCGATGCAACATTGGTGCGCGGATGTTCAGCTGCTGTTTGGGTCTATCCAACGGAACAAACCGAAACTTTGCACTTCCTTGCCGATAGCAATGCCGCGATCACGAAAGGGATAGTCGCACTGGTTATTGCTGCGGTGCAAGACAAGCCGGCTGCTGAAGTCGCGCGCATGGATGTGACCCAAGCGCTCGCTCCGTTTGATCTGAAAAGCCAGCTCTCCAGCAATCGCACTCAAGGCGTGCCGAATATGATCGCTTTGGTGAAAGAACACGCTGCCCGTCTGGCCACTGCGTAAGCTGCCTGTTCGCCAACATGCGCGATCAAGACATTCGGCGACCTAATCGACCTTTTGCATTTCGAATTCACCGCTATTGGCTGAATGTTTCCATGCACCAGCAATAGAACGGCCATCATCGGCAAGGGTGCCTTCGTAGTGAACTTCGCGGCTGTAATCTTCAAGGTCGGAGAGATAACGCTTGGTGAACTCGGCCGACCGGCCATCAAATGTGCCCACGATTTCGGCCTTGACTTCGCCAACGCCTGTGATGTGCGGTTCCAAAACAATTCCGCTTAGGCGGCTATCTTTCACGACAAGTCTGGCTTTGAAGGGCCACTCCCCAAGATCCTGCGACGCGTAATATCGAAACACTCCAGACCAGCGTCCATTGATGTCCGGCGCTTCTGCCCTTTCTGCCATTCAATACCCGCCCCTTAGACTTTCGCGCACCACGGCAATGCCCGCCTCGCGCTGCTCTTTCAGCTCTTTCTTCAAAACCTGTGGATCGCGCGCAAAGACAAAGCCAAAACTCACCCCGCCCTCTTTGCCAATGGTTGCATGATGCAGTTTGTGCGCTTGCACCAGCCGTTTGGCATAGCCTTTTTTCGGGACCCATTTCCAATAACGCTGATGGACCAGCCCATCATGGACCAGTGTGTAGATCACGCCATACAGCGTAATGCCCACGGCAAACCACCACAGCCAATCCCAATAGAGCGACCCGTAAATATACATAGCCGCGTTGATCGTGCCGAAGACAACTGCAAAAAGATCATTCTTTTCAAATACATGATCGTGCGGTTCGTGATGGTCGCGGTGCCAACCCCAGCCCCATCCATGCATGATATATTTGTGCGCCCACCACGCGAAAAGCTCCATCCCGATAAGGGAGGACATCACGGTCAAGAACACTTCAAGCCAGGTCATATCACCGCCCCTTTACCGTGATCCGCCTCTGCCGCCAAGACGGCACCAATTCCCGCCCGTTTCGCCGCAGGCAACGCCCACCATGGGACGTCCGGCTTACGGTGGTGTTCCAGATGATAGCCAAAGTGGAAGCACGTAAAGAGACTGGCTAATGTGCCAAAATCGTTGCTTCGAGCATTGTGCTTGTCTGCAAAGGGTTTGCCAACGGCCTGATGATGCGGGCGATAAGTGCCGAAATAGAACAGCTGAAGCGATGAAAGCAGTGCAGGCGCGCCATACAGAACGAATATCTTCACAAACGAAATATCAAATACAAACAGATATATGCCTACGACAGTGTGCACAAAGATTAAAGACTGCCAACCGAAATAGCGCCTAAAAAACGTCCAATACCATTTGAGGAAATGCGCGGGATTATGCTCATCAAAATCGGGGTCACCTGTACGGCCTGACATTTTGTGATGAGTAAAATGCGCGTCGCGCAACGTGCGCCAGTTAAACCCGGCATACAGCATCAAAAGCACAGCTCCGATGGCCGAATTGATGCGGGCGTACCCTGGAGCCAGGCTGCCATGCATAGCATCATGGCAGACAATAAACACGCCCACAGACAGCCAGACCTGCACAGCTGCCATCGCCAAAGCAACCGGGAGGCTTGCCCAGGTCAGCTCAAACACAAACATGCCATAGAAATGAATGCCCAGCCAAGCGCCCGCAATCAAAGTGGCGAGCGTCAGACCAATGGCGCTTTGCATAGTGCGCGAGGGAGGAATGTAAGTCTCGGGCATTTCCGGTAGATACGCATACGCAGCTTTGTTGGGTGCGTATAGTGGGCGAAAAGTTGCGAAGGCTCACTCGCCTTCTGAAAAGAAAAACTCGCGCAAATGTTCGCCAATGCGCGCAGGCCGCAATGTCTTGGCATCAATGCAGCACCAGCTTGATTGCACTTCAGCAAGAACATCCTCACCCCGGCGAATAACCGTGCGATAGAACGCGCGCGCACCATTATATCGTTCGAGCACAGTCTGCGCGATCACATCATCGTCAAGGAAGGCAGGTTTGCGATAAGTGATCTCATGCTTCAATGCGACCCACGCTTTGTTTGCGACATCTTCTGCAGGCGCCAGATTGTTCCAATGCGACAGAACCGCATCCTGCACCCAGCTCAAATACCGTGCATTGTTCACGTGCCCCATGAAATCAATATCATCAGGGCGAATGTGGATCGGGTGAGTGTGCGGGTTTGCTGACATCCTTGTCAGCTACGCTGAATTTCGAGAAATTCCAAGCCAAGAAGCCCGCGAAGACCGATAAAAATTACCTCTTCATCGCACGCTGCGCGTTGGCCGCCAAGCAGAGCCAAAAACGCGCGCCGATTGCACCGCTGAGAGGAGATTTTGCGATACCCTCTCTTGCCAGCGCAGACCACTCCAACTAGCTGATGTTCATGGCTACAAAACCGCGCACATTGTACGAGAAAATCTGGGATGCCCATGTCGTGGAAACACGCGATGATGGAACGTCTTTGATCTATATCGACCGGCACCTTGTTCACGAGGTCACCAGCCCGCAAGCCTTTGAAGCCATGCGGCAAACCGGGCGCACTGTGCGTAGGCCCGAGCTGACCCTGGCTGTGCCAGATCACAATCTTCCAACCACGGCTCGCCGCGACAGCAACGGTGCGCGCGTGCCAATCGCCGATCCGCAAAGCGCGGCGCAACTTGAAGCGCTTGAACGCAATGCACCTGAATTCGGCATCCGCTATATTGGTGATGCTGACGAAGCGCAGGGCATTGTCCATGTCGTAGGGCCTGAGCAGGGCTTCTCTTTGCCTGGCACCACGATTGTTTGCGGGGATTCGCACACAGCCTCGCATGGCGGATTGGGCGCGCTCGCATTCGGACTTGGCACGAGCGAGGTTGAACATGTCCTTTCCACACAGACTTTGTTGCTTCAGCAGTCGAAGCCGATGGAAGTTCGGGTTGATGGCGCGCTTGGCCCCGGCGTGACAGCCAAAGACCTCATCCTTCACATTATCGGCGTGATCGGTGCTGCGGGCGGCTCAGGCCATGTCATCGAATATCGCGGCAAAGTCTTCGAAGATATGAGCGTCGAACAACGCCTTACCGTGTGCAATATGAGCATTGAGGCAGGCGCGCGTGCTGGCCTTATCGCACCTGATCAAAGGGTATTCGATTATCTTAAAGGCCGCCCGATGGCCCCTAAGGGCGCCGATTGGGATGAGGCGGTTGCAAATTGGAAGACGCTTTACACCGATGAAGGTGCGCAGTTTGCAAAATCGGTCATTATTGACGCAGCCAATGTCGCGCCAACCGTGACTTGGGGCACCAGCCCCGAAGATGTCGTGCCAATCAGCGGCCATGTCCCCGCACCGGGAAGCTTTGCCGATGAAAGCAAACAGCAAGCGGCGCAAAAAAGCCTCGATTATATGGGGCTCACACCCGGCACACCCGTTTGCGAAATTCCGGTTGAGAATATCTTTATCGGCAGCTGCACCAATAGCCGGATCGAAGATTTGCGAGATGCCGCGCGTGTGCTGAAGGGCCGGAAAAAGGCTCAGAA
The DNA here is from genome assembly GCA_964352245.1 of uncultured Porphyrobacter sp. Classification (GTDB taxonomy): domain Bacteria; phylum Pseudomonadota; class Alphaproteobacteria; order Sphingomonadales; family Sphingomonadaceae; genus Erythrobacter. Next base: position 592,817 of record CAYGQX010000001.1, read on the forward strand.
TGTGCGCTGGGCGATCGTGGTACCCGGATCAGGTCTTGTAAAACGACAAGCTGAAGAAGAAGGCCTCGATGAAATATTCACGCAAGCCGGTTTTGAATGGCGCGAGCCGGGATGTTCAGCATGCCTTGGCATGAACCCTGACAAAATCCCATCGGGCGAACGCTGCGCTTCGACATCAAACCGCAATTTTGTAGGCCGCCAGGGTCCCGGCGCGCGCACGCATCTCGTCTCCCCCGCTATGGCCGCCGCAGCGGCGGTGGCAGGCAAGTTGACCGATGTGCGTGAGTTATAAGAAATGCAGGCAAGTCGCCGAACGGTTTTGGCCGCAGGTATTTCGGGTTGGCTCACCGCAGCCGCTTCGCCCATCTTTGCGCAGACAAAAAACGACATGACGATCACCATCGATGATCCACGCTATGCGCAATACCTTGAGGCGCGGCGCAGGGTCTGGTCAAGTATTGGAAAGGTTGATGACGATGTGATGGCGTACATGGTCAGCCCGCAATTCAGCGGCGCGCCTGCATGGCCTACGACGCGGCAATCCTACCTTGTTGTGAGGCCTGAAAACTCTGTGATCCTCGCATCAGACGGACTTAGCGATCTGTTCGTGAACACCACAATGCAAGATGCAGGCTTTGAATGCGAAGTCTACATCGAAAGCAGCGAACTTGTAGGCGCTGAATTTCAGGACATTCGATCCAGCTGGCAATTCGACCTTATCGAAATGCTCGCTCAAAACGTCGCGAATTTTGGTGGGATTAACGGGGCACTCGATCAGTATGGTGTTATCTCAATGGAGCTTCTCGCACCTGCCAATATGCCAAACCGCTGGGTGACGAACACAGGCACCGTCGGTGCACTGCTCAATCTCCAGACACCGCAGCGCCCCTCTACTTGCGAATTGGAAACAGGCGTTGAAATCCGTTTGGTCGCATTGACCATTATTCTTCCCGACGAAAACGAGTATATTGTCTCAGGCGGCGCAGCTGCGCGGCGGGAATTGGCCGACAAAATCCTGGCAACAGGTTCAGGTGTCGTTTCATCATCTGATCGCAAATCAGTTCTTGCCTAATCACGATGTGGGACCCAACGAGACACTTATGACTGACAAAACCCCAAAAGACGCCCCTGCGAGCGATCAGGCCGCCAAACCCAAATCCAACACTGGGCGCAATGCCGCCATTGGTGCTGCGGCGACCATTGGTTCTGCCGCAATTGCTGCAGCCTTGCTGTACGTTGGACGCCGTTCGAAGAAGACCATGGCCGAAGAGCCACCCAAATCCATTCCCTCGGGCGAAAAACCCGAAACTGATTGAAAGTCACGTCACTCTGCGCGCGAGCCCCATCATGAAAGTCGTTTTAGGACTATGGTCAGCTTTTGCGCTCAGCACCCAAGCCCCTGCGCAAGACAGGATCACCGAACCCGATCTTGAGATGTGGCGGCTCGACTGCGGCACTCTGGAAATCAGCGACATGGCCGCGTTTTCCGATGCACATCTCTACGATGGCCAGCCGCGCACCCTGACGGTAAGCTGTTACCTTATCCGCAACGGTGATCGGTATCTGCTATGGGATGCCGGGCTCGACAAGGCGCTGGTTGAGGCAAATGTCACACAATCCGGCGCGACGCTTTCAATGCGCCAGTCGATTGAAACGCAGCTTGAAAGCATCGGCCTCGCTGCGAATGATGTAACCTTTGTCGGCATCAGCCATTACCACTTCGATCATGTTAGCCAGCTTCCCGACTTTGCTCAGTCCAAACTCATCATAGGAAGCAAGGATTGGGAGTTAATCAAACAATCAGGCAGTGGCGGCCCATTGCTCGACCCCCGCCCCTTTGCCGCGTGGCTTGGCGTGAATGAGGGAAGAGCAATCGCAATCGCCAAGGATTTTGATGTGTTCGGCGATGGCAGCGTGGTGATGAAGGCAACTCCCGGACACACGCCGGGTCACACAGCTTTGCTCGTCAGAATGCCGCAAATGGGCAACGTCCTTTTGACCGGCGATCTTTATCATTTTGAAGAACAAGTCACCAATCGCGGTGTCCCAGAATTCAACACTGACCGCGCGGACACTCTGGCGTCCTTCGAGCGGTTTGATACCATGGCGAAATCTCTAAGTGCGACAGTCATCATTGGGCATGACCTGCGCCATTTGGACTGCCTCCCCTCTTTCCCGGAATCTGTACGCTAATGGAAAAACTATCCCGCATTTCTGGCAAAGCCTATCCGTTCGGTGCCAAAAATATCGACACCGACATCATCATTTCGTCAGAATGGCTCAAGACAATCACCCGCGAAGGGCTTGGCAAAGGCGCGTTTGAAAGCATCCGCGTGGGCCATCCCGACAACGTCTTTGACAATCCCGAATATGCCGGTTCGCCCATCCTGATTGCGGGCGACAATTTTGGCTGCGGGTCGAGCCGTGAACACGCTGCATGGGCCATTGGCGACATGGGCGTCCGCGTTGTTATTGCGCCAAGCTATTCTGATATCTTTTCCGGCAATGCGGTCAAAAACGGTATCCTTCCCGTGGTCCTGCCCCAGGCTGCCATCGACCGGTTGATGGAAGTCGCCGAGGCTGGTGATCCGATCCATATCGATCTTGAGGCGCAATCCGTCACGACCCAATTCCAGGATCGCTTCAATTTTGAAATCGATCCATTCCGCAAACATTGCCTGCTGCACGGCCTTGATGAGGTGGCGCTCACGATGGAGCGCGGTGAGGCCATCAGCGCATTCGAGGCGCAGCGCAGCGCACAGCAAAGCTGGCTTGCGCACGGCACTTCGGTTTAACAAGGCTCAAACAACATTTTGGTGGGAGACAAACCAATGAAAGCTATCCGCACGCATGAAATCGGCGGTCCGGAGACATTGACGCTTGATGAGATCGATGCACCCTCCCCCAGCAAAGGCGAAGTGCTTGTCTCGGTAAAGGCGTGCGCGATCAATTATCCGGACACTTTGATGATCCGCGACATGTATCAGTTCAAACCCGAACGCCCCTATTCACCCGGTGGCGAGCTTGCTGGTGTGATTGAAGCGGTTGGCGAAGGGGTCGACGGGTATTCCATCGGCGACCGCGTAATGGCGGGCATTGGCAATGGCGGCTTGGCTGAAAAAGTCGTGGTGCCAGCTGCGCGCATGTTTCCTATCCCAGATGGCGTCCCGTTCGAAAAGGCTGCCAGCCTGCTCATGACATACGGCACGACCATTCATGGCCTGAAAGATCGCGGCCACATCAAAGAAGGCGATGTTGTGCTGATCCTTGGCGCAGCAGGCGGCGTTGGCCTTTCCGCGGTTGAACTTGCCAAAGCGTTCGGCGCAAGGGTTGTCGCAGCGGTTTCCTCTGAGGCCAAAGGCGAGGTTGCACGAAAAGCGGGCGCAGATGAAGTTGTCATCTACCCACGCGATGAAATGGACAAAGCTGCGTCCAAAGAGCTTGCCAACGCATTCAAAGCCGCCTGCGGACCAACGGGTGCAAATATCGTCTATGATATAGTTGGCGGCCAATATTCAGAACCTGCCTTGCGATCCATTGCATGGGAAGGTCGGTTTCTGGTTGTTGGGTTCCCTGCTGGTATCGCCAAAATGCCATTGAACCTTACTCTGCTCAAATCCTGCGATATTTGCGGGGTGTTCTGGGGCGCGTTTACGGCGCGCGAGCCGGCAAAGTTTGTGGCTCAGGTTAAAGAGCTGTTTGCATTGATGCAGGATGGCAAGATTGACCCGCTGGTCTCCGAAACTTTCCCCTTGGCCCGCGCAGGCGATGCGATTGCAAAACTGGAAAATCGCGAAGCGGTGGGCAAGCTTGTCGTTACGATGGAATGAATGGGTCTCACCGCTTGCCGAGGGGGCGAGCACATCCTATTTGCACACCAACACTCATCGGAGGGACAGATGACCGATTTCAATGACCGCGAACGCGCTGAAGAAGCCAAATTCGCAATGGACGAAGAAACCGCTTTCAAAGTGGCTGCGCGCCGCAACCGTTTGCTTGGCGAATGGGCAGCGGCCGAAATGAAGCTTACGCAGGAAGAGACAGACGCTTACAAAAAAGCAGTCGTTCAAGCCGATTTCGAAGAAGCTGGCGATGAAGACGTGATCCGCAAAGTGCTGGGCGATTTGACTGCGGCGGAATGCGACATTTCAGAAGCCGAAATTCGCAAAAAACTGGAAGAATGCGCCATCGAAGCGCGCCGCCAGTTTATGAGCGAAAGCTAAAGCAAGGACACGCGTAAACATGCCGATGAAAGGCGAAGATATCATCACCGCTATCGAAGCGGAATTGCCCGGTGCTGTGGTGGAGCTGACAGATCTTGCCGGTGATAATGATCACTGGGCAGCGATCGTCACAGCCCCGCAATTCGCAGGTAAAACACGTGTCGCCCAGCACAAAATGGTCTATGCTGCGTTCGGCGAAAAGATGGGCGGCGAATTGCACGCCTTGCAAGTTACGACGCGCATTCCCACGTAGCAGATCATAACAATCATTCTCAATAAAGAAGGCCGCACTTTATGGCTGATACCGACAATCGTATTTCCAGCCTCGTTGGCGACAACGATGTTGTCCTTTTCATGAAAGGCACCCCGCTTTTCCCTCAATGCGGATTTTCGAGCAGAGCAATCGCCATCCTCGATCATTGCGGCGTTGCATATGAAAGCGTTGACGTGCTCCAGGACATGGAAATCCGCCAGGGGATCAAAACCTTCTCTGACTGGCCAACCATCCCGCAGCTTTATGTAAAAGGCGAATTCGTGGGCGGATCGGACATCATGATGGAAATGTTCGAAGCAGGCGAATTGCAGCAAATGATGGACGAAAAAGGCGTCGCCAAAGCCGAAGGGTGAGGCATTTGGGTAAGGTGCGCTCAGGCACGCGCCTGAGCGGATGGCTGAGCGCTCAAAAAAGCATTTCAAAATAAAAGGAGCCGCCTTGCAAGACCAATCGCAAGGCGGCTCTTTTAATTACGGGGAGGCTAAACCTAGAGACCAAAAAAGGTTCTGCCTCTGCTCGAAGACCACTCGGAGCTGCCCATAACTATGCACCCAGCGTGCCAAAAGTGCCTTATCACAGGCTTTCAAAGCTTTAGATGGTTACCAAAAGTAAATGGTGTTTCACAGTGTAAAGCCCGCCGACAATGCCCCAACATCTCCCCGGCATTTTCGCCAGGTTCCCCCCAAAGGGCTTGGCAAAATGACCGACACTCGCCATTCGTATGGCAATGATAGACACCCAAAAGGCTGATCCACCGCAAGCTATTCCAGCAGCGACAATCATCATATTCCGCACTGCTCCCGATAACGGCGCACCGGAAATTTTGATGACTGTGCGTTCAAAAACAATGTCGTTTGCAGGCGGCATGGCCGTCTTTCCTGGTGGGCGCGTTGATCCTGAAGACTTCGCACTGGGAGAGACGTTGGCTGCGCAATCCAGTGATGCGATCACCGTAGATGAAGCCGCGCACCAGATTGCAGCTGTGCGCGAGACGCTGGAGGAAACAGGCCTCGCGCTTGGGCTAAGCGGTGATATCAACGCTGCGCGCGCTGCGGAGGCACGCGCAATGCTGGAGGCGGAGAAAGCTCTGGCTCCGGTGCTGGAGGCCTTTGGATGGAGATTGGATCTTACCCAGATAGTCCCGTTTGCGCGGTGGTTTCCCAAGAACGAAAAGCTCACCCGAACCTATGACACGCGGTTTTATCTCGCGGATCTTGGCACGGGCGCGGTTGATGTGTCGATTGACCATTCGGAAAACACCAAGCTGTTCTGGGTCAGCGCTGAAGGGGCCCTCGATATGGCTGAACGAGGCGAGATTAAGCTGATTTTCCCCACACGCCGCAATCTGGAACGCCTCGCCCTATTCGCAGATTTCGCACAAGCGCGCGCGCAGGCTGAAGCTATCCCTGTAAAGACGATCATCCCGAAAGTGGACGCAAGCAGCGGCAAGCCCATGCTGACAATCCTCGAAGATGCAGGGTATCCGGTGACGTCGGAATTGCTGGAAACGGTCGCGCGAGGGTGAGTTTTTTGGGTGGACTCAGGCATCCGCCCGAGCTTGTGCCGTAGCCGCCCGCGCCCTCCAACCGGATTCTCACACCGGAGTATGATCCGGATGGAAGGGTGGAGAGCGCGGGCGGCTACGGCATCGGCGAAACGAAAATATGGCGCGCCCTGCAGGACTCGAACCTGCTGCCTCAAGATTAGAAGTCTCGCGCTCTATCCAGATGAGCTAAGGGCGCGCGCTGGGCTCCCAATAGCGATCTTTCGCAGGCTTTCAAATGCCGCTAAGGGCATCGCCTATGGACAAGAGCGATCCCGCAGCCATTTTTGACACCGATCCCGATGATGGCATCACGGCAACCGCCCATGCGCCAGTGACTTTCAAGTATTATGAATTCGTCATGGCGGCCTTTGTCGCAATCCTGCTTTTGTCCAATATCATTGGCGCAGCAAAGCTCACCTATGTCGATGTGCCATGGTGGCCAGATGGGATGTGGCCCGCAGCCGATGGCGTTTTCATCTATGGTGCGGGCATTCTGTTTTTCCCGCTTGGCTATGTCATTGGCGATGTTCTGACAGAGATTTACGGGTTTGCCCGCGCGCGCCGCGTGATCTGGACCGGCTTTGCCGCGATGATTTTCCTCGCCTTTATGAGCTATGTCGTGGTCGCCCTGCCCGCTTTTGATGGCTGGTCCTGCACGGCAAGCGGGTTTGACGGACAAGGCCCCTTGGTCGCACGCGCCGGCGGCGATGTCCCCACGGGTCAGATTTGCCAGGAGACATACAACAGCGTCTTCGGGAATGCTTGGCGTATTGTTGTTGCTTCAATTGTCGCGTTCTGGGCCGGGGAATTCGTCAATTCCTATGTCATGGCCAAGATGAAAGTATGGACCAAAGGCAAAGCACTTTGGACACGGACAATCGGATCAACCTTTGTCGGCCAGGGCGTTGATAGCCTGATCTTCTACCCAATCGCATTCTGGGGCATTTGGACGCCGCAAGCGGTGTTCACTGTGATGGTTACGAACTGGGCTTTGAAAGTCTTGTGGGAAGCGGCCCTTACGCCGGTTACGTATGTCGTGGTGAGTAAGCTTAAAAAGGCCGAAGGCGTGGATCTGTTCGATATGGAGACCGATTTCTCGCCGTTTTCCAGCAAAGCCTAGCTTGCAGGCAATGGAATTGGGGCGCTGCCGCAAGGGGGCAATCCTTCAATCCGCATCCAACCCATCATCGGCGACAATCTCCACACGCCAATCAAGACCAAGCTTTCCGGCAAGCAGTTTCATATCTTTTTCGGTTGGGATGCCGAACAAATCCTCATGGCTCTTGCCCAAGCGCAAGATCAATTCTCCATCCATCACACGCAAGCGGCTAATTTGCAGCGAACGCCGCGAGCGTGCGCCCAATCTGCGCGCCAAACGGATTGCAAGCCCCCAACGAACCGCTTCTTCGATTGCCTTTTCACCAGCCAGCGCGTGGACTTCATCAGGCAATTCCATCTGATTGCCGTTTGCCGCAATCGCAGCGGCAAGCATTGCGCGCCCTTCCCCATCAAGCGCAATCCAGCGTTTATGAAGCGCCCAGTCTATCGCCTGAGGCATGCGGATATTGGGTTCGATTTGCATGGATGCGAGCGAGAGCATGGTGGCAGCCAGCCGCAGCCGTTCTCCGCCCCTGCCCTCTCCGCGCGCTGCATCGACAGTCCAACCAGCCATTTGTGTTGCCAGCATAGGCGGCGCGCCGCGCTGGCTTGCAAATACGGAAATACCGGCAAGCAATGGGTCTTGCGCTTTGCCCTCTGGTGGCAAGCGATCAAAAAGCAGCCCCTCACGAAGACCCCAGGATGAAAAAAGCACCCGCTTTGGTTTCAACCTTGCGAGCAAGGCGCGAAGCAAAGTTGCAGCATCAGGAAGCTTTTCAGCGCGCATCGTCGATATGCGGTCGCGCTCTTTTAAAGTCTCTTTGGTTTCTTTCGAAAGCGCCTTGGCCCACACTTCCGCATCTTTGCGTGTGGCGCTTAACCCATGCGGATCGCTTAGAGGATAGCCCTGTTCTTGCATCGCGTAGACGGCCATCGCTCGCCATGTACCGCCAACCAGGTAAAGCGGCGCGCCATTGTCTTCGCCGTCTCCGGCTTTGTCCCAACCTGCCTTGGAAATCGCTTTTTCAAGCTTTGCAAGCATCGTCGATGCACCATCGCCCCTGTAATCGGGCAGGCGCAAAGTGCCCAGCGGCAAAGTGCTGGCGGATACCGGCCTGCCATCCGATAGCGTTGTGAGTTCTAGGCTTCCGCCACCAAGATCTGCAACAACGCCCTCAGCGCCCGGAAATGCACCCAGCACGCCGCTTGCGCTGAGTTCGCCTTCTTCTTCTCCCGATAGAATGCGAGGATCAAGACCCAGTTTCTTAAGTTCAGTTACGAATTCAGCGCCATTGGACGCATCGCGCACAGCAGCGGTCGCAACCGTTTCGATATCGGTGAGCTTCAAATCATCAAGGATAAGGACAAAGCGCTTGAGCCCCCGCATCGCAAGCTCAATTGCCTCTTCAGCCAGCGCACCTGTGCTGCCGATATCGCGGCCCAGCTTTGCCGTCACCTTCTCGTTGAGAAGCACGGTTGGCGCTCGCATCGTCCCGCCATAAACAACCAGCCGAACAGTGTTCGATCCGATATCGATAATTGCGCGCTGCGGAACCAGCCCTGAAATGGACCCGTCGCGATCCCCCCGCCGTCTTTTTAAGCTCATACCCTCTGGCCTAGCCCGAGCCGCCTTTTCTCAGCGACAATTTGGGGACCCCTCCCGCTTCCAATGCTCCGCCGCGTCCCGATAGCGAAGGATTGGTCATAAAGTACCTATGACAATTGAAGGGTTTGCCAGACGTTTCCACACGCGAATAGGTCCCATCTGCACCCAGCCACCAGCTTTGTTCGGTATCCAGCATATTGGCGAGCAGGACTTGCTGCAGGATCTGATCGTGAACGGTGCGGTTCTGGATCGGAATAAGCGTTTCAACCCTGCGATCGAGATTACGGCCCATCAGATCAGCAGAGGATATGAACAAAGCGGCCTGTGGACTGGGCAGCGCACGACCATTTGCAAAAGCATAGATGCGACTGTGTTCAAGGAAACGCCCGATAATGGATTTGACACGGATGTTTTCAGACAATCCCGGTACGCCCGGACGCAGGCAGCAAATCCCGCGGCAAACCAATTCGATCTTCACCCCTGCATTGCTGGCCGCATACAGGCGATCAATGATCCCTGAATCGGTGATCTGATTGGCTTTCATCCATATCGCTGCGGGTCTGCCTTTTAGCGCATTCTCGATCTCTGTATCTATCCGCGCGTAAAGCTCATTGCGCAGATTAAGGGGAGCAATCGAGAGAAGTTCCAGCCCATGAGGTTCAACATAACCGGTCACAAAGTTCATCATCTTGGCCGCATCGCGCCCAAGCTTGGGATCGGCAGTAAAGAACGATAGATCAGTGTAGATC
>CAYGQX010000002.1:0-362002 GCA_964352245.1 uncultured Porphyrobacter sp.
TGCGCGCCATGGCGCGCACATCTGCGCCCATATCTTCACGCTCTAAAGCTAGCGCCAGTGTCGCCTCAACAAAGCCAAGCTTGCTGCCGCAATCATAACGGTTTCCGTCAAAGGTTACCGCGTGGAATGGTTGGTCGCCAATCATTCGCGCCATTGCATCAGTAAGCTGAATTTCGCCGCCAGCGCCTTTGCCTTGCGTCTCGAGGGTCCGCATCACTTCGGGTTGAAGGATGTATCTGCCTGAGATGATCTTGTTGGAGGGCGCTTCATCAACGGCCGGCTTTTCAACGAGCCCCTTCACCTCCGTCAGAGCTCCGTCAGCCTTACCTGGATCAATCACACCATAGCTTGAGACCGCCTCGTGAGGCACTTCGAGTACGCTGATCAGATTGCCACCAGTTTTATCGTAAGCATCAACCATCTGTTTCATACAGCCTGTGCCGCCTTTCTTGCCGATCATCAATTCATCGGGCAAGAAAATCGCAAATGGCTCATCGCCTACAATCGCGCGCGCGCACCAGATTGCGTGGCCAAGGCCCATAGGCACTTGCTGGCGGACCGTGATGATGTCGCCAGGAGTTGCGCGAGTTGGTTCAAGCACGCTCATATCTTTGCCGCGCTCGTTCATTGTGTCTTCGAGCTCATATGCCACATCGAAATGCTCAACGATCGCAGTTTTGCCGCGACCCGTGACAAATATCATCTGCTCGATCCCGGCCTCACGCGCTTCGTCGACGGCGTATTGGATCAACGGGCGATCAACGATGGGCAGAAGCTCCTTGGGGATCGCTTTGGTTGCAGGCAGGAAACGCGTTCCTAATCCTGCAACGGGGAAAACAGCTTTCTTGATCGGCTTGGGAGACATACTGGGATCGCCTTTTTGTAATCATAAACTCTTGGTGGCTGCGGACTGCCGTTTGCGATGACCAAAGGCAATGGCAATAGAGGCGATGGTCCGGATGGGGTATTTTTGCGCCCGGTTGCCGAACCGAAAGGGTAAGAGGTACTTAGCATTCGCGTCATTTGCGTGAAAGCCGGGATCGGGTAAGGGGATTTCGTATGGACAAACTCATCATTCGCGGCGGCAATCGCCTGTCAGGCACCATTCCCATTTCCGGGGCGAAGAACGCGGCGCTGACGTTAATACCCTGTGCTCTCTTGACCGAAGAGCCGCTTACTCTGCGCAATCTGCCGCGGCTTGCAGATATTGACGGGTTTCAGCATCTGATGAACCAGTTTGGTGTAACCACAGCCATTCAAGGCACTCGCCCTGAGGACTTTGGCCGCACCATGCGGATGGAGGCGACGCGGATCACATCGTCTGTTGCGCCCTATGACTTGGTGCGCAAAATGCGCGCCTCCATTCTTGTACTCGGCCCGATGTTGGCCCGTGCGGGCGAAGCGACCGTATCTATGCCCGGCGGCTGTGCTATCGGTAACCGGCCGATTGATTTGCACCTCAAAGCATTGGAAGCGTTCGGCGCAGATATTGAGCTTGCCCAAGGGTATGTAAAAGCGATCCAGCCTGATGGTGGCATGAAAGGCGGCGACTTTGATTTCCCCGTCGTGTCTGTCGGCGCAACAGAAAATGCTCTCATGGCAGGGGTTCTTGCTTCGGGTACTTGTCGGCTGTTCAATGCAGCGCGCGAGCCAGAGATCGTGGACTTGTGTAACCTGCTCGTCGCGATGGGCGCGGAAATAGAGGGGATCGGAACCAGCGATCTTACCATCCATCCGGTAAAGCGGCTGCACGGCACAACTTACAAAGTGATGGCCGACCGGATCGAGGCAGGCTCTTATGCGTGTGCTGCAGCTATCACAGGCGGTGATGTTTTTCTCGAAGGGGCGAAAGCAGATGAGATGCAGGCAACCATTCATGCATTGCAAAGCATCGGCGTTGAAGTGGAGGAAGACCGAAAAGGCATTCGCTTTGCTGCCAATGGTCCGCTTGGTCCAACCGATCTCACCACTGCGCCTTACCCTGGCCTGGCGACCGATATGCAGGCTCAGCTGATGGCGCTGCTGTGCAAGGCAAAAGGTACGAGCGTTTTGAAAGAGACGATTTTCGAGAACCGATACATGCACGTGCCCGAACTCACCAGGATGGGCGCCGATGTCGCAACCGAGGGCCGAACGGCTATCGTTAAAGGTGTGGACGAGTTAACCGGCGCAGAAGTGATGGCAACCGATTTGCGCGCCTCAATGAGCCTAGTGATCGCCGCGCTCGCTGCCAAAGGGACAAGCCAAGTGCGCCGCATATATCACCTTGATCGCGGGTATGAGCGGCTCGAAGAAAAGCTTCAATTGGTCGGGGCAGACATAGAGCGCGTTAGCGATGATTAGGGATTGGCGTTAATGAGATCGAACCGCAAACGTCTGTGGGTCAGTCGCGGCAATAGGGATGCACCAACCAAACCCTGATCGCGCTTGCCAATCCTGGCGGCGTTTCTGCCTTAATCCGCTCAGCATCGATACGCGCAACTAGCGCGTTGATGGGCACACCTTGCTGATCGGCTTTAGCGCGCAGCATATGCCAAAAAAGCGGCTCTAAAGAAATGCTTGTCTTGTGTCCGGCAATTTGGATCGAGCGTTTGACGGGTGGATGATAGGGCGGCTCTGACATTTCCGGCTTATAGCATTTCATCGATCATGTGTCCGCCCCTGACATAACTCGGACCTATATCGTGGGAAATCGCGGCGCTATTTGTAATACTCGCGCCTCTCCCCAAAGGTTCGCACCCGCTTGCGCCATGCGCGATAACTCGATGGTTTCAAGTTATCGCGCATCAACACCTTCGTTTCAGCATCGGAAAGGCCAAACTGTGCCTCAATATCAGCAAAGCTGACATGATCGGACAGCGCCATTTCAATAACGGCGCTTACTTCGGCTTGGGTAAGGTCTGTATCCTGGGGCACGGTTATCCCTCCGAGTGCGCATAAACTTGCGATACCTCAACGCGCATCGCCGGGATTTCTTTCCCACGACACCTGGACAAAGCTTCTCTCAGAGCGACCTGCGGTGTAGGATAGGGGTCTGGCATTCCGGATGTGAGATGTAAGCATCAGCTATGCCCGAAAATGAAGAAGGATAGTGATACCTAGTAGTCGATAACATCCAGATATTTTGCTACAGGCCAATCAGTCCAGACTTGCACCTCAATATACTTCTCGAACTTGCGTTTATGGTACCCCTGATATTCTTCATCTGCTGTTCCATCAGGTAGGCCATGTCGCGCCACTACGTCCGCTAGCTCGTCCAAGAAGAAAGCTCTTTCGTGGTAAGGCTTGAGAGGTTCGGGTGGTAATCCATACTCAGGACCAAGGCGCATCGAGATGAAACTGTCCGGATATGTGAAGCTTGTTTGTTCGCGTGGCAATGATCGCCAGTCAAGTGTGACCGCCGCAGGGTCTGGATACAGCCCGGAAAACCAATCACACTCTCCAAGAACAAAATAGTGAGGCGATTGCCTTTCCGGCTTTCCGCCACGCACCTCAAAAAGTGCGCGCAACTTGATATCAGTCTTGCTTCGGAAATCCATGTAAAGATCACCAAACACGCGTTTGTAGTCGGTGTTGTTGGCTTTGCGCCTTTTCAGTTTATCGAGGGTTTGAGCCAATTCACTCGGATCCAAATCGCATAGGTTCTGAAAAGGTTGATCAACACGAGCATGGTAGTGAGTGATGACATCGGGTAGCTGCATGTGTGTTCACTAATTCTTGTGGTTTCTTTTTTAAATACAACGCAATCTAGGTGAATAAAATAGAGCTGTTGAGGCATTCTTCGCTTTGGCTACTCGATATGGAAGTAATCATGGCCGTAAGCCGCCATCCCTCAATACATATGCTGGCCGCCGTTGATGCTCATGGTGGAGCCGGTTGTGAATGCGCCGTTCTCTGACGTAAAGAAGGTCACGCCGCGCGCGATTTCCTCTGCCTGTCCCAAGCGGCCTACGGGAATGCCTGCGACGATCTTTTCCAGCACCGGTTCCGGCACGGCTGCGACCATGTCTGTGTCGATATAGCCCGGTGCTATTGCGTTGACGGTCACGCCGAACTTGGCGCCCTCCTGTGCCAAAGCCTTGGTAAAGCCGTGAATGCCTGACTTTGCGGCAGCGTAATTAACCTGGCCATATTGGCCCGCTTGTCCGTTGATCGATCCGATATTGACGATGCGGCCCCACTTGCGCTCTCGCATGCCGGGGAAAGTTGCCTTGGCCATATTGAAGCACCCGCCAAGGTTCACGCGCATAACATCGTTCCAATCGTCAAAGCTCATATTGTGCAGAGTACCATCGCGCGTAATGCCCGCATTGTTGACGACGATATCGACAGGGCCGTGTTCTTGGGCAACGCGTGCGCAGCCTTCCAGGCAGGCTTCGTGGTCGCCCACGTCCCATTTCAGCGAGGGGATTCCGGTCGTCTCGGTAAATGCGCGCGCGCTTTCATCATTGCCGCCGTAATTAGCGATGACCGTGTGGCCTTGGCGTTGCAGGCGCTGGCAGATGGCTTGCCCGATACCGCGAGTGCCGCCGGTTACGATTGCTACTTTGCTCATATGTACCTGCCCCTTTGGCTACTTGAATAAATTCGAGTCGTGTCTTCCTCCGGAGATAGCGGTGCCGTAGCGTCAGGCAACAAAAAACCCCGCCGCAGCGAGGTTTTCAAAAGCACTAAGAAGGTGAAACAAAAATCAGAACCGAATCTGAGTGCCCACATAAACAGCCTGGCTGTCTTTTTGCGCATTGGTAAGCGGTGCCAATCGTTCGCGTTCCTGCGAATAACGCACTCCGGCCGTCACATCGAGATTAGGCGACAGTCTGAAGGATCCGCCAACTCCAACAGTTTGCGCCCCGAGGGAATCAAGTGTGTTGGGCGAGCGGCCCGCGACTTGTTCGTCTTCAAGCTCAATGCGGGGTTGGAGACGGCTCGGTTTCTTTTCAGCTCTAGGTCCAGCCGGCTTGAATTCCGAAAGGTCAGGAACCGTCAGATTACGCACATTGTCAGGGAGTTCAACAGGGCGCGCAAAGGTCTGATAACCGCGTGCGGTGCCCAGGTTAAACCGGGTTGTATCAAGAGCAGTGATAGCTTTGCCCGACCGAGGTACTGTATCAATCGCTTTACGGACTGAAATCGCTTTCGCCGTTTGTTCATCGATACGCACAGCAACCGTTACTGTGCGTTCGCGTTCAATCTTGCTGGTGCCTGCGGGTGTAAACCGCATAGAATCATCTGCGGCCACATTGGCAAAGCGTGCAGCAAGATCAGGATCGACATTGGCAGGCGTAAAAATATCAAAGCCAGATGTTGTAAAAGGCAGCCCTTGTGCATCCGGATCGACCAGCGCCATCCCTGCGGAAGGAAGGGCCAACGCAACGATTGCGCCCGTCATCAAGAGCGACAGCTTGCGCTGCTTTATCGCTTTTGTGATGTCGCTACGTGCCATTTCCGCCCCATTTCCTCCATCGCATTATCAAAGAGACTTTTTAAGGTACTCTTATCAAGCAGGTCTTGGCTGAACCCCGCCTGAGTCGCCTCAACTTTTCCACGTTAGGCCTAGAAGTGTCCTAAAGGCAATCTTTTCCACATCTACAGGCGCGGTGGAGCGACTTTTTGCCCGGTATGTGTTGCGTCTGGCGCACACAGTTTGCCGCGCTAAGGATGTGTCCCATTCAGCGCGTATCAAGGCGGGTTTTGCTGTTGATTGATTTCTACTCTAACGGCGCTCTCCAGTACCTATTGTGCGCAAACCTCTGGTTATGGGCGCTTGCGACACAACCTTGGTGAGTTATAGAGCATTGTCACAACGGCATTCAGGCCATTCTTAAGGAACGCACTGCAGTGAAACCCGCCCACAAATCCGCCACTGGCTTCACAATTCGTCCGATTGCCACATTCACGTTGGCGGGCCTAGCTGCGATCGGACTTGCTGCGTGTAGCAGCGGTGATCGCCCCCGTACCGAGCTTCAGGCCTCGCAAATCAATACGATCGGGGTCAACGCCTATTTGTGGCGAGCTGCGCTCGATACGGTAAGCTTTGCACCCTTAGCATCGGCTGACAGCAATGGCGGTGTTATCGTGACAGATTGGTACGCAAACCCATCCAATCCCGAAGAACGCGTCAAAATGACTATCACCATTCTCGATCAGGATCTGCGCGCTGATGCGCTGCGGGTTGCGGCCACACGTCAGGTCGCTCAGGGAGGAAATTGGGTGGACGCACCAGTGCAAGCGGCCACTGTTCAGAAGCTTGAGGACATAATCCTGACGAAAGCGCGCGATCTGCGCCGCAAGGCTCTCGCTTCCTGAGCCATTTCGCGTTAGCGGAATTCCCATGACTGAAAATCGTTTCGATCCGTCGCAAGCTGACGGGCGCTGGCAAAGCGCGTGGGATAACGCTGACACTTTCGTAGCCGATTCGGATAGCGTCAAACCCAAAAGCTATATCCTTGAGATGTTCCCGTATCCTTCGGGCCGGATTCACATGGGTCACGTGCGCAATTACACGATGGGCGATGTTCTCGCGCGTTATCAAAGGATGCGCGGGTTTGAAGTTCTTCACCCGATGGGCTGGGACGCGTTCGGGATGCCGGCGGAAAACGCGGCGATGGAAAAAAAGGTGCATCCAGGCGCTTGGACCCGATCCAATATTGAGGGGATGAAGGCGCAGCTCAAACGCATCGGCTTCGCGCTCGACTGGACCCGCGAATTTGCGACTTGCGATCCGGAATATTACGGCCACGAACAGGCATTGTTCCTCGATATGTACGAAGCAGGCCTGGTCTATCGCCGCCAGTCGGAAGTGAACTGGGATCCTGTTGACATGACGGTGCTCGCCAATGAGCAGGTCATCGATGGCAAAGGCTGGCGTTCAGGCGCCGAAGTGGAAAAGCGTAAACTCGATCAGTGGTTTTTGAAGATTACCGGCTTTGCCGAAGACCTGCTCGATGGGTTGGGCGAGTTGAGGGATTGGCCTGACAAGGTCCGCCTGATGCAGGAAAACTGGATAGGCAAATCGTCAGGGCTTGAATTTTCTTTCGAGCTGTCAAACGGCGCAAAACTGCCTGTCTATACCACGCGGCCTGATACGATTTTCGGGGCGAGTTTCTGCGCGATTGCGACCGATCACTCGATTGCTCAGGGGCTTGCGGACGATGCTAGGGTCGCAGCGTTTATCGACGAATGCAAACGTGGCGGCACCACAGCAGCTGAGTTGGAGACAGCAGAAAAACTCGGTTTCGACACTGGCATCACTGCAAAGCACCCCTTCACTGGCGAAGCGATGCCGGTCTTCATCGCAAACTTTGTACTGATGGATTACGGCACGGGCGCTGTAATGGGCGTGCCCGGGCACGATCAGCGCGACTTTGAATTTGCGACCAAATACGGCCTGCCAATTCAGCGTGTCGTGGCGAAGGAAGTCGCTGACGCTGATGCCCCGGTGGGTGATGAAGCAGAGCCGGGTGACGGCGTCATCGTCAATTCTGACTTTCTCGATGGTAAACTGGTTGAGGATGCGAAGGCAGAAGTCATAAAACGCGCCGAGGATGGTGGCTGGGGCAAAGGCACCACCGTTTGGCGCCTTCGCGACTGGGGCATTTCGCGCCAGCGTTACTGGGGGACGCCCATCCCCATCGTCCATTGCGGTGCGTGCGGGATTGTGCCTGTTCCAAAGAAACAGCTGCCGGTTGAACTACCGCAAGATGTGGATTTCGAAACACCGGGCAACCCCTTGGAACGCCATCCGACGTGGAAGCATTGTGCCTGCCCCAAATGCGGCAAGGATGCGCAGCGCGAAACCGACACGCTTGATACCTTCACCAATTCCTCATGGTATTTCCTGCGCTTCGCCTCTCAGCCCGCGGATAAGCCGTTTGACCCCGAGGAAATCGCCAAATGGCTACCTGTGCAGCACTACATTGGCGGGGTGGAACACGCGATTCTGCATCTCCTTTATGCGAGATTTTGGACGCGAGCGCTTGCGTCAATAGGCGCGCTTGAGGTGAAAGAGCCGTTCGCAGCGCTGTTTACGCAAGGGATGGTGACGCACGAAACGTATCAATTGGGCGATGGCTCCTGGCTTTCCCCAAATGAGGTCAAGAAAGACGGCGCTGACTGGATTACGGTTGAAGGCGGCGCTCCGGTAAAGGCTGGCCGCGTGGTCAAAATGTCGAAGTCGAAGAAGAACGTCGTCGATCCTGATGCTATTATCGATCAATACGGCGCGGATGCTGTGCGATGGTTTATGTTGTCCGACAGTCCGCCCGAACGTGATCTGCCGTGGTCGGACGCCGGGATCGAGGGCTGCTGGCGTTTTGTCCAACGCCTGTGGCGATTGTTCGATGCCTATGATCCGGCGGCAAGCGGCGAGGACAAACCTTTGCTGCGAAAAGCCCACCAGACCATTGTCGCCGTGGCCGAAGATATCGAGGCTTTGAGCTTTAACAAGGCTGTTGCACGGCTTTATGAACTCACCGGCGCTGCCGAAAAGGCAGGCCCAAGCGAAAGCCGCAATTTTGCTATCCGTGCAGTCCTGCACATGGTCAGCCCGATGATGCCGCATCTGGCCGAAGAAGCTCACGCGAAGATGGGCGCTGACACTCTTATCGCAGATAGCCAATGGCCAGCGCATGATCCGGCCCTGCTGGTCGAAGTTGAAGTCACAATCGCGATCCAGCACAAGGGCAAGCTGCGCGACACCATCACTGCACCCAAAGGCGCACCTAAACAGGACTTGGAAGCGCTTGCTTTGGCATCGGAGAAAGTGCAGCGTTCGCTCGATGGAGCGGAGGTTAGAAAAGTCATAGTGGTACCGGATAGGCTTGTGAATATCGTCACATGATGCGCGCGTTTACCCTTTCTGGCGCTCTGGCCGCCGCATGCCTGACGCTTTCGGCTTGCGGGCTTCAACCGCTCTATTCCGGCGCTGGCGGTGCAGGCGTTGCTCAAGGGCTCGCTGCAGTCGATGTGCCGTCTATTCCAGGACGTGGCGGCTGGCTGGTGCGCAATGCGTTGAATGAACGGTTGGGGGCGGCAGGCGATGCTGGCGCGCGCTATCGGCTGGATGTTCGGCTCGATGACGCGCTTGAGGCTTTGGGTGTCTTGAATGATGACACGATCAGTCGCGAACGTCGTATCCTGCGCGCGCGATATCAGCTCATCGATATGGCGACTGGCGAAATTCTGCTTGATGCAACGGCAGGCTCTGATGCTGGTATTGATGTGGTGTCGTCTGAATACGCGACGATTGCCGCAGAACAGACAGCGCTTGAAAACCTTGCCAAGGAAGTCGCAGACCAGATGGTGACGCGCATTGCCTTGACGTTGAGAGATCAAGGCAAAATCCAGCCCTCAGATGCGCCAGCAATAGCGGATCAGTGAAGTTTAAGAATTCAGACTTTGCCCGAGGCATTCCGCGCAATGCCCTGCAGGCTAATGTCTTCTTCTTTTGCGGTCAGGATGAGGCAGGCGCGTCTGCCGCTGCTCAGGCCCTCATTGATGCCATGACAGAACCGGGCGAGCGAATTGAGCTTTCGGGCGGGGACTTGAAGAGCGATCCGGCAAGGCTGGGTGATGAGGCGCGGTCGTCTTCCTTGTTTGGCGACAAGCGTCATATTTGGGTGCGAGTCAATGGCGATGAGGCACATGAGGCGCTCAAAGTTCTTATCGAAACAAACGAAGCAGGGGCGGGTGATGCGGCTCCCGTGATTGTCATTGCAACATCAGCCACCGATAAGTCACGCACCGCGAAGTTGTTGGAAAAGCGCGGGGATTGTGTTGTTGCGATGTTCTATCCCCCTGACATGCGGACTGTATCTGCATCGGTAAGAGTAATGGCCGACAGCGCTGGTCTGCGATTGGGTGGTGATCTTGCGGAACGGATTGCCCGCTCGGCCGGGTTAGACGTACGGCTGGCGCAATCGGAGATCAATAAGCTAGCGCTTTACTGCGGCGCTGATCCGCTAGAGCCCAAGACTGCATCGATCGAAGATTATGGCGAAATCGGTGCTGCGACTGAGGAGGACGGCTTTCAGCCTGTCGTCAATGCTGTTCTTGGCGGGGAGCTTCCCAAGATCGCCCGGGAAATGCAGCGGGTGCGCGAACTGGGCTTGAACCCGGTCGGATTGCTGTTGGCGCTTGAGCGGCGTGCAGCCCAATTGATGCAAATCGCCGCAAAGCTTGGTCCGCGCGGGTCGCTCGATAACCTATCCAAAGGTGAAAAGGCGCAATTGGGCATCTTTTGGAAGGAAGAACGTGATATCCGCCAGCAATTGGGGAGGTGGCATCATAAGAAGCTGGAACGCCTTATCCCGCGCCTTGTCACACTCCATCGCTCGCTGCTAGCAAACAGCCAGTCAGCCGACCTGTTGTTAATGCAGGACCTTACCGAGATCGCCCGCTTCGCATCAAGGCGGTGATCGCGGCGTTTTTTTGGCCGAGTTTGCAAGCCAGCCCCGTCAATGTTTGGGATTAAATTGCGGCAAGGTCTGCCCTAGGTGTTTTTGCGTGGTATGCAAGTTCGCTCAAGGGGGCACAAAAGTGCCTGTGGTTGGGTGAGCGCCACGTGAATGAACAGACGGGACTTTTGCTGGATGCAATTGTAACTGCCGATTTAGATCGGCGGTCAGTCCCTTCGCTCGAAAAACGACGGCTTCGCGCCTATATGGCGATGGTTGCTGTTGATCTGGTCCTTATCCAGATTTGCTTCGCGATCGCTTCACTTGTTTACGAAGGTCAATGGTGGGAGCCGCGCACTATGCTGGTGGCGCACACATTGTTGCCGCTCTATTTCACTATTGCGCTCTACAATAACACATACAGCACACATTCGCTTTCAGGCTGGCTCTATGGCGCGCGCAAAGCGCTTTTCGCGCTGTTGATATCCGCTGCTCTGCTTAATTTCATCGCGTTCTATACGAAATCGAATGCGGAATTCTCTCGCGCTTCGGTGACAATCGGGTTGGGCCTTACGGCTTTTGCATTGGCTGGTTTGCGCCGCATAATGCCTGTTTTCATAAATCGCTTCTGGCAAGGCCGCACACGCAACGAGCTTGTCATTGTTGATGGTGGTCCGCCGTTCGTCCTGCCGGGCGCTGTCAACATTTCTGCCAATGACTTTGGCCTAAATCCTTCGCGAGGTGATCCACAAATGTTTGACCGCCTTGGAAATTTGCTGCGCAACCAAGATCGGGTCGTTGTCACTTGCCCTGCCGAAAAGCGTCGTGATTGGTCTGTTATGCTCAAATCTGCTGGGGTGTTTGGCGAAGTCGTCAGCACAAATGCGCACGACTTGGGCGCGATTGGTGTGCATCACTACGGAGCGCTCGATCAAACCACTCTGATTGTGTCGAACGGGCCACTTGGGATGCGTGCGCGATTGACCAAGAGATTGTTCGACACCGCAATTGCTGGGGCTGCGCTTCTCATACTGTGGCCGGTGCTTTTGTTGATTGCGGCGTTGATCAAGTTGGAAGACGGCGGTCCAGCGTTCTTTGTTCAGCGACGGATGGGCAAAGGCAATCGGTATTTCGACATCATCAAGTTTCGCTCAATGCGATTGATTGATCAGGATGATAACGGCCTGCAATCAACTGGCAGGCGGGATGCGCGCATAACTCGGATCGGAGCTATCATTCGGCGCACCAGCCTCGATGAACTGCCACAATTGTTGAATGTCCTGAAAGGCGATATGTCGATGGTGGGTCCGCGGCCGCATGCTTTGGGTAGCAAGGCGAATGACCAACTTTACTGGGAGGCGGATGAGAAATACCTTCTGCGTCACAGCTTGAAACCTGGCATTACGGGGCTTGCCCAAATACGTGGATTTCGCGGTACGACTGAGCATACCAAGGATTTGACCGATCGCTTGGGCGCCGATCTTGAGTATATTTCAGCTTGGTCGCTTGCGCGGGATGTTGAGATATTGGTGCGCACTCTTGGTGTGCTGCGGCACGACAATGCTTATTGAGCCGATTATTTTTCAGGGACACTGAAAGTGCCGGTGACACGGCCGCTTGAACCTTCGGTTCCCGGCTTACTGGCACCACCGCTCGCACGGCCATCCACGCTTGAAACACCTGTATCCAAGTTGATCACCAATCGCCCGCCATTCAAAGTGTCGCTGCCTCGAGCGAGTTTCACATTGCCTGCCATGGTGACAATCCGGCGAGTGAGGTCATAGACTGCCGTATCGCCGCTTGCCTGCTCATTTCCGCGAGTGAACGTCACACCGCCGCTCGCCGTAATGCGCTGTATTGCGAGCGAGCCTGCATCGGTATAATTGACCAGCATCCGGTTGGATCGAACGGTAAGACCTGCCTGCGTAACGACTACGCCACCAGAAAACATGACGCGATTGGCGCGGTCATCCCACGCAGCACTGCCCGCATCATACGTGACAGGCGCACGGGTGTTGTGCGCGGCGAAGCTCTGAGCATTGCCTGGAAGCGTCCCCATAACTCCGGCTGTCGCGATAAAGCCGCCAGCTGCCCAAATCATCGCGATGCGCGCGATGGATTTCTTGTGGTGAGTGTGTTTCATACTCTTCGCCATCATGGGACTTTCAACTTGCCTGGAACCATGGTCATGCGGACACTACCCGTCAATGTGAGCGTGCGATCATCAAGATTGGCGCGCAATTGATCTCCGCGGAATGTACCGGCGGGAATCTCACCTTCCACACCGTTTTCTCCGGTCATCACGCGGTTTTCAAGATCAACCACCACACCTTTTGCTGTCATAGTGTAGCCATCGGCAGCGGTGAATCGAACCGTGCCATCAACAGTGACGGTTTCCTCATCAATTTCATAAACGCCCCCTTCTGCGCGCAGGCGCGCAGGTCCATCCGGCATAAGCAATTGTGCAATCAGGTCTTCCATGCGCACGAGGCCTTCAGCGCTGGAGCGCTGTACCGCTTCACCTGCAGTGATCGAAAAAGGTCTGCCCTTGTCATCGCGGCCGCGATACATCGCGTTATCAACGCTAAGGCGTTCATCAATCACTGCAACTTTGTTGCGGTCCAGAAGAAAGCTGATTTCACCGCGAGGAGAAAGCGGAGTGACAACCATCAGCGCCGTAACAATACCAACGCCCACTGGCAGTGCACGCGCTAGAAATCCGACCAGACGATCATGCGAGCCGCCCGGCGCTGCGAAGACCTGCCGCGTTGAGCGCAGGTTTGCAGCTTCCTCGGTTTCGATGCGGCGTTTCAGAACCATGGCAGGGCCTTAATTGAATGTCCCATTGCTGTGATGGAAAATGTCTCGATCTTCCCATCCTGCAATATCCAGCAGCGCGCGTGTCGGCAGGAAGTCAAAGCACCCTTGTGCAAGTTCGGTGCGCCCTTCGCGTTCCAACCGCACAGTCAGCTCGTCGCGCAAAGCGTGAAGGAAACGGACATCAGATGCGGCGTAATCGCGCTGCGCTTCGTTCAAGTCCGGCCCGCCCCAGTCGGAGCTTTGCTGTTGCTTTGACATATCCGCATTCAAAAGCTCGCCCACGAGGTTTTTAAGGCCATGGCGATCAGTATAGGTGCGTACCAGCTTGCTTGCGATTTTCGTGCAGAATACAGGCGCCGCCATGACGCCCAGATAGTATTGGATTGCGGCAAGATCGAAGCGTGCATAGTGGTAAAGCTTCACCCGGCTTTCATCCGCCAGGATCTTTGTGAGGTTGGGCGCCTCGTATTCGCTGCCGGGTGAAAAGCGCACCAGATGCTCATCGCCCGATCCATCGCTGATCTGAACCACGCACAATCGATCGCGAGGTGTCACCAGACCCATGGTTTCTGTATCAACGGCAAGCGCGCTGGTGCCTTCAAGCACGCCAGCGGGCAGATCTTCTTCGTGAAAATGTACTGTCATCGAGGGCGCTCCTACGATGATTGGGGATTAAGGGGAAGAGGCGAGTGGCGCGCAAAAGTACAAGAGGTGTAGCGTTTGCATGGAAATGACGGCTGAAGCGATTCCTAAAAGCTGGAAAATGGCACTTGAACCCACTCTCAAGACGTCCGAGGCGCGGCAGCTGGGTCGCTGGTTGCGTGCCGAAGAAGCGGCAGGCCGAGTGATTTACCCTCCCCGTGGGGAGCGTCTGACTGCTTTGGCAGTGACCGGGCTTGAAAGTGTGAGAGTGGTTATCCTTGGGCAAGACCCCTATCACGGACCTGGCCAAGCGCACGGGCTGGCATTTTCGGTCAAAGATGGGGTGAAGCCGCCGCCATCTTTGCGAAACATGTTTAAGGAGCTGGAAAGCGATCTTGGCATTCCGCCCCCTGAAACTGGCAATCTAACACCGTGGGCGAAACAAGGCGTCTTGCTGCTTAACAATACGCTCACTGTGCAAGAAGCGCAGGCAGGTAGTCATGCAGGGCGGGGATGGGATACGATTACTGATGCGGCTGTCGCAGCTGTTGCAGAGCGCGAGGCGCCGTGCGTTTTCATCCTGTGGGGTAGCCATGCGCAAAAGAAGGCGAGCCGTGTCCGCGGACTTGGACGGCGCGCCGATCACCTCATTATCAAGTCGCCCCATCCAAGCCCGCTATCCGCACATCGCGGCTTCTTTGGCTCAAAGCCTTTCAGTCAAGCCAACGCGTTCTTGGAGGCCAATGGGTCGGAGCCGGTGGATTGGTCGCTCTAGCGCGCTTGAGAAGATGCGTTCTGATCAGGCAAAAGCTCTTGATCCGGCCACGTAAACAGCACTAGCATCTCGTTCGGACCGGCTTTGGATAGGCGCGGCAAGGCTGAAATAGGGTGGGGCTAACCAAATGAAGAAACTCGGATTTTTTGTCGTTGCGGCGTCTCTTTTGCTGCAGGGGTGTGGGTGGGAGTCCAAAAAGCGGTTGATCCCTCTATATGAAAGAGAAACACCGGGGATTTTGGGTGCTTACGACGTTGCAAACGAGAGCGTTTCCTTTTCCGGTTTCACCAGAGATGCCTTGCAGAACGTGACATTCACGGGTCCTGATGGATCGCGCAGAACAGCGCTGACGGCTTATGATCTGATCGAGGTCTCCGGCGCGATACAGGACGGCGTCGATGAGCGGGAGTTCACCTATCTCATTGAGAGTGAACAGAAATTAGAGGACGGCGTCAAATACAATTACGATCTTATCGCGATCCGCAAGCAATTCGACGACAACAATCGTTTCACCGGCGATTACAGTTTCAAGCGATATTTGCTGAAATGCTCAGACGCGACCGCGAGATTGAACACCAACACTGAAGGTGAAAGATGTGAATTTACGCGGTACACCGACCTTATGGCTGCAACCGATGATGTCCTGCGCTGGATGAGCGATCCAAGGATCGCGATTGAGTACAGCAGCGGATACAAAAAATCCGAATAGTCGCCTTGGAACCTTCTCTGCCTATTGCTCCGGTAAGGAGTTCTCATCAGGCGGCGGCAGTTTGCGCAAGACCAACGGCCATTCTGCGCCCACCAGTTTGATATTGCCATCCTCAAGATAGCCCGTGACCCCTGTGAAATCGGCAACACCCAAATCATTGGGGTTGAACGCAAATCGCGCGGTGGTGCCGGGTTTCCAGCCGAGCTGCTTGAGATTGAACGGTTCTGATTGGATGCGGTGAATCTTCTGGGTCAAGATCACCGTTTCAGGCACATCACATGATTGGCGAGGATCATCTTGCGCGGGCAAAGGATCGTCCATTTCGAACGCTACTTTTGACGGGTAACCATCATAGTGCAATTGGCCGTAGAATTCGGCACCGTTGGCACAGGTCAATCGGAGGTTGGCATACTGGAATTCCTTGCCGTTCGTCCCCCATACGACCCTTATGAAAGGTGCGCCCTTTGTGCCCTTTGCGCCATCTTCGCTTTCTTCGAGACCAGACCATGAAAATTCTGGCGCAACAGGCTTGGGCGTGCTGGTGAGATAGATAAAGTCCCCCTTTTGCTCCCAGCTGCCTCTTGCACGCATATCGAGCGCACCCACTGAAAGGGCCCAGCCCCAAGTACCGTCTGCGAGGATTTCCATCCCCATCGCGGTTTCGAACGAATTTCCGCTGTAGAGCCCGACGAATTCGGAGGCTTCGCCTGAACCCGAAGATCCCGCATCCTCACCAGGCTCGTCATTTGCGATCAGGGTCGCCGCGAAGGCTATAAAAGCGAGGCGCTTCATCAGAACGTCGTCGTCAGTCGCGCGCCCACCGTCACACCTGTATCTCGGAAAGCAATGGCACTGTCGACAACTTGGACATTAGCAGTCATCTCCCACCCTTTGGCAAATCCGACGGTGTAGAAAGCCTCGACCCCCTGTTCATCTTCCACTGGCAAGCGGAATGCGATGTCATCCACCAGCTCATCGGTGAGCGAATAGAAGAAGGCGGCAAGGCCAAAGCGATCCTGCGGGCGTTTGGCAGGGTTACCGGAGATGCCCACAAAGGCCGAATAGTCGAGGAACGTGGGATCGCCCATACTGGCCTGAAAGCGTGCGAACACGCCCAGTCCTTTGCCACGAGCACGCGGGTTCAATTTGAGGTATTGAAAGCCTGACAATTGCAGCGCAAGTTCGCCATCTTCATTGCCAAAGGTTCCTCCAGGAGGCGGGGTGAGCGCACGTGGGAGAATATCGACTGCGGGTCCAGACCGGCTCGATCCTACAAGCGCAAAATTGAACAGGCCAGGCTTCCCGCCAAAGTTTGTGCGCCTTGCAGCGGATGCGAGGAAGGCGACGCCGCTTTCGAACGCTGTCTCGAACCCGGTGCGATTGTACTGCGAGTCCGGATCGAACACCCAGAAACGGTAGATCATCTTGCCTTCGGGTATCTGCAATTGCGCCCCTGTAAGCGTGTTGGGCACAACAGCGGTTGGCGGCAAGGCAATGCCCAGGTTTTGGAAGCCGAAATGACCATTACTGCCTACAATCGGTAATTGGCCTGAAATATCGAGTACGTTGATTTTTCCAACTTCAAGGCTCGCTCCCGATTTCCAGGTTTTCTTGACCGATAGCGAGAGGTCATAATCCTCAGCGCCTTCTGGCCGAAAAAGCGCGGTGTTGCCTGGGATCAGACCAATCTCGCCATTGGAGGTTTTGCCCCAAGTGAACTCAGGTCGCACAATCACGCTCCAGCTGTCATCTGTTCCCCAGGTGCTGCCGGGCAAAGTGATGTATGCATCGGCACGGCCTGAATAGCGCGGCGTACCCGGCGCACTGCCGGCAATTGGCACATCGCCGAATTGGGAGACAACAAGTTTCACAAGATCAGGTTTAGGGCGTGCAGGAGGCGTAGTCGCTTGCGGTGCGGCCGGCTGCTCAGCTTGGACTTCTGGAACAGATACAGCCGCAACCGCTTGCAGTGCTGGTCTTTCACTTGGCAGGCGCAGATCGGCAATGATGATCTGATCCCCAGCCACTACATCAGCGACCGTGGCATCTGCCGTATCAGGGGCAATCGCAGCCTGCTCTTGCGAAGCCGCAGCGGGCGCAGCCCAAACGGCACCCAGCCCGGCAATCGTCAAAGCAACTGCCTTCAGGCTTGATCCTGAAAATCTCTTGAACATAATGCCCCTTAATCCCGTTCCATTGAACCCGCTTATGGCAGGCCTTTTGCTCTTTCCTCAATGGATTGAGCCGCAGCTTACACGAAGTCAAATCAAGGCAAGTGCTGCCAACACTATTGGTACGCAACTGTGCCTTGCTCGCATCATTGCTTTAGCGAGACTTGCCTTGGTCAATAGTAGTGACCCGACAAACTTCAGTGGATATTAGGAATGCGTTAAGGATTTGATTGCCCGAGAGTAAGGGGTCAACGCGGCAGTTCAGTAACGCCCATCAGCGCTTCATCGACGCTTGCTGCGCACTGGCGACCTTCACGAATGGCCCAAACGACAAGGCTTTGCCCCCGGCGCATATCGCCGCATGCAAAGACTCCCGGTTCGCTGGTGGCATAGCTGACCTCGTCAGCAGCGACCGCGCCGCGTGGGCCAAGCTCAACGCCTGACTGTTCAATGAGGCCGGCTTTTTTAGGTCCTGTAAAGCCCATGGCGAGCAGGATCAGGTCAGCTTTCAGCGTAAATTCGCTGCCGACAATCTCGCGCATTTCGCGCTTGCCGGTTTCATCCGCGACCCACTCCACCCGGGCGCACTCAAGCCCGGTAATGGTCTCGCCATCGCCAACCACGCGCTTGGTTAGCACCGCCCAATCCCGATCCACGCCTTCTTCATGGCTAGACGAGGTGCGTAGTTTTACAGGCCAATCCGGCCAAGTCAGGGCCTTGTCTTCTTTTTCCGGTGGCTGCGGCATGATTTCGAGTTGAGTAACGCTGGCGGCGCCCTGGCGATTGGACGTGCCGACGCAGTCTGACCCTGTATCCCCGCCGCCAATTACGACGACGTGCTTGCCGGTCGCTTTCAAAGTGCCGCGCGGGGCTGCGCGTTCTTCTTCGTCACCTGCATTGCGTTTGTTCTGCTGGGTCAGGAACTCCATTGCGAGCCGGACACCGGGCATCTCTGCACCGGGAATTGTAAGTGCGCGGGCATCCTCTGCACCGCCCGAAAGCACGACGGCGTCGTAGTTTTCCTGAAGGCTTTTGAAAGAGACATCTACGCCGACTTCTTTCGAAGTTTTGAACTCCACGCCTTCAGCTTCCATCTGGATACAGCGGCGTGCGATCAAGTGCTTTTCCATCTTGAAATCGGGAATGCCGTATCGAAGAAGTCCGCCGACGCGGTCTGACTTCTCGAAAACGGTGACGCTGTGTCCTGCCCGCGCCAATTGCTGGGCACAGGCAAGGCCTGCGGGACCGGATCCGACGACAGCGACAGATTTGCCTGTCTTCTTTTCAGGAATTTGCGGCGTAACCCAGCCTTCTTTCCAGCCGCGATCGACAATCGCGCACTCGATCGATTTGATCGTCACCGGCTGATCGATGATGTTCAATGTGCATGATGCCTCGCATGGGGCAGGGCAGATACGGCCAGTGAATTCGGGGAAGTTGTTGGTGGAATGGAGAACATCCAATGCGTTCTTCCAATCATTTTCATAAACGAGATGATTCCAGTCCGGGATCATGTTGTTCACCGGGCAGCCATTGTGGCAATACGGTATCCCGCAATCCATACAGCGCGAAGCCTGCGAAGACAGCACGTCATCGCTAGGCTGAACCACAAATTCGCGGTAGTTTTCAAGCCGCTCTTTGGGATCGATATAATCGCGCTCGCGCCGATCGAGTTCGAGAAATCCTGTGTCTTTGCCCATGATTTTAGTCTTTCGCGTCCCTGATCTTTATTCCGCTGCTACGCTTTCGGCTTCCTTGCGCTCGGCTTGGATCGCCTCAAGCGCGCGCTGGTAATCGCGCGGCATCACTTTGACGAATTTGCCAAGCGAGGTCTCCCAATCGCCTAGCAAATCAGATGCCACTGCGCTGCCAGTGTGTAATTGGTGCCGCTCGATCAAGATACGCAAGCGTTCGCTATCATGACGCAGCATATCACCCATGCCGAAATCATGGACCGAGCGGCCACGCTGCTGCGGGCGTCCTATGCCTTCGTCATTGTCGGCATCAGCCGTAATCGGCAGCAAATCGACCTGCGCATGATTGACGCGCGAGCTGAACGATCCATCGGGATCGTAGACGTAAGCAACCCCGCCGCTCATCCCGGCTGCAAAGTTCCGCCCAGTTTGACCCAGCACTACGACAACGCCGCCTGTCATGTATTCGCATGCGTGATCGCCCGCGCCTTCGACCACGGCAATCGCTCCAGAATTGCGCACCGCGAAACGCTCGCCTGCAATGCCTCCGAAATAAGCCTCGCCCGCAATTGCGCCGTAAAGCACGGTGTTTCCGACAATAATGTTCTCATCGGCCTTGCGCGGCGCGGCTTCGGGTTGGCGTACGATGATGCGACCACCAGACATGCCTTTGCCGACATAGTCATTTGCATCACCCACCAGATCGAGCGTAACGCCGTGCGCAAGCCAAGCACCAAAGCTTTGCCCGGCCACCCCTGTCAGATTGATCCGGATCGTTTCAGGCGGGAGGCCTGCATGGCCATGCGCCTTGGCAATTTCGCCAGAAAGCATGGCGCCAACGGTTCGATTTACATTGCGAATTTCATAATCGAGCTGAACCGGCGTTTTCGCTTCGATCGCGTCGCGGCAATCGGTGATCAGCGCATTGTCCATCGCGCCGGACAACCCGTGATCCTGCCCCTCGGTCTGCATCAACGAGGCGCCATAAGGCAGTTCCGGCATGTGAAGCACGCGTTCAAGATTGATGCCGCGCGCTTTCCAGTGGCGGTGCACGCGTGTCATATCGAGGCGGTCCACGCGCCCGATCATCTCATCCATGGTGCGAAAGCCCATCTCCGCCATGATTTGGCGAAGCTCTTCGGCAACGAAGAACATGTAATTGACGACATGCTCAGGCTGGCCGGTGAACCGCGCGCGCAGAACAGGGTCTTGCGTCGCGACACCGACAGGACACGTGTTCAAGTGACACTTACGCATCATGATACAGCCTGCCGCGATCAGAGGGGCTGTGGCAAAGCCGAATTCGTCCGCACCCAGCAATGCGCCAATGGCGACATCGCGGCCCGTGCGAAGTCCTCCATCAACCTGCACCGCAATGCGGCTGCGCAGATCGTTAAGAAGCAGCGTCTGCTGCGTTTCGGCAAGGCCGATTTCCCAAGGGCTTCCTGCATGGGTGAGCGATGTCAGCGGCGATGCGCCAGTCCCGCCATCATATCCCGAAATCGTGACATGATCCGCGCGCGCCTTGGAAACGCCTGCGGCAACCGTGCCCACGCCCACTTCTGAGACGAGCTTTACCGAAATACGGCTTTCGGGCTGCACATTCTTAAGATCGTGGATCAGTTGGGCCAAATCTTCAATCGAGTAGATGTCGTGGTGCGGTGGAGGCGAAATTAACCCCACGCCTGGCGTTGAATGCCGCACTGCGCCAATGCGCTTGTCGACTTTGTGGCCGGGCAATTGCCCGCCTTCACCCGGCTTTGCGCCTTGGGCCATTTTGATCTGGATATCATCGGAATTGACGAGGTATTCTGTCGTCACACCAAACCGGCCAGAGGCGACTTGCTTGATCCGGCTGCGCATCGAATCGCCGTTTTCCAGCGGCGTAAAGCGGAACGGTTCCTCCCCGCCTTCCCCTGTATTCGAACGCCCGCCAATGCGGTTCATCGCCAGCGCCATAGTTGAATGCGCTTCGTGGCTGATCGAGCCAAGGCTCATCGCCCCGGTGCTGAAACGCTTGACGACCTCGCTTGCGGGTTCAACTTCCTCGATGGGAATTGCGATTTCTGACGGTTTGAATTCGAGCAGGCCGCGAATGGTGAGCAGACGCTCGGACTGTTCATTTACCGACTTCGCAAACTCTTCGTAATTCTTTGCATCATTCCCGCGCACAGCGTGCTGCAATTGCGCAACGTTTTCCGGTGTCCAGGCGTGCTCTTCCCCGCGTAGGCGGTATTGGTAGATCCCGCCGACATCGAGCATGTTGGCATAGAGCGGGTTGTCGCCATAGGCTTGGGCGTGGCGGGCAATCGTTTCCTCTGCCACTTCGGCCAATCCGATGCCTTCAATTGTGGTCGCGGTGCCGGTGAAATATTTCTCGACAAAAGCAGTCGACAGGCCAACCGCGTCAAAAATCTGCGCTCCGCAATAGCTTTGGTAGGTTGAGATGCCCATTTTGGACATGACCTTACGAATGCCTTTGCCAATCGCCTTGATATAGTTGTTTTCAACTTCTTGCGCGGGCATCTCGGTGTGTTTGCGCGCGCGGATATCTTCAAGCGTTTCGAACGCAAGGTAAGGATTGATCGCCTCGGCTCCAAACCCTGCGAGAACACAGAAATGGTGCACTTCGCGCGGTTCGCCACTCTCGACGACAAGGCCGGTTTGCATGCGCAAGCCTTGGCGCACTAGGTGATGATGCACCGCAGCTGTCGCAAGCAAGGCGGGCATCGGTACACGGCCCTCATTCTGAGCGCGATCTGAAAGGACAAGGATGTTGTGATCCTGAAGCACGGCCTCGGTTGCAGCCCAACACATTTCTTTGAGCGCCAGCTCAAGCGCGTCGGCCCCGCCTTCTGCGTCCCACGTTATGTCAATCGTTTCGCAGCGGAATGCGCCATCCAGCGTGGTTTCAACCGAGCGGATTTTTGCAAGGTCCGCATTGGTGAGGATGGGTTGTTCGACCTCAAGCCGTTTATGCGTACCTGCGTCATGGCCCAGCAGATTGGGACGCGGACCGATCATGGAAAGAAGGCTCATCACCAGCTCTTCACGGATCGGGTCAATCGGCGGATTGGTGACCTGCGCAAAGTTCTGTTTGAAATAATCGTAGAGCAGGCGCGATTTGTTCGACAATACGGCCAGCGGTGTGTCGGTGCCCATCGATCCCAAAGGATCATCACCTTTGATCGCCATCGGCTCAAGGAACCGAGACAGGTCTTCCTGCGTGTAGCCAAATGCTTGCTGCGCTTGCAGCAAAGTCGGCGTTTCTACGTTTTCGTCCTGGGGCAGCTCTTCAAATTCGGGATCAACCGCTTCCAATTCAGCAAGCTTGAACTGCGCCTCATCAAGCCATTTGGCGTAAGGTTCTGCTGCGGCAAGGTCGGCTTTTAATTCGCCGTCTTCGATGATACGGCCTTCTTCGAGATCAATCAGCAGCATTTTGCCCGGTTGCAGCCGCCATTTGCGAGTGATTTCTTCTTCGGCAAAAGGCAGAACCCCGCTTTCCGAAGCCAAGCATACGATATCGTCTTTGGTGACACAGAAGCGCGCAGGGCGAAGACCGTTGCGATCCAACGTTGCACCGATTTGGCGGCCATCGGTGAAACAAACAGCTGCCGGGCCATCCCACGGCTCCATCAACGCAGCGTGATATTCGTAAAATGCCTTTCGTGCAGGATCCATGAGGGTGTTGCCAGCCCAAGCTTCCGGCATCAGCATCATCATTGCATGGGCAAGCGAGTACCCACCTGCCAGCAGCAATTCGAGAGCATTATCAAGGCAGGCCGTGTCCGATTGGCCATGCGGGATCAGCGGCCACATTTTATCAAGGTCTGCGCCAAGCAAGGGCGATTCCATCGTTCGCCGACGCGCATTCATCCAGTTCACGTTGCCGCGAACGGTGTTGATCTCACCGTTATGCGCAATCAGGCGGAAGGGATGCGCAAGCTTCCAGCTTGGGAAGGTGTTGGTCGAAAAGCGCTGGTGCACCAGACCTAAAGCCGACACGCACTCCGGATTGCGCAGATCATCGTAGAATGACCCGACCTGATCGCAAAGAAGCAAGCCTTTGTAGACGATTGTGCGGCTCGAAAAGCTCGGCATGTACAGTTCGGTCAGGCCTGGAAGGTCATGCTTGTCCGCGAGCTTTTGCAGCGGGTTTTGAACCTGCTTGCGGATGACAAGCAGCTTGCGTTCGAACGCGTCTTGATCTGGCGTATTTTCACCGCGCGCGATCACGGCTTGCTGAATCACAGGCATCGATGCGATCACAGCATCGCCTAGCCCGTCCAAAGTGGTAGGCACATCGCGCCAGCCAATAAAGCGCTGACCTTCTTTTGTGGTGAAGGCTTCAATCCTCTCAGCAACCATGCTGCGCGCCGTCTCATCCTGCGGCATAAAGCACATGGCCACCGCGTAATCGCCCGGCTGCGGCAATGGGAGACTGTGGTCCTTTGCCCAGGTCCGTATTAGCAGGTCAGGGATCTGCATAAGCAGGCCCGCGCCATCACCCAAGAGCGGATCAGCACCCACTGCGCCGCGGTGATCAATACTGTTGAGGATTTCGAGCGACTGCTGGACAATGGCATGGCTTTTCTCGCCCTTAATATGGGCGACCATGCCTACTCCGCAGGCGTCATGTTCGTGGGCTGGGTCATAGAGACCCTGGGAATTTGGGTATCCCATCATGCTTATCCATCCTGTCAGATGCCGCCAGAATGCGCCGTCCCTTTGGATAAGGAGGCCAGACCCTTGGAGGCAGGCATTTGCTGGGGAGTGACATTCGGCGCTGTGCCGGTCCTCCATGCCTTTGTCCCTCTTTTGCCGACCGAAACGCGATTTTGCAATGGGGAATGCTGTAGCTTTATTTCACAAGTGGATATTTTCGCTTTATTTACATTGCGCAGAACGAAAACGAATGAGGGAATCTTGCAAGAAACGCGATAAAGGACGCTCGATTATGCAGCGCCGCGCAAGTCAGCCAGCTTGTCGAGAGCATCACGCAATTTCTCGCTTTCCTGCTCCACGTCATTTTCTGAAATGCTGTTGCCATCCAGGTGCGCGATTTCCGGCTTGTGCCCATTGGCCACTGCGCTCAAGGT
Source organism: uncultured Porphyrobacter sp. (assembly GCA_964352245.1). Classification (GTDB taxonomy): domain Bacteria; phylum Pseudomonadota; class Alphaproteobacteria; order Sphingomonadales; family Sphingomonadaceae; genus Erythrobacter. The sequence goes on from CAYGQX010000002.1 coordinate 24,308, forward strand.
TTTCAAACCTTCTGCCAATGCGTGTTTGCGTGCAGGATCGGTGATCGTACCGGGGTTTGATTGGATTGCAGATTTGCGATCCTCTAGCGCTGCCGCCAGACGTTCGATCATCTGCACCATGTTCAATTCCTCGATTGGTGTGGCACGCAGCTTGGCAAGCGCTGTTGAAATCCCAGCATTAGCGGAACTTGATCGACTGGTTTGGGGCGTTGCTGGCTCTGGCACTGGCTCAAGTTTCGGCTCTTCTGTTTGCCCGTCGGTTGTTTCTTGCACCCAAACAGCGTTGCGCCCTGGCAGGGCTGCAAATTCATCCAGATCGAGGGATCTGGGCGGGGCGGAGGATTCGGGTTCTCCATCCGCTTCTTCTATCGCTGATGGGATTTCGTGTTCACTGGTTGCACCGGAGGATTGGATCAAAGCGTCTAACGCGGATTGGGCGCCTGCAGCATCGGGCAAGGTGATTTTGCGCTCATCGCTCGTATCTTCTGCCGAAACTGTTTCAGCGTTATCAAATTCGGCCTCCTGAGTTGCCTCTTCGTCATAATCGCTGCGCATCCACGGACCCGGTTCCCGATTCTCTGCTTCTTTCTTTGAGGGCTCAGCGGGTTGCTCTGTTGTATCCGATACATCGGTGTCCTGTTCAGGTTGAGAATAAGTTTCGGCTTGAACTTGGGTTTCGGCAGCGTTTTCGTCTGCGCCGTAATTGGGAATGATCAAGTCTGGTGTTTCAGGAGCCTGTTCGCTCCGCGCGATTTGAGCAAGGCTGCGGCGTCGGCCTTCTGCTGGAATGGGATGTTCTACAGGTACAGTATCGCTATCCGGTTCTGTGCCTAGCTCTTGAGACCCGGCGATTTCCTCAAACTGCGCATGTTCGATGGGTGCATCGAGAGAAGCGCTTCCCAATTCGGCTGCGGGATCAATCGGCTGGATGTCGCCATCTTCATTGATCGAAAACTCTGTCTGAGCGTCCGTTTCAGCGTCATCTGCGACTTCTGCCTTATTGCGCGTCAGGCTGGATTTGACGAGAGCTGCAAGCGCAAAGCCGATCCCTCCGCCGATTATGCCTCCAATTACAGCAAGAATATAACGGGCGTTGTCTCCAAGAATTGAAAGGCCGGTCAAAAGAGCGAACCGAGCGATCAACTGCTCTGGCAAGATCAAAATCACAAGAGCAACGACCAGCGCAGCCCATCCGATCAAGGCAGGCTTGAAGATCGGATGTGAAGCAATGGGAAATCGGCCCCTTGAACTTGATGTTTTGCGCATGGCTTGATGTTGCTCCCCGTTACCCCGATGCGCAAGAGGGTGAGGGCACCTCTTACGCGTTCAAACTGTGTTTTGGCCTGGCTGAAACGACGCTGGCCTCGCGCCCCTTCCCCGATAGCAACAGGTGGTAAACAGACGCATAACGTTCGGCGTTGATAGCCCAGTCATGCCGGTCACGCACATGATTAGCTGCCCGTTCGCACATCCCGTCCCATTCTTCAGGAGCGTTTAGCAACTCGGATAAAGCTGCAGCGCAGGCCGCAGGATCATCCGGTGTGAACAAGGTGCCCGTTTCACCATGCTTGATCAGTTCGCGATGTCCGCCAACATTGGATGCTGCGACAAGCCGACGCTGTGCCATTGCTTCCAGGGGCTTTAACGGGGTCACAAGATCGGTAAGGCGCGAGGCCTTGCGCGGATAGGCAAGCACATCGATCAGCGAATAGTACCGCTCCACTTCTGAATGCGGCACGCGTCCCGTGAAAATTACAGAATCAGGATCGGGCAATTGCGCCGCAAGTGCGCGCCATTCGGTGTCCAATTCGCCGCCCCCGACCAAGATTAGCTTCGCTTTGCAATGCGTTTCGCGCAGGATCGGCATTGCCGCAATCAGGTCATCAACGCCTTCATAGTCGTAAAAGCTGCCAATATAGCCGATGACCGGCGCGTCGGTGGCAATGCCCAATTCCTTTGCCAAGCTTTCATCACGCGGTGGTGGATCGCCGAACAGTGACAAGTCCACACCATTGGGCATCACACCAATTTTGCCGCCACCAATGCCGCGCTTTATCAGATCATCGCGCAGCCCCTGGCAGATTGTGAAAACAGCATCGGCACGCGAGACAATTTGCGTCTCTAGCGCGCGTGTCATCAGATATTTGGGAGAACCTTCTTTACCGCTGCGATTGCCAACGGCTGCATCTTCCCAAAAAGCGCGGATTTCGTAGACTAAAGGAATATCCAGCGCGCGCGCTGCCTGCAATGCAGCAGCGCCATTGAGAGCAGGCGAGTGCGCATGAAGAATGTCGGGCTTCCATGCATTCACGGTCGCTTTGATACTGTCTGCAAATCGTTTGATCTCGCGCATTTCGGAAATGCCGGCAGGACCTGTGGGCGTGCCAGCTGTGCGGTGAAAGGTCAGCCCATCATGGGTATCAACAGCGCCGTGTGCAGACGGCTCAACAGCGTCAAGCTCGTGCCGCTGTCCTGTGATACCGCGCACAGCAATACCGAGCCCTTCTTGGGCTTTCAGAATAGCGCGCGTGCGAAATGTATAGCCGGAATGGATCGGCAAAGAGTGGTCGAGAATGTGCAGTACGCGCATGTTAAGCCTTTTGATCGCGTGATTCCGGTTGTTCCACCACACAATACATCCAACCCTGCAAAGGTTGGGTTAACTCATATTTTTCGATCATTTTTTGATAGATACTTCCCAGCCAGAACAGCACGCGATTGAACATGAAGTATGAGGGATATTGTCCGATGTAACGCCCCTCACCCAGTATGAGGCCGGCTTTGGCGACCTGTTTGCGCACGGTTTTAAGGCTGTTTGATGCGTAAACTGTTGGGAACACATCTTCTTGAGCTCGCCCTTCGACAGCGGATACAATTTTTCCATGAAACCGGTTGGGCACAAGCCTGGCGATGAGAGTGCCGTAGTCGTGAATGCTTGGGGTCACAAAAATGTAGACGCCTTGTGGTTTAAGCACACGCGCAATTTCGGCAAAAGCCTCGTCTGGGTTGTTTATGTGTTCCATAACTGCGCGCGAATAGGCAATATCGATGGAGCTATCAGCGATATCGCGCATGTCCCCAATATTGTTTTGGTAAAGGTCGAGGTCTGTTTCTTTTGCTGTGAAATCAACCAGGTCGATGCCGACCAAGGCCCGCGCCTTTCCCCTGAGGGCAGTGAGCATTGGCGCTGTGCGGCCACAGCCGATATCGAGCACCGTGCTTGTGGGCTTCAGGCGGCGCTCCACCTCAGCTAAGAGCACTTGATTGGGATGGGTTTCAGCCGGGAACCATGATCGGCGCTGGTCTTCGACGGATGTCCAGAAACCGATCATAAAGGCGTACTATTCCAACTCTATTTTGGACGGCTGCACCGCGCCTATCCGTCACCAGACTTGCTTAGTAGCCTGTTAAGCGACAATCGTTACCATAGATTTTGTAACAGTCCGCCGCCGCGACACAATGTGAAACGAAACGCTGAGAACCCCGCAATGGTGAACATTATTACGATAGCCTTTGTGCACGCGATTTTGTTCATCGCCGCTGTTCGGTTGATGATGCGCAGCGATTTGGACGAAGACACAATCGCAGCTTCTGAAGATGCTGGGTCCACTGGCGGCGCAGACGATGTCAAACAGCTCAGCGCTTCCGAACGGCGGCGCGCCCGTCTGCGCGAAAGTGGCAACTCGCGCGATACATGACCGAGATATTCCTCCTCGGCTTTTTTGTGGTCCTTCTGCTTGCAGGGCTGAGGCATCCCTTTGTCTGGGTACTGCTTTATCTTTACATCGAGATTGTATCGCCCAGCAAGGTTGGCACACAAATTCTTGCCTCGATCCAGATGTCGCTCATTACGTTTGGCGCAATGGTGGGCGGGTGGCTGCTGTTCGACAAGACCAAGGGCAAAGCGCGCTTTGGAATGCGGCAGGCGCTGATCGCGGCCTTACTGCTGTATTGTTATGTTACAACGGGCTGGGCTGACTTTCCCGATTCAGCCGCTGAGAAATGGTCCTGGGTCTGGAAATCCCTGATTTTTGCGGCGTTCTTGCCCTTGACCCTGACATCGCGTTTGCGGATCGAAGGCGCGATCATGTTCTATGTGCTGTCGCTTGCTGTGATTGTGATCAATGGCGGAGCTAAGACATTCCTTGGAGGCGGCGGATATGGCCGTTTGCGGCTTCTGGTGGATGATAATTCAGGGCTCTATGAAAGCTCGATCATTGCGTGCGCGGCGATTACCGCTATCCCGCTAATCTGGTGGGTGGCAACGCATGGCCGCGTGTTTGCGCAAGACAGGCTGACCAAGGCTTTTGCCATCGGCTACACTTTTGCTGCCATCCTGATCCCTATTGGTACCAGCGCGCGCACGGGGCTTGTTTGCCTTGCTGTTCTGGGCCTGATGATCCTCGTCCAGATGAAGAACCGTGTTCTCTATGGTGCATTGATGGCGTTTGCGTTGGTGGCATCGGTGCCGTTCCTGCCTGCCTCCTTTACGGAGCGGATGGGCACCATTCAAAACTATGAAGGTGATCAGTCGGCATCTTCGCGCCTTGCGGTGTGGGAATGGACAATCGGTTATGCTCTCGACAACCCGATGGGCGGCGGCTTTACCGCCTATCGCAGCAATTCCATTGAGGTGGATATTGTAAGAGAAGATCGCGGAGAGAACTCTTCCATCGTGACCGAGAAAACGGTTATCGACAAAGCGCGCGCATACCATTCAAGCTATTTTGAGATGCTCGGCGAACAGGGCTGGCCGGGGCTGGGATTGTTTCTTGTCCTGCATGTGCTGGGCCTGTGGCACATGCGTAAGCTTTACAAAGGTTGGAAAGATCGCACCACAGAGCGTGACGGTTGGGTTTCTCCGCTCGCAATGGCGCTACAACAATCGCATATCATCTATCTTGTCGGCGCGCTGTTTGTGGGGATCGCGTTCCAGCCGTTTATCATGCTAATTATCGCGTTTCAGGCGGCCTTGTGGAGTTATAGCAAGATCCTCGAGGCAGAAGCTGGCAAAAGCGATTCGCGTCCTCGTCGCACGAACAGCCGGTCTCACGATGAAAGCCCTGCCGCTACGGCATAAAAGGCATTCGCCTTTGCCATTGCGTTACGTGCAAGGGCCTGCCATGAAGCGGCTTAGTTAACGTAAACGTAAACTGAGCGCACCCCCCGATCGCGGTGGTTGCCGGGCACAGGAGACACACCATGAACGCACAGGAATTGGCCGCCAAGGTTGGCGAAAACATCGGAACGTCCGAATGGATCGAGATGACTCAGGAAAAGATCAACATGTTCGCCGAGGCGACAGGCGATCACCAGTTCATCCATGTCAATGAAGAAGCCGCCAAGATGACACCGTTCGGCGGCACCATCGCGCACGGCTTTATGACGCTTTCCATGATCCCTGCCCTTGGCGCGGCAAGCGATACGCCCAAACTTGACGGGATCAAAATGGCGGTGAATTACGGCGGCAACAAAACCCGCTTCATTGCACCTGTTCGTTCAGGCAAGCGCATTCGCGGCCATTGGAAGCTCACTGAAATGGTCGAAAAACGCCCTGGTCAATGGCAGCAGACCTGCGAAATCACGATCGAGATCGAAGGCGAAGACAAGCCCGCGCTGATCTGTGAGTGGATCACGCTTTACTTTGTGTGAGCGTCAACCCAGCGCACGCTGGGATCGATTTCCACCATTGCACCAACCTATCGCTGATCCCAGTTTTCACTGGGGTGACGCAATCCAATAAAGGACACCCCCATCATGTCACGTGACGCAGTTATCGTCTCCACCGCCCGCACGCCCATTGGCCGCGCTTACAAGGGCGGGTTTAACGCTACCCCTGGCGCCACTCTTGGCGCGTTCTCTTACAAGGCCGCTGTTGAGCGGGCCGGTATCGAAGCCGGCGAAGTGGATGATGTCGTGTGGGGTGCAGTCCTCACTCAGGGCACGCAGGCCGGCAATATCGGCCGTCAGGTTGCTCTTCGTGGCGGCGCGCCCGTTTCTGTCGCTGCACAAACCATCGACCGTCAATGTTCTTCTGGCCTGATGGCGATCAGCACTGCGGCCAAACAGATCATTGTCGACAATATGGATATTGTCGTCGGCGGCGGTCAGGATTCCATCTCGATGGTCCAGACCCCCGAAATGCGCGTCGCGCCCGACCCCTCGCTGATCGCGATGCACAAAGACGTCTATATGCCAATGCTCAGCACCGCTGAAATGGTCGCGGCGCGCTATGGCATCAGCCGCGAAGCGCAAGACGAATATGCGCTGCAATCGCAAATGCGCACCGCCGCTGGCCAGGAAGCTGGCAAATTCGACGACGAGATCGTCCCTGCTACCACCACCATGATGGTGAAGGACAAGGAAACCGGAGAAATCAGCCAGGTCGAGCACACGCTGACCAAGGACGAAGGCAACCGTCCATCGACGACCATTGAAGGCTTGCAATCGCTGAACCCTGTCATGGGCCCTGATAAAGTCATCACCGCTGGTAACGCCTCGCAGCTGTCCGATGGTTCTTCGGCTAGTGTGTTGATGGAAGCAAAAGTCGCCGAGCAGAAAGGTCTCCAGCCGCTCGGCCGTTATGTCGGCATGGCGGTTGCTGGCACAGAGCCTGACGAAATGGGCATTGGCCCGGTCTATGCGATCCCGAAATTGCTCAAGCAAACCGGCATCAAGATGGACGATGTTGGCCTGTGGGAGCTTAACGAAGCCTTCGCTGTCCAGGTTCTCTACTGCCGCGACAAGCTCGGCATTCATAACGATATCTTGAACGTCAATGGCGGCTCGATTTCGATCGGTCACCCATACGGCATGACCGGCGCACGCTGCACCGGTCACGCGCTGATCGAAGGCAAGCGCCGCGGCGCGAAATATGTCGTCGTCACCATGTGCGTCGGCGGCGGCATGGGCGCAGCAGGCATGTTTGAAGTGTTCTAAACTCTTTCGCATCTGCTACAAAAACGGGGCGCGGGGACTGTTGGTCTGCGCGCCCCGTTTTGTCCGGTTACCGCTCGCTGGCTATAACTCCGGATCAAATCCGCTACAGCCGAGCAGCAGAACGTCGGCGTTGTCTTCTGGCTGACATTTCCCGTCAAGCAAGGCGGTAATCCTCGCGATGCGGCGCAGCATAGTCCGCTCTAAAGGTGCCTTGGGATTCCAGCTGGCGCGGTAATGGATACCGGCCACCAGGACGATCATCTCATCGCGGTCAAGCGCACTTATCTCTTTGTCAAACAGCGTCTGCGCAGCCCTTGAAGGTGATGAGAAGAACGCGCTTTCGACGTCGCCATAACGCAAGTCGTTAAGGTAGAAGGCCATGATCTCCTCCTTTGAAAGCGTCTCTTCGATGCCTCTCGTCCACCCTTTGCGATATTCGGCCACGCTTTCGCCTTCGGGGACGAGGATATCATAGCGCGTCGCCACTTCCTGCGTCAGCGTGGTGGGTCCGGCTCCGGGAGTTTGCGTGTCGAACCCATTGTGCTGTGCGAAGTTCGGGTCTTCAACAGCGATGATCATTTCCACAAAAGCGGGTGTATCGACCTCAGCATTGCTGTTGTCTCTTACCATTGAAGCGGCGAGCGATTTCATCGAAGCCTGCGCATCAATGGTTTGCGCCGACGCGTTGTATTCCCCCTCTGACATCCCCTTATCGAGCCATGGCTTAGGCTCTGAGCAGGCAGAAGCAGCTATCATGGTTGCAAAAAAGATTAGAGCAGTGCGCCCGCGTCGAGAGATTATTTTCATGCGGTTAGTTGCTCGGATTGGCGCTGCGCAGTCAACCCAAAAGGCGGTCGGCTAGCATCAAATTCCACGCATAGCTTGCGCGCGCTGGCTTAGCGTAGCAGACTGCAAGCATGGGGATCATGGAAATCATCGGGATTGCAGGCAGCGTCAGCCTGTTGAGCGGCTGGCGGCTTTATCTGTGTGTGTTTGCAACTGGCCTTGCAATGCGATTGGATGCGCTGCCTATTCCTGAGCATTTGTCGAGCCTTGCTGTATTGGAAAACCCTTGGGTGATGGGAATTGCGGCGCTTGGCGCGCTTGCAGAATTCTTTGCCGACAAAGTCATGTGGCTTGATAGTCTTTGGGACACAGTTCACACACTGATCCGCCCGATAGGCGGTGCTTTGCTGGCGCTGGCGATTGTTGATCCATCTGATCCGGCCATGCAGGTCATCGCATTCCTATTGGGTGGCGGTGCGAGTTTTCTTGCCCATGGCGGCAAGGCATCGGCGCGCGCCGTCGTCAACACATCGCCCGAACCGGTAAGCAATCTCGTCACCTCCAGCGCAGAGGATGTGGCGACCGTGGGCCTTCTTTATGTGGCGTATGAATACCCGACCGCCGCGGCAGGCGTGGCCGCTGTGCTGCTGGCGCTGGTGCTTGGTGTGCTTTGGGTGGCGAGCAGGGTGGTGAAGCGGGTGTTTTTCAGGTCGCCAAAAACCTAATCAGACCTAGTCTCTGCATTCTCCCCCTCACGCATAGCCATAATATAATCCGTGATCGCTTCGATCTCGTTGTCGGTCAGCACGCCTTCCCATGGGGGCATCAGGCCTGACATGCCGACTGCCTCGCCGCCCCCCACTATCGCTGTGCGCACGTGATCGCGGCTGCGGCTGGCGAATTCGTCTGAGTGGAAGCTTTTGGGACGTGCGCCTGCTTCCTCTAACATATCGGCATCGGGGCCATCAGCGTAGCCTTCTGCGCCGTGGCACCGCGCGCAATTGGTAATGTAGCTTTCGCGGATTGCAGCTTGGCTAAGCGTCCCTTCTGCAATGCCAGCAGCAGCGCCGCCGCCGCCAATGCTGGCTTCCGCGCCTGCATCCTTGCGCACCAGTTCCACAATCGCGCCATTGGGTGAGGAAGAGGAACCCATCACCGTGATAAGGATGCGATCATCGGGTGTCTGAATGACCGAGGTAAAGCCGCGCTGTGCGTATTTATCGGCCTGACCCAAAGTCTCGACCGCATCGGCCTGCTCGTTTACTGCCGGGATCGCCCAGAATTTGCCCGAATAATTGTCGCCAAAGATGAATTTGCCATTGAGCGACGGCCAGCGCGATCCGCGGTAGACAATGCCGCCAATCACTGACCGGTCATAGGCGGTGTGACGATAGGTATAGGCAGGACCTTGCTCGACTCCTTCGAGCGAATCGGGCTTGGGCACGCTGGTTGCCTCGCGGCCCTCGACAAATGGGAATTGGTAATTCTTGCCCTTTTCAATGACGTTGACTTCCTCCCATGTGGTGGAGCCAACTTCGCCTGCCCAGATATTGCCATTTGCCGGGTCAAAGGCAAACCGGAAAGGATTGCGCAGGCCGTGGGCGAAGAACTCACCCAACACATCTTCACGGTCGGCATAAGGATTATCGAGCGGGATCGAATAGCCTTGCGTCCTGCCGTTTTCCGGTTGGCGCGTGATGGGGCGTGAGACATCGCCGCCCTGGTTCATTATATCGATGCGCATAAGGCCGCCTGCCAATGTCGTGTCGATCGTCTGGTGGCTTTCCGCTATATCCAGCTCGCCAATCGCGATATAGAGCATATTGTCCGCGCCAAATTCGACATGCCCGCCATTGTGGTATTGTGTAGGGGGGCGGCCAATCTCCATCAGATTGTACTGTGTGGCGAGGATCGCTTCTGGGTCGCCAGCCGAAAGATCAAAGCGCGCAAGATAATTGGTCTGAGCATCGGGCGTGAAAGTGGTGAAGTAAATGTAGGCAAAATCGTTTTCGCCATCGCCATAGCGCGGGTCAAAATCGAAGCCCATCGCTCCGTTTTCCAGATTCACCTCACCCACCTGGTCAGCGAAATCGATCAGCAATTCCTTGGTTCCGTTATCAGGATAGCCCATGCGATAAAGCCGCCCTGCGCGCTCCAGCACCAGCATGGAACCAGGACGTCCGGGCTCCATCCGGATCATAATCGGCTGCAAAAGCTGGGTTTGCGTGTTCACAGGAACCGTCATCCAGTCGCCATCAACCGAAACATTTTGCTGGATGCGAAACTCGGCCACTGCATCCCGGAATTCCTGGCTTTTTACGTACATGAATGCAGCAATCAGGGGAGCGATAGTGGCAAGGATCGCAAGCCATGACAGTGGTTTGAGAAGCAGGCTAAACAAAGCGCCCAGCACTGCAAGGGCTCGCCCAAAAGCGGGTTTGGTATGGTCTTTGCCAAACACCCCGTAACCGATGATGAACAGCAAAACGCCCGCAATGAATGCACCGACCAGCAATTGATGCGGGAACACACTCGCGCTCATGAAGAACAATGCGAGCGATCCGATGCCCCATGCCGTACCCCATGCAAAGATCTGAACAGCAGTGCGCCGCGCGCTTTCGAACAAAGACGCGCGGTTCAAAAGAGATACCAATGCAAAGATGAGAATGCCGGCCACCATCAGATATGTGGTGGTGGTGGTTAAATCCCCACCTGATACCGTAACCGACGGCAGCGGCATGGCGAGCCGGATCGCGGTGTGTACGATATCACTTGCAAAATGGCCGATAGCCAATGCAATTGCCGCGATCGCAAGGCTGAACGCGACGGTAAGAATTCTCTGCATAAATGCGCCCGAGCTATTGAAATCAGTGTCTGAGTTTGGCGATCAGTTAATCGCCTATTGCCATAGCCACTTTAATGCATATTCCTGCCCCCTCGAAAACGAATTTCCCCGGTAAAGATGTTAAAGAAATCAACACCGCTTGCGCGCGGCACGTTTGTGTTGCTGCTTACGCCCTTGACCCTGGCGGCGTCTCCGCTTGTCGCGCAGACACTGGATACTGGTCCTCGCGACATTCTTGTTGAAGCGACGCTTGACGATCCAGCAGCAGATAATCGAGCCGCATCGAAAGTGTTGGGTCCAGAACGGACAACGCTGGGCGGGGCTGTGTCGATCACCGAAGACCTTTCACTGCTGCCGGGTGTGGTGGCATTTGAAAATGGCGGGCCGGGGGGCGGATCTTACGTCTCTGTCCGAGGGGGAGAGCCCAACTTTGCGATTGTTACGATCAATGGCGTGCGTGTTGATGACCCTCTGAATTCAGCCGGGGGCGGGTTTGATTTTACGCTGATCGAGCCGGATCTTGTGCGCTCTCTTTCTGTCGTATCGGGTCCGCAATCGACCACCTATGGCGCCGATGCGTTGTCGGGCGTTATCGCTTTGGAATTGGGCTCGCGCGCTGATGGAGGATCTGTCTATGCTGGATTGGGCAGCGAAGGACGCACGCGTTTTGGTGGTTCGCTTGGGCTAAACGGCGATGCGGGCGCGGTGACAATCGCAGCAGGCTATTCAGACAGCGCGGATCTTAATCCGGGGCGCAGCAATGAGCGTTTGAGTGTCATGATTGTGGCAAGCCCCAATCTGGGCAGTGATGCGAACCTTAATCTGTTTGCGCTTTATGCAGCAAACGACAGCACCGGCTTTCCCGAAGACAGCGGTGGTCCTGAACTGGCCATTCTCGGCGATCTTGAGCCGCGCGAGCGGGAGCAATTGGCCTTTGGTGGAACGCTTGCAGCAGCGATAGCGCCACAAGTCACTGCGCAAATGCGGATCGGATACTCGCAGAGCGAATTTACCTCAGACAATCCCGGCATCGCCTCGACAGGAGCGCTTGGTGCGCTTGATCCGGTTCCGCCGATTTTCACTGATAGTCGGTTGCTGCGTTATGAAGCGGTAGGCAGCCTTGAATATCGCGCCGGCAATTGGCTGATCGCGTCCGCTGGCGCATCGTACACGCGTGAGGATGGGACAAGCAAAGGCACGCTCGATTTCGGTTTTCTAATTCCCACAGCTTTCGCGATTGATCGCGATATGCCGGGCCTTTTCGCCACAGTGATGGCGGAACCGGTACGAGGGTTTGAAGTGTCCGCCGGGCTGCGCCTTGATTGGCCCGAAGGCGGTGAGGCACGCTGGACCCCGCGGATCGCCAGTGCAGTGGCGCTGGGTGATAGCGGCGCTTTCCTGATCGCCAATTATGCGCGCGGATTCAAACGCCCCAGCCTGTTTGCGCTTGGCTTTCCTTTGATCGCGAACCCCGACTTGATCGATGAGCGTAGCGAGACATTCGATTTTGGGATCGCCATCGGTGACGAAGCAGATCCGTTCACAATCTCCGCCACCTATTTCAATAACACGTTTCGCGACCTTATTGATTTTGAGCCAGCGCTGTTCACAAACGTCAATCGCAACCAGGTGGATGTAGAGGGCCTCGAATTTGCAGGCACTTCACAATTCGGCGCGATCAGGGCGAGAGCTGCGCTGACGTATCAAAGCGCGCAGTCGCAGGACGGTGCGCTATTGCGGTTTCGCCCCCAGTGGACTGGACGATTGTCGGTTCGCTGGCAGGCCAGCGAGGCGCTTTCTTTCACGGCGCACGGCGAGTTTGTAAGCGGTTTCAACGACAGCTCTGTCCCCACAGGATTTGTGCGCAATCCGGGATTTGAAACGCTGGGAATGGATGCGACATGGGCGATCAGCGGGGCGATCGAATTGTTCGGGTCGCTTCGTAATGCGACCGATGACACGTTTACTCGTAGCGTCGGCTTTCCTGAGCCGGGCCGCAATATCTTCGTGGGCTTGCGGACGCGGTTTTAGTTTATCGCGCTTGGCCCAATAGCGCGTTTTGCGTCACCCAAATAGAAGGCCAATCACCCGGCGCAGTGCCTCGGCATTCGCGCATTTCGTTGAACGAGGCGAGGCGAAATATCTCTCCATCCCACACCCATGACGCGCTTTGCCCGCAATCCGCCATGCCGCGCCCTTTCGCAAATTCGTACAGCATTCGGGTCTCTGATGCGAAATCAGCGCTGACGATGCCTGAATACATCCACGGCTCGATAAGGCGGTACGAGATGTTCAGCTCGCGCGGTTGCTCAATTGGGGCAAGCGACCATTCACCCGCTTCATCCACAATCACGACCATAGCAAAAACTTGATACGCGCCGAGATCGCAAGGAATGATCCCAACTGAATGGTCTTTATCAAGGCGATAGAATTCTGCCTCGCCCGGCGCGTCTGAGCATTCGCCCGCTTCTTTGACTGCTGCGATCGCTGCGGTTCCGAGCTTCTGAGGAGGGGTATCGGATGGATTGGGTTGCGCAATACTGGGCGGGCGCGGTGGTGCAGGGACAGCGCTTGCAGGCTTGCTGCCTGTCGCAATTATGGCGGTCACGGTGCCAACGCGTTCTTGTTGATTATCGATCCAGCGCAAACTGGCGGACGCACCCATAACTGGCAAATCGCCTAAAATTTCGCCATCTGCGCTTATGACTTGTGCTGACTTTGCGCGGGCAATTGCTTTTAGAAAGAGAACCGGATTGCTGGTCAGAAATCCGCTCTGGTCGAGGGTAAAGGTCGAATCGCGGCCATCGATGCGAATGCTGGTTGGTTTATCGTAGAAATCGAAAGTAGGCGTCGCGCTGATCTGCGGTTGGTCGGATGGCGCTGCACCGCGCTTTACCAGCAGTGTCCAGTTCACCCCTTGCGCTGTGTCGGGCTTTGCAGCGATCGCCTCACAATCGCGGACATTGTTGCACACGGCAATCCAGTCGCGGAATTCGACAGGTTGCGAAATATCGGCAACAGGAGGAGCAGTGAAACCAGCCAGCGAAAGAGCAATAATTATCGACATGCCCCAGCGATAGCAGGCGATACCTTAATAGGCAGCAAATCTTAGTTGTTGGCGGCGATAAATTCCTCCACCACAGGAGCGACCTTCGTGCGCCAGCGGCTGCCATTGAAAATGCCGTAATGGCCTGCGCCTTCGGCCATGTAGTACCGTTTCTTATCCTCAGCGAGGTTCGGCGTCAGCTTGAGCGCAGCCTTGGTCTGGCCAAGGCCCGAAATATCATCGCGCTCGCCTTCGACAGCCAGAAGTGCGGTGTGCGTGATGCCGCCCAAATCGACGATCTCGCCGCGATGCTCGAACGTGCCATTGGGGATTGAGTGCGTCTGAAACACTTCTTCGACTGTCTGGAGATAGAATTCCGCCGTCATATCGCAAACGGCGCGATATTCATCATAGAAATCCTTGGTCGCTTGAGCGCTGTCAGTATCGCCTGCGGTCAGATGTTTGAACATCTCATAATGGCTCATCATGTGGCTTTGCAGGTTCATGCTCATAAACGCTGAAAGCTGCATAAAGCCGGGATAGACGCGCCGTCCTGCACCCCGGTAATTCATCGGCACAGTCGCGATTACAGAATTGCGGAACCATTCAATTGGACGGTCCATCGCATGATTGTTGACCGTGGTTGGGCTTTCGCGCGTATCAATCGGCCCGCCCATCATGGTGAGAGTGTCGGGGCTGGCGGGCGATTTGCGCTGATTGAGCAGTGAAGTTGCAGCGAAGGCTGGCACGGATGGCTGGCATACTGCCATCATATGAGGCCGGCTGGGCTTGGTGCGTTCCGTGCCTGTTTGTGCAGCGATATATTCGAGAAATTCGATCAGATAATCGATGTAATCATCAAGATCGAAATTGCCTTCATGCACAGGAACCGTTTTCGCATCGGCCCAATCGGTGATGTAGACCTCGCACGATTCCAGCATCCGTTCGACTGTCCCGCGAAGAAGCGTCGCATAATGGCCACTCATCGGCGCTACGATCAGCAATTTTGGACGATTGCCGGTCGCTTCTCCATCGACCACATCAACACCATCGAGGCGAAAGCGTTTCAAATCGCCGAATGGACGATTGAGCACAGTGGATTCAATGACAGAGAAGACTTCGCTTTCCATCTCGATTTTGGTGATCCCAAAGGCAGGCTTACTGTAATTGGCGGTCGCATGAGCAAACACATCTAAAGCGTTCGCTGCCATGGACCCAAAGCCCATATATCCCAGCGGATTGGCGGGGTTGGAGAGCAGTGATGAACCGATCGCTGCGAAGGAGCTTGCGCTATTCAACCAGCTGCGTTGAAGTTCATAGGCGTGATAAAGCATTTAATGACCCTTTGTGCGCCGCAATACATTTCACGGTCTTTCTGAAGAGAAAAACACAAAACACGCGTCTTCCCGTCCTCGATCCGCTCCTGAAATGGGGGGTTTTAGGTCATTGTGCAATGCACAATTTGTAACTGTCTCTTAAATGGAAGGGGGACACCGCGTTTTTTGCACGTGAAATTGGGCCGCTGCCGCCCTAGATGAAGTCCGAAATGTCCGGCGAACCCCAAAATAACAACGTTCAATCGGCAGCGGACCTTGCTGCTGTTGGCGACGGCGTTCGTGCAAAGAATGCACCTGAGAAAAAGCAGCGCTCGCTTGCGCCGCTTAAAATGGTGTATCGTGAAGCGGGCAAATATCCTGGTCAGATCGGCCTGGCTCTGCTCGCATTGCTGATTACAGCGGGTGCCACTTTGGCAATACCGTGGCGTTTTAAAGTGATTGTTGATGATGCCTTTTCAGGCGGTGCAGGATCACAGCAGATCGACAGCGCATTCCAATATCTGCTCCTCATCGTGGTCATTCTTGGCATTGGTACAGCTTTAAGATTCTACTTCGTAAGCTGGATCGGTGAACGCGTGGTCGCCGATATCCGGGCCAAGGTGCAGGCCAATCTGCTGCGCATGTCGCCCAGTTTCTATGAAGACAACAGTCCCAAGGAAATCTCCAGCCGGATGACATCGGACACCGCCATTATTGAGACGGTGGTCGGGACAACGGTTTCGGTTGCTTTGCGCAACACTTTGACCGCGATAGGCGGCACGATCCTGCTCCTGTATCTCGCCCCCAGTCTTACGATAGGCTTGTTGGTTGGTATTCCCTTGGTGCTTGCGCCGATTGTGTTCTTTGGCCGGAAAATCCGATCGGTTTCGCGTTCAAGTCAGGACCGCGTTGCCGATGTGGGGGCCTATGTCACCGAAGTTTTGAGCGCGATGAAAGTCGTCCAGAGTTTTGGTCAGGAACGCCGTGAGAGCGAGCGGTTTCAAGGCGTGGTCGAGCGCACATTCGAGACCGCCCGCAAGCGCATCGTGCTGCGCGCTGCCATGACTTCGATTGTGATTGTGCTCATCTTTGGCGGGATCACTTTGGTGATGTGGCGCGGGGCAGAAGCGGTCTCGCAAGGGGTGATTTCAGGCGGAACAATCACGGCCTTTGTGCTGACTGGCGGCATTGTTGCAGGCGCGTTTGGATCCCTTACAGAAGTGTATGGTGATTTGCTGCGCGGTGCAGGCGCGGCAAGTCGCCTTGCAGAATTGCTCGAATCCGAACCCGCGATTGCCTCGCCTAAGCGACCTGAACGTCTTCCTGATCCGGCGCGCGGCAGCCTTTCGTTCCGCAATGTGACGTTCCGTTATCCAGCTCGGCCCGAAACGCCCGCGCTTTCCAATTTCAGCCTTGAGATTGAGCCAGGGGAAACCATCGCGATTGTCGGTCCATCGGGCGCGGGAAAATCGACGTTGTTTCAGCTGGTCGAACGATTTTATGATCCCCAGCAGGGCACTATTCGTCTAGATGGAGTTCCGTTGACGCAGGCTGATCCTGCCGAGGTTCGCTCTCGCATCGCCTTCGTCCCGCAAGAAGGCGTGCTGTTTAGCGCTAATGCACGCGATAATCTGCGATATGGCCGCTGGGATGCGAGCGAAGAAGACATTTGGGACGCAGCGCGTGCGGCGAATGCAGAAGGGTTCTTGTCCGATTTGCCAGATGGGCTTGATACATATCTGGGCGAAGGCGGCACGCAATTGTCAGGCGGTCAACGTCAACGCGTAGCAATAGCGCGTGCGCTGCTGCGCGATGCACCAATCCTGCTTTTGGATGAGGCAACCAGCGCGCTGGATGCTGAAAGCGAACAATTGGTGCAGCAGGCCTTGGATGCGCTGATGGTGGATCGCACGACTCTGGTGATTGCCCATAGGCTCGCCACAGTCCGCGCTGCGGACAGGATTATCGTGCTCGACAAAGGCGAAGTGGTGGAACAAGGCACGCATGCAGAGCTTTTCGCCGCCAAAGGCCTCTATTCACGGCTTGCAAACTTGCAATTTGGTGCTGGTGAATTGGTGTAAATTGGGCATCCTTTGGGATAGATGTATTGACTTGAGAGCCGCTGCTGCCATGCCTTCGCGCCCATGACTTTGCTTCAATTGCTCATTATCGCGGTGGTTCAAGGGATCACGGAATTCCTGCCGATCTCTTCGTCGGGACATCTCATCCTGATCCCGACATTTACCGATTTTCCCGATCAAGGCCCGTTGATTGATGTCGCGGTGCATGTCGGATCGCTGCTGGCGATTATCGTCTATTTCTTCAAGGATGTGCTGGTGCTCGCGCGCGGCGGCTTTGCGAGTATTGGTGTTGGAGCAAGTGCGCCAAAAGCTCCCGCTGAACGCCGCCTGTTCTGGTGGATCGTACTGGGCACGATACCTGCCGTCGCCTTTGGGCTTTCGATTAAAATGGGCCTTTTCAACGGCATCGCGACCAGCGTTTTCGGTGTGGAGATTGTCGATGATGATCTGATGAGCTCCATTCGCTTTACCGATCTGATTGCGTTCAACCTGATCGTATATGGCCTCTTGCTCGG
Source organism: uncultured Porphyrobacter sp. (assembly GCA_964352245.1). Classification (GTDB taxonomy): domain Bacteria; phylum Pseudomonadota; class Alphaproteobacteria; order Sphingomonadales; family Sphingomonadaceae; genus Erythrobacter. The sequence continues at coordinate 41,836 of CAYGQX010000002.1, forward strand.
GCTTGCCGATTACCTTGGAAAAGAAGTCAAAGTGTTTGAGGATATGAGCTGGCGCGATGGCTTGATCGTTGGTTTGGCACAAGCGCTTGCGATCATTCCAGGGACAAGCCGTTCGGGCGTCACCATGACAGCCGCGCGAGCTTTAGGATACAAACGCGTCGAAGCAGCGCGCTTTTCTTTCCTGCTTTCGATCCCTGCCGTTGCGGGCGCGGGTGTGCTGATTGTGCCGGAGATATTCGAGGCAGGCATGGAGCTTGCCTTGGATGCACTTATCGCAGGCGTGCTGACGTTCATTTCGGCATTTTTGACAATGGCGTTTCTGATGAACTTCCTTAAGCGCGCCTCAATGATGGTCTTCGTGATTTACCGGGTCGCGATGGGAGTTGCGCTGCTTTACTTCTTTTAAGCGACGAAACGCATCGTTCGCGCGGAACCAAATGCGCGCCTTGCGCATAGTGCAAGTGACCCCGCGCAAAAAAGGTTCAGTTTCGAATGGCGCTTATGGTGCTTTGTCTTGTTGGTTTGACGTTTGGCTGGTTGTCTTCAATCCTTGGCCGAACCGAAGATGCTCGCCAGGTGTTCAGCCAGATCGGGCTTGCCCTTCTGGCTTCGCTGATTGCCGGGCTGTACGCCAATGGATTGACCGCTATGGGCGGAATTTCTGTGACGGCTCTTGCCATTGCGTGCGCAGCTGCCAGCCTGGTACTGGGTCTGTATCATCTGGTTATGCGCGGCCGTACCGATCAAACGCAGTCCTAAACAGGCGCTGCAGCGCTCCCGCGTCCCCCACGCAAGTGATATTCCTGGCTGCCCCTGTGCACCACATTATCGACGTCAATGATAGCCGAATTGGCATAGGTGAAACCGGCGCTCAAATTTCGATAGAGCCGATCAAAATCCCGCTCTACTGTCTGCCGGTATAGGTCCTCAAAGCTTTCAATCACGAAATACGTTGGCTGCAAATCGCTGATTACATAATCGGTGCGCATCACGCGGTCGACATTGAGCATGATGCGATTGGGGCTTTGTGCTTCCACTGCAAACACGGCTTCGGTTGGGCCGGACAGAATGCCTGCGCCATAAGCTTTAATGCCGTCGGGCTCTTCCATCAGGCCGAATTCCACCGTGTACCAATAGAGTGACCCCAACGCCTTGAGCCGGTTGTACCGCATCGCTTTCCACCCCGCGCGGCCATATTCCTGCATGTAATCGGCGAACACCGGATCGGTTAACATCGGCACATGGCCGAAGACATCGTGGAAGACGTCGGGCTCTTGGATGTAGTCGAACGTTTCGCGCGTGCGGATGAAATTGCCCGCCGGAAAGCGGCGGTTGGCAAGATGCCAGAAGAAGACGTGATCGGGGATCAGCATGGGCACGGGCACCACGCTCCAGCCCGTCAGCGCGCCCAGCTCCTCGGACATTTCGGCAAAATCCGGCACACCCCCGCGCCCCAGATCGAGTCGCTCAAGGCCTTTCAAAAACGCTGATGCCGCACGACCCGGCAACACATCCATCTGCCGCGCAAACAAATCATCCCAGACCCTGTGGTCTTCTAAGGAATAATCGGATTGCGAAGGCTCCAGCCAGTCATCGCCGACATGCGCAGGCTTTGCCAGAGGGGCCGTGAATACGTCATCCGGCAAATCGGGAAGCGTGCTAAAATTGGTCTCTTGATCTGCAACGGTAGCCATAGGCAGGTATGTGATACTAGAATTGCAGCGAGACAAGCGAAAAAAGGCGAGAAGCGTGGGTTTGAAAAGCAAGGAATACCGCAAGGCATTAGAACCGATGACCGAAGAGCTCGTTGGAATGGCGCGTTGGGCGCGGACGACAGGTGCGCGAATTGTGGTGTTGTTCGAAGGGCGCGATACGGCGGGTAAAGGCGGTGCGATCCGCGCGGTGCGCGACAAATTGAACCCGCGCCAGTGCCGCACGGTCGCATTGGGTAAACCCACGCAGGATGAACAGACACAATGGTATTTCCAGCGCTACATCCAGCACCTGCCGCATGCAGGCGAAATCGTGCTGTTTGATCGTTCCTGGTACAATCGCGCAGGCGTCGAAGCGGTGATGGGCTTTGCCGAGGAAGACCAGATCCTGCGCTTTCTTGAACAAGTGCCTGTGTTTGAAAAACTGCTTACCGATGATGGCATTTTGTTGTTCAAATATTGGCTGACAACCGATCAGGACAAGCAGGAAGAGCGGTTGGCTGAAAGATTGGAAGATCCGCTCAAACGCTGGAAGCTGTCCCCAATCGATCTTGCAGCGCGCGACAAGTATGACGCTTACACCAAAGCGCGCGAGGCCATGCTGAAGGCTACGCATTATGATCATGCGCCATGGACTTTGGTCGATTTCAACGATCAGAAGTTGGGGCGTCTGACATTGATCCGGGATTTGCTTGATCGTTTACCGGATACGCATGTGGAGCCACCTCAGATTGATTTTCCAGAACTGGGAAGAAAGCCCACGAAGGAGCGTTTTGGGGTGCTCAAACCAATTGAGGATTATAAAGCCTGAATATCAATTTCGGCATATTATAATAATCATTGATGTGGTTTTTACGTTTATTTGGCCGGCAAATCACTTACCGATAAACCGGCCAAACATTTCATTATTACAATTTCAATAACGAATATTAGTTATCGAAATTGACATGAATAAGGAAGTAGCTCGCACCAATCCCAACCCAATGCATGAGCTGGACTAGCGGCAGTCAATGCTAGGGTTAATGCAACAGCTGCTGTTCCGATTTTCTTTTTCATATAGATTTCTCCAATATTTCGCATTTGACCCCCCATACTGAAGATACTCGGCCATATATATTTGGCAATTTCCCATTAAGCTACTTTGCCTCTAATTTGGCACGTTTGATCTTTCAAAGGTCTGTGAACTTTAAAAGGCGTCAAAAACATTGTGTCGAAGACCTGTACTTTGAAGGTTGGCAAAATATGCTGATTCGTCAGATTTTGCAGCTCGCTCTCATTACGTGCCGCCCATCATCAGCGAACGCGCCAAGCTCATATCCGCCTTCTTTGGTGCGCATCACCAGATGGAGAGGCTCGCACGCGATGGCGGGTGACAGTCCGCGGAATTCGAATGTTCGCAATACATTTTCACCCAATTCGCTTGCTGCGAGTTGCAGCAGCAACGAGGCTGTAAGCGGACCATGCACGACAAGGCCGCGATAGCGTTCCACCTCGCGTGCGTAGGGTGCATCATAGTGAATGCGATGAGTGTTGAATGTGAGCGCAGAATAGCGAAACAGCAGGCGCGGATCTGGGCTCAGCACACGGCGCCCATCCCATTTACCGGGATCAAAGGTGCCTTCGCCCAGCTTTGGAGGGCTCAGTGGACCATCCGGGGCGGCAGCATCGCGATAGACGAGGGTTTGCGTCTCCAGCACAGAAAGCGTACCATTTGCGCGCGTCTCTTGTTCGACATTGACGAATGCAAGCTTGCCCGACCCACCTTCTTTCTCAGCTATGGAAGCAATGCTGCTCGTGCGCTCGATCGCAGCTCCAATTGTGAGGGGCGCGCGAAATTCGATTTTTGAAGAAGCCCACATCCGGCGCGGCTCTGAAACAAATTGGGGAAACGGGGGAAGGAAGGTATCTGCGTTCTCATCGCGGGCGGGGTGGCCATCTTCACCCAACGCAGCAGTTGGCGCATCGGGTGTGCACAGCGCAAAGTGAATACCTTGAGGCATTATCCTTTGCGGGCGCCCTCGATCATTGAGCGAAAACGTCGCGAACCACCGTGCCGCAAGCCCTTCATCCAGCCTATCAACCGCGCGCATTTCGCGCCCGATCCACGCGGCGTAGGGCTGGTCATTCGAATCCGGCATCGTAACATTCCATCAAAAATGTCTCAAAATGAGACACTTTAATTGGCTGAGGGCTCTCACGGCTGTGCTTTATGAACTAAACCGCCTTTTCAAAGACTGCCGCAATGCCCTGGCCTCCGCCAATGCACATCGTCTCCAAGCCATATCGCACATCGCGGCGGTGCATTTCGTGAGCCATATCGGCGAGTATCCGCCCACCGGTCGCGCCGATGGGATGGCCGAGCGAAATGCCTGATCCGTTCACATTGAGAATGTCGAGGCGGCTGTCATCTGCGCTCCAACCCCAACCTTTTAGTACGGCAAGAACTTGCGGCGCGAAAGCTTCATTGACTTCAACCAGGCCAATATCGTCCCATGAAAATCCGCGTCGCTCGAACAGTCGCTCGGTCGCAGGGACAGGGCCAATACCCATGCGCGATGGATCGCAACCCGCCGCTGCCCAGCCGCCAAACCAAAGCATGGGTTCAAGTCCAAGCTCTTCAAGTTTATCTTCCGCGACCACCAGACATGCGGCGGCGGCATCGTTTTGCTGGCTGGCATTGCCTGCTGTTACAATCGCGTCGGCATCGCGCTTCGCGTCAACCGGGCGAAGTTTCGCGAGCGTCTCCATCGACGCGTCCGAACGGTAGCCCTCATCATGGTCAAACGTGACGGGATCGCCGCGCCGCTGCGGTACATCAATGCTCACAAGCTGTGCAGCAAACTTACCATCAGCCCAAGCCTTCGCTGCATTCTGGTGAGATCGCACCGCATAAGCATCCGCCTCTTCCCGGCTGATCTCATAGTCCTTGGCAAGGTTCTCTGCTGTTTCGATCATACCGGTGATGATCCCAAAACGCTCTATCGGCTGGCTCATCAGCCGCCCGCGCGAAAGGCGGTCATGCAGAGTGATATCGCCCATCCGCGCACCGCCGCGCCCCTGAAGGGTATAGTGTTCGACATTGGACATGCTCTCGCATCCCCCGGCCACCACCACATCGGCCATGCCGGTTTCGACCATCATCGCCGCATTGGCGATAGCCTGAAGGCCAGAACCACACCGCCTGTCCAGTTGATAGCCGGGCACTTCCAGTGGCAAACCGGCTGCCAGCCAAGACCAGTGCCCGATCGCAGGCGCTTCGGCATTGCCGTAGCCTTGCGAGAAAACCACATCGTCCACTCGTTCCGGGTCGATGCCTGATCGCTCGACCAAAGCCTTAAGGATGATCGCACCCAATTCGCCTGCATTGAGGCTCGATAGCCCCCCTAGAAATTTGCCCACCGGAGTACGCAGGGGCGAAACAATTGCTGCTCTTCTGGTCATGTCCGATCCTTGTCTGAGAGAGCCACGGTTCCGGTATCGACGAGCTTGCCAATCGCGCCGCTCGAAAGCCCCAGCCGCTCGCTGAGAACCTCTTCGGAATGCTGGCCAAGGTACGGTGCCGGAGCGGGGTCGCCTGCTTGGTGTGCGGGCAGGTTCGCGAAGGACCGGGTGGCAGGGTATTCAAAGCCTGATGGGTTTTCCGGCGATGGGCCGAACAGCGGATTGTCTGCCACAAGGATCGGATCGTTCGCCGCTTCAAAGGCCGTGCGGTACTTCTCGAATGTGCATCCTGATGCTGCCATTCGCGCCTCGAGCGCTTTGTAGTCATGGCTACCTGCGACATTCTGAAAGATTTTGAACAAGGCTTCGCGGTGCTTGAAACGAGGATCATCGCCATCGGCAAATTTGACGCCCACTGCGGCTTCCAATTTGCCGATTGGGGTCGCGACACCAAACGCTTCGATAAGGCCCGCCCATTGCTTTGCCGTCAGCGCCGCGACCATAAAACGAATGCCGTCTTTGGAACGGAAATCGCGTCCAAACGCGCCCCAAATCGCATTGCCTAGCCGTTGCCTGTCTCCGCCGCGATACAGCATTTCGGCCATCATCCCCGCATTCGCCGTTGTGCCAATCGCCACATCACCCAGGGGCACGCGCACTTCAGAGCCTTGACCTGTCACATCGCGGTGGCGCAGCGCTGCCATCAAGGCAAATGCGCAATACGCACCCGTAATAAAATCCCATGCGGGGAGCACTTGATTAACAGGTGGTGCTGTCTCCATGTCCCATTCCTCTGGCCCCGTCATCAGGGGGTAACCACTCGCAGCGTTCACAGTGAAATCCATGGCCTGCCTGCCATCATGCCAGCCAAGAATGCGCACCGATGTCATATCGGGTGCACCCCAAGATTTATTAGCTGTCTGCGCCGCCTTCATCGCAGCATGGCTCATAAAGCTCTTTTCCGGCAGATTTGTGATGCATTGACCAGTCTTGGCGGCAAGCTCCACGCACAGCTCACGTCCTTCGCCAGAGCGCAGATCGAGCGCGACTGATTTCTTCGCGCGATTGAGGTTTTCCCACGAAAGTGAGCGACCCTCTTTGGTAAGCATATACCGATCATAATCGAGCCCGCCGGCTTTGTGATCGACGCGGATCACCTCAGCGCCCATTTGCGCGCAATAAAGCCCCGCTGTGGGTGAGGCGACGAAGCTTGAGACTTCTATGATGGAGAGGTCATTGAGTAGGTTGTACATTGAATTCCTTGTCGGGTGCGGACCCCGTGTCTGCGTAGTCCCTGGCCCTAGCCATTCAAAGCCTCCCATTCGCGCAGCATATGTTTGGCGATCTGGAGTTGAAGGATTTGGGTCGTGCCTTCGTAAATGCGATAAATGCGCGCGTCGCGATAAAAGCGTTCGGCATCATATTCTGCGAGGTATCCGGCGCCGCCATAAATCTGAACGACACGGTCCACCACGCGCCCGCACATTTCCGAGGCGAAGACTTTGAAGGCTGCGGCTTTTACAAGGATGTTTTCGCCCCGGTCGGCGCGGGCCGTCACATCCTTCATCATGCATTCGGCTGCATAAATTTCGGTTTCGCTATCCGCGAGCATCGCCTGGATCAGCTGAAAGCGCGCGATGGGTTCACCGAAAGCTTTACGCTCATTGGCGTATTGGATTGCTGAATCAAGTGCGCGCCGCGCATAGGCAGTCGCAGCAGACCCCACGGAAATCCGGCCATTATCGAGGCTCTGCATCGCAAAGCGGAAACCGCGCCCTGTCTCGCCTCCCAAAAGCGCATCGCCCGGTACTTTCACATCATCGAGCATAATGTCGGAGATATGGCTGCCGGATTGGCCCATCTTCTTGTCAGGAGATCCGGTTGAAACACCGGGCGTATCCATCGGCACCAGAAACGCGCTGACGTGCGCGTTCTTGGGCAGATTTTCTTTCTCTGTGCGCGCCATAATGAGTGCGAAATCAGCATGCGGCGCATTGGTGATGTAGCGTTTCGTGCCGTTCAATATCCAGCCATTGCCATCAGGATCAGGCTTTGCGGTCGTTTGAAGGCCAGCGCTGTCGCTGCCCGATCCCGGCTCTGTTAGCCCGAAACAGGCGATTTTGCCTTCGACCAGTTTTGGATACCATTCGAGCCGCTGTTCTTCAGTAGCGCCATTTTTCAAAGCGCTCGCAAACATGCCGATATTGATCGAGAATATCGAACGATAGGCAGGCGCTGCATAGCTCATCATGTTCACAACGCGCGCATATTGCGTCATGTTCAGCCCAGCGCCGCCATATTCCTCGGGCACCGATATGCCGAACAATCCCATGTCTCGCATTTCCTGAACTATTTCAGGCGGGATAGCATCGTTTTGGATCACTTCGCCTTCTGCAGGGATCAACCTTTCGCGCACAAAGCGTTCTAGCTGTTCAGCAAATTGCTCGAATATGTCGGGATCCATCCCGGCGTTGAATTGCTCTTTGTGCGCGGGCGCGACGTTCATTCTGGTGTATGTCCTATCAAACTTTTGGCGGTTATTGTTGCGGCTTTGGTGCTGCGTCGCCAGTCAAATCCGCGGCATTTTCTGTGGTCTCTGCCTCCGGCTCTGAAGCGGGCGGTGCGATCGCATCAACCGGCGGGCGCTGTTCATCGAGCATGGAGGCAGCCTCTTCCAAAGCTTGCATCTCGCCTTCACTCACTGCGCTTGGCGGCGCATTGCTTTCGCCGGAACAAGCAGCAAGGCCTAGCGCAAAGACTAGGCCTGCCGCTCTATGGCTTCTTGCAATTTCCAGGTGCATCATCGGCTGATTAATCGCCGGATTCGTCGACGACATCGGCTACATCATCCAATACTGCATCGATATTGTCTGCTGCTTCAGCAGCTTCTGCTGCTTCAAGTGCGTCTAGCGCTGATTGCGCATCGGCTGCCACAGCGGCCCCTTGTGTTGCGGCCTCGCTTGCAACTTCTTCCGTTACAGCGGGCGGACCTTCGATTTCTTCAGCAGGCGTTGAGGCGGCTGCATCTTCAACCGGCTCTTCCGTCACATCTTCGAGCGCCTCGACAGCGGGCGCTTCGACAGTCTCAGCGGCCGCATCGTCGGATGCATCATCGTTGCTGCTGCAGGCTGCGAGCGCGAGGCTGGCAGTAATTGCCATGGATAGGGTGATTGGTTTCTTCATTGTTGGCTCCTCCGTGTGCATCTTGTAAGTGGGTCTGATAGTCTTCACCAGACCGGATTTGTGGGCATAATAACCGCTCAGACACATGCTCGCCAAGCGCAATCGTATCCCAGCATGAGACAGGGGGTGCAATGCACTGGCTTTGTTAACGCACAGCTCGTGTTTTTCGTGGTAGGTAACAGTTTATGAAAAAGTATAACCTCTTTGCCCTAATGGCCGCGAGCGCGATGGTCGCCTCGATTGCCTTTGCACCCAGTTCCAGCGCCCAGACGGGGGGCAACAGCTTCACGATTGAAGAAACAGGACAGAGCTTTGGCACTTTGCAGGCGGCGGTCGATGCAGTTGGTGCTCGCACGGCCACCATCTCAATAGCGCCGGGCACTTATCGCCAATGCGCGGTGCAAAAAGCGGGCGTTATCACTTACGCAGCGCAGGAATATGGAACAGCAGTGCTTTCAGGCACGGCGTGTGAAGGCAAAGCTGCACTGGTTTTACGCGGACAAGGCGCCGAGATACGCGGGCTGACTTTTACTGGCATCAGTGTGAGCGATGGTAATGGTGCAGGTGTTAGGCTGGAGAAAAGCAATCTCAACATCGCTTTTACGCGGTTCCTGGATAGCCAACAGGGCATTTTGACAGCGAATGATGCGAACGGACGGATTTTTATCACGCGGTCCACTTTTAGTCGCCTTGGCACGTGCGAGAATTCTGCTGGTTGCGCGCATTCGATCTATGTTGGCAAGTACGGGTCATTAACGGTGACCCAAAGCCGGTTCGAGCGCGGGACAGGCGGGCATTATGTCAAATCGCGCGCGCCTAACAATGTGATCGAAAACAACAGTTTTGACGATGCCCAAGGGCGTGCGACCAACTACATGATCGATCTTCCCAATGGCAGTGTGGGATCAATCGCGAACAACTGGTTTATCCAAGGTCGTGATAAAGAGAATTATTCAGCGCTGATTGCGCTGGGCGCAAAGGGAACACAGAATTCATCGGATGGTCTGGTTGTGCGCGGCAATCAAGCGCGCTTTGTGCCCGGCCTTACACGCAAGACTGCGTTTCTTGCAGATTGGTCGGGGGGGCGGATCGTTATGGAAGGCAATAGTCTGGCGCCGGGAATCGAGAAGTTTGACGCGCGCTAAGCCCGCGGAACCTCACCCAAAAGCTGGTGAATACGTCACCACGCCAGTGGGCAGACCGCCATCGAGTAATAGCGCCTGAAAATATTCGGCGGGGGGACCGGGATAGGCAAGCTGCGGTTCGTGCTTGAAGCCAAAACGGCTGTAATATTCGGGCGAGCCAAGGAGGATAATGCCCTTTGCGCCGCGTGCGCGCATGTCGGCGATTGCGCGATTGATGAGAGCGCTGCCGATGCCCTGTCCTTGCAATTCGGGCCAGACTGATACGGGACCAAGTCCGTACCAATTGTCGCGATCATTGTCTGGTGGGCCACCGCTGATGCGCACGGGTGAGATCGCAATGTGACCAACGATCCGCTCCGCATCCTCGGCAACCAATGACAAAGTGAGGTCTCCGTCCTTTCGCAATTTGTTCACTAGATGTTGTTCGTCGCCATCGCTGAACAGCAGGTCGCGAAAGGCGGCCTCGGTGACAGCGAAGATCGTCTCTTCATCGCCCGCCTTTTCTGGGCGCAATGTGATCGCGATTTCGGGAGCGCTCATGTTAGAAGATGTCCTGAACGGTCGCGCTTTGTCGCAAGGTAGCGAGCATTGTGCGGGTTATCGGGCAACTGATGCTGAACGCGCTCGGCAATGACGATGCCATGATCTTCAAGTGCTTTGAGCTTGGCCGGATTGTTGGTGAGCAGCCGGATTGTGGTTGCTCCAATCAGCTCAAGCATCCGCGCTGCCACAGGAAAATCACGCGCTTCATCAGGCAGGCCAAGCCGCTGATTGGCATCGACCGTGTCGAACCCCTGATCCTGCAAACGGTAGGCGCGCAATTTATTGATAAGGCCAATCCCGCGCCCTTCTTGCCGCATGTAAAGAAGCACACCCCAGCCGCCATCCTCGCGCGCATGGCGCGCCATCGCATCAATGCTTGCGTCCAATTGCGGCCCGCAATCGCATTTGAGGCTGCCCAGCACATCGCCGGTCAAGCATTCGGAATGCAGCCGCACCAAAGGCACTTTCTCACCTGTTTGCTCACCTACGATGAGTGCGACATGTTCGCGCGTATCAGCTGTCGAACGGAAAGCGATAATCTGCGCATTCTCGCTCGCCGTGACGGGCAACCGGGCGCGCGTGGTAATGTTGAGCCTTCCCGCGTCAGTGTATGCGCGAAGATCACTGGCGATAAGCGGATGCGGTTCTCCGCCGTTACGCGGATCAACCATGAAAGCAGGCAGGATGCCAGCAATCCTGGCGTACTCCATCGCGGCCACCGCTTCATCAGCCCAATTGATGGGTTCGGCGCGAAACGGCCCCTTAAGCGGATTGTCGAGATCGAGTGAGGGGTCCGCAATTGGGCGGGCCATATCGAGCGCCATCGCCTCGCCCCCGCGGATAAGGATCGGGGTATGCGGCGCCTCATTGCTGTACGCTGCATCGCGTTGATTGGTAAGCTTCAGCGTCGCGGCGCGCGCTGCTGATATCAGTAAAAGATCTGCCGTTGCCCCGCTCGCAATTGCCGTCTCAATGGGCAGCAAAACCGGCCCACCTGCAAAATTGAGCGCCCATCCATGGCGCAGTGCATCTACTGCCTGCGCCGCACGCCGCTCTGGCGAAGGCATCTTGAGGTAGTCATCAGGGGCGTGGCTCTCGCACATCTGTCTTAGATATCGAACTCAGTTGTCAGCGGGATATGATCGGATGGCTTTTCCCAGCTTCGGGCATCTTCCAAGATATGGTGGCCGGTTGCCTGTTTCGCCAGACTGTCCGTTGCCCACATATGATCAAGTCGGCGCCCACGATCATTCTTGCGCCAATCTGGCGAGCGGTAAGACCACCAACTGAAATACCGTTCGGGGTGCGCAATATGCTCGCGCCCAATATCGACCCAGCCATGCGCTTGCCTGAAGCGATTAAGTGCGTCGACTTCGATAGGTGTGTGGCTTACGACTTTGAGCAATTGCTTGTGGCTCCAAACGTCGCTTTCCAGCGGAGCGATGTTGAAATCGCCGACGATTAGTGTTGGTCGATCCACAGCGCCGGCCCAGCTTGTCATCCGCTCCAGAAAATCTAGCTTCTGGCCGAATTTCGCATTCTGTGTCCGGTCAGGAATGTCCCCGCCTGCAGGGATATAGACGTTTTCGACCACTATATCCTTGCCGACGACTTCAACCCCGATATGACGCGCTTCGCCATTGGCTTGCCAATCATGACGGGAAACTTCCTTAATGGGCAGACGGCTGATCGTTGCGACGCCGTGATATCCTTTTTGCCCGCAAATCGCCTGATGTTCATAACCGGCTTCGGCCAAGGCTTTGGCTGGGAACTGTTCTTCAAGGCATTTGATTTCCTGAAGGCATAGAATGTCGGGGCCATTCTCTTTCAGGAATTTGAGCACGATCGGCAGGCGCAGCCGCACCGAATTTATGTTCCATGTGGTGACTGAGATCATGGGTCTGGGCTTAGTGGGAGCGCAGCAAAAACGCCACCTTTCACTTGCTATCTCTTCCCAGCTTCATTTCACTTCGATAGGCGGGACGCAAAGAGCTTTTGGAGACCTGCGAAATGAACCGATTGATTGTGTCTGGCATTGCCGGATGTGCGCTTGCCATTGGTGGATGTTCCGAGGATAGTGGTCAGAGCCTTGCCAGTGCGTCCACTCCTCCAGTCGCTGCGCCAATTCCGCAAAAAGCTAAGAATGTGATCCTGTTTATTGGGGATGGCATGGGAATTTCGACCATCACCGCAGCGCGCATCTATGCAGGGCAGAAGCAGGGGCAAACGGGTGAGGAATATATCCTGCCGTTTGAGGCGTTTGACAATGTGGCGCTGGTCAAAACTTACAACACCAATGCGCAAGTTCCCGATAGCGCTGGTACTGCGACTGCGATTCATTCGGGCAAAAAGACCCGCATTGGCGTACTTGGCATCGGGCCTGATGCCGTTCGCGGCGATTGTGAAAGCGCGCTTGCCAATCCACTCCCATTGATGGGTGAAGAAGTGACAAAACGCGGCCTAGCGCTTGGCATTGTTTCTACCGCACGTATCACCCATGCGACACCCGCCAGCGTCTATGCCCGCAGCGCAGATCGCAATTGGGAAGACGATGCGGGGATGGCCGAAGATCAACGCGGCAAAGGTTGCAAGGATATCGCTACTCAATTGATCGAGGCTGATTGGGATGTGGCATTGGGCGGCGGTTTGGCGCCATTTTTCGGCCAAGGCGTTGACGATGCAGGCCGCCGCCTTGATCGCGAAGCGAACCTGCCCTTGCAATGGTCGAGACGCACCGGTGGTACTTTCGTTCGCAGCGCTGAGGCGCTTGACGAGGCACCAATGGATAAACCTGTCCTCGGGCTCTTTTCCCGCAGCCACCTGGCCTACATGGCGGAGCGTTCCAAAGGGAAAGGTGGGGGTGAGCCAACTCTGAGCGATATGACTGCCCAGGCAATAGCGCGGCTTCGGCGGGACCCGGATGGCTTTTATTTGATGGTGGAATCAGGTCGTATTGATCACGGGCACCACGCTGGAAAGGCGGGATATGCTCTGGAAGAAGCGGTCGAATTTTCCCGTGCGATCCAATACGCCATTGATAACACCGATCCAGCCGAGACGCTCATCATGGTGACGGCCGACCATAGCCATGTCTTCACTATCTCAGGCTATCCGCGCCGCGGGAACGATATACTGGGTCTAGTCGTGCCGCCCGAAGGCGATATCTCGAATACAGAAGAGCCCGCAAAGGCTGACGATGGAAAGCCTTACACGACATTGGGATATTGGAATGGCCCTGGCGCGATCCAGCACGACCGCGAAGACGGTCGCCCTCTTCCCGAGACCGGGGTCGAAGCGCGTCAGCAAGCCGCAATTCCCCTCTACAGCGAAACTCATGCAGGCGAAGACGTTGCACTTTATGCGCAAGGTCCAGGCGCAGATAAGGCGCGCGGCGTGATTGAACAGAATGTGATTTACGACCTTATCGTGTCGGCATTTGGTTGGGACGAGTAAGCGGAGTTTGGATTTTCTGAACCTGCGGCGTTTTGGCTCCACCAACGAGCCGGTTCCAGAAGCGGACCACAAGCAACGAGGGTGTAAACGCAAAAAGTCCCTGTCTCGGGGGCGATGAGACAGGGACTCCATTTTAGCGTTCGTCACGCTTGGTCAAGGCGACCATTCCGAAGGAGAGGGCAACAGGGGGGAAACCCACCTTCGACCGCCTTGGATTAAAGAAATAGGGCCTTGTGTCTTTCGCGTATATGAATATCGACTTGGTCTTGTCGCATAATTACAACTGATGGCCGATGAGGCGTTCAGCGTGGCCGACGAGAAGAACGGCGCGGATCTTCGAACTTGAATGTGCTTTCAGCCACGGAAATTCCGTACCTATGATTCGATAGGCTGACACGCGTGCGATAGTTTTGCGCATCCAATGCTACCCATTGCGCCAGCCGCAATCCGCCCGGCGCCTTTGGGTCGCGGACGAAAATTAGGTTGATAACGCCGAATTCAGGGCGTTTGGGATCCCGCACTTCAATACTTATGACGCGGCTATCTCTTGTCGGGATCAGAGTTCCATATTTCGACATGTCGCGTTTAGGATCGAGCAGGGCGCCAAGCGGGGATCGCCGAATCGGCCAACGCTCCACCTGTCGCACTTCATAATCGATCATGTAGAGTGACTTGCCGTTTGAAACGACCAATAGATCAGCGCCCTTGCCGTAATCGAAACGGATTTTCCCGGGACGCTTCAATGTCATGACGCCGCGCAAGCTTTGCCCACGCTGATCGGACTGGACGAAATCGGCTTTCATAGTCGAAATTGCACGCAGAGCGGTGACCGCGCTGTCCAGATCGCTCGATGTTTGTGCAGCGGCCACCGGAATAAAGCTCGCGCTTTCAGAAGGATGCGTCGATTGGCTCGGCTGACCGATGCTCAGTCCAAGAACGATCGCGCCAGTTGTTCCGGCGGCGATAGCTGTTTTGCGAAAGATATTCCTCATGCCCATAATTCCCGCGCTATCTCTTGCGCATTGAACTGAGGCTGAATTGAAGCGGGCACAAGCGTTAAGTTTCGCTCGCAAGTTGCAAGATTACTTGATCTTGGCTTCTTTGAATTCCACGTGCTTTTTTGCAACCGGATCGTATTTGCGGAACGACATCTTTTCGGTGATGTTGCGCGGGTTCTTTTTGGTCACGTAGTAAAAACCCGTGTCTGCGGTCGAGACGAGCTTAATCTTGACTGTTGCGGGCTTCGCCATGGTGGTATCCTAATTCGGGTAACGGCTGTCTCAAAATCAAGCCCAGCCTGAAAAACAAAAGGGCGACACGTCTAGCGCCGCCTCACAGTGGCGCGCCATTGGGTGATTCTGGGGGAAAAGTCAAGCGATCTTGGCTTTGTTGCCTCACCAATCTTTGGCGCTGGGCTTCGCACGATTGGCCTTCACCGCGCCGCGCGCTTTCTTTGTTTTCAATCGCTGCGTTTTGCCGATGCGATTGATCCGGGTTTTGGCGCGGCTTTTCGGCCTTTGGTGGGCAGCCTTGAGCAGTTCTTCAAGTTTGGTGCGCGCAGCCTGACGGTTCGCTTCTTGCGTGCGGTGCTCGCGTGCGGTGATGAGCAGGTCGCCAGAATTGGTTAGCTTTGATCCAGCGATTTCGCGCAGTTTTGAAAAAACGCTCGGTTGGAGGCGCAAGGCATAAATGTTGACGCGCAGCTGCACTTCGGTCGCCACCTTATTGGCATTTTGCCCGCCGGGACCGGACCCTGCCAGGAAGCTTTCCTCAGCGAGCGCATGAGCTCGTTCAAGATTCTTGGCAAGAAGGCTCTGATCCATCACTTTGCTCGAGGGTTGGTGGTGCGGTAAGACCTGCGCGAATAAAATCTTCGGGAAAGGGGGAGTGGGCGGTAATTGTCGGCTTCCCATCGCGCTTGACCGTGATGGTTTCGGCATGAAGCATGGTGCGCGGCGCGCCTTTGTTCTGGCCGCGAACCGGACCATATATCGGGTCGCCAAGAAGCGGTGCGCCCAGCCCTTGTAAAGCATGCACTCGCAATTGATGTGTGCGGCCAGTTTCCGGGCGAAAACGGATCAGCGAGCGGCGCTTATCGCCTTCCCCAATCGTCTCAAGCAACTCCCAATGTGATACCGCAGGCTTTCCCTTCTTTGCTGCAATCATCCGCCAGCCCTTTTCCGCTGAGCTGATTTTGGACAGCGACAGTTCAATCGTACCCGATTGGCCTTCCGGCTCGATATCAAGCACAGCCAGATAGGTCTTGCCCACGTGTCGGTCTTCAAACGCTTTGTTAAACCGTTTTAAGGCTTTTGGATTGCGCGCAAGCAGCAGGCAGCCACTTGTGTCGGTATCAAGCCGGTGCACTGCGGTCGGCCGCCGTTGAAAGCCAAGTTTTAGCTCATCGAGATGGTCTTCAAGGCATTTTCCACCGCGTTTGGGCCGGTCCACAGGAAGGCCAGCAGGCTTGTCTATGACAAGCGATTCGCCGTCTTCAAATAGAATTGGAATAGTCATATCAGTTTGGCTTTCATTAGTCCGCGGACCGCATTTCCAATTAGAAAGCCGCCTTCCAGATCATTCAGTGTCAATTTCGCTTCTTTTGCGCGGCTTTCAGCAATCAGATGTTCGCGCAAGATGCCGGGCAAAAGGCCAAGAGAAGCGGGCGGTGTTACAAGCCCTCCGTCGCGTTCTACAAACACAGTGGTAAAGCTGCCCTCTGTCACCAAGCCATCATCGCGCACAAGCACAGCTTCGCTCGCGCCCAGATACTGCGCTGATTTCAAGGCATCATCATAAAACCCGCGATCCGAAGTCTTATGCGCCAATCTCCAATCGCTTGGCGATAGCGGATTGGGAAGCGCTGCAACGCGAACGGGTTGCAACGCTGCGCCTGGCAATGGGCCTGTTTCAAGCGCCGCCGCTCCTGATCGCGAGATCAGCAGGCGAAGTTTGACAGGGTGTTCCAGCTCAAAACAAAGCGCTTGGATTTGATTGCGAGCAGCGTGGCGATCAAACTCAAAACCAAGCTCGCGGGCGCTTTTCTTCATACGGGCCAAGTGGAGTTCAAGATAGGCTACGCCTGTTTGAGGATCAAAGCGCATCGTTTCGATCAAGTCGCATTTCGCTGCGGGAAAGCCGGGGCCTGACCGTCTGGCAAATCCCGCCTTTACTTCGCATTCGCGGCGTTCTTCCATCGGATCGCTATCAGCAACAATAGCTGAACCAAGGCCAAGAACTGCCCTGCCTTGATCGTTCTCTATCGGGGTGAGCCGCAAGGTGCGGATGGCGACATTGAAAGCGGCCGAACCATCCTCTCCAACTCGCCCTATTGCCCCGCAATAAGGGCCGCGTGCATCGCGTTCGACTTCCCCGATAAGCTCCATCGCGCGGATTTTGGGCGCACCGGTAATTGATCCGCAAGGGAACAGCGCGCGCACAAGGTCCATTGCGGTTTTGCCATCAGCCAGATCGGCGCGAACGGTGGACACCATTTGATGGACCGTCGGATAGCTTTCGATGGCGAAAGGCGCATCAACGCGAACACTTCCCGGCACCGCAACGCGGGACAGATCATTGCGCATCAGATCAACGATCATAAGGTTTTCCGCGCGATCTTTTGTCGAGCTCGCGAGTTCTTCTGCCATCGCTGCATCCTCGGCGCTATCAGCCATGCGCGGGCGAGTGCCTTTCATTGGCTTTACCTTTGCGCTTGTCCCGTCGAGCGAGACGAACAGCTCTGGTGAGAAGCTCAAAAGCCAATAGGAGCCATCAAATATCATCCCGCCATAGCCCGCGCACGCGGCTTCGCGCAGGTCAGCATAAAGCGCTATCGCATCGCCTTTGTACGATCCGGCAAGGGGGTAGGTGAGATTGGCTTGATAGATATCGCCAGCACGTATCGCTTCGCGTAAAATCTCGAAGGCATGCAGATATCCGCCGGGTGATATCTGCGGTTCGAGCGGGCCAATGGACGCATCACCGCCTCGCCGCGCTGCGAGCCATTGCGGCATGTCGCTTGCTGCAATGCGCTCAGGTTCACTTTCGAACAAACCCAACCACACCAACGGACCTGCAGCCCCTGAGCGATTTTCTACCAGCGGCACAAGATGCGGCTCTAATGCAAGCCCTGCTTCGTAAGCGATATAGCCTGCCAGATGGCCGCCAGCTTCGCGCGCGTTTTGCGCCGCGGCTAGAGTGCTTTCAACATCGCCGGGATGGTTGGCGATAAAGACTTCTTTGGGCGTCTCGTAAAATAGGGCATCCGCTGCACCATCCACGCGCGCATCGTCCAACAAGACAAAAGGAGATGATGGCGTTCCCGAACCCATGGATCATGCCTTAGCGTATGCGGCGGCCAAGTCGAGAGCTTGACCGCAGGGGACCAGCTATGCAGAGCTTTACTCGAACACGGTGAGGGATTTTGACAAGCATGAGTGATATTTTTCTGGGTCTTGGCGGCAATGGCGAAAATCAAAGCCTCGCGCTTTCTCGCGCAAACCGGCACGGCCTGATCGCAGGCGCAACTGGCACGGGTAAGACAGTAACTTTGCAAGGCCTTGCCGAAAGCTTTTCTGCTCAAGGCGTCCCCGTATTTGTTGCGGATGTGAAGGGTGATCTGTCTGGTATCGCCATGCCGGGAAGTGCCAAGTTCAAACATGCCGACAAGCTGGAAGCCCGCGCCAAAGAGCTGGGAATGGAGGATTACGAATACTCTGATAATCCAGTGATTTTCTGGGATTTGTTTGGCAAGCAAGGCCATCCCATTCGAACGACGATTTCTGAAATGGGACCGCTTCTTTTGGCACGCTTGCTTGACCTCAATGATACGCAGGAAGGTGTGCTTCAGATCGTGTTCCGCCACGCCGATGACAATGGTTTGCTGTTACTTGATTTTGGTGATCTAACCAGTCTGCTCCAATGGGCGCATGAAAATTCGAAAGAGCTTTCGGGTGTTTATGGAAATGTTTCAAAACAATCGGTCGGCGCGATCCAGCGTCAGCTTTTGAGTTTCGAAAGCCAGGGGGCGGATTACTTTTTTGGCGAGCCCGCTCTGGAAATTGACGACTTTTTGCAAGTTGACGATGCGGGCCGCGGATATGTCAATGTGCTTGCTGCTGATGAGTTGATGCGCAGCCCTAAATTGTACGCGACGTTCCTGTTGTGGCTGCTTGCAGAACTGTTTGAAAGCCTGCCCGAAGTGGGCGATCCGGAAAAGCCCACGCTCGTCTTCTTTTTTGATGAAGCGCACCTGCTTTTCGATGATGCGCCCAAGGCTTTGCAGGAGAAGATTGAGCAGGTTGTGCGGCTGATCCGATCCAAAGGCGTAGGTGTGTATTTTGTTACGCAAAACCCGATCGATATCCCTGAGGAAGTCGCTGGTCAGCTTGGCAACCGGGTACAGCATGCCCTGCGTGCTTTCACCAAACGCGATCAGCGTGCGATCAAGGCGGCGGCGGAAACCTTCAGGATCAATGATGACCTCGACACCGAAGAAGTCATCACAGAGCTGCGCGTGGGTGAGGCATTGGTCTCTACACTGGACGAGGAAGGCGCGCCCACCGTCGTCCAGCGCACGCTCATTAAACCCCCGCGTTCACGCCTGGGCCCAGTCACAGCCAAGGAACGCGCAATCATCCAATCGATTAGCCCGTTCGAAGACAAATATGATGAAGCGGTGGATCGTGAAAGTGCAGAAGAAGTCCTAGCGGCCAAGGCTGCCGATGCGGCGGAAACCGCCCAGGAGGTTGAAGCTCAGGGCGAGGAAGAAGTGCGAAAACGACCACGCAAGACCAAGTCAATGTGGGAGAAGGCCATTTCCCGTGGTACGAAAGTCGCAGCAGGAGGAATGGCAGGCGCCGCCGCAGCTGCGGTTTTGGGCAAGAAGTCTCGCGCCAACCCCGTAAAATCAGGGATTACGTCAGCGGTCGGTTCCATCGCAACCGACCTTGCTGGCCCTGTTGCCGGACGATTTGTGCGCAATCTCATCGGTGGGCTCATGAGGTAGCAAGCTTCAGTCTTGCGCGAGCCGCAGGACGAAATCTTTAAGTTCAAGCCGAACCGGCATCTCGAAGTGCAGCAGTGCGCCCCCGCTGCACACGGTGAGCATTTCCTCGCAGGCCTTTCTGTCTTCACCTTGAAGCGAAGCAAGGTAATCGAGCGCGCGTTGAAGCATCCATAGGCTGAAAGGCAAAGCGGCGCGTTCGCTTGTCACCCCTTCGATAGTGAAAGGTGCAAGGCCAAGAGCGCGCGGCAAATCTGCACCCGGATTGGCTTTGTCCCAATCGCCCAGCATTTCTGCGACACGGTCAAGGTAGGGCAGCTGCTCCGTCATCATCCGCCGCAGTACCTTTTGCATGCCATCAGGTATTATATCTCCTAAAAGAAACTCACCAGACATCGGATCGGGCGCAATCATCCGTTCAACCCAGGCTGCGACATTTGGCGCAAGGCGGCGCATGATCTCGCCAGATTTGGGATCGCGGTAATTGTGGGCGTATAGCGGACCTATCAACCCGTAATCGCCAATGCTGGGCCGGGTGCCCAAAAGAAAGGCATGCTCCGCAAAATGCGCATCCAAATCGCTGAGCAATGCTTCGTATGAGCGCTCGATCGCGGGGATGGTCTGCGCATTGATACCGAGCATGGGCACAAAGCCTTTGAACATCGTCCCGCGCGCTTTGCCAGCTGCGTATTGCTCTTCTGGCGAAGCATCGGGCAGCGCGGTCTTTCCAAATTCGCCGTAAATCCACTCTTCGTTGTAGTGCCAGCGATAATGCATGGCCGGGATCACGAGCCATTCATCGCCAAATGCCTCAAGCAGCAGTGCGGCGAGCCGTTGGCACGGTGTTTCGGGGTATATGCTGGGAGACTTGCTTTCGGCGGCCTCGAAGTGATCGATGATGAGCGTGGTGTCTTGCAGCAGTGTGCCATCTTCCAATTCGACCACGGGAATGACCTGGCGGCCAATCGCTGGGACTATTTCGCTTTGGAAGCGGGGATCAGACGGCAGCTTCTCAGTGTAGGCCACGCCCTTCCAGTCAAGATACGCTCTTGCCTTGCCCGAAAACAATGATGGCGGCGCGCCGTATAACGTGATGGTCATTTCAGTTTCCTTTGCCCGGCGCGAAATGTGCCTCATACAGGTATATGGAGTTCGGCGCGCAGGCCTGCGGGGTTACCGTCTTCACCCAGATTTCCAAGTACAAGCCTGCCGCCATGGTGTTCTGCAATGGCGCGTGCGAGTGTCAGGCCTAGGCCAGCACCTCCTGTTGCGCGGTTGCGAGATGCCTCTCCGCGCGCAAACGGTTCAAGCATGCCTGCGATCTTGTCGGCCGGGATACCCGGCCCGCAATCATCGACGCGCAAGACAGCATAACCGTTTTCTTCAATCAGGCTGACCTTGGCTGTCCTTCCATACCGTACGGCATTGACGATGAGATTGCGCAGGGCCCGTTTCACCCAAGTCACCTGCACTTTGGCCACAAGCCGAGGTGGATCTTCGATAGACACAGGATCACCCAAATCTTCAAATTCTTCCGTAACGCTGATGGCGAGCGCCCCCAATTCGACCGCTTCGGGAGGAGAGTCAGATCGCCCTATGCGCGCAAGCGACAGGATATCATCAAGCGTCGCTGCAATGTCCCCAATGGATTCGGCCATACGCTCGCGCTGGGTATCATCGGGTACACTTTCGATACGGACGCGAAGCGCGGCCAAAGGTGTCTTGAGATCGTGCCCGATTGCTCCCAGCATCACGTCTTTTTCATCAAGCAGTGCCGCGATCCGAGCTTCCATGGCATTGTGTGCAGCGATCAACCGGCGGGTGTCCGATGGACCGCTTTCGATAAGTTCAACTGCACGATCAGGTGCGCGCGAGAAGTCCTCTACCCTCGTAGTCAGTTGCGCAAGCGGGCGAGTGATCCTGCGCAGCACGAGATACAGCAGCAGTACAAGAACGCAGAAAGTAACAAATGTCTGGAGAAGAATAACCCAAGGTGCGTTGCTTGGATTGTCCGGTTCCAGAATGCGAATCGTGAGCCATCCGCTGTCATCTGGACGCTCGATAGACGCAACAATGATACGCCTGTCTTCCCAGTTGGGCTGCCGTAATCGGGGACGGCTTTGAAAAATGTCTTTAATGAAAGGGTCATCGCCAGCCTCTCGGCGAGCGACCGCGATACCGCGAACAGCAATACCTTCACGCATCAGAACATCACGCAGAGCGGTTTCGTAATCTGTAAGCCGGATCTCTTGATCCAGAATCGGCGATGCGGCGCTTCGTTCTATCCGGATCCTGCGCCTGGCCGGGAAAGGCCTGTCGGGGGGAGGTAGGCGTCCGCCTCTGCTTTCCCGCTCAAGCCGCTGCGCATCGCGGGATCGCCATCGTTCCTCTCGCAGCAACTGGTCGCTTTGTGTCCGGCTCAATTCGCCGACCACACGAAACGCAACCGAGTTGACGATTGCGGCTTCGCGCCTCTGTTGAGATGCTTGATATAGCAGTGTGGCAGAGATCAATTGCGCGACCAGCAGCCCAACCGCAAGGACGGCCATTACTTGCCCCAAGAGACTGGAAGGGATGAGGCGTTTCAGCAAGGTTTGATCTTAAACCTGGGGCTCTGCGGTGGTTCGTTTGACGCTTGCTGCGAAACGATACCCACCGCCGCGCACCGTCTGGATAAACTGCGGACTGCGAGTGTCAGCTTCGATTTTGCGGCGCAGACGGCTGACCTGGTTGTCGACTGCCCGATCAAACAGGTGGGCGGTACGCCCCTGCACCATGTCGAGCAGTTTGTCGCGATCCAGAACGCTGAGCGGGTTATCGAGAAACGCGCGCAGCAGACGAAATTCGGCGGTTGAAATTGGCACACTTACACCTTCAGGATCGGTTAGCTTTCGTTTGAGCGGGTCAAGCCGCCAGTCTTCGAACACGTAATGCCAGTCATCGGTATGGGAATTCGGCGCCGGATTGCGTGTGACCCGGCGCAGAACGGTTCGAATGCGGGCGACCAGTTCGCGAGGTTCAAACGGTTTGGTGATGTAATCATCAGCGCCCAATTCAAGGCCAATGATGCGGTCTGTTGCTTCTGTTCGAGCGGTCAGGAAGATGACGGGAAGCTGCTTGGTTTCAACCAGATGGCGGCAAAAGGATAATCCATCCTCCCCCGGCATCATGATGTCGAGCAGGACAATATCGGGTGTGCTTGCCACCAGATGAGCACGCGCAGACGCTGCGCTTTCCATCTGCACCACATCAAAGCCCTGACCTGTCAGATATTCTGCGAGAGGTTTACGCAAGGTTGCTTCGTCATCGACGAGCAGTACGGATATGGGTGATGTGTCGGTCATATTGGCCAGGTTAGATCATGAAAGGACCCGGCCCGGCTTGCAAGCTCTGGCGGGCTTTGTCGGGGTAAAGGGCAAGAGGTTCGCGGCCGGGCCGGTCGGGGCGATCCTGATGGCATGGAGGTTTGCCGGTTGAGATTGCACATTCAAGGGGATGCGTGACTTATTGTCCGCGATTTTGTCCGCGCCTGTTACCGCGCCTGTTACCGCGCTGCTCTTTGCGCTCGGCCTTGCGTGCTTCGCGCGCAGCTTCGCGCTCTTCCGCAGTGATCGCGCCTGAATTGTCTGTATCGACGCGCGCAAAGCGAGCTTCAATAGCGGCATCAAATTCGGCCTTGGAGACGGTCTCATCACCATTTGTGTCCGCGCGTTGGAGCATTTTCATGCCCTTACCGCCACGTCCGCCGCGCCGCGCATCCCCGCCGCGTCCACGGCGATCACCGCGCGCTTCTCGGGCTGCGAGCATCTCTTTTTCGCTGATGCCGCCTGAGCCATCGGCATCGATTTTGTCAAACATTGCTGCCTGACGCTGGGCTCGTCTTTTGGCGCGCTCAGCGCCGCGTGCTTTTCGGGCTGCGGTCATTTCTTCGCGGCTGAGTTCGCCATTGCCGTCAGTGTCAGTTTCGGCGAAGCGTTCGACGCGTCTGGTTTTTCGGTCAGCGACGCTGAGTGAGCCATCATTATCCGCGTCCATTTTGGCAAAGCGGGCATCACCGTGAGTTTTGGCTTCGGCAAGAGTGATAACGCCGTCACCATCGCTGTCGGCTTTCATCATGCCGCGTTCGCCTGATTGGGTTGCAGCAAGTGCGATGGTCGCACCGCCCAGAAATAGACTGGCGGCGGACACAGTGATTGTGAATTTACGCATTGTGGTTCCTCTTCATCATTTCTTTCTATCTGAAGAGTTGCGGCAAAGCGCGCTGGCAGATTTGAGAGCTCTAATCTCATCGAGGGGTGACAAGAAGAAAGTTCTCATCAGTCAGGGGGAGGGCGCCAAACGCACTTTAACCGCAACTCACAAGAACCCTTCTAGGCCTGCAATGTCGCAGGATTATCCCGCAACTCGCGTAAATTGTCGCGAATTGTATCGCGGCAGCTGCCGCGTTCAGCCGATTGCAAGATTGAGGCTTGCCCCCCTCAAGGGGGTGTCATTCAGCAGGCGGAACCATGCAAAATGCGTTCAATTTATTGCCATCGGGATCGCGGAAATAGGCCGCGTAAAAGCCATCTTCGCCGCGTGCGCCAGGAGCGCCTTCGTCGCTTCCCCCGTGGGCAAGCGCGACATCGTAAACCTCTTTCACTTTTTCTGGGCTTGCAACCTGCAGCGCGGCCATTGTGCCATTGCCAACGCTGGCTGCTTTTCCATCAAAGGGTTTGGTCGCAGCAATCCCCGCCGTGCCATCTTCAAAGCTGCCCCAGGCGATAAATTCGCCTTCTTCCATCATCCGGCCATATCCCATGGCGGCTGCGACAGCGTCGTAGAATCTCGTGGCGCGCGCCAGATCATTGGTGCCGAGTGTGACATAGCCGATCATTGATGTTCTCCGTTATTGGTGGCCGCGAACGACTCGATAGCGTGAGAACATTACAAGAACATCCAGATCAGTGCAAATGGATTCAGAGCGGCTGGGTTTCCCTCTCAACCCAAGCACGATCCTCGCCTTCCAATTGCGGAACCAGCAAATCGCGCACTTCGCGGTGATAGTCATCAACCCACGCGATTTCGCTTTGTGTCAGCAGGCTCTTGTCGATCAAGCTGCGATCGAGTGGGACAAAAGTGAGCGTATCAAAGCCAAGATAGCGGCCTTCTGCGCTCTCAATGTCGCGCTCTACTGTCAGTACGAGGTTTTCAATCCGGATGCCGAACGCATCCTGTTTGTAATAGCCTGGCTCGTTTGAAAGGATCATGCCCGCAAACAATTCCTGATTGGTCCCTGCCTGCCCGCCACCAGGTTTCCCGATGCGTTGGGGGCCTTCGTGAACGCCCAGGAAGCTGCCCACGCCGTGGCCGGTGCCATGCGCGTAATCGACCCCTGCCTCCCACAGATATTGACGCGCGAGGATATCGAGCTGACCGCCGCAAGTTCCTTGCGGGAAAACGGCATTGGCGATCTGAATGTGCCCTTTCAAAACGCGCGTGTTGCGATCTTTCATTTCCTGTGTTGGCTCAGAGCCTTCAGGCGTGTCGATCCAGACTGTGCGAGTAATATCAGTGGTGCCAGCGGGGTATTGCCCGCCAGAATCGACCAGATAGATCGAACCTGCCGGGATCGGAATGTTGGTGTCTTCATCCACTTTGTAATGCGGAAGCGCAGCGTGGCCAGCAGCCGCAGAAATCGTGTCAAAGCTGGTATCACGCAGATCGCCATGTTCGCGGCGGAAACCTTCCAGCTTTGCAGCTGCACTCAGCTCGTCGATCTCACCAGATGGCGCGTTGATTTCAAGCCAGCGCAGGAAACGTGAGACCGCGGCCCCATCGCGCGCTTGCGCATCGCGGTGACCCTGAATTTCAGCCGGGTTCTTGATTGCTTTTGCAAGAATGGTGGGGTCTTGTCTAAGCGCCACTTTCGCACCGCCCGCTTCAAGAGCCTGCGCGATCGCAGCAACACCATAATCGGGATCGACGCTGACGGATTTGCCCGAAAGGCTGCTTAATGCAGCTGTAAAGCTACCGCGCGGATGCACTTCCACTGCATTGCCCAGATGCTGGGTGAGTTCGGGTGTGACTTTTTCGGGTGCGATGAAAAGCTCTGCGCGGCCATCTGCATGCGCGATCACATAGGACAGCGCGACCGGTGTATGCGCGACATCGGCCCCGCGAATATTCAGCAGCCAGGCAATCGAATCGAGCGCAGGAATTACGACAGCATCGTGGCCTTCTTTGGTGAGCCAATCTGCGATTTGAGCGCGTTTCTCAGCCGAGGACTGACCCGCAAGATTTTCCTCATGCACCAAAGCCACAGCATCGCTAGGCGATGGCTGATCCGACCACACCGCATCCACTGGGTTACCGTCGCTAGGCACCAGATTGATCTTTAGTGCAGACAATGTGCGGGTAAGCGACTTTGCCCAATTTGCGGTGTGGAGCCACGGATCATAGGCAATTTTATCGCCCTTGCTCGAGTTTTCTTTCAGCCACTCAGCCAGACTATCCGCCGGGATAGAGCGATACTCGAAAAGGTTTCCGTCAACCTGATCGCGAACCTGCACCGTGTAACGGCCGTCAACAAAGATAGCGGCTTGGGTCAGAGTGACCGCTGCAAACCCTGCTGAGCCGCCAAAACCTGTCAGCCAGTGAAGTCGCTGTGCATAATCGCCGACATATTCGCTCATATGCTCATCGGAAATGGGGATGACAAAGCCTGTCAGATCGCGGCGTTTCAGTTCCTCGCGCAGAGCTTTCAATCGGGCTTCATGGGTTTGCATCAACATATCATCGATCCTTGGCTTGCGAGCGAGCTGTTGCGCACGCATCAGGTTACCCGATAATACATAAGCGGCGCTTTTGCCGCTTTCCAGCCTTGTGTGATTACGATTAAGGACCACTCTTAATGGCAAAGACCTTTCTTCCCCTTTTCGCATCGGCTGCTGCACTGGCTTTTTCGCCAGCCAGCCCCGCTGCCGCAAACACCATTCAAGAGGATAACTCTCGCGTGATCACGCCTTCTGACGCAATCCCAACATCACCGCCTATCGCGGAAAAGCGCGAACACACTTACACCCATCACGGTATCACGATTTCGGATCCGTATGACTGGCTTTATGACAAAAGCTATCCCACGATCGATGACAAGGATGTGCTCGATTATGTGAAGGCGGAAAATCGCTGGTTCGAGGCGCAAATGGGTGAGCGCGCCAATGTAACCGAGGCGCTGTTTCAGGAAATGCGTGCGCGGATCAAGGAAGATGACAGCACCGTGCCGCAACGGCGGGGTGAGTATCTGTACTGGTCTGAATTTGACGAAGGCGAGCAATATCGCAAGCACTACCGCAAGCCTGTGGGCGCGCCAGCGGATGCAGCGGGCACGTTAATCCTCGATGAGAATGAGCTGGCTGGAGATCTTGAATACTTCCGGCTGGGTGCCGCGACTATCAGCCAGAATGGTCGGTATATGGCCTATTCAACCGACACCAATGGATCAGAACGCTACACAGCTGTCATCAAGGATTTGGAAACCGGCGAAATGCTTGGTGATGTAATTCCAAATTTGCGCGGCGGGCTTACCTGGGTCGCGAATGATACGGCTTTGGTTTACACGCCGTCGACCGAAGAATGGCGCAGCCTCGAGATTAAACTGCACACAATCGGTCAACCCAATGACAGCGATGTAACGCTCTATCTCGAAGACGACCAAAGCTTCAGTGTGGGCGCTGGCCTCTCGGCTCAGGATGATTGGCTCATCATCGCGACGGGAGACAATGAAACAAGCGAAGTGCGGCTGGTTCCAGCGAGCACTCCCACGGCACAGCCCATTCTTGTCCGGCCCCGTAAAAAAGGCGTCGAATACAGTGTGGACGTTCGTAAAGATCCTACCCACAGTGATGAGCTATGGATTTGGAGCAATGATGAGCACATCAATTTCCGCCTTGCCAAAGCGTCTATCAAAACGCCGGGCGACTGGACGACGGTCATTGAAGGGTCGAATGACTTCTATCTGACGGGTTTTGAGCTGTTCAAGGATTTCTTCGTTACCGAAGGTCGTTTGAATGGCCTCGATCAGATTCAGATCCGTCAGTATGTCGAGCCAACCAAATTTGCGCCCGTAACCTTTCCTGAGCCGAGTTATAGCGCCGGTTTGTCCAACAATCCCGAATACGATCAAACGGTACTGAGGCTGGCTTATGAAAGCATGGTCACACCGGATTCTGTCTACGATTATGATGTGGGATCAGGCGCTCTTAAGCTACTCAAGCAGCAGGAAATCCCGTCAGGCTATGATAAGTCGCTTTATGTGACCCAGCGTCTTGAAGTCGAGGCGCGCGATGGGACGATGGTTCCTGTCAGCATTGTGATGCGCAAGGATCGCGAAGAGCTTCTTAAAAAGCACAATATCGAAGGCGCAGGCCCGCTGCATCTCTATGCCTATGGCGCGTATGGATATGCTATCCCGCCCGGCTTTTCGACCACACGCCTCAGCCTTGTTGATCGCGGTTTCGCTTATGCGATTGCGCATATCAGAGGCGGCGATGATCTGGGACGGCGTTGGTATTTGCAGGGCAAGCTTAATGAACGGACGAACACCTTCAACGATTTCGTCGATGTCGGGCGAGGGCTAATCGCCAAGGGCTATACTGCCGAAGGTATGGTATCGGCGAGTGGGGGGTCCGCAGGCGGCGAGCTTATGGGAGCCATCGTCAACCAGGATCCATCACAATATGGTGCCATCGTTGCGCATGTTCCGTTTGTTGATGTGCTGAACACCATGCTCAATGACACGCTGCCGTTGACGCCGGGTGAATGGCAGGAATGGGGCAATCCCATCGCGTCCAAGCAGGCATTCGCCTACCTTTTGTCCTACAGTCCCTATGACCAGGTGAGCGCGCAGGATTACCCGCCAATGTTGGTCACCGCCGGTCTCAACGATCCGCGTGTTACCTATTGGGAGCCTGCCAAATGGGTTGCCAAACTGCGTGACACCAAAACTGATGACAATGTGCTGCTTTTGAAGACCAATATGGGCGCAGGGCACGGCGGCAAATCGGGCCGATGGAATTCGCTTTATGAGGTGGCCGAAGAGTTCAACTTCATCCTGTGGCAAATGGGCATGGGCGATGCCGTTAAAACTGTGACCGCTGAGTGAGCGGACCGCAACGCTTCGCCAAAACCTTCGTGGCTGAGCCCATGCACATTGATGAGCTTGGCCACGTCAATAACACCGTCTGGGTCCAATGGATCCAAGACATTGCTACTGCGCATTGGGATGAGGTGGCCATGCCGGAGCATCACGCCCAATTCTTCTGGGTCGTGATCCGGCACGAGATCGACTATCGAGGCAATATCGCAAGCGGCGAAAGTGCGATTGGCGAAACGTGGATTGATGACGATGGCAAAGGCGCCAAATCCGTGCGCTGCGCCCAATTCACCGATCGAGCTGGTAAAAAACTGGTCTGTTCTCGCACAACATGGGCGATGCTCGACCGCGAAACCCAGCGACTGGCGCGCGTTCGTCCAGAAGTAATCGCGCCGTTCCGCAGATAGCCTTAAGCGGCACGACTAAGCAGCACGATTGACGGGCCTGCGTGCAGGGCGAGCGCCATCGAACACGGTGAGTTTTTCATAACACATGCGATTTCGCCCGCTTTCCTTGGCCTGATACATCATCCCATCCGCGCGCGCATACAGATCGGCAAAATCGGTCACATTGCCGCCCATTTTCGGCACAACAATAACGCCCATGCTCGCGGTTACGGGTTGTTCAAGGCCGGGCAAAGCGTTGCTGATCCGCAAAGGCAAGCTTTGCCGCAACGCTTCTGCTCTCTGCAAGGCGTTGCGGCCGCGCAGCAGCACCACGAATTCCTCACCGCCCATCCGCACGCCAATCATTGTGCGCTCCTCATCGCCGCGTAGTGTGTCGGCCACAGCGACCAGCACATCATCGCCAACCTTGTGGCCGAACTGGTCATTGACCTGTTTGAAATGGTCGAGATCGACCAATGCGAAAGTGTGGAAGCCTGCAGCATGAAGCCTCTCAAACCGCGTTGCCACTGCGCGGCGATTGAGTAGGCCTGTCAGCGGATCGCGTTCTGATAGCTGTTCGAGCACTTGCGCCTCGGCAACCGCTTCATCGCGTTCACGTTTGATCGCCAGAAACCTGTCTGCAACTGCAAGCGACATGACGATCACTTCAAAACCCGTTGCCGCATACAGCGCCTGATCCATGGTAGATGGCGCTGCATAAACGCCAAGACCGCGCAGCGATCGCTCTATCGCTGCGAGGATAATCGGTGCCCATGCAGCGGCAACAAATCGCGCTGAACGGCTGCCTTTACGCACAGCTTGGACAATT
Organism: uncultured Porphyrobacter sp.; assembly: GCA_964352245.1. Classification (GTDB taxonomy): domain Bacteria; phylum Pseudomonadota; class Alphaproteobacteria; order Sphingomonadales; family Sphingomonadaceae; genus Erythrobacter. The sequence continues at coordinate 71,665 of CAYGQX010000002.1, forward strand.
GCCCCGGTGTACACGATGATTGAGGGCAAGAAGGCATAGAAATAGAGCTTGTCATCAAGCGGATGCATCCAGGTAAACTGCAAGGCGCACAGGCCTGGCACCAAAATCGTGAATGCCGCCGCTGCAACCAGTAACCCTTTCATAAAGCGCGATAGAACTGCGTCTTCCAGAAAATCAGCAAGAAAGAGTGCGGCAAGCGCGGACCCAATGGCCCATGCCAGCGGCGCGCCCACAGCGATGACCACCAAGGGGAGCGTCGCAAAAACCGAGATCAGCCCCCCTGCGAACAGGACATAGGCCATCATCGTTACTACGAGGGCTGCATGAAGCAGCACAAACCTTTCGCGCAAAACGATAAAGAAGCTGACATCGAACATCAGCGGCAGGATCAGCATCCCGATTACAATCGCGAGCAGCATCACATCCATCTGCGACCATTCAGCGTTTTCAGACAGATGGGTTAGCCGCGCCTCGCTGACCATGGGGACTGAGTGAGGACGCTCTATGCGGACAAGAATTGCGCGTGTGTTGTCGGTGACTTTGGGCAGTTCAAGCTGAAAGACCGGACCGCTTGCAAAAGGTTCGCCGTCTTTTTCGGTGTATTGGCGCGTTCGCAGGCTGCCGTCACTATCAGCCGCAATGAATGAAATGCTCTCAAAACGAGCGATCCGGCTGAAGAAATAACGCGGTAGGTTATTGACTGCCCAGCTTTCGGTATCGAATTTAAGCCAAACAACAGGCACATCGGCACGCCATGACTTGTTGTTGCACTGCCAATTGGTGGTTTGATTATCCGCCTCCAGCATTTGCACGGCTGATACATCGGATGTCGTTTGAGCGATGCAATTGGGTAAAAAAGTAGATTTGGTGGAATTGCCTGCAATGGCGATCCCGCCAATAAAAAAGCCTGGCAAGAATACCAAGAGTGCAAGTAAAAACCGAGAAAGTAGACTGAACATCGGTTGGGTTGACTAGGTCTATTGTTTTAGAATCTTCTTAAGCGGTTTCGCGTGATGCGCGATAAATGTCTCGATAACCGTGTTTTCATCATTGTCCCACCGGTCGCGCAAATCTCTGTGGGGTCGTTGCTGGACACCAACTTTTCAAAAAGTCCGCCTCGATTATGAGCCCCAAGTCATGCGGCTCGGTTTGCGTCGTCATTCCCGTGTCACACATGCGCAGTAAAGGGCGGTCTCATATTGCTTTGAACAAGGGCTCTTGCCCAAGGCAATATGCCCATTGGAGACTACTGAAGAATGCTATCGAAGCGCTCTATCGCTGCCGGATTCACCGGCATTGCTGCTCTTTTCCTTAACGGCTGCGACACGGGCGCGGGCGTGCGAGATTCTATTCGCGCGGTTGGCTCTTCGACTGTCTATCCTTTTGCAAAGCAGATCGCGGAAAGCTTTTCGCGATCTTATCCTGATTTGGGATCTCCTTTGATCGAACAGACCGGGACAGGTGGCGGTATGCAGCTGTTTTGCGAAGGGCTTGGCGCGGATAAGCCCGATATGGCCAATGCCTCGCGGCGGATGAAGCTAAGCGAGTTTGAAAAATGCCAGGCTAATGGTGTTAAAGACATCATTGAACTTCAGGTTGGACTTGATGGGATAGCCTTTGCCTCGGCCAAAGACGGCATTGACCTGAACCTGTCGCCTCGCATCGTTTATGAAGCACTGGCGGCTGCTCCTTATGGTAAGGAGCAAACAGCCAAAACGTGGGCGGATGTGGACCCGTCGCTGCCGGATGAACCCATTCTGGTTTATGGCCCCCCCAGCACATCGGGCACACGCGATGCGCTGAAAGAGCTGGTGCTGGAGGCGGGCTGCGATACCAACCCGGCGATGAAGGCCCTGAAAAAACAGGACAAGGATCGCCATCAGCAGATCTGTACTGAGGTGCGCTCTGACGGAGCTTATTCCGATCAGGGTGAACAAGACAATTTGATCGTGCAGAAGATCGAGGCCAATCCGCGCACAATTGGCGTTTTTGGTTTTTCGTATCTCGATAAGAATGCCGACAAAGTTCAGGGCCTGCCGATGAACGGTGTTGACCCGACTTATGAAAACATTTCCAACTTCTCCTATCCCGGTGCGCGTCCTTTGTATGTGTATGTTAAAAAGGCTCATATGCGCGCCATTCCGGGGTTAGACTTGTATCTTTCGGAATGGGTCAAGAACTGGAAAAAAGATGGCCGGCTTGCAGGCATCGGCCTCGTCGCATCCCCGCCTGATGAAATGGCATTGAACGAACGACGCGTGAATGAGGCTTTGACGATGACCCGCGCTGATTTGACCGGTGAGGCGGTCGCGCTAGCGGAGCCTGTTACTGGCAAATGAAGAACGGCAAGCAGTGGTCTTTGCAGGCGTCATGATATTTCCAAAGTAGGAAATTTGCGATCATGCTTTGCCGTTCTGACAAGTCCGTTCTCACTTGCTGCCACGTCGGTGTTTAGTGAACAAAACCCGTTCGCGAAACGAGAAGGATCAAATCGGCCGGATCAAATCGGATTGCCGTCCTGATCGCGGAAAATCTCGCGCCGCCCAACATGGTTGGCAGGGCCCACCAGACCTTCTGATTCCATCCGTTCAATCCATTTGGCGGCCGTGTTGTAGCCCACGCCCATTTGCCGCTGGAGCCATGACCCGGACGCTTTTTGGTTTTCGATCACAATCTGGCAGGCTTGGCGATATTTGCGCTCTTCAGGATTGTCAGAAGCGGTCATGTCATCCTCAAAAGTCAGCCCGCCGCCATCTGCGGGTTCTTCAGTGACTGCATCGACATATTCAGGAGCACCTTGCGCGCGCCAGAAATCGGCAACCGCTTCGACCTCTTCATCGGAAACAAACGGGCAATGCACGCGCACTGTCGCGCCCGTATTGGGCTTATAGAGCATATCGCCTTTTCCCAGCAGCTGCTCTGCACCCTGCTCACCAAGAATGGTGCGGCTGTCGATCCGGCTCGTGACCTTAAAGCTGATCCGGGTGGGCAGGTTTGCTTTGATAACCCCGGTGATGACATCCACCGATGGTCGCTGTGTGGCCATGATCAGATGGATACCGGCGGCGCGCGATTTCTGGCTGAGCCGCTGGATGAGGACTTCGATTTCCTTGCCGACCGTCACCATCAAATCGGCAAGCTCATCGACGATCAGAACGATTTGCGGCAGTGGTTCATAGTCGAGCTGTTCTTCTTCGAACAATTGCTCGCCAGTATCAGGATCAAACCCGGTTTGTACCCGCCTACCCAGTGGTTTTCCTTTTGCGATTGAAGCGCGCACTTTTTCGTTGAATGAGTTGATGTTGCGCGAATTGACAGAAGACATCATCCGGTAACGCTTCTCCATCTCTTCAACCGCCCATTTCAGCGCGCGCACCGATTTGTGCGGTTCTGTCACCACGGGTGAGAGCAAATGCGGGATATTGTCGTAGCTGGCGAGTTCCAAGACCTTGGGGTCGATCAGGATCATCCGGCATTCGGCCGGGGTGAAATGGTAAAGCAGGCTGAGGATAATGCAGTTCAGCCCGACAGACTTACCCGAACCGGTGGTTCCAGCGACCAGCAAGTGCGGCATGGCAGCAAGATCGGCAATAATCGGTTCGCCGGCAATATCCTTGCCCAGAATGATCGGCAGATTGCCTTTCGCCTCGGCAAATGCAGCGCATGCGGCAAGCTCTTTGAGCATGACCATTTGACGGTCTTTATTGGGCAATTCGATGCCCATCACGGTCTTGCCCGGAATGGGCGAGACGCGCGCGGAAATCGCGCTCATATTGCGGGCAATATCCTCAGCGAGGCCTACGACGCGGCTTGCCTTGATGCCAGGGGCAGGTTCTAGCTCGTACATGGTGACCACTGGACCGGTGCGTACAGCGGTGATTTCCCCTTTGACGTTGAAATCATCAAGGACATTTTCGAGCAGTCGAGCATTGCGTTCCAGCGCCAGTTTGTCGAGCTTGGGCGCTTCTTCGGTGGATGGATTTTCGAGCAACTCAAGGCTTGGCAAATCATAGGTTGCGAACATATCGCGCTGTTTTGCTTTGGCCGGTGTGGCAATCTTTGGCGGGGCACTGGGATCCGCGATTTCGGGCGCGCGGCGTGGCTCTGGTTTATCGGCAAATGGCGCGATGCTGACTTCCGGCGCGCGAGCGGCGGGTTCTTCAACAACCGTTTCAGGTTCCCTGACCAGACGCGGCTCTTGGCCTGCGCCAGGCAGGTAAGAAAGCACCTTGTTGCCGATCGCGCTATCAGCGACAAATTGAGGGACCGTAAGAAGAGCCCGCCAATCAATTGCGAAGATTCTGGTAATGAGGCCAACGGCTATTGCAAGGGAGATGAGCGCCAGCAGGAGGATGATCCATCCCGCAAGACTTTCACCGAAAAGGCCAGCCGCGCTTTCAATCGCGCTGGCACCTAGCAATCCGCTGATCCCGCCAACCTGTGCAGGCAAAGTGCTTCCCGGCCCTCCAAAAGCCAGCGTCATGACCGAACCAAGCAAAACCATAGCTACCAGCAAGAGCCCGGTCGGCAGCCACCAACGGGTAGTCTCCGGCTCATCGCCGTTTTCCACATCACGCCACAGCTTCATCGCTGAAATATAGAATAGAGGCACCAAAAGGCCTGCGGGGATACCGAAGGCGAACAAAGCCCAATCCGCAGCCCACGCTCCCCAGCTGCCCATCCAATTGCCAATTGTCTCACTGGCGGCGGCCGTGAAAGGGCTTGGGTCGGTTTGAGTGTAGGTAACGAGGGAGATGGTCAGAAACACGGCGCCCGCCAGCAAAACAGCAGCGCCAGTCATTTGCGCGGCACGGCGGATCGAGCGGCGAAGCCCCGCGCGCCATTCGGCGGAGGATTTTCGGGTGTGCACTGCGCGGCTTGCCATTGGTTAAATCCTTCGGGAAAGGGTGGAACACACCATGAATCTTTGCCGCTTCGCGGTCAAGAGTCACTGAGAGCGTTCGAGTGGTATTGCGGGCGGTTGATCGAACGAGAGTTAGATCGCATTAAGCCCGTCAATCGCTGCCCACCTGTCCCATCGCAATGCGCGCGAGCGTCTTTGGTCCATCCCGCCAAGGGCAATGACTGGCATTTGGGCATGTTTTGTAAGCAGATGGAAACGCGCGAGACCCAGCACTTGACCACCCGGATGGGATCGTGTGGCAAAAACAGGTGAAATGAGCGCCGCATCCGCACCGCGCAGGTTTGCAAGGGCAAGCTCACGCATCGAGTGTACCGTTGCAAGGTGGATGAAATCTCGACGCCTTGGCCAATGCGAAAGTGTAGATCCATATGTCCCATCCGCGCCCCACTCGCGGGCAGTCTGGGCGCTATCAGCCAGGATGACCCAGTGATCGCAAGCACGAGCTAAGCGGCGGAGCGGTAGAAATCGCTCCCAACGTGTGGCTTCATCAAGGTGATAATGGCGATAAATAAACCCACTTCCTCGTGGCATACGTTTCAGCGATAGTTCCAGCACTGAATCGTTACGCGCATCGGATATCAGCCAGAGGCTTGGGAAGGACTGGTCTTGCTGCACGCGGGCGTTATAGCGCTCCCCATGGAAAATGCAGCCACAAGACTAGCCGCGGTTAAAGAGAATATTGCGCGGATCTGCAAACCTGCGCGGCGCAAGCCCGAGGATGTCACCCTGATCGCGGTGAGCAAGACGCACCCGCCCGAGAAAATCACGCCTCTGCTAGAGACTGGTCACCGGGTCTTCGGTGAAAATCGGGTTCAGGAAGCACAAGTGAAATGGCCCGATTTGCTTGAGCGCTTTTCCAATACAGAGCTCCATCTTATCGGCCAGTTGCAATCGAACAAAGCCGAAGAAGCGGTGGAAATTTTTGATTATATTCACTCGCTTGACCGGGCGAGCCTTTTGAAGGCGCTTGCCAAAGCGATGGACAAGGTGGGCAAGCGAGTTCCGTGCTTTGTTCAGGTCAATATTGGCGATGAAGATCAAAAGGGCGGCTGTCCAATAAGCGAGCTTCCCGACTTTCTTGATAAGGTGCGCGATGCGGATATCCCCATCGCCGGCCTAATGTGTTTGCCGCCTGCCAATACTGAGCCCGCGCCGTTTTTTGCCCTGCTTTACAAACTGGCTGAGGATAGTGGCGTACAAAGCCTCTCAATGGGGATGAGCGCAGATTACGAGACCGCAATCCAGCTGGGCGCAACCCACGTGCGGGTAGGCACGGCGCTGTTTGGTGCGCGCGGTTGAACGATCCGTTCGAGCTGTTTGCGCAAGAGTGGCTCAGCCGATTGCGGCAAGGCGCCAGGATTGCATTTGAAAACGCACCGTTGAGTGAGCGCAAGGGTACGCATTGCGATGTCGCGGACGGATTTGTCGAAGGCTTGGGACTAAAGCCTATCGGGTTTAACTGGGAATTGCTGGATGCTTCGGGTGAAATTGGGATGACGCGTTCGGCTCTGGGGGAACTGACCCAAGCACTATCTTGTGATATATCCAATCCATCGAAGCCATGGCTGACCTATGAAGCTGCAGAAGAGTGCTCGCGGCAGTTTCTCGGGTTGTTTGACGCAGCTCACATGACAGTGGTTGCAAACCGATATGATGGATTGTGGAACCCGATCAGCGGTGCAATAAATGAATGGGGTTTTGTCGCTTTTGATCGGTCCAATGCCGCGCTGCTTTTGATCGCTGACGCCTGACCGCAAACAAAAAGGGCGCCGACAATGGCGCCCTTTTCTTTTCTTTTCTTTTTTTGAGCAGGTCTTAAAATTCAAAGACTGCTTCAAGGCCGATATTCCGACCACGCTGAAGCGGCGAGAAAGTGCCTGCGGTAGGCGCATCGGCAAATGGCTGACGTACGCCTGTCGAGCGAGGTCCACCAAACGGTAACTGCGTATCGCCACCGGCTTGTACCTCATCAAACAGGTTGCGGCCGTAAAGCGAGAACGACAGACCTTCGAGCGGGGTTACCCATGTGATGTTCGCTTCGAGGTTGCTGATGTCCTGGATGAAACCGAGGTTGTCATCAGTGTACGCGAATTCATCACGGTACTGATAATTCACGCGGGTCAGGATTTCGCTGTCACCAAGGAACAGCTCGTGCAAGAATCCAATGCCCCAAGTGACAGCTGGAACACGAGGTAGACGCAGATCCAGATCGGTATCGTCGATCACGCCATCGCCTGAAATATCAAACAGGATCTCGTCATATTCATCATCGATTATGCCGACATTGGCTGTGACCAGCAACGAATCCGAAAGACGCATGCGTGCTTCCGCTTCGACACCGGTGATGGTGGCATCGGCCGTGTTGAAGATTGACTGCGCTACTCCAGAAGCTGGATCTGCTTGGTTTACTTCGCGCTGCATGTCTTGGATTTTGGTGATGTAGGCTGCGACGTTGATCGTGAAGGCGCCATCAGCAGTCTGGAATTTGCCACCAATTTCGAAGTTATCGACTTGCTCTTCGTCGAACGCGAAGTCCGTGCCCACAATCGCCTCGAACGCATTCGCGTTGGTGATGCGGAAGTTGTAACCACCAGAACGGAAGCCACGGGTCCAGTGACCGTAAATTTGGCTGTCATTGAATTCGTACTGGAGACCGAGCTTAGGCGAAAGGTTACGGAACCGCACGCTGTCTGTGAACCCGTTATTTTCTGGTAGTCCAAGACCGTTTGTCCCGCTTGTCGGACAGGTGCGATCTACAACGGAACACTCTGGGCGCGGACGCACATAGGTTACCTCTGCATCCTTGGTTTCCTGGCTCCAGCGGAGCCCTGCGATCACAGAAAGAGCATCGGTGAGGTAGAATTGACCGTTTGCGAATACGCCCAAGACTTCGTGGTCCTGACGACCACCCCCGAAAAAGCGCGGCGCGTTGATGATGCGGCGCGTTTCTGTGTAGGCAAGCGATTGGTCGAAGTAAAAACCGCCAACAGTAAGGTCGAAATTGTCGGTCGACACAGCATAGCGAATTTCGTTCGAAATCTGGTCTTGCGCGGTTTCAGTGTCCGAGTTGAAGATCGGGGCAGTCGTTGCATCGATGTCCGCATCGGTAAAAGCGCTGTAATCACGATAACCGAAGATGTTGGTCAGCGTACCTGGGCCTATATCCCATTCCGCAGTCAACGAGGTGGTGAGGATTTCGGTATCGTAGAACCCCGGATTATCTATCGCGAAATCAAATGTATCGCGCTCAAAAATACCGCGGTTCTGGCCGTTGGGCCCATCACCATTAGAATCAAAGTAGTCGACCTTACCCGTAAGCGTCAGATCGCCAAGACGCGCTTCGAGTGCACCTCGAAGGATGTACGTTTCAGATTGGCCGAAGTTGGAATCGTCAAACAGGTTGCGGAAATAACCGCGGTCATTGTTGTAGTAGCCTGCGACTTTGAAAAGCAGCTTGTCTTCAACCAGTGGGCCGGTGAGGACCGCGCTGGCGGTGTAGTTCTCACCGCCACGGCCGCCATCGATGGGACCATCCACAGCCGCGCGAACTTTACCTGAGAATTCTTCGGTTGGGTTGGTCGTGTTGATCAAAACCGCGCCGCCGGTCACGTTGCGGCCAAACAGCACACCTTGTGGGCCACGCAGGATTTCAACACTTTCAAGGTCGAAAATGTCGAACACAACGCCGCCATTGATGCCCAGATAGACACCATCGACGAAGACACCGACGGTCGGGTCAATCGAAGGGATGGATGAGTTGATGCCGAGACCGCGGATTGAGAAGTTAGCTGTACCGCGGCTCGTGCCGATTTGATCGAGGCTGACGTTTGGTGCTTGGAAGCTAAGGCCTTGAACGTCGCGAACTTTGAAGGCGTCGAGTGTTTCGGCATTAAACGCAGTGACCGCGAGCGGAATATCCTGCACATCTTCTGGGTTTTGTGTTTTGGTCCCGGTAACGATGATAGTGCCGATCGAATCAAGCGTGCTTCCGCGCTCTTCTTGTACACCCTCATTCGCTGCGGGTGCAGCGTCTTGTGCGTAAGCAGCAAAGGGGGGCGCTGCGCAAGAACACAAGAGCAGCGCGAAGGCGCGCCGCGGAGCGGAACGAAGTTTCATTACGATATGTCTCCCTGACAAATAGGCGCGTGCAGATAGAGACCAGTGCGTAATTTGCAACTTAAATCCACACAGGCCGAATACGCTGTCAGACGAACAACATCTAGACTTGTTCCAGTTGTTTTTGTCGTTTGTCACTAGCCGCGCCAATTAGCGCTGCCTCAATCTCAGATTGTCGCGCCGAAGATGTAATCTTGCCACCTGTAAGATCAGTGACATAGAAAGTGTCAGCGGCTGTTTCGCCATAGGCTGTTATGTGGGCTGAGTGCACGATCAGATTGGACTTGAAGAGGGCATGAGCAAGCCTGTTCAAGAGCGCCACACGATCGCGCGCCGCTACTTCGATAACAGTGAATTGATTGCTTGCTAAATTGTCGAAATTCACCGTTGTTGCGACATCGAATGCTTTGGCACGCGAATGGCTCAGCGGTTTCGCCGCTAGTTTGGGAACAAGCTCAACTTTCGCCAATAGAGCATCGCCAATTGCCTTTTTCAGTCGGGTAAGCTGACTTGATTCTTGAAAGGGCCGACCCTGCGGATCCTGCACAAGAAAGTTATCGAAGGCATAACCGTTCAATGCGGTGTGAATGCGAGCATCAAGAGTATTGGCGCCTGCCAAGTGAATGCCGCCAGCAATCCGGTAAAATAGGCCGGGATGGTCAGGCACTATGACGCTGACCAGAGTGGCTCCTCGCTCCTCATCCACTTCGCAATGGATCGAGATATGGCCATTTTCGCGTTGCGCAGCTTCGTACTGAATAAGGTTGCGGATGATGATGTCTTCGGGTTCCGCAATCCAGTAGGCATCGCCAAGTAAGTTGCCAATCTCATCCAAGAGATAGGATTTATCGCCCAAACTTTGGGCAACCGCTTCTTTCTTCGCTTCAACTTTTTGCGAGCGTCCTTGGCGCATATGTCCAAGCCGCAGACGTTCTTGCGCTGCATCGTAAAGCTCGCCGAGCAATTGTCCTTTCCAGCTGTTCCAAGTACCCGGCCCCACTGCGCGAATGTCAACAGCGGTCAGAATAGCGAGATTTCGCAACCGCTCGACTGATTTCACTTCTGCAACAAAGTCTTCAATAGTCTTGGGATCTGTTAGATCGCGCTTTTGCGCGGTCGAACTCATCAACAGGTGCTGTAGTACCAGCCACGATACAAGGTCGGTTTCTCTTTTGTTGAGGCCGAAGCGAGGACAAAGTTTTTGTGCGATTTCGGCGCCAAGAACCGAATGATCGCCGCCTCTGCCTTTGGCGATGTCGTGCAGCAACACTGCGACGTATAACGCCTTGCGAGAGGACACTTTGTGGATTTGCTTGGTTGCGCGAGGGTGATCCTTTTTCAGCAATCCGCGCTCTATCTGTGACAAAAGGCCGATCGCACGGATCGTGTGCTCGTCGACGGTATAGTGGTGATACATGTCGAACTGCATTTGAGCATTGACGCGTCCGAAATCAGGGACAAAGCGGCCAAAAACGCCCGCTTCGTTCATCCAGCGGAGTGCAGTCTCCGGATCATTGCGACCACTTAAGAGTTCGAGGAAAATCGTATTGGCCCGCTTATCTTTGCGTATGGCTGACGTGATGAGTTTTGTGTCACGATCAGCTTGGCGCATCGTAGCTGGATGCAGTTCGACGCCTTCTGCTTCGGCAATCTGGAACACTTCGATAAGGCGCACTGGATCATTGGCAAACCAATTGTCGCTTGGAGCCCGGACTCTTCCCCCCTCGATGATGAAACCTTTGCGCTTGCGAGGTTTTGCAGTCCATCCAGCGAAGAAACCGCTGCGCGCGGTCGATTTCAAGAGCCTTGCCTCAAGATGGGAGAGAAATACTCCGGTGAGGCTGCCAACACGTTTGGCCTGCATAAAGTAGTATTGCATGAAGCGCTCAACAGCGCTTTTGCCTGGCCTGTCGGCAAAATTCATTCGCTCTGCTACTTCACGCTGCAAGTCGAAGGTCAACCTGTCCTCTGCGCGCCCCGTGAAGATGTGCATGTGGCATCTAACGGCAAGCAGAAATCCCTCGGCACGGCGGAAGTTGCGATATTCTTGCGGCGTAAAAAGACCAATCGAGGCAAGCTCAGCCGCATTGCCGACGCGGTGCATATATTTGCCAATCCAGTATAAGGTTTGAAGGTCTCTAAGACCGCCTTTGCCCTCTTTTACATTGGGTTCAACCACATAACGACTGTCGCCCATGCGTTTGTGTCTCGCATCTCTCTCCGCGAGCTTTTGCGTTAAGAATTGACGCTCCGTGCCGCGCGCAATGCCAGTCCAGAACCGCTGCCGGGTTTCTTCATAAATAGCTTGGTCGCCCCAGATAAGGCGCGATTCAAGTAATGCCGTGCGAATAGTGAGGTCTTCTTTCGCCATCTTGATGGTATCGGGGATTGTTCGGCTCGAATGACCGACTTTGAGGCCCAGATCCCACATCAAATAAAGCATCGCCTCGATGACCTGTTCGCACCAAGGTGCGCGGCGCGTTGGAGTGATAAACGCGATGTCGACATCCGAATGCGGCGCCATTTCCGCGCGGCCATAGCCACCGACTGCAAGGATGGCGAGCCGCTCAGCTGCCGTGCGGTTGCGAGGCGGAAACAGGAAAGTTGTCGTGTAATCGTAGATCAATCTGACCATTTGATCGGTCAGGAAAGCGTGGCCCAAAGTGCATTCATGCCCAGCCGACGGCTTTTCCATGAGGCGGCTGGCGAGTTCTTCGCGTCCTTTATCCATTGCGCTGCGAAGCAGGGACACAACCTGTTTTCGTGCACTGTCGCTTTTTCCCTCGGCAAGCTGAGCAATTTCATCTGCGATCGCCCGCCTGTTAATGATGTCGCGCTGACGGGGAACACGCTTTTCGGACATTATTGTGCCCCCGTCATCGCGCAGTAAAAGCTGGCGCGATCAAGTTGCAGCAAGCTTTTTGGTGTAGGCTTCACGCAAACTCTTCTTGTCAATTTTCTGCGTACCAAGGCGCGGCAGAACCTCCGATACAACCCAAATATGTTCTTCGAGCGGCACTTTAAATGGAGCGATTCGCGACAGGAGAAACTCCCGTAACTGGGCCGCCGTCATCGCATTCCGACCTTCTTTGAATCGCAAGACGCACGCTGGGACTTCGCCCATGCGATCATCGGGAAGACCGAAAACGGAGCATTCCGCAATATCGGCATGGGCATAGACGGCATCTTCCACCTCTATGCAGGAGATATTCTCTCCGCCCCTGATAATGATGTCTTTCTTGCGATCAACGATGAAAAGATACTCATCTTCATCGAGATATCCCAAATCGCCTGTCCGGAAAAAACCATCTGCGGTGAAGGCAGATGTTGTTGCTTCGTCGTTGTTCCAATAGCCACGGAAATTGGCGATCGAGCGAATGCAAACCTCGCCAACATCGCCTTGTGCGAGTTGCTTGCCATCATCATCCAGAATGGCAATTTCGACAAGAGGTTTTGAGGCGCGGCCGGTCGAACCGGGCTTTGCCAGATAGTTCTCGTTGAAATTGCCGCAGCCCACTGCGTTCGTTTCGGTCAAGCCATAGCCGAGCAGCGGAAAGCCGCCAGGAAAGGCTTCCTTGATCTTCGTTACATGCTCCAGCGGTCGCGGAGCGCCGCCTGCGGCAAAACTCTTACAGGCGCTTAGATCGTATTTTTCCCGATTGGGATGGGTGGCGATTTCGTAGCTCATCAGCGGAACGCCTACGAAGTACGTGACCTTTTCCGCATCCATAAGGCGCAACGCTTCTTCAGCGTCCCATTTGGGCATTAGCACCAGCTTGCGCGCAATCGCATAGGATTGCAGGAATAGCGGCACTTCGCCGGTCACATGGAAGAGCGGCACCGCTACCAAAGCGCAAGGCTGTGCGCTCATGTCTTCGCCCTGGCTTTCGAGCAGCAGCTTGGCCATCGCGCTCTGGCCGACATAATTCATAGTCCCAGAAACAACGCCGCGGTGATCGGACCATGCGCCTTTGGATTGGCCAGTTGAACCTGATGTGTAGAGGATTGTGGCCAGATCATCTGCGCACAGTTGGCCCAGCATTGCTATCGCTACAGAAGGGCTATCGCCGCTTGGGACCGCCCAGACATTCGCCAGACCTTCAGCAGGCGCGGCGTGATCCATCATCACGAGGGCGGCTGAGTGATCTTGTCCCTCGAGGCGCTTTGCCCGTCCAGCATCTGCGAGGACGGTTTTGCATTCTGCCAAGCGAATACCGTAAGCAAGTTCCTCACCCGACCAGAAGCCATTAAGCAGGGTCGCACAGCCACCCGCCATGACAATGCCCATATAGGCAATCATCCAGTTGGCTGAATTGCGCGCAGCAATTCCTACCCGGTCGCCTTTTTCGATGCCGTGCTGTGTCGCTAATCCTTCCGCAACGCAAACAGCAGCCTGATAGGCTTCGCCAAAGGTAAGCCGGATATTTCCATCCACCAGAAACGGGATGTCTTTGTGCTCGTTGCAAAAATGCGCGAAATAGTGCGCCAACGTGGGAGGCGCCATCGCAAAAACAGGTATCGTCACGCCATCGCGCTCGAAGGGTACCGTTACAAAAGGCTGGCCTTCCTTGGTTAGCTCAGCGATGATGGCTTCAAGCGCGTTATCCAGCTGGGTTGGCATGCTATTCTCTCTCCTTTTAGCGGGCACTGAACCCTGGATCCCAATTCTTAGTCCTTGGCTCTGACGCCAATGTCCGTTCTCATTCGGCGACTTCAGCAATCCACAAGCTCACCGGTGTTTCCCGGCGTACGTTACAGGGCCTTTCCCCCTGCTTCATGGTGTGCCAAAAGCTCACTCACAAACCACACTAAGTGAGTGGTGCCGCAACGCTATTAAGAGGGTTTATCAGTGCTGTCACTACTTGCCGCAAGCGCGGATGTTTCAGGTCCTCTTATGTGGTCCGATTACAGTTTGGGCCCGTCTTTATTCAAAATTGGCTGGTTCGAACTTAGGTACTACTCGCTTGCCTATTTGATTGGCGTTGTATTTTCCTATTGGCATGTGTCAAAGATGATCAAGCAGCCGGGTGCTCCCATGGCACAGCGGCATGTCGATGATCTGTTCTTCTACTGCACTTTGGGCGTGATCATCGGCGGCAGGCTGGGCTATGCCGCGTTTTACACTGGCGGCGCATCCGATACGCCATCGGTCTTCTTTGACTTTACTGGCGATAGCTTTCTCAAATGGAAGCTTCTTGAAGTCTGGCAGGGCGGAATGGCGTTTCATGGCGGCCTAATCGGGGTTGTGGTTGCTGCGGCCTATGTATGCTGGCGAAACAAGCTCAGTTATTTGCGAGTTGGCGATTACATAGCGGTTACGGTCCCCATGGGTATGTTGCTCGGGAGGCTTGCCAATTTCAACAACGGGGAATTGTGGGGCAGGGTTACGGATGTCCCGTGGGGAATGGTATTTCCCAATGCCGATGAATTCGCCCGCCACCCCAGCCAGCTATATCAAGCGGGGCTCGAAGGCCTTGCTTTGCTTATTATCCTCACGTTTATGTTTTGGAAAACCCGTTCGCGCTATCGTCCCGGGTTATTGACGGGCGTGTTTATCCTCGGGATGGGCTTGGCGCGCTTTTCAAATGAATTCTTTCGTGAGCCTGATAGCCAGCTGTCAGAATTTACGATCCAAACTGGACTATCGATGGGGCAATGGCTGACAATACCGCTGATCGTGATTGGATTGATTGTAACGTTCTCCGCGCTGAAGAGGCAGCCGTTGGGGACGGGGGCGGCCAGTCGTGCACAAACGGCTTAATTAGCGATTATGCAGGACGGGAAGACGACGCGTGCGCTTGGTCGCCTGCGCCGATTATGCTCATTGAGCCTGATGGCAGCGTAACGACGATTCCCGTTGAACCAGACACGGCTGAACAAGAAGCGGTGTTGGTAGCTGCGCAAGAACAGGCACAGCTGAAAGCGGAAGTGGAGCGCCTCGCGGCAGAGAAGGCAGAGCGAGAGGAAAACGAGCGAGCGCGCAAACAAGCCGAAGAACAAGCGCGCATCGCTTCCCAAGCAGAAGAGAAGGCCCGAAAGGCTGCTGAGGAAAAGGCTAGAAAAGAGGCTGAAGCAAAGCGCGAAGCCGAAGAGCGCGCGCGCAAAGAGGCCGACGAAAAGGCCCGTTTAATGGCTGAAGCGGAAGAAAAAGCTCGCAAAGAAGCTGAGGTGAAGGCCCGGAGGGAAGCAGAAGAAAAGGCGAAACGGGAAGCTGCCGCCAAAGCCAAGAAAGAAGCCGAAGAAAGGGCCAGACGCGAGGCCGTAGCCAAGGCTAAGAAAGAGGCTGAGTCCAAGGCGAAGCAAGAGGCGAAAGCCAAGGCGGAAGCTGAGGCCAAGGCGAAAAAGGCTGCGGAAGAGAAAGCCAAGAAGGAAGCGGCAGCTGCTGCGGCTGCCGCCAAAGCCGAAGAAGAACGCAAAGCTCTGGAGGCAGCCGAAGCCGCTGCTAAGGCAGAAGCGGAGAAACTCGCGGCTGAGAAAGCCGCTGAAAAAGCAGCTATCCAAGAAAAAGCCGATGCGGTCGAAAAGGCGCAAAATCTTGGCGAGACTTTCCGGCGCCTGATCCGCGAAACAGGGCCGATTAGCCTTGCCCACTTTATGGGCGAGAGCAACGCACGGTATTATGCGAGCCGTGACCCTCTTGGCGAAGAAGGCGATTTTATTACTGCGCCTGAAGTCAGCCAAATGTTCGGCGAGCTCATCGGCCTCTGGATTGCAGATCTCTGGGTGAAAATGGGATCGTCAGAGAACATCCATCTCGTTGAGCTTGGACCCGGACGCGGCACTTTGATGAAAGATATTCTGCGCACTTCTTCTCGCTATGGATTTGATCCCAAGCTGCACTTTGTCGAAACGTCTATGGAATTGCGCAAACTCCAGCGAGTGGCATTTCCTCAAGTGCATTTCCATCATGACACCTCGACATTGCCCGAAGATCGGCCACTGCTGATTGTCGCGAATGAGTTCTTCGATGCTCTGCCAATTCACCAATTGGTGCGTTCAGCTCAGGGTTGGCACGAACGCATGATTGGGCTTGAGGATGATCGGCTTACTTTTGTCGCAGGGGACAAGCCAATGGACACCATTGTCCCGCCGAGCTGGAAAAGCGCCAGCCAGGGCACAATGATCGAAACTAGCCCTGCTGCATCGGCAGTGATGACAGAGATAGCCACGCGGCTGAGCAATCAGGGGGGCGCCGCGCTCATTATCGATTACGGATCGTTCGAATTGCGCGCTGGATCGACCCTGCAGGCGCTCAAAGAGCACAAAAAGGTTGAACCGCTGAGCCACCCTGGCCTTGCCGATCTTACTGCCCATGTGGATTTCGAGCTTCTGGGCCAGATAGCCCAGAAAAATGGAGCCGAAGTCATGGGCCTTCAGATGCAGGGGGAATGGTTGCGGCAGATGGGGATCGACACTCGAACCGAAGCCCTTCAGCGCAAAAATCCTGCCGAAGCCGAAAAAGTTCAGCGCCAACGCAACAGGCTGGTTGAAGATGGTGAAATGGGCGCCTTGTTCAAAGTGTTGGGCGTGTGCGGACGGCGTTGGCCAATCGGGCATGGTTTTGAATAACTGGCCAAACGGTAACCATCCACGTGCAACGCGCGTATACTACGATAACGTCGAAGGAGATGATGCCGATGCGTGCGCGAGTTCTAGGCAAAGTGTTTTTTGGAGTTGCAGCATTTCTTGCTGCAACCTCGCCGGTTTCAGCTGCTGAAACGATTGCCGGACGCTGGGTAACCGAAGACAAGGATGCTGTCGTCGTGATCACCAAATGTGGCAAGACAACATGCGGCAAAATTGCGCGCTTTCTTGTGACCCCGCCTGATGGTGCGGACCAACGCGACATTTACAATCCGGACCCGAAGAAGAAAGCGCGCAAACTTTTAGGCCTCCCGATCCTGACCAATTTTAAAGAAGAGCCTAGCTTATGGCGCGGTCAAATCTACGACCCCAATAGCGGCAAGACGTATCGTTCAATCTTGCGCAGAAAGAGCGCGAACACTCTGGAAGTGAAGGGGTGCATCGGCCCGTTTTGCCAAACTCAAATTTGGCGCAAAGCCACATAGGTTTCAGAGCCCAATTTCGTGCGCCAATTTCTTTGCCGCTGCTTTGGGTGAAAGTTTCCCTTCGTCTTGCCGATCCACCGCGTAATTCGCTTTGCGCATAGCTTCGACCGAAATTGCACCGATAAGCGGTCCGAGCGCTTGCGCAATTCCATCATCATTCGCAATGCGCGGCGACATCATCAGCATGGCATCATAGCTGGGCAAAGCTTCGCGTGGGTCTTTGAGCACGACCAGCCTGTCAGCTGCAATGCGCCCATCTGAGGTGTAAGCGCTGATCGCGTCTGCCTCGCCTGATTTTAGGGCATTGTACATAAAAGTAGGCGAGAAATTGCGCGTCTCGCCCACTTTCAAACCGTAGGTGTCTCGCACCGCGATCCATTCGGGTCGCTCGAAGAATTCCGGATCGCCGCCAATGGTTAGCTGACCAGCCACCGGCACCAGATCCTCAAGTGAGGTGACATCAAGTTCGCGCGCTCTGTCTTCTCGCATGGCAAAGGCGTAGGCGTTTTCGAAACCAAGCTTTCCCAGCACGCGAATACCATTTGTCTCTTTGTCCCATTTGACGATGGCCTGGTACATTTCATCGCGCGATGCCGTGTCGGTGCGCTTCATCTCGTTTGTCCAGATCGTACCTGTGTAGTCGACTGAAATGTCGATGTTGGAGGACGCCAAAGCCGAATGGACCACAGCCGAACCCAGACCGTCGCGGTAGTCAACGTCGTAGCCTGCGGCTTCCAACCGTGACCCGATCAATTGTGCGAGGATATATTGCTCCGAAAACTGTTTGGATGCGATAACGATAGCATCGTCATTCTTGCCGCCGGCCTGATAGGCCAAAGCGGCAGCTAAACCTGCCGCAACGGCGAGCATGCCGCCTCCCCATAGCCAGCGTTTACGTGCTGCCATTCCGCGCTCAACCAGGCCGAGCAGCACATCTACTAACAGTGCAAGCACAGCGCTGGCAAAGCATCCCGCGAGCACCAAAGCCCAATTCTGCGTCTGCAATCCAGCAAAGATCGGATCGCCCAGGCTGGGTTGGCCGATTGTGGTGGACAGTGTTGCTGCACCAATCGTCCAAACGCTGGCCGTGCGGATGCCGGCCATTATGAAGGGGGCGGACAAGGGCGCTTCGACAAGGCGCAGTTTTTGCCAGCTTGACATGCCCACGCCGTCTGCGGCTTCCAAAACTCCAGGATCAAGATTGGCCTGCGCAGTTACTGCGTTTCTGAGGATTGGAAGCAAGGCATACAAAGCGAGCGCCAGCAGCGCAGGCAAAAAGCCAAGTGTTGGCAAACCCTCACCGAACACAGCACGCAAAGACAAAAGGATTGGGAAGAACAGTGCCAAAAGAGCCAGCGCAGGAATAGTTTGAACAAGGCTCGCAAATCCCAGTGTTATCCTTGCCACGATGAGCGAGCGGCTCGCCCAAACTGCGAGCGGCAAGGCGACCAAAATGCCAAGACCAATCGCGCAAGCTGCCAGCACGATATGCGCTGCCAGTTTGTCGCCCAAGCCAAAGAGGATTTCTCCAAAACCTTTCACTAATCCCGTTCCATCTGCGCGAGTCTTTCGGCTTGTTGACGCGGCACTGCGACCAGTCCTTGGGCAATCTTGCCCCCTTGCCCGCCAAGCAATTGCTGCGGGGTGCAATCCGCCACCAATGCGCCTGCATCCATTACCAGAACGCGGTCTGCCAATAGCAAGGCTTCGGCCATATCGTGGGTCACCATAATTGTGGTGAGGCCCAACTTGTCATGCAAAGCTCTGACCCGTTCTCCCAAAGCATCGCGCGTGATGGGGTCAAGGGCGCCAAACGGTTCGTCCATCAAGAGGAGTTCTGGATTACCTGCCAATGCTCGCGCCACGCCGACACGCTGACGTTGGCCGCCTGACAGCTCATCGGGCATGCGCAAAACCATTTCTTGCTCGAGCTCAACGAGTTCAAGCAGTTCTGCAATACGTGTCTCTGCCAAATTTTCGCCTGCTAGCCTCGGGCCGATCGAGATATTTTCGCCAACGCTGAAATGTGGGAAAAGCCCAATTCCCTGGAACACATAGCCCACCCGGCGACGCAGGGTTGAGGGTTCGAGAGAGGTAACATTCTCGCCGCCGAACAAAACTCTCCCATTGCTGGGCACCACGAGTGCGTTCACCATTTTGAGCAATGTCGATTTGCCTGATCCCGATGCGCCAACCATTGCAACAAAGGAACCCGCTTCAATATTGCAAGTCACTCCCCTCACCGCGATCACCTCATCCGATGCGCCATAGCGACGCTCGGCCTGATCGAATTGCAAAATTGTGCTCACGCTGGGCCTATTGCTCAATCTGTTCGCGAGGGATCGTTAGAGTGACTTGCAGACCGCTTGTTTCAAATTGACGATCAAACGAACCATTTAGCTGGTGGCTGACAGTCATTTCGATCAAGCGCGTGCCAAAACCGTCTGATTGAGCCATATCGACAGCAGGCCCGCCATTCTCATGCCAATGGATCACAACCATGTCATCCCTGGTTTCGATGTCGATGGTGACGTGGCCATCCTCCACGCTGAATGCGCCATATTTCGCAGCATTGGTAGCCAGTTCATGGAAGATCAGCGCCAACGGTGTGGCAGCTGCTCGGCTTGCTCTGACAGTGTCGCCGCCGATTGTGAAAGGCGTTGAGTTGGGCTGACCGTAAGGTTGCATGAGTACTTCGAGCAGGCCAGCAAGGTCTTCGGCATGCGTGGTCTCGGAGCGAAGAGCGTAATCCTGCGCACGAGACAAAGCATAGACATTTTCGGCCAGATCCTTGCCAAATGCCTTGATCTCATCAGACCCGCGCGCCCTTAAAGTTATAAGGCCCGTTACAACTGCGAAGATATTTTTGATCCGGTGAGCCAATTCACCGGCCACCAATTCGCGTTCTTGTGAGATGCGATAGCGGTCATCGATGTCCGTCATGGTGCCAAACCATCGCGCCGTTTCCGGATCGCCTGTCGACGGAATTGCCCGTGATATCACCCAGCGATAACTGCCGTTGGCCTGTCTCAGGCGCCATTCGTCTTCAAAAAACGTCGCGCTTCTGAGCGCATCGCCAAATTTTTCGAGACTGGCTTCAAAGTCATCTGGGTGAATGACATCGCGCCAGTCTTCGGTTGTCAGAGGGGCAGGAAGGCCGGTGACTTCGGTAAAGCGCGCGTTGAAATAATCCCATTCTGGCCCTGGTGCTGCTGACCACGCAATATCGGGAACGCTGTCGAGCATGAATTTCAAGCGATCAGCGCTCGCTTTTATTTGCGACACGGCACGCGCGGCATCACGGTTTGCTTCGATCCGTCGCATGACGCTGGTTGCCAGAAGCTCGAGTCCCTCACGTTGTAGATCTGTCAGGCCGCCAGGTCGCGGTTCGCTATCGACGACGCACAAGGCCCCGAGCGGTGCGCCTTCGGATGATATGAGCGGTGCGCCCGCATAAAACCGCAAATGCCGTTCATCGGTCACGGCCGCAAATTCGGCAAAGCGCGGATCATTGCTGCAGTCGCGGACTTCGAGAATATCCCCTTGCAACATAGCGTGGGCGCACAAGCTTGTAGAACGCGGTGTTTCTTCTTCGCCCATTGCTTCATGCGCGATAAATATTTGCCGTTCCGCTTCGACCAAACTAACAGCGGCCGAAGACGTTTCACACAAGTGAGCAGCGAACCGGGCGATCGCTGCCAGTTCCTTATCACCTCGTATTTGATCCCATTGAAAGCTGCCTAGAAGAACCAGTCGTTCCGGTTCGGAACACAATTCTCGATCAGGATCTGTGCCTATCGGCCAAGGGTTTGTCTCGGTTGAAGTCAACATAGTCTTGATGTGGCGGGCCATACAGCAATGGTCCCGGCGGTCAAAGGTGCACCATTTCATCTTGCGAACGGCATTTTAGCGGTATTTCAGTGCAGCAGAATCAACCAGTCTCAAATATGTTTCATTGGAAGCCTCGCGTATGAAGCCAAGTCGCTTACCCTTGCGTAGTTATAAGAATTCAGGGCATGGGTGCGACCGGGAGAGAGTTTTGGCACATAATGAAACTAGAAATGTTGGCTTGCTTTCCCGCATTGTGCGCCGGATCATAATCTGGGTTTATGGCTGGAAAGGGTGGACCATTGATGGCCCCCTGCCGAAACAGCTAAAAAAATATGTTATTGCAGGCGCTCCGCATGTTTCGGGGTGGGATTTCGTTTTTTTTGCTGGCGCTACCCATCACGAGGGCGTGCAGCCTAATTTCATGGGGAAGCATACCTTGTTCAAGGGGGTCATGCGCAATTTCATGCTGGATATGGGGGGAATACCGGTCGACAGGACGAAAAGAACGAGTGCGGTGGATCAAATCGCGGGCGAGTTCAGTCGCCGAAAAGAATTGGCTTTGGTCATTGCAGCCGAAGGCACGCGTAAAACGGATGGGAAATGGAAATCGGGTTTTTATCATATAGCCCAGGCTGCAGGTGTCCCGATTGTTCCAGCCTATGCCGACAATGATCGCATGGTCATAGGTTTTGGTCCGCCCATGATCCCGACCGGAAATTATGGCGAGGATCTTCTGAAGATTGCGCAATGGCTGCGCTCCAAGCTGCCTGACTATGAACGCTACAAAGTCCTGGAACAGCAAGCGCGTGCAATAATTGAGGGGCGTAACGACATCTGAGCGCTGGTCACAGACCCGGTGTTACCTGGTCATCGATGAAACACTGCGAAAAACCCGACCAAAATTTTGGTCACGCCTTTAAGCGCGCCTCTTACCGCACTATGTGTTTTGTTATGAGGAGGGTTCAGGCATCATGGCACTGAGCGATCAAGACCGGCGTTTTGAAAGAGAACGGATTGCACGATTAGTGCTCGATTTGATCAAGGTCCGCGGCACCGAAGTATCGCTGAGCGTGGCTGCAGCTGAGAGCGGCGTTTCTCGGGGTAGATTCGATCAAATCTTTGACGACTATGATGATCTTTTCGATGCTGTCGCTCAAGAGTGGCTTGGTCCGCATATCTGTGTGATGGAAGAGGTTGTGGCACTCGATATGCCCCCCAATCGCAAAATGTATGAGTTTTTCCGTCGAAGGTTTCGTATCTCTCGAGAGCGTTTTCGTGAAGATCCAGAGTACTTTGCAATTGTGTGCGAGATGGGTGCGACCAATTTTGAACGTGTACGCTCTTATGTCGACCTTGCCGACCACTACCTCTCCGAGATTATCGTGCAGGCACAGGCTGATGGTTATTTTGTAGGCCTTGAGATTGATGAGGCCTTATCGCTGATCAATCAGATGATTTCGAATTACACTCTGCCCGATAGCCTGTTGTACCTTGGTGATCGCCTGACAGAGGAGAAGCTTGCGCGCATTGTTGATACGATATTTATTGGATTATCCGCGGAAGCAGGCGAAGCGGCGACGGGCGTCAACACGTTAAAGGTCGCCTCTTAGCCCTTAGCGTGGCGGTTTGCGCCGAAACTGCAACACATTTGCCGGTGGTTTTGCCGGTATACCTCTAAGCCGCTTCTCATTCAGCGCGTATTTCAGGCTGGCCAAGACCATCGCGGCCGAAAACGCCAGAATTGCGCCAGCCCAAAACCAGTGCGGCAACAGGAGTGCTTCCTCAATCTGGCCTGTATCCGACAACATGCGCTGTCCACCGATGACTGCTTCCTCGGTGAAAAGATATGTGAAATCTCTCAGCATGCTAAGCGATGCAAGCACACCCAGAAACTGAATTGAAAGCCGAGTCAGACCCGCAGGCGCGCGCCACGCAATCCCGACAAGCAACAAGACAACCAAGGGTAAAACGGCATAGCCTGTGGGAGATCGAACATAGACGATGACCGATGTCAGTATGATGATTGCCGTTAGCCAGAGTGCAGGCCGCCAGGCTTTCCGATGCGCACTGGCTAGTATCAATGTGCAGCCTGCGATCACCGGGGCAAGAGGGCCACCGGCGGCTATTGCCGCCTTGACAATCGGTGATACGTCGCCAGCCAGTCTGCTTTCCGCAACGCCAGAGCCGTTTGCGAAAATCTGCAACCGGACGAAATCCTGCCCCATTGCCAGCGCCGTGAGGCCATGCCCCATTTCGTGAAACCAAGTTGTAAGGATAACGAAAGGATAAATAAGATACGTCCCACCTGGAAGAGCAGGCAGAAACAGCACAATCACGACGGCAAGAAAAAGTCGCCCAACTGTTTCGCCCTGACTGCCCGGCTCGACGATTGAACCGAACATAGTCAGGTCTTCTCTGGTTCGGAAGGCATGTCCAGATCGTCTGATCGCTGGGTGCGTGGTTCCTTCGGAGCGCGACCATCAGCATCAACTCTCAAGCGGTATTTCTCAACGGCCTCTTCATCTTCTGCGCGATGTTCTTGTAAAATGCCCCAGCTGGCGAGGAAAAGGCCTGCGACAAGAGGGCCCAACACGATGCCAGAAAAGCCGGCTATTGAAATGCCTCCCAAGGTCGTCACCAAAATAATCCAGTCTGGGATCCCTGTGTCGCGGCCTACCAAAATCGGGCGCAGGACATTGTCGACAGAACTGATGATTACGCCGCCTGCGACCAACACGAAAACGCCCTGCCATGTCTCACCGATTATCAGCAGCCAAATGCCCGCTGGCACCCAAACAAGCGCAGTGCCGACTGCTGGGATCAAAGCGAGAATCGCCATCATCACACCTAGAAGCAGAGGGGAGGGAACGCCCGCGATCCATAGCATGATGCCGCCGAGTGAGCCTTGCACAAGGCCCACCACGCCTGATCCTTTGATCACAGCGCGTACAATGCCGAGAAATCTCAATGCCAATCGATCTGCAATATCGCGCTCGATTGGGGCAGAATGCAGGATTGTCTCACCTATCCTCTTTCCGTCGCGCAGCAGGAAATACAGGACGTAAAGGCCAATCGCGAAGCTGAGAAAAAAGCCAAGTGCCCCGCTGCCAATGCTCACAGCCTGACTTGCGATCATGCCGGCACTTTCACCCAAAAGTGCTTGCAATTGATCTTGCAACACAGAAAAATCAGTCCAGCCATTGTCTTCGATCAGTTTTTGTGCGCTGGCTGGGACCATTGCATAAAAGCTGTTGAACAACCCAACCAGATCGATTGGATCCTCGCGTAAAGCGTTCACCATTCCTAGTGTTTCATTAACGACTATCGCACCGACCCAAAGTGCAGGAAGTAAAACGGCGACGAAGATTATGGCCAAAGAAAACGTGGCGGCAAGATTGCGCCGCCCGCGCATGATGCGCAGACACCACCGGTAAAGCGGTTGAAACATAATCGCCGCAAGTGTTGCCCACATGACGGGCGCAACAAAGGGCCAGGCGACCCAGACGAACAGGATTGAGACACCAGCAAGCAGGAGCAAGAAGCTCCAGTGTTCAAGCGCGCTAGTATCGTTGGGTTCCTGAGCTGACATACGATTTATGTCGGTCGCTTCGCCTTGAATATCAAGAGCGTATCACACATCCAGATTGGCAACGTTGAGAGCGTTATCTTGAATAAATTCGCGACGTGGTTCGACGACATCGCCCATCAAACGAGTGAAAATCTCATCTGTGACATCAGCGTCCTCGACTTTCACTTGCAGCAGGACGCGATGTTCAGGGTCAAGCGTGGTTTCCCACAATTGCTCGGCATTCATTTCACCAAGGCCTTTGTAGCGGCTTATGGAGAGGCCTTTGCGGCCCGCTGCGAATACAGCATCGAGCAATTGCGTGGGGCGAGTTATCGCATCATCGCCCCTGATTGAGGCTGCGTCTTCTGAATCGTCACTTGCCTCGCCTGCGACAGCTTCGGCTTCATCGGGTGCATCGCTGCCCTTCACAAGGCGTACCGGACTTTCGTAAGCGTCCGCTTGCGGTCCGGCAAGGCCATGGAGTTTGTGTGCTTCAGTGCTGGTGAGGAAGCGAGGTTCGATATTGTGAACGTCAGTAACGCCTCGCCATAACCGTTTGAACCGAACGCCGCCTTCGTTTTCGCCATCTTCGATCATTTCGGCGGACCATTGCGCCTCTGTATCACCCATTTGCATGCGACGTGCGGTGAGTTCGAGCTTTTCCAAACGGTCCGTTGAGGAAAGCGAAGGATCAAGCGCACCTGATAGCGCCATTTGCTCTACAATTGCTGGTTGATAGCGGCGCGGAACAAAACCGATCAGGTTTTTGAGGCGTAATGCCTGGTCCACAAGGCCGCGTAAGTCCTGTCCAGAACGAGCGCCGCCAGCGGTTTCTAAAACGCGTCCCTGTAGCCCAGCATCCACAAGATAGCGGTCCATTGCCGCTTCATCTTTCAAATACACTTCGCTGCGCCCCTTGGAGACTTTGTACAACGGGGGCTGTGCAATAAACAGATGGCCTGCTTCGACCACTTCGGGCATTTGTCGGTGGAAGAAAGTGAGCAGCAATGTACGGATATGCGCGCCGTCCACATCGGCGTCGGTCATAATCACGATCTTGTGATAGCGCAGCTTTTCCAGGTTGAACTCTTCACGAATGCCAGTGCCCATCGCTTGAATGAGAGTGCCGACTTCCTTCGACGAGATCACCCGGTCCAAGCGCGCGCGTTCGACATTCAAGATCTTGCCTTTGAGAGGAAGGATGGCTTGCGTCTTGCGATCGCGGCCCTGCTTTGCAGAGCCACCAGCGGAATCACCCTCGACCAGGAACAGTTCTGATTTCGCCGGATCACGCTCCTGGCAATCGGCAAGTTTGCCGGGAAGCGAGGCAATACTCATCGCGCCTTTCCGGCTCATTTCGCGCGCACGCTTTGCAGCTTCACGCGCAGCGGCGGCATCGATGACTTTCTGGATAATCGACTTCGCATCAGCCGGGTTTTCCTCCAGCCATTCGGTCATCTTCTCGCCCATCAGGCTTTCCAAAGGAGAACGCACTTCAGATGAGACTAGCTTGTCTTTGGTTTGCGATGAGAATTTGGGATCAGGCAGTTTGACGCTGACAATTGCAGTCAAACCTTCTCGCATATCCTCTCCGGAAAGCGAGACCTTCTCTTTCTTGAGCAAGCCAGAAGAGCTGGCATAGTTATTGAGTGTTCTTGTCAATGCCGCGCGAAAGGCTGCCAAATGGGTCCCGCCATCGCGCTGAGGGATGTTATTGGTGAAGGTCAGGACATTTTCATAGTAGCTGTCATTCCATTGCAAAGCGACGTCGATGCCAATGCCATCCTTGTTGGCCGAGACCGAAATCGGTTCGCTAACCAGCGGCGTTTTGTTCCGATCAAGGTATTTTACAAAAGCGCCAATCCCGCCTTCGTAGAACAGATCGTGCTCTTGGATTTCCTCATGCCGTTTATCGCGAAGCAAGATGCGAACGCCCGAATTGAGGAAAGCCAATTCGCGATAGCGGTGTTCCAGCTTGTCGAAATCATAGTCGGTCACGTTTTTGAATGTGTCATTCGAATGGTGGAATGTGACACGCGTGCCTTTCTTGAATCCGTTTTCATCTGGGTTCTGATCGACTTTTGGAGCATCCTCTTTGATTTCCAAGCTGCCGACCGCGTCGCCATGTTCAAAGCGCATCCAATGCGTTTTGCCATCGCGCCAGATTTCGAGCTCCAGCCATTCGGAAAGCGCATTCACCACAGAAACGCCAACCCCGTGCAGCCCGCCCGAGACCTTATAGGCATTGTCATCGGAGGTGTTTTCGAACTTACCGCCCGCATGAAGTTGTGTCATGATGACTTCGGCAGCGGACACGCCTTCTCCTTTGTGCATGCCGACGGGAATGCCGCGGCCGTTGTCCTCAACCGACACGGAGCCATCAGGATTGAGCTCGATAAGAACAAGATTGCAATGCCCGGCGAGTGCCTCGTCAATCGCGTTATCCGACACCTCGAACACCATGTGATGCAGGCCCGAACCATCATCTGTGTCGCCGATGTACATTCCGGGGCGTTTGCGCACTGCATCAAGGCCTTTGAGCACCTTGATCGAATCAGCGCCGTACTCGCCCTCCAGTTTTTCGTTCTGAGATGGGTTTTCAGGTGTTTGAGAGCCGTTATCGTTCATGCCCATCATATAGGGGCAAATCGGCCAAATCCCAAACGCTACGGAGCATCCCTTGTTGGTTTTCCACCCTTTGTCCCAGATGCGCGTTTAGGATGCTCCGCCGATTTTCAATAAGGCGCAGGAAATGCAAGTCGTAACTGCACTCGGCCGCGCCAAACACGCTGATTCAACGCATCGATCAGGCTAGCCTTTGTGGCGTCATCGAATTGGCTGCCATAGCACTGCACGGCCGCCTGAGCGGCGTCGAGATCGGTGGGTTCATAACCAATTCTGTCAGTGATGAGTGCTGGATTGACCCGCGCCCACCCTTCAAAGCCTGGCAGATCAGGAGGTCCATCTGAAGGCAACGCTATGTAAAGCAATTCAGGTCGATCCACATCCATTGCTTGGACCACTTGTGTCGTGGCTCCGGACATCATACGGTGATCGGAGTGGCCAGATGCACCATCAGGCCCAAAAGTTAGAACGACGTTGGGCTGAACCTTTGCAATCGCTCGATCAACATGCGTGATAAGCGTTCTTGCAACGCTATCAGGCAAATGGGCGTCCTTTGCCAAAGTGCCATCGCCTAATTGCCAGAATTCGGGTTCTTTGAGGCCAAGGGCAAAGGCGGAGCATTTGGCCTCACTTTCGCGCAAGCGGGCAAGGTCTTGGCCCTTTTTCAGCCCACTCAGCCCAGATCCAGCATCCCCGCTTGTTGCAAATACAATAGTGACATCGCCGCCCGTGCGCGCAATTCGCGACAATGCAGGGGCCAGCAACACTTCATCATCGGGGTGAGCCAGCAGAACAAGCACTTTGGGCCCTTCCAACCCGATCTTGGGATTGTCTGGAATGCGGGCCTCTGCAGGCGATTCTCCTGCATCTTGAGCGTTGATGGGTGCGCCGGCAATCATAGCCAGCAATGCGAGACCTAGTGCCCCTTTGCGTCCGCCATTGTCACCGATCATATAGCCGCCTCCTTTAAGCTCTCTCGTTGAAGGGCCAATGTTGAAGTAGAACCGTAAACAAATCGGCCTCATATGACAGCCGCGCTCTTGCCCCCACATTGATCGCGCGGCATCAACGTTTGCATGATTGCATCTGAAGCACGTGAGGCTATCCAAGCCGAACTGACCGAACCTTATGGTTCATTTCCCGATATCTTAAAGCGGTGGGCAATGGCGCAACCTGATGCAATCGCGCTGATTGATGACACGAGGCAGTGCGCTTGGGCGGAATTGATAGGTGAGGTCGAAAGGCTGGCTGCGCGGCTTATGGAAACCGGGCTGGAGCGTGGGCAATCAGTCGCCGTACTCGGGACATCGAGCGTCAATTATGCGCTTGTGTTCCTCGCAGCTATTCGCGCTGGTGGTGTCGCTGCTCCATTGACGACAAGTGCAGCGCCTGAGCAATTGGCAGGGATGCTGGCGGATTCAGGTGCGGGGCATTTGTTCATTGATAGCGGCAAGGCGGCCGAGCTTGGACCTGATTTTGGCGCTGATCTGATCCGTGTCCCTTTAGAGCAGATTGAACACTGGATGGCCCCTCCCGGCAGCCGTGCGCCCGACATCACGCCTGATCCCAAAGACTCGTTCAACATAATCTATTCAAGCGGTACAACAGGCATTCCTAAAGGCATCGTGCATTCGCACCAGATGCGCTGGCGGCAATTCGCGTCGACTGCCGTGTCCTATCTCGAGGCTGGTCTGCCCGTAAGATCGCTTGCTTCCACGCCGCTTTATTCAAACACTACTATGGTCGCATTCCTGCCGCCCCTGTTTGCTGGCGGCGCGGTTCGCATTATGGGCAAATTTGATTGCGCCAAGTGGCTTGATCACGCCCAAAATGACCAGTCGACCATCACCATGCTAGTGCCTGTCCAATATCAACGGCTAATGGATTTTGAACGGTTGGCAAAGTTCGACCTCAGTTCGCTAATGCTCAAATATTGCACATCTGCGCCGTTCTCTGCCGAACTGAAACGCGAAGTTCTTGAGCGTATGCCAGGCGGTCTCATTGAAATCTACTCGATGACGGAAGGCGGTGTTGTGTGCCTTTTGGAATGCCATAAGTTCCCTGACAAACTGCATACAGTCGGTAGGCCTTGGCCCGGTAGTGAGATGAAAGTGCTCGATGATCAAGACAAGCCAGTCGCGCCTGGTGATGCTGGCAATCTCATCGGCCTGTCGCAAACCATGATGAGCAGCTATCAGAACCAGCCGGACAAAACACGTGAGGGGTATTGGCAGGATCCAGAAACTGGCATCAATTGGCAACGTATGGGAGATATCGGCCGTGTCGATGAAGATGGCTTCGTTGAGCTCGTGGGCCGCGCGAAAGACATGATCATTTCGGGTGGCTTCAACATCTATCCAAACGATCTTGAGGCGGAATTGCTGCGTGAGGATGCGGTGGTAGATGCGGCCGTCGTTGGTGCGCCTTCGAAGCGATGGGGAGAAAGTCCGGTCGGTTTCGTCGTGCTGATGCAAGGGGCGAGCGATACCAAGGCCATCATGGTGGCCGTCAATGCGCGGCTTGGCAAGACCCAAAGACTTGCAGCGCTTTATGCAATCGAAGAATTGCCGCGCAGCCATATTGGTAAGGTGCTAAAGTCGGTATTGCGGGATCAAATTGAAAGCCTGGGCGGGGTGGATTGATTTCAAACGAAGACGCGACGCCGATTGTAAGGCGCCGCGTTTCTCATGGCATTAGTGTAATTGGGCTTACACGATCAGTGTGTTGAACACCGTGCCGCTTGTAAAAACGGCGGCGGCAAACATCATTGCCTTTAGTGCGATCGTTGGCATGGCAGCGCTCCTTTTTGATCTTAACTGATAAACGGACAGTCGCATCGCGACACTCGGGTTGAATTAGTATATGGCGCGAGAATGATTTATTATTAGATAATAAAGAAATAATATTTCAAATTACTGTGATGGATTTTCTTGCTCATGGTGGCTTGGGCGACTGCGCGCTCTTTGCTGTATTGCCCAGTTATGCTGAGCAGTAGGTCGCCTTCTCATGACGTCGCGAATGTGAATCCGCGCTTGAAGACGCGGCCACATTTGAGGGGGGAGGGGAGAGTGTGGCCGCGTCTCGCGCGTTGTTGCTGCGTATTTGCGCGAGGGTGCTGGTGAAAGTTAGGCCGCTGATCCCATCCGTTTATAAAACGAAGCCGCCTAACCATCATGCGCTATCCCGCTCTGATTGACGTGTCCGGTGTGGGGAGCACCAGTTGATAGGTCGGTAAGGTAAAGGACGGCGCTGGAAGTCACCGAACTGAAAGAGCCTTACGTGACCCCATACGTCAAATACCCGTAGGCAGCAGTCAAACACAGCGGGGGCATCGGACTAATCCGTTCCCCTCGCCTTATGGGCGCTGAAAGAGTGGAGAGAGACCCTGTATCTCAACGCGCAAGGCCTATTTGCTGTTCGATTGCATGAAACACAAATGAGAAATTTCGGCATTCAATTGCAAAATATGCAATTAGATCTCGCGACTAAGTTTCTGCACTCGCCGGGATTATGTGCGGTCTCACAAAAAGAGAGGCCGCCGGATCGCTCCGACGGCCTCTACGTTATTATGAAGTAATTGAATTAGTTGGCAGAAGCCTGGCGACTGACACGCTCTTGATTAGCAGCAACCTTAGCGATTGCTTCCATTGCCTGTGTGCGGCCGTCAGAAACGCACTTTTGATCAACAATGCTACGGCCATAGGTATAGCGGCTGTTTTCCTCGATTGTGCACGCTTCGATTAATTTTGCTTCCACCCGCGCTTCGAGCGTGCTGCGACCGGCGGAGCTGGTCACGTCAATATCAGCGAACGTAACCCGCACCGGAACTGTGGTGTCTGCTTGGGCGGCGATCGGAGTGCTAATGGCAGCGAGTGCAATAAACGGGAGAGAGAAACGCATGATGCAAGTCCTTACTTCGAAGAGGTCTTTTGAACAGGGTCGACCGCCGGGAGCGGCCTTCTTTGGCTACGCCATCGCCAATCTGGCATAAATCAGCGAATGGTGCGGCGCACCAATTCAATGTGCAAATGCGAAAGGAACGACGCAGTTCCCCACTTGGAATGCAAAAAACGCAGCTTTTCTTGCACTTTCCCGACCATTCCATGGCGCACCGCAGCATTCCGTAGCGTCAGCAATAATCTGAGAAAAACGCCTTGAAACCTGCTCGGCTGGTGCTGGACAGCATTGCTAGCGGTGCCGTAACGCCTCTTTTCATGGACCAAACGCAAATACCCGATTCCATCCTTATCGTTGATTTTGGAAGCCAGGTGACACAGCTGATTGCGCGCCGTGTGCGCGAAGCTGGTGTCTATTCTGAAATCGCCCCGTTTTCTGCCGCGGAAGAGACGTTTCAAAGGATGCAGCCCCAGGGCATTATCCTTTCAGGATCGCCTGCAAGTGTGCCCGAAGACGGCTCGCCGCGTTGTCCGCAGTCTCTTCTTGAGGCTGGAATTCCTATTCTCGGCATTTGTTATGGCCAGCAAGTGATGAGTCACCAGCTGGGCGGCGAAGTTCGGCCCGGCCATGAAACGGGTGAAGGCGGCGAATTTGGCCGCGCATTTCTGACCGTTACCAAAGAATGCGCTTTGTTCGATGGGATGTGGCAAGTGGGTGAGCGCCATCAGGTATGGATGAGCCATGGAGACAAAGTCACCGAATTCGCACCCGGTTTTGAAATCGTGGCGACTTCGGATGGGGCACCTTTCGCCGTGATCGCTGATGAAGAGCGCAAATTCTACGGCACGCAATTTCACCCTGAAGTTGTGCACACACCCGACGGCGGCAAACTCTTGTCCAACTTTGTGCGACATGTCTGCGGGCTCAAAGGCGATTGGACAATGGCCGAATTTCGTAAGACGAAGATCGCAGAGATCCGCGAGCAGGTGGGGGATGGCCGGGTGATTTGCGGTCTTTCCGGCGGTGTAGATTCTGCCGTAGCTGCTGTTTTAATTCATGAAGCCATCGGTGATCAATTGACCTGCGTTTACGTCGATCACGGCCTTATGCGGTTGAATGAGACAGGACAGGTGGTCTCATTGTTTCGCGACCACTACAATATCCCGCTGATCGCTGTGGACGCTGAAGAGACCTTTCTTGTAGGTCTCAAAGGTGTCACCGACCCTGAAAAAAAACGCAAATTCATCGGTGGTGCGTTTATTGACCTTTTTGAGAACGAAGCCAAAGGCGTTGGTGGTGCTGACTTCTTGGCTCAAGGAACGCTCTATCCAGATGTGATTGAAAGCGTAAGCTTCACAGGCGGCCCTTCGGTCACAATCAAAAGTCACCACAATGTTGGCGGACTACCTGAGCGCATGAATATGAAACTGGTCGAACCCTTGCGCGAACTTTTCAAAGACGAAGTGCGCGATTTAGGCCGCGAGCTGGGTCTTCCTGAAGCATTCGTAGGACGCCATCCGTTCCCGGGACCCGGCCTTGCCATCCGCATTCCGGGTGAAGTGACTAAAGAGCGTTGCGATATTTTGCGCAAAGCCGATGCGATCTACCTCGAAGAAATCCGAAATGCCGGTCTTTATGATGTGATCTGGCAGGCCTTTGCTGTGTTGTTGCCCGTAAAGACCGTCGGCGTGATGGGCGATGGACGAACTTATGACAACGTTTGCGGATTGCGCGCAGTGACCAGCACTGACGGGATGACTGCCGATGTCTATCCATTTGACGCGGGTTTTCTAACTCAGGTTGCAACGCGAATTGTAAACGAAGTCCAAGGGATCAACCGCGTCGTTTACGATTACACTTCAAAACCGCCCGGAACAATCGAGTGGGAATGAAACTGTCGGTGCATTTCTGCGTTACACGTTTACCTCACTCATGATAGAATAAGCTCGGTACATTGTGCACACTCAAGGAATTTCCAATGCTGCGTACGCTCCTTATTGGCGTTGTTGCTTTATCGCTGGTGAATTGTTCAAAGGCACCAGCTGAGACTGCCGCTATTACCGATGACGCATGGGCCGTCGATCCAGAAACCTCATCGCTTTCCTATGTTTCCGTAAAGTCCGGCAATGTCGCAGAGGTGAATTCATTCACATCGCTTTCTGGCGGCGTTTCCGAAAACGGGGAAGCGACAATTTCCATTGATCTGGCAAGCGTAGAGACTGGTGTTGATATCCGTAACGAACGAATGCGTGATATCTTTTTTGAGGTCGCCGATAATCCAAGGGCGACCGTTACGGCCTCTATCGATCCGGCGGCGTTCGAAGCCCTTGCTGTGGGTGAAAGTGTTAGCAGCGAGCTTGCCGCAAGGCTTGAGGTAAAGGGTGTAGAAGCACCGATCACCGCCCAAGTACAGGTGACACGTTCGAGCAATGACCGGGTGCAGGTTGTCTCCAAAGCGCCAGTTATTGTCTATGCGGACGCGCTGGAACTGACCAATGGTCTAGCTGCTTTGCAAGAATTGGCAGGCCTCGATGAAATCACACCTCTAGTTCCGGTGACTTTCGCGCTTACTTTCGAACGCTGAGCGCAAGGCACGCATTGCCGACGATTTTCACCCATGCCGTTGTGCCGCTGGCGATAGCAGCGGCAGCGGGAGGTAATCGCATCTCGCCAAAGCTCGCAATTGCTGGCGCTGGATTTGCCATCCTGCCCGATTTCGATGTGATCGGATTTCGGTTGGGGATCGAGTATGCGCACGAGTGGGGTCATCGCGGAGCGACACATTCAATTGTGTTTGCGATAATGTGCGCGGGGGTCGTGTCATCGATTTGGAAAGAGGCGCGCAACCTAAGCGGCTTTGCCTTTCTCTCTTTCGCAATGGCGAGCCATGGATTGCTCGATACATTTACCAGTGGGGGCCTGGGTGCGGCGCTATGGTGGCCATTTGACGATGCAAGGATTTTTGCACCTGTTACGCCCATTCGCGTTTCGCCGATCGGGATGGGATTTCTCTCAAAGCGCGGATTGGTGACAATCCTTTCAGAATTGCAATGGATCTGGCTGCCGTGTGCAATACTTGCATTGAGCGGCTGGGCTGCGCGGCGAACCTTTCTTTCTTTCAAGCAGTAGATGGGTATGGTGAGCGCCTGCTTGCGATAGCGCCGCGAATAATGAGCGCTGTGGCCCATCGTGTATTCCCTTGATCGCCAGCTGTTGTGGCAAACTGATGTCGATGACGTCGAAGCTGTGGCCGGATTTGGAAGCGTTCTGGCGCATCTAGAATGCAGGATGGAGAATGCATCCACGCGCCCCGATTGTCCCAACTCGCTTTTGGAGAGCGCCGGGTTGATGTGCATGGTTATCGCGAAGCCGCAATTGCGACCATAACCAGCAAAGCAGCTATCACATTGGAGGCGGGTGGTCAGGCCTGGAATGCAGAAGCTTGTCCTTCGGATGTTTCGACTGCGGTGATCCGGGACCTGCCCGAAAGACGCTGAGCAAATGCGCAGATGGTGCAGCATTCTGACTGGGACGGATCCGCAACAAATTAAGCCGACTTTTCTTTTGCCCGCCGCAAAACGCGATGCCAAGCGGCTGTTCGATAACCACAATTCCGATGCTGCCTACGTCCATCCGGCGGTAAGTCCAGGCGTACTGGATTTCTCTGACACGGTCGAAGTCGCTTATGTCTTTGGTTTTGATGACATGAGCGGTGTTGAAGATTTCGTAGAG
This sequence comes from uncultured Porphyrobacter sp., assembly GCA_964352245.1. Lineage (GTDB taxonomy): Bacteria > Pseudomonadota > Alphaproteobacteria > Sphingomonadales > Sphingomonadaceae > Erythrobacter. The sequence continues at coordinate 106,427 of CAYGQX010000002.1, forward strand.
GGGTTTGCGTCCGAGGAATGAACGTGCAAATCGCTTTGCATGCAGCTTCCGCTTGGATCAGATCCGCGAACTGATAATTTGCGCGCTATGCAAGCGGCTCTGATTGCGGAGTTCGGCCGGATAATCCGCCCTCTTGAAACGCGGCGTAGCCCAGAATGGGTTCTGGTGCACGGTGTGATCGGCGCGCAGACCAAAACTGCAGCGTCCAATGCCTCGACAGATGGGTTGTTGGAAGAATTTGGCAGCTGGGATGCGGTTGCCTGTGTTCCGGTCGATCAACTCGAAGCGCGAATGCAGCGGCAGACTTTCCCAGCGGTCGCTGCCGAGCGGTTGAATGCCTGCCTTAACGCCATCATTCAAGCTCGAGGCAGCGTAGATCTGAGGCATCTGTCCAATCTTGAAACTGACAAAGCCATGGCCTGGTTGGAGCAATTACCCGGCGTCGCTAGGAAGAATTCCGCAGGCGTAATGAATGCCAGCACGTTCAACCAGCGCGCAATGGTGATCGATGGCCATCACCGAAGGATTATGCAGCGTGCAGGGATAGTTCCGACAAAAGCTGATACAGCTAAAACGTACGACGCTCTCATGCCCATTGTTCCGGATGAGTGGTCTGCCACCGATATGGATGAGCACCACCTTCTGCTAAAAAAGCTTGGTCAGACATTTTGCCGTCCCCGAAAGGCAGAATGCGAGAACTGCCCAGTCAGAAAATTATGCGCAACAGGAACCGCATCGCCTCCTGCTCGCTGATCTCGCATGCTTGCAATTGATGAAATCGAAGTAGTTTATCGGCGTCTGTCAAAAGCGATGCCGGGCCGTACGAAGAAGGCTAAAGGGCCAAAAGGTCAGCCTGACGCCTTTCGATCCTGCATTTCGTGTATGCTTTCAGCCCAATCGCTTGATCGCAACACTGCGGCTGCGACGAAGACTCTGTTTAAGCTTGCTAAAACACCTGAAGAGATGCTCGCCTTGGATGATGCGGATATTTCTAACGCGATAAAGCCATGCGGCCTTTACAACAACAAAACTAGGAACATCCGCAAGTTCTGCACGGCCTTGCTTGACGAGTATGATGGGATGGTGCCGAGCACCCGCGAGGGTCTGATGAGCCTGCCCGGCATTGGCCGCAAATGCGCCGATATCGTGATGAGCTTCACCTTCGGAAAAGATGTGATCGCGGTCGACACGCACGTGCATCGCGTGTGCAATAGAATTGGCCTCACTAAGGCCAAAACTGCCGAGAAAACCGCCATGCAACTCGAAGAACGAAGCCCCGAATGGACGCTCTCTGATGGGCATTTCTGGCTGATCCAATTCGGGAAACGTGTCTGTCGAGCGCGCGTTCCCAAGTGCGAAATCTGCGTGGTGAGCGATCTGTGCGAGACGGGGCCTATCGATAGACGAGGTGATTAGCCGAGCTGCGCGATCAATTGCTCACCCTTGCAATTCGGAAAGCCAAGGCCAAAAGTGCGGTCCCCGCAACGCGATTGAGCAGCTTGATCGCCCAAGGTTTCACTCCACTTCCCGCAATCGTTTGCCCAAGCCCCACATAGACCGAATAGATCACCAGATCGAACGCGATCGTGGTGAGGCCCATAACTAGAACTTGCGGCGCAATCGGCGCGCTTACGTCGAGAAACTGAGGCAAGATGGCCGCAAAATAGAGCAGCGCCTTGGGATTTGCGAACTCAACTACGAAGCCTTTGACGAACATGATCGTTCGGCTCTGCGGTTGTCCTTGATTGACCTGCAGGCCGCCCGATTTGCTGAATATCGCCAACAATCCGAGATAGGTGAGATAGGCGACGCCTACCCATTTGATGATGGCAAACAGCAAATTTGAAGCGATAAGCAGGCCGGCAATCCCTGTTGCTGACAAGGCGAAGTAGATCGCATTCGCGCTTGCCACGCCCCAGATGCCGTATTGCGCGCGCCAAAAACCATTGCCCGAGCCTTGCGTGGTTACCGTGATGGCTGCTGGCCCTGGGGTGAAGACCACCACCATCGTAGTAATTGCGAAAACGATAAAAGTGCTGAGTTCCATGCCGGGCTCCTTGAGAATAAACCCAATATGCACCGCTCCCAATCCATCGCCACCTGCATGATATCGGAGAATCCGGATATTATCCGCCTAACCGGAAGGTGACTGGTGTCATGATCGGGCTATGATGGCGATTGATGATAGAGCTCGATCAGAAAGACCGCACCTTGTTAAAGGCACTCAAACGCAATTCGCGGGCAAGCCTTGTTGCGCTTGCCCGCGAGATTGATCTGTCGCGCAGTGCTACACACGATCGCATCATCAAGCTCGAAGAGATGGGCGCAATCAAAGGCTACACGGTCCGGCTTGCACGCGATGTGATGCCCGATGTGCGGGCGTTCCTTTCAATACAGTTGGAAACAAACGCTTCGCAATCCTCTCTCATTGTGGAAATGAAGCATTTGGAGGGTGTGGAAGCGGTCTATTGCCTTTCGGGCGATATCGACGTCTTGCTGTACTGCGAATTCGACAGCGTTAAGCAGCTGTCGGACTTGCGCGATCATCTGGCACAATACGCGGGCGTAACCGCGATCAGCACACGGCAGATTCTCGCCACGTCACAGGAATAGCATAGGCCATTCAAGCCATCTCTTCAAACTTGACGCTACGTCTTTGCCTCCTCCCAAAAACGGCGCTTGCAAGGGGCGACAAACTCCGCTTGTCTCGCGCGCAATTAACGCATCAGGGAGACATTGAGCCATGAAAACTGCAATCACCGAAATGTTCGGCATCCAGCATCCCATCATTCAAGGTGGCATGCACTATGTCGGCTTTGCCGAAATGGCGGCGGCTGTTTCGAATGCGGGCGGGCTTGGCATCATCACCGGCCTGACGCAAAAGACGCCTCAGGATCTGGCGAATGAAATCGCGCGCTGCAAGGATATGACCGACAAGCCGTTTGGCGTGAACATCACCATCCTGCCCACGCTGACCCCGCCCGATTATCCCGGTATCGTGAAGGCCGTGATTGATGGCGGCGTGAAGGTTGTCGAAACGGCGGGCCGCAATCCGGTTGATCTGTTGGGTCCGCTTAAAGATGCGGGGATCAAAGTGATCCACAAATGCACCAGCGTGCGTCATTCTCTGAAAGCTCAAGAGATTGGCTGCGATGCAGTCAGCGTCGACGGGTTCGAATGCGGCGGACATCCGGGCGAAGATGATATTCCGAACTTCATCCTCTTGCCTCGCGCCGCTGATGAGCTGGAAATCCCGTTTGTGTCGTCTGGAGGTATGGCCGATGGTCGCAGTCTTGTTGCCAGTCTCGCCATGGGCGCGCAGGGGATGAATATGGGAACGCGATTTATCGCGACCAGGGAAGCACCCGTTCACGACAACGTTAAAGCGGCGATTGTGGCAGCATCAGAGCTTGATACTCGTTTAGTCATGCGCCCACTCCGTAACACCGAAAGGGTGATGACCAACGAGGCGGTGGAGCGGTTGCTGGAAAAAGAGAAACGGCTTGGTGATGATATCAAATTTGAAGACATCCTCGAAGAGGTTGCCGGCGTCTATCCTTCGATCATGATGGAAGGCGAAATGGATAAGGGCGCATGGTCTTGCGGGATGGTTGCAGGGCTCATCAATGACGTCCCTACTTGCCAAGAATTGATAGATCGAATCATTACCGAAGCGGAGGATATTCTGGCAAAGATGAACGCTATGGCGAGTGAAGCCACCCCAGGTTGAGCGGTTTTTTTGTTTTAAATTGAACTGCTTGCGGCTTCCGCTGTCAGCTGGCCAAGCCGCTTCGAATTTCGAATAGTTAATGTTTCTCTACGTAGCCATGCGAATAAAAATCGCGTGCAATTCCGGTAAGATACGCATGTTCTGATGCTTTTCATCTCACTAGATGATGGGTTCGGACTTGGGGTCAAAACTTGGATAAGGGCGGCGGCGCTGTGGGAGGCGCCAAGCTCGATAAAGGGACGTGACGTGGAACAATTATTTGCATTTGAAATTTGGCTGGCACTTATCGGAGTGTCTTGCATTACCGGTTGGCTGGTTGGAGATTGGAACGGATCGGAACGGATGCGGCGGCTAATTGGCGTCGATCAGAGGTTGGGACATTTCGACTGGGAACCGCTTAAAAAACCGGGAAAATATAGCGATACCGTTCCGAAAACGCACAAAAATAAGACAAAATCATCTGTGGCTGTCAAATCGCAGCAAGTTAACGATGCATTGGCGCGGGAGCGCAATAAGACCATACTATCTAACCCCGTCAGGCAATCTGATGGCAAGCGTGCGAAAGCATCGCTTGAGCTGGAATTCACCGCTCTGGACGCAACAGATTCGCGAGATCAGCCGGAACGCAAGCTTCTTGATAGAATGCCGCCACTGTCGGAGCTTCACGCACAAGCGGAAGCGATACGGCGCAGTGACCGTGTGTGGGATAATTTGGAAACCGGCATCGATTTTGGGCAAATCGATCCGCATTCTGCAAAGCTGCTTGCCAATTATAAGGCTTCAATCGAAGCGCTTCAGGATCTTGGTTGCCGAAAAAGTCGAGGTCAGTTCGAACTTGATTTGCCGCGTTTTTCTGATGCAGCCCCCGTCTCGCCTTTCTTCAATGACGCAGGACGCCAGTCAGAAAATTCGCAAAAAAGAACAACCCGGTTCAAGGATCAACACGACAATACCTTGTCTTGCGTTGATTGAGAACGGCGGGACTGACGACTAAATCAGCCCGCCTGCTCATCCTCAGCCACGCGCGTGTAAGGCACGAATTCTTCAAAAAAGACAGCGCCGGTGAAAATGCCTGTTACAGGATCGATAGTGGTCACAATGTCCTGCCGGCAGACTTGCGTCGAGTTGAAGCGGCGTGAAACGAGGACGTCCCTGTCATCGATCCGATCAGGACGGCTGGTCTTTTGTACATAAATGGTGTTGCCACGGCCGTACACATAGGCTGTGTTGTCAATTACAGTCAGTCGTTCACTAGGGAAAACCCTGATGCAGTTTTGAGGTTTTCCTGCAACGCGGCCTTCAATCATTTTCGCAAGCCGTTTTTCGCCTTTGGTCATTTCGACTTCGATTGTTTCTTCTAAGTCTTCTGCACCATCTGTTTCTTGCGCAATGAGCGCGGGCGAGGCCACAAGGGAAAGGCCTAAGGCTGCACCGACTAAAGCTGCTTTCTTCATCGCACTACTCCTCAATTTACCCCGTCAATCCGACGACTGCCATATATTTACTGAATGGTCACTGACCACTTCGAGCCTGTATTTTCTAACGATAAAAGCTCAAATTAATCAACCTGCGGCCCGTGTCTTTGGCTCGGCGCATTTTAAGTTCGACGGCGGCTTGATCATCGGATGCAGTTTTGATCCGCAATCTATAATCATACAAGTTATGTTGATTTTTCAGATACTTGATATATCTCTCGCCATGTTCACGGCCGCTCTCTTCGAGTTCAGCCTCGCTGTAAATTCGCGGCCGTTGCTTGCCGAGTGGGGCAGGCAAACAGATATCTAACCAGTCTTTAAGGCGGAGAAATATGTTTTCAGCATCGCCATGTTGACCGCTGCGAAAATGCCAGTCGCAATAGATATCAAATCCGTCCGCAACCGCGCTTAGTAAACAATCGGTCGCATCTCAAACAATCCCGACCGTTCCAAAATTTGTAACGTCGCTCTTACCGTTGCCATTGAGGGTAACGCCAACGCCTTCGAGTTCCTAAAATTCACCCGGTATGATCGCAGCAACGCGGGGCATTGGTCTCAGGCAGCGACTGGGCTAGCAAAGGCCACACACGCACTGGCTCCAAAGCATTCGGCGATTGGCCAGATTGATCCTCTAAAGGGGGAAACTTTAGCTATGACCGGGATCTGCCCCTTCTGAGATATCGGGCAGAGCAGCGTGTTCTGCTCCATCCACTGGTCCACCGCGCAGGACAAACCGGCGATCACAATAGCCGCAATCGACATAACCATGCTCGTCGATTTCCAGGAAGATGCGCGGGTGGCCAAGAGCCGCGGGCCGATATCCTGACCCGCCGCGAATATCGCTGGCCCCGTCACAACTGACGCGCTTGGTATCGGTAAAGATGGTTTCTGGTGGAGCGGTATTCATGGGAGTTTCGCATAATCTGGTCTGGGCCTGATTTCAATTGCTGTTTGCGCTTAAACCTCGGCCGAATTAGGGCGTTGTAATATGTCCAATGAACCCGCCATCCGCATCGATAATCTCATCAAACGCTATGCTGCGCCCAAGGGCGCAAAAGGCGCTGATGCTGAAGGCAAACTTGCGCTTGGCGGGGTAAGTTTCGATGTGCCTGAAGGCTCGATATTTGGGCTGCTTGGCCCTAATGGTGCGGGTAAATCGACTTTGATCAATATCCTTGCCGGAATCGTCATGAAAACGAGCGGCAGCGCAAATATCTGGGGCTTTGATATTGACGAACACCGCCGCAACGCTAGCCGCGCAATCGGAATTGTCCCACAGGAAATCGTGTTCGATCCCTTCTTTACTCCGTTCGAGGTGTTGGAAAATCAGGGCGGGTTTTATGGCATTGCAAAAGCCATGCGGCGATCAGAGGAATTGCTTCAGGCGGTTCGGCTTGCAGACAAACGTGATGCTTACGCGCGCACTTTGTCAGGGGGCATGAAGCGCCGATTGCTCGTGGCAAAAGCAATGGTGCATTCTCCTCCAATTCTGGTGCTTGATGAACCGACGGCAGGCGTTGATGTCGAACTGAGACGGCAATTGTGGGAACTTGTGACAGAACTTAACCGTGAAGGTGTGACGGTGGTGTTGACCACGCATTACTTGGAGGAGGCAGAGGAGTTGTGCGACGAAATCGCCATCATCAATCACGGCGAACTCATCGCCCATAAACCCACGCGAGAGCTCGTTGATATGGCGCGCGAGAAAATTGTCGCTGTTACAGTTGCGAATGATCTCGTGGTTGCGCCGACACATGAAGCGTTTAGCAAAGTTGCGCTCGTCAGTGAGCGGTCTGTAGAAGTAACCTATGACAAGGATCGAATGAGCGCTGGTCAAGTGCTTGGAATTTTGCAGGAACAAGGCCTGTCGATTGAGGATGTGACCACCAGAGAAGCCGACCTTGAGGACGTGTTTGTTCAACTAACTGGTACCGGATCATAACAAGTATGGAAATTATTCGTTTCGTATTCGCCGCATCTGCTGCAGCCTCTCTGGCTGGATGTGCTTGGTTTCAGACTGAAGAACAAAACACGCAGCCAGAAAGCAGTTCTGCTGAAAGTGATCGGATTTTTCTGCGCGCCGAACAGCCCGCTGAATGTCCTTCAGAAGGTGTTGCGATTCAAGTTCTTGGCACTGGTGGGCCGATTGCGGAAGGAGGCTCGGATGCACGCGCGGGCACATCCTATCTGCTTTGGATGGATGGTAAGGCACGGCTCTTGATTGATGCAGGATCGGGTAGTTTCGTTCGATTTGCGCAGGCCGGCGCCAGCGTTTCAACGCTTGATGCCATCGTGCTGACTCACCTCCATGCAGATCACTCTGGCGATTTGATTGACGTGCTGAATTCGGGTGGATTTGAGGGGCGTACAGAGCCGCTGCCCGTTATCGGGCCTGATAATGCGCCTCGCTTTCCATCAACCTCGAAGTTCTTGGATCGTCTGATCTCCAAGGGAGCAGGGGCATTTGCATATAATGGCGGCTTTCTGGATGGCTCAGAGAATAAACCACTGCTTGAGCCGCGCGATATCCTAACCGATGAGGGCAATGCGCCCCCGACCGGCCTGGACATTTCAAACGATTATTCAGTCATCGCTCACCCTGTGCATCACGGCCCGGTCCCCTCACTCGGTTATTTGATCGACCTTGGGGACCAGAGCGTGATCATTACAGGAGATCAGAGTTCCCTGAGCGAGAACTTCTTGAAGGATTTAACAGATGCCAAGCCTGCAATCTTGTTTGCGCACCACGTCATCAATGGTGAGGAAGGCCAGCCACGGGGACTACACCGCACGCCCGAACAAATCGGCGAGCTCGCAGGTGCTTTGAAACCAAAGCGACTGGTTCTCACCCACAATATGCAGCGAAGCCTTAGCCGGATTAAAAATGGTCTTATCGCGATTGGCGAAAACTTTGAGGGCAAGGTTAGCGTCGCCGATGATCTGGATTGCTACACCCTTTAGCTAGGCCGCCTGAACCTGGTTTCGTCCACACGACTTTGCCAAGCATTGGGGATGGTGCCCCATAACGCATAGGGTTCGTCGGAAGATGTTAAGCAGATCGGACATAAACCAAGTGTCCTTCTTTTGTCGGCGAAATTTTAAAGCAAGCAGAGTGCACGCCGATGCGTAGCTCGCCATGCCCTGCCTCCATTAAAGAGCTGCAATGCGGCTGTGCGTTCTGCCTCTTGCCCCGCCGTTGATAGCGCGCCATGGCAATGCGCATGGGCGAGACAAAACAAACCTACGATGTACTCGTAATTGGATCGGGCGCTGCAGGGCTGACCGCTGCGCTCGAACTGGCGGAGACGAAAAGTGTGCTTGTGCTGGCGAAAGGTTCCTTGACGGGAGGATCAACGGCGTGGGCGCAAGGCGGCATAGCGGCAGTTCTGGATGCGGGCGATACGTTCGACAACCATGTGCGCGACACGATGGTCGCCGGCGCGGGCCTGAACGACCGCGAAGCAGTGGAATTCGTGATCGAGCGTGCGCCTGACAGCATAGATCGCCTGTGCGAGCTGGGCGTGCCGTTTAACCGTGACGAAGACGCGCTCCACCTGACGCGTGAGGGCGGGCACTCGCATCGCCGGATCGTCCATGTTGACGATGCGACCGGTTGGGCGGTGCAGTCCGCCTTGCTCAAAGCGGCGGAGGCGAGCCCCAACATCACAATGCTGGGCGGGCGCACCGCGATTGACTTCATAACCGACCGCCACCGGGAGAAATTCTCCGCTGCAGGCCGCGTCTGGGGCGTCTATGCGCTCAATGAGGAAACGGGCCGGGTCGAACGGCACACCGCTCGTGCCACGATCCTTGCCGCAGGCGGCGCGGGCCGCGTCTACCAATTCTCCACCGCGCCGCGCGGCGCCACCGGAGACGGCATTGCGATGGCATGGCGAGCGGGCGCGCGCGTCTCCAACATGGAGATGATGCAGTTTCACCCAACCTGCCTCTACAATCTCGAGGTCAAAAACTTCCTCATCACCGAAGCGGTGCGGGGCGAGGGCGGGCGTCTGTTCCACCCGGAGACCGGCCGCCGCTTCATGGAGGATTACGACAAGGAGCGGATGGAGCTTGCCCCCCGCGATGTCGTGGCGCGCGCAATTGATGACCAGATCAAGCGGTTCGGCCTCGACTATGTCCATCTCGACATCAGCCATCAGCCGCCGGAGTTTGTGAAAGAGCACTTCCCGACGATCCATGAAAAGCTGTTGGGGCTGGGGATCGACATGACCACCGGGCCGATCCCGGTCGTGCCCGCGCAGCACTATACGTGCGGCGGCGTGGTCGTGGATTTGCAGGCGCGCACCGATCTGCCCGGCCTGTGGGCGGCGGGTGAGTGCACCGAAAGCGGGCTGCATGGCGCGAACCGTTTGGCGTCGAACTCCCTGCTCGAATGCTTCGTCTATGGCGATGCGGCGGCCTCCGACATCCTCGCGCGCTGGGACGAGCTGGAGGAGCCTCCGCAGATTAAGCCGTGGGACGAAAGCCGCGTGACGGATTCGGACGAAGAGGTCGTCATCAAGCAGAACTGGACCGAGATTCGACGCTTCATGTGGAACTATGTCGGGATTGTGCGCACCACCAAGCGGCTGGAGCGCGCCGCCAACCGCATCGCGCTCTTAACGAAGGAGGTGGACGATTATTACGGAAGCTTCCGCGTCACGACCGACCTCATCGAACTGCGCAACCTGCTCCAATCCGCCGAGCTGATTGTCCGCAGCGCGCTGGAGCGCAAAGAGAGCCGGGGCCTGCATTATACGATGGATTATCCGGAGACGAACACGGAAGTGCGCGATACGGTGCTGGTGCCATGAAGATACAACCGCTCAAGTCCCCGCTGGCCGCTCTTTGCCTCGCTTTTGCAGCGCCTGTTGCCGCAAGCCCGGACACGTTCATCGACCTTGTCGAGGATCCGATCGGCGTGAGCGAGGACCACCTGTTCCTGCTGCGCGTCTCGACCGACAATCTGGGCTATTACGAGGCCTCTAGGGTGGAGGTCTATTTCGTCCAGATCGACTGGGAGACGGGCGAGGAAACCACCCTGCTGGTGGACCGCTTCGTCAACTCGATGGACTATGACGAGAACGGCGAAGCCCAAGGTTATTCCATCAAGCGCGATGAAGGCGTGGAGCCGCGCAGCCCTCACATCCTGATGGTCGAGCGCGGAGGCATTCCTTGGATCGCCGCCCATCGCCCCTGGAGCCTGTCTGGCCCGCCGCCCGTCAGCGATCAGCCTGATTGGATCACGGTCCAGCACGGCAGCACACACCGCATTTCGCGCGAGGCAATCCAGCAAAGGCTGGATGCACAGCAGGCCTTCTTTGTTGCCAATGTCGCCGAGCACCCCAGATCATCCAGCATGACCACGCGGCAACACTTTGACGCGCGGATGATCTCCGCTGCTAACTGCGCCTCTGATGGCGTCCTCGATTACTGGGTTCCAGGCCGAGCAAAACTCCCCCTGCTCATGCGCGTGCGCTGCGAGTATGATGAGGATAGCGAGCAGACTTCATTGATCGTTCAGTTGGAGGCTGTTCCAGAGGCCATAGCGGGGGAATAATCGAAGGAACGACTATGCGTTCTGTGAACCTGACTATTGCTGCATTTGTCATTGGCACGTTTTCAGTGTCCGCGGCGGCTCAGGACGCTGCGCCTGGACCGCCGCCCCAATCCACCAACCAGATCCTCGTCACAGCGCAGCGTTCTGGTGCGCCGATGTGGTTTATTGATACGCCGACCGGCACGGTCATCCTCGTCGGAGAGATCCGCGCGGTGCCCAAGTCTACGCCGTGGTTTCCTAACCGGTTGGAAGAGGCGGTGAGCGAGTCTGACCGTGTCATCATCCGCGCAGCTCCCAAATTCTCTCCCGGCGATGCGTTCCGGCTGATCTTTCGCGGAGGGCGCTTTACGCGGCTGCCCGATAAAAGCGTGGCGGCGGATTACCTGACGCCCCAACAACGCGAACGGCTCGCAGCGCTAGAGGAAGAATACGATCAGGACTATGATCGTGTTAGCTTCCTGATGACGGGGTTTGATCTGCTCGCTCGCCGTCTCGATTTTGATGACGATACGACCAAGGATGCGACCGAGATCGTCAAGAAGGCGGCGGACAAAGCCGATGTGCCTGTGACCCGGCCTGAACGGTTCAGGGGCGAAGACCTGCTCGACAACCTCGCACAAGCTCCGCCGGAAAGCCATATTCCCTGCCTTGAAGCAGCGATGAGCGCAACCGAGCAGGGTCAGGATATCATTGAAGCGCGCGGTAATGACTGGCGCAAATTCGATGTTCCTGCCGTGATGGCGAATCCATTGGAAATGGCGCTTGGCCAATGCTGGCCATGGGCTGATAACGAATTGGGTGAAGACATCCGCGTGCAGTGGACTGGCATGATAGAAGATGCCGCGACTCAAGACGGTGTGACGCTTGCCGTTGTGCCTTTGCGTGTGCTTGCTGAGGATGAGGGCGTTCTCGACAGCCTGAAAGCGCGCGGGTTCGAAATCTACGGTCCGGAATGGCGCAAATCGTAATGCATCTCGAAGCGATGTTCGTGATCTGGCTCCGTTTATATTCGTAGACGCAAATCGCCCTTTTGTCGGTTTTTGAGGTCGCTCGCGGTCCCTCCTCGCCACTTTGCCGATGCTGCGTTGTTTGGCCGGGCCAATTCTTCATTGTCGTAATCAGACACGACGGCGCCCCAATCTTTGCCCCTTTACTCTGTGCCGTCGTGTCCCGATCGACTGCGAATGCCGTTTTATGCGGGTTCGGGTACTGCCTGCGCTGCGCGACGTTTCCGGCCGATCATCCCGACAACCCCGAAAGGATGATCCAATGACCAATTTTCCCAAGATCGCCGCCATTCCGCTGCTTGCCGCTGCTGCCTCTGTCTCACTCGCAGCCCCGGCCACCGCTGGCGGAGACGACAATAGGGCCATTATCGTGACGAAGATGACCGACTGGAAAGAGCAGGCGAACAAGAAACTGAACCGGGCTCTCACCCGCAATCCGATCAATCGCGTTGGCACTCCTGCTGAAGGGATTGTGCAGCTCGGCTTCCGGCTGGATGACAAAGGCCGTCCGACCGATTTTAAGGTGCTGACAAACACGTCCAATCGGTCTGCTGTTGAAACGGCTGAATACGCGGTGCGGCGTATGGGTGATCTTCGCGATGCGCCGGTGGCAAATACGCAAAACGTGCTATTTCGCGCAGATATCGTGTTCGCCGATGACCTAGCCAAGAGGAACGAGTTGTTGGTTGAACTTGATAGCAAGCCTCGCGCCCAACTGGCAGCGAACGCCAGCGGCAATGTCTACATCGCGTTTGGCAGCTGATTTCCGCAATCGTTTCTCTGAAATGGCGCAAATTGCGAGGCAGGTAGGTGCTTGTCTCGCAATTGCGGCGTTGCGTTTGCGCAGGATAAGTTACTAGACTTGCCGGACCAGACACCCAGCGAATAGCAAATCAGGGAAAACCCATGCCAACAATCACCACGACAACCACCGGGCTGGAGCTGTATTACGAAACGCACGGCAATCCAGACCATGAGACAATGTTGCTGGTGATGGGTCTCGGTGCGCAGATGACGCTGTGGCCCGATGAATTCGTCGCCGCGATGGTCGATCGCGGATTTCATACAATTCTGTTCGATAATCGCGATATCGGTTTGAGCCAGAAGATGGGCGATGCGCGCGCCCCTGGGATTGTCTGGCAGGTGCTACGCAAACGGTTCGGTTGGCCTGCGCCTGTCCCGTATACTTTGAAAGACATGGCCGATGATGCCGCAGGATTGCTGGGCGCTCTCGAAATTGAAAAGGCACATGTTGTAGGCGCTTCGATGGGCGGAATGATCGCACAGCTGATGGCGATCCACCATCGCCACAAACTGTTTTCACTGACATCTATTATGTCCACCACGGGTAATCCCAAACTGCCGCAAGCTGACAAGGAAGCTATGGAGGCACTGATCGCGCCACTTCCTTCGATGGAGGAGGAAGACCTCGTCGCGCATGGTATGCATATTCGCCAAAAGATCGGTTCGCCCGGCTTTCCCGGTGACCCTGAAAAACGGCGCGCGGTGGTGCTCAAGAATGTGCGCCGCAATGTCTATCCCGCCGGACTGCCCAGACAGCTTGCGGCGATCATTGATGATGGCGACCGGCGTAAACGGTTGGAAGGTGTGACGACACCGACACTAGTGCTGCATGGCGAAGGCGATCCACTGGTCAAAGTCGAAGCGGGCCGTGAAACGGCGAAGCATATTCCAGACGCAAAGCTGGTGACGATCCCTGGTTGGGGCCACGATCTTCCGCTTGATCTGACGGATACATTGGCGGATGAAATTGCGTCTCATGCAAAGTCTGCCCAAGATGCAGTTTTGGTGAGAGGCTAACGCCAAGGGCGCGCGGGAGAAGAAATGGCATTGCAGGTTATTGGCGCGGGCTTTGGCCGGACTGGGACTGCCTCCTTAAAGGCCGCTCTTGAAACTCTGGGATATGACAAAACTCATCATATGTTTGAAGTGATGGGGAGTAAGACACAGATGAAGGTGTGGCATGGCATTGCGATGGGCGAGGAGCCAGATTGGGACGCCATCTATCAAGGCTTTCCCGCCGCCGTCGATTTCCCCACTGCATCCTATTGGCGGGAACTTGCCGATTACTACCCCGAAGCCAAAGTCATCCTGACAGTGCGTAGCGCTGACAGCTGGTGGAAAAGCGCCAGCTCGACCATTATTCCGATAGGCAAGGCACCACCATTGTGGGCCCGAAGGTTAATCCCGCCAATCCGACAGAATGTCGAAATGGCTGATGGCACCGTGTGGAACCGCATGTTTGACGGGCGGCAATTCGAGGAAAGCCATGCCAAACAGGCATTCGAAAAGCATAACGCTGAAGTACAGACTGAATTACCGCGCGAACGGCTTTTGGTTTTCGAAGTGAAGCAGGGATGGGAGCCGTTGTGTGCCTTTTTAGGTAAGCCTGTTCCCGATGAGCCTTTCCCGCATGTCAACGATTCGGAGGAATTCAAGAAAACCATCCCTAACATCAAATCAGGTTTTGCCACTTTCCACCTCCTTTTGGCGTTGGGCGCAGCTACGACGCTTTGGTCGGTCTTTGGGTAGCGACCAAAGGCAACAACCCGCGCAAGAAGGTTGCCGTTACGGATTCAAATAAGTCCGCATTTGATTCACATGATTCAATCACCATATTTTTCTTCACAGATTCAATTTTGGGCTTGCGCAGTCCACGACTCTAGCTTTCTCCGCGCGTCGCGGTGGTGTATCGGGGTAATACACTCGCTTTTCTGACCGAAATAGAGTTAATCTTGTGTTGACGAGAATCCGTGCCTGATTCAGTATCTAGTGGTTCGGTTCGCACACGGACCCCCACAACTTGGTGTTTCCCCTTGCGCACAAATCGGTGCGGGTGGAGGAGGATTCGCTCAAACTAGGGGTAAAAAAGGCGGATCGGGGGAGTTAGGGCGGATAAGTCTGGGTCTATCCATGTGGATAGGTTGTGGGCCTGCTGTCGAGGGAAAGATTTAGAACAGAATTGGAACATTGTGCTTGCGCACGTGTTCGATTCCGGGGACAATATGGGGCTTAAATGGATTTCAAAGCGAGTGATAATGTGCCGGCTGACAACACAACCGATGTGCTAGAAGAAAATGAGACAAGCGCGGCTGAAACCAGCGATAAGAAGGCTGTAAAAATGGATAAGTCCGACCTTGGAAGCGAAGATCTGATCGCAGCCAAAAGTGCAGAAGCGCTCGGCAATGCTGTGGCTGCTGCTGCTAAGGAAGCGGCCATTCCGGACAGCAAAAAGGTGAATGATCGCCGCTTCGACATCAAAATCGACGAAGCTCGAGATGCGAATCTCACCGAATTCGGCAAGGAAACGCTGATTGATCGGTACCTGCTGCCCGGTGAAAAGTTTCAGGATCTTTTCGCACGCGTCGCGGATGCCTATGGCGACGATCAGGATCATGCGCAGCGTCTGTATGATTATATCTCGAACTTGTGGTTCATGCCTGCAACCCCGGTTTTGTCCAATGGCGGCACAGCGCGAGGTCTCCCGATTTCTTGCTATTTGAACTCAGTGGAAGACAGCCTTGGCGGCATTGTTGGCACTTGGAATGAGAATGTCTGGCTTGCCTCCAAAGGGGGCGGCATTGGCACTTATTGGGGTAACGTCCGCGGAATTGGTGAGCCCGTGGGTCTCAACGGCAAGACCAGCGGCATTATCCCATTTGTACGAGTGATGGATAGCCTGACGCTTGCCATCAGCCAAGGGTCGCTACGGCGCGGTTCGGCTGCGTGCTATCTTGATGTTTCGCACCCAGAGATCGAGGAATTTCTCGAAATCCGCAAACCCTCTGGCGACTTTAACCGCAAGGCGTTGAACCTGCATCATGGGGTTCTGCTTACCGATGAGTTCATGGAAGCGGTGCGTGATGGCGCTGAGTTTGAGCTGAAATCACCTAAAACGGGCGAAGTGCGCGGCAAGGTTGATGCGCGCTCGTTGTTCCAGAAGCTGGTCGAATGTCGTCTCGCAACGGGTGAGCCATATATCGTGTTCAACGATACGGTGAACCGGATGATGCCAAAGCACCATCGCGATCTGGGCCTGAAGGTTTCAACTTCTAACCTGTGTTCTGAAATCACTCTGCCGACAGGGATTGACCACCTCGGCAATGATCGCACGGCGGTGTGTTGCCTTTCCTCGCTCAATCTTGAAAAATGGGATGAGTGGAGCGGTGACAAGCAATTCATCGAAGACGTAATGCGAATGCTCGACAATGTCCTGCAGGATTATATCGACCGTGCGCCCGATGAAATGGCGCGCGCGAAATATTCCGCTGAGCGCGAGCGCTCGGTTGGACTTGGAGTGATGGGATTTCATTCTTTCCTCCAGCAAAAAGGACTGGGTTTCGAGAGCGCGATGGCGAAAGCGTTGAACCTAAAAATGTTCAAACACATTCAGGCCAAGGCATCCGAAGCGAGCATGCTGCTTGCGCAAGAACGCGGACCATGCCCTGATGCTGCCGAGATGGGCGCGATGGAGCGGTTTTCCTGCAAAATGGCAATCGCGCCAACGGCGTCGATTTCGATCATCTGTGGCGGGACTTCTGCATGCATTGAGCCAATCCCGGCCAATATCTACACGCACAAGACATTGTCGGGCAGCTTCATCGTAAAGAACCCTTATCTTGAGAAAATCCTCGACAAAAAATCGAAGAATTCGAACAATGTCTGGAACTCGATCCTCGAAAATGGCGGGTCGGTTCAACATCTCGATTTCCTCTCCAATGAAGAAAAGGCGAGCTTCAAGACAAGCTTTGAAATCGATCAGCGTTGGCTGCTCGAATTCGCCGCCGACCGTGCGCCATATATCGATCAGGCGCAATCGTTGAACCTGTTTATCCCAGCGGATGTCGATAAGTGGGACCTGATGATGCTGCACTTCCAGGCATGGGAGAAAGGCATCAAGTCGCTCTATTACCTCCGCTCAAAATCGGTCCAGCGCGCTGGCTTTGCCGGCGGGGTAGAGGCGGACAACACCGCCGATGCTCCTGAAATTGAGTTGAAAGCCGAGCTTGGCGAACAGCAGACCGATTACGAGGAATGCTTGAGCTGTCAGTAAATTATCTACCGCTAGGAAGCGTTCATTGAGTTACTCAAAATTCCCGCAGTCGATCACGGCCTGCGGGAATTTTCCCGTTTGCTTCGGCAATTTACCCTATCGCGGGAAAGAATTTGGTAACTACGATCGTGATACGCACCCGCGCATGAGGTCACGTCAGTCCACTCGTGTCGAGACAACGGCAACCGGCTCCTATCGCACACCCAAGGGTATGCAGTGGGATGTTGAGTTGGGTGATTTGTCGCATGGCGGGTGCCGGGTGGAAGATCCGCGTGGAGGGCTTCGGCTTGGCGAATATGTTCGCATTTTTATTGCCGGAACCGGGCCCCATATGGCGGAGGTCGCCTGGCGCAACTCGAGACAGGCTGGTCTTGCCTTTTTGCGTCCACTGCCCCCGCGACTTTTCAACCATCTGGCGGCCGCGGAATGGGATGCGGCAACCGTCGCATTCAGGGAAACACGCAGCGAAGGCATGGTGCGTCGCTTCGTTTGAGATGAGCGAAATCGGGTTCTGCAGACAAGCCCCTCGCACTTGACACTTGAATATGTAATAACGTCCTGACAGCGCTTGGGATCAGCGCGTAACACAAGGACGAACCCCATGAACCTTCCTGTTGCCGCCGGTATTTTCGGACTGATCGTATCAGCAATTTATCTACTAAATGCGATGCGCGTTTTGCGGACATCGGGCATGGGCCACACTCACAATGCTGCGATGATCCATGCTGGCATGGCGGGCATTTTTCTGCCGGCATGCCTTCTGATCATCTTTGCCTACATGCCTTAAGGAGCGGAGCGTTTGCGATGAAGCTCGGGCGTATTCTGCCTGCAGTCGCGCTCGCACTGTTGTTGTCGGCCTGCGCCCGGCAGATCGATGCAGGCGTGAGTGCGGGACCCGATGCGCCAGGTTTCCTATGGGGCCTTTGGCACGGCTTCATCTTTCCATGGAGCTGGATCGGATCGCTCTTTTCACCCGATATTGCCGTCTATGCGGTGCCCAATTCGGGCGGCTGGTATGATTTCGGGTTCTTCCTAGGCGTCACTGTGTTGGGCGGGGGCAGCTTCTTCGGGTCGAAGAAACGCCGTCGCGAATAGTGGCTGCTATCCCATCCGAGCTTTGTGCTGTTCACGCAGGCCTTGTGCTTGGATCTGCGCCATCCAGTCAGTGAGCAATTCTGCGACAAAGTCTGTCATCGGAATGTTGTTGATCCGCCGTACCTCTCCATCGAGCGGGCGGCCGATTGTGCCGGGATAGCCCGACAGCCATTCCTTCGCGAGATTGCCCAGATTGGTCTCGCTTGACAGCCATTGCGGAGCGGATTGCACGACCTTGGCGACATCGGCGATCAGTGCTTTGAAACACAGGTCGAGCGCTTCAGGCTCATTCGAGGTCAGTGCCTTGCCAACAGGGCGAATATGCTTGATCCATTGGCGCATCACATGGGCGTGGAACAGCGGCTCACGGCATTGCGAGGCCGCCAGCATTGCGCGCTGGGGGCCGGGAAGCAGATCCTCGGCGATCATGGCGGCGTTGTTGATCAGAAAGAGAAAGCAATGCGGCTGATAGGAAAACGCATTGAAATCGCGGGTAACACCAAGCGTTGCATATTGCGCGACGCCGCCATCTTCATAGGTGATGCACTTGGCGACCAGTTCTCTGACTTGGGCGCCATTATGCTCGGGCATGGCGTAGTTGCCGACATCGCGGCCTTCCTCTTGAAGGATGCGCGTGAACAGGCCGATCGCCGCACTCATCGCGGTGTCGATCTTACCCCCCGGTGCCACCATGGCGTCAAAGTTGTTGGGCGCGGAATCGCGCCCGCTACCATTGGATGAGCCCAAACCTTTGCGACCAAACATATCGTGTTCCCCTGTATGGCCATCTGAGTAGCAGGAAGCTCTTGGGTTTGGGTGAACGGCTCAAAAGCCCATGACGCTCCAATACCAGAGGTAGAAGCCCGTCCAGCACACCGCGAAACCGCTCCAGACGGGCCCCACACCGAAGCGCTCCACCAGCTTAGGTCCGAGCCAACCTGCGACCAGTGCCACGAGTGCAAAACGCGGCAGCCGGGCGAGGATTGAGGCGAGGGCAAACAGGGCCAGCGTTCCCACTCCCGCAGTATAGTGAGAAGCGGCAAGAGCGTAGAGCTTGTACGGAACGCCGGTGAAGCTGCCGATCGCCATGCCGAGATAGCCCATATCCTCAAAATGGATGTCGACCTCCTCGACCAGCGCGGCATCGATGCCGGGAAGGGCGACCATGATCGCCTCAGCAAGGAAAGGGTTGTCCTTTGCCCAGATCAGCAGAGCAACTCCGCCAATGGCCGCGAACACAGCCGCGATACCGGCACCCACCAGCGCCTTCTGCCAGCCGGCTTTGATGCCGAGCGCCATGATCGGCACATCGGCGACGATGAAGAAAACAATCGCCTCGGCTAGGGCCCAAATCGAGATGAGAAGCAGCACCGCTCAAGCCCCTCAGGGCACGAAGAAGTAATTAACGAGGTGGAAGAAAACTGGTGCTGAAAAACTGACCGAATCCATCCGGTCAAGTGCACCGCCATGCCCTTCGATCATGGTCCCCCAATCTTTTGCGCCCAAAGATCGTTTAACCGCTGACAGCACCAAGCCACCCGCAAATCCGGCGAATACAATTGTGCCTGCTAGCAAGCCCGCTTGAAGCGGTGTGAACGGTGTGATCCAGAACAATCCGGCACCAATCGCCGACGCAGTAACTCCTCCGCCTATCAATCCTTCCCACGTCTTTGCCGGGCTGACGCGCGGGGCGACCTTGGTTTTGCCGAACAGTTTGCCGAACACATATTGCATCACGTCCGACAATTGCACGACGGTGATAAGGAAGAAGAGCAAGAGGAAATTTTCGTCAAATCCTGGAATGTCTAGCAGCAGGAGCGCGGGGGCATGGCTGATGCAATAAACATTGAGCATCATTGCCCACTGGATTTTGGCGCTGCGGGTCAGGAAGTCTTGCGTTTCACCTTTGAGTACGGCGAGCAACGGCAGCAGCAAAAACGCCCAGACCGGAATAAGGATCGAAAATAGGCTTTGCCAATCGGACCAGATCAGCCAGTATTGCAGCGGGATAAAAAGGTAAAATGCGGCCACGGTTGCGGTGTGATCTTCCGCGCGTGTGGGTGTGATTGAAAGGAATTCGCGCAGGCAATAAAAACTGGTGAGCGCAAACAGGATGATCGTGACGGATTTGCCGAAGTAAAATGCGATCGCGAAAATTGCGATCATCATCCACCACGCTTTGATCCTTGCGTTGAGATTGGAAACGGTTGCAATACCGCCTTCCGATGTGACGCGGCGGGATAGAACGAAGCCGACAATCGAAGCGACTGTCAGCAGGGCGAAGACGCCGCCGAACAGGGTCATCATGGTCGGGTTCATAATTGCGACGCCTCTTGGGGTGACAGCTCTTTGACAGACGCCTGAGCGCGAGCAAGAAAGTCAGCCTTGGGCTCGCCCGTTTTCAACAAAAGAGGTGTGCCGAAATGCGCAGACGAGCTGATCGGGGCAGGCAGCATCGCTCCTTTGGGAAATGCCCGAGCGAGGTTGGTGAGGTAGACAGGGACCAGCTCAGTCTCAGGAAATTCTTGTGCAAGGTGATATAGCCCCGCTTTGAAATCGCCGGGCAAGGGATCATTGCGCCTTGTTCCTTCGGGGAAAATGATAAGCGAATGCCCCTTTGTCAGCGTGTCTCGCATGGGAGCAAGCGGGTCTTTCGCGCCGCCGCGTTCAACCAAGACAGCGTTCAGCACACCCAGCGCGATGAACCGCTGCAATGGCCCTGTGCCCCAATAGTCCGCCGCCGCAACCGGATGCGTTGTCTCGCGCAAATAAGCTGGCAAAGCTGCAACCATGATCAGAGTGTCAAGATGGCTTGCATGATTGGCAAAGTAGATGCGCTGCTTTTTGGAAGGCTCGCACCCTAGCCAGCGTGGATGACCGCCGACCAGAAATCGGGTCGCAGCAAACAATACTTCGCCTGCGATCCGCGCAATCATGCCGCGCGCTCCTCAAGCAGTTTGGCGATGCGCATAGTTCGGATGATGCAAGTGAGCGCGCTCCCCACAGTGATGATCCAGAGCGCGATAAGCATGGCCAGGGCCGGGTCAGGTACAAGCAAGGAGGCCACCGCGCTTATTGTCAGCACAAACATGCGGTGCTGTTTGGCCATGGGGCCGACAAAGTCCTGATGAAATCCCAGTGCGCCGCCGCTTGCCCGGACATAAGCGGTGCCAAAGGCGAGGATTGTTCCGCCATATCCCAGCTCAGGCGCGCCAGCGGCATAACCTGCCGCGATCAGCAGCAGCGCATCTTCTACGCGGTCCGGCAATTCGTTGAACAAGGCACCTGTGGGCGAAGACTTGCCTTCCTCAACCGCGACCAGTCCATCGAGCATGTTGGCAAGAAGACGCAGTTGAATGCAGAGCGCTGCTCCAAACCATAGCCATGCCGCCCCCCCCGGCGCTGCATAGAAACACCAAGCACCAGCCGCCGCGAACAGAACGCCAATGATCGAAATCGCATTCGGCGTCAGCCCAGCTTTTGCCAGTCCGCTTGCCAAAGCCTTAGCCCAGCCTGCGCTGCGCGTCTTAAGCGGCCGCCTGCTTCCCGATGTCATGTGCGCAGTTCCCCTGTAATGCCCCGCATACTAACGCCTTAAATGGTTAAGCAAACACTCTAAAGGGTTGAAGTAAAGAGGCGAAAATTGAAGCCAATTGCAAAGCCTGCACGTTAAGATGATGAGCCTAGCGCAACCGGCCCTCGGGCGGGTTCGTTTTGACTCAGAATATGCACGGTTTATCCCCGCCGAATCATACGCACTTGCCTGTCGCTTCGTAGTTTGATTCCCTATATAGGTTGGCCAACACGCGAATAAGGAAACACAACATGTCGTTGCTCGAAGCCCGGAACACCTACAAGCCGTTCGAATATCCATGGGCATACGACTTTTGGAAACGTCAGCAGCAAATCCACTGGATGCCCGAAGAAGTGCCTTTGGGAGAGGATTGCCGCGACTGGGCGCAAAACCTCACTGAATCCGAGCGTAATCTGCTCACACAGATCTTCCGTTTCTTCACCCAGGCCGATGTTGAAGTGCAAGATTGCTATCACGACAAATATGGCCGCGTGTTCAAACCGACCGAGATCAAGATGATGTTAGCTGCCTTCTCCAATATGGAGACGGTCCACATCGCTGCATACAGCCACCTGCTAGACACAATCGGCATGCCCGAATCTGAATATTCCGCATTCCTCGATTACGAAGAGATGGCGGACAAGCACAATTACATGCACCAATTCAGCGTCGACACCGACGAGGATATCGCCCGTACGCTTGCAATGTTTGGCGGCTTTACCGAAGGGCTTCAGCTGTTTGCATCATTCGCCATGCTGATGAATTTCCCGCGCCACAACAAGATGAAAGGCATGGGGCAGATCGTGTCGTGGTCCGTCCGCGATGAAAGCCTTCACTGTGAAGGCATCATCAAGATGTTCCACACCTTCTGCGAAGAGCGCAACTGTCTGACGAAGTCTGTCAAAGAAGACATCATCGACATCTGCCAGAAAACCGTCCGCCTCGAAGATGCGTTTATCGATCTCGCATTCGAAATGGGCCCAGTTGAGGGCATGAACGCGAAGGAAATCAAGAAATACATCCGTTACATCGCCGATTGGCGCTTGAAGCAGTTGGGCCTCCAAGAGATCTACATGATCGATGAACACCCACTGCCCTGGCTCACCCCGCTCTTGAACGGTGTGGAGCACGCCAACTTCTTCGAAACCCGCGCGACGGAATATTCGAAGGGTGCCACCACCGGCAACTGGAACGATGTGTGGTCAAGCTTCGACAAGCGCCAGAAGGCGAAAGCCGTAAACGAGGATGCGCCGACGCCTGAAGGCGATGCGGATATGTTTGAAGCTGCGGAGTGATAGCTAATCCGAGCCCGATATTGCCACGCGACTAACTGCATCGGGCTCGGATCGTTCTTCCTTCACTCGTGGAGCTGGCTTAACCCAAGCCTGCAAGTTTTGTCCAACGCGCTCCCAAAAGTCAGGGATGGCGGATTCCAACTCTTTGATGAAAGTCTGTCGCTGGCCAAATCGTGCGCCTAAATCCACCACGCTCACGATCTCGAAGCCCAAAAGCACCATGTCGCCTTTATCCGCGAATAAGGCTTCGCCATTCTCGATTGCTTCGCGTAGCGGAATTTGAGTCCACGGGGATGTTGCTGGCCACTGCGCTCTCACATGGAGGCCACCGCAATTCTCTTTCGGGAGCTGCCGCAGCAACCAATTGAGCCTCGCTGAATTACTCTTCTTATCTGCGGGCGCTGCCAGATACATGGATATAGAGATACTCCGGCGGCTGAAGTCCGCGCACACCTTAACGCTATCTGCTGCATCTGGTACCAACAGCTCGACAGATAGGGTCTGTTTGTCCCGTAACTCTTCGAAGTCTTGACCAATCCGAACTGTCGGATCAGCAATCTGAGCTCGGGTGAGCTTTTGCTTCACGCCGGCATCAATTTGGCGTGAGAAAATCAAGCTGAGGTCTTGGCATTCCTGATTCCAAGCCTGAGCGACTTCTTTACCTGGCTTCACCAAGATGTTCCCACCTGCTTGAACAGCATCAACGATTTCCGGCCAGACACTTGGCATTTGCGTAAAGCTTTCCACCCCAGCACTTTCATGGGAGATGAAACGCTTAAATTCCCTGAGGATGTATTCTTGTTCCACATCCTCTACCCCTTCATTCAGCAAGAGGTACGCTTCGGTAAGTACGCGCATCCATGAAAAGTGGAATAGCTCAATCTGCTTCGGCGTATTCACGGCCAATGGATGGTGATGAGGTGCCAGCGAGAATTGATTTGAAAGAGTTATGACCGCATCAAATTTGTTAGCTTTCGCAATCTTCAAATAACGATTGAGCTGCTCGGGTTCTATCTCGCTCTTGCGCACTTTTGCCTCAACAAGAGCCACCCAACGAGTTCTGCCAGTATCAATTATCAGCAGTCCATCGGGGCGGTCGCTCGAACCTTCATCCAGCGAAACAAAACTGGCTTCGGTCCATGCCTCCAACTTAGTCATTGCGCCCACTTTGCGCCCAATTTGACCCAATAGGCGTTCGGCAAAGGGTCTCACCCGTGTAAGAGTAGCCAAGAAAATGGATACCGTTCGGCCCTCCACTGACCGTTCCGATAGTATTGGAAACAAACGTGCTGGCTCGGCACTGACAATACTATTTGGCAATTCTACCATGGCATTCCCCTCATCATGTCCAGATGCTACAAATCATTCAAACGCTGAAATAATACAAGTCTTCGAATAATGATTCATAAAGCGGTAGGGGGAGCATTCTTTAGATCCTGATGCCGTACGATTGTCATCAGGCAAGCGTGTCATTAGAAGTGCACGTCTCTCTCTCGCAATGCTGTCTATGCCATTTGGCGCATTCCTGATAGTCTTACTCTGGAGCGCCCTCGACCGATACTCTCCATCTAATATGCCGTTACCACACCCGCGTTTGGCACTCTGCGTCATCCGCTCCGCGCATCGCTACCTAACACCAAACATTGCGCCTGCCGCCGCGTCTTTCCGCCAGCCCAGCGCCTAGCAACATTTCGCCCACATTCTCGCCGCCGCGTGACAGCACGCGCAAGGCTCGGCCATAGCGGTCTTGGTTACGGCCATCGGGGTTGGGTTCCAAGCTGAACGCGCCCTCATTCAACCAATTGCGCAAGGCCTGCGTTGCCTCTTCGCCCAAGCGCGCTTCGTTCGCGCAGCCGGGTTTGCTCACTTCGGGCGTGTCAAATCCGACGAGTCTGATTTTCTCCCCCCGGTACCAGATCGTATCGCCATCAACGACGCAGGTATTGCGCACGCGGCCATTGCAAACCGTAAAGTAGGCTTCCTCTCGGTCTATTGCTCGCGCTGGCCCAATGGCAGCCTCAGCCTGCGGTCCCTCACTTATCAAAGGCGCAAAAAAGACTGCTGTAAACGCCGCGCATGGTAGAGTGACAAGCGCAATCGGAAACCAGCGAGCCCCACGGCTTGGTTTCTGGTAGGAATCTGGTTTGGTCCAGCGCGAATTTGAAATGACATCGCCCATGTCCGGCAATGTCGGCGCAAAACCTCAAAATTCGGCTAAGGCAGCGGCCCTTGCTTTCACTATTTGCGATACTCCCCCTTCTCGTACGCTGTCACCACACCCGGGCTTGGCACCCGGCATGTGCTGGGTGCATCGAAGAAATAGATGCAGGCGGGGCGGCCATTGGTGAATGTCACGCGCACCGTGCCGTTGGACACCTGGCCCAGCTGGTTAAAGCGGTAGCGGGCATCGATCAGGGCGGGACGGCCTTGACCGTCGCGATTGATGACAGAGACCGCCGAAACGCTGCCAGGGACATAGCGGTTGAACATCCAGCCGCGCGCGTTTTCACCGATCAGCGCGTCGATCATCTTGCCATAGTCGGATGGCTCATAGGCTCCGCCGCCGCCTCTGGTGGAGGCTAAAGTTGCGCCGCTGGCTAGCTTTAATGCGGGCGAGCCTGAACCGAACCGCTCCAGATTGGCCTGAAACCGCTTTAACGCAGGGCTGGTGCAGGCATTCTGGCCAAGAAGCGTGTCCATATCGCCTTTTGCAGCAACAGCGACATCCATCATTCGCCGCGAACTTGCCATCGGATCAACGCCTTGTCGTGGAATTATACTGCCCAACACGTCCCGCGATTGCTTCGCTTCCAATCGGCTCGAAATGCGCATCAATCCCGGATCAGCGAAGCGGCCCGTGCCATAGTTTTCGTATTGCGCGCAGTCGCGGCTGATCTCGACGCCAAAGCCATTGCGTGTCACCCGCTCTGCCACGCACCGCGAACCCATGATCTCCACCTTGTTGGCGGGCAAGGCATTGGCGCAGGTGCGCGAGAAGGAATTGATAAATTCCCTTAGCAGAAAAGCGTAGGCATCACCTTCGGGCTGAAGCCGCGCATTGGAAAAATCACCAAGGTAAATCGCGGTGACTTCGCTTTCGTAATTAAGCCCCCCGGCTTTGAGACTTTTAGGGCCAAGGCTGCTCTGTGCAAGCGCCACGGTTGAACCAAAAAGAAGCCCGTAAAACGCAAAAGCTTTTGCAAAATTCTTCATCGAAATCTCCCTGACAAAGCGCGACGATGCTCACAGCATTGCATCATTCAGCAATTCGTCAACAGGCGATGAGGCGGCGCGGTCGGTTTCTTCTATTTCGAGAAGTGGCATTGGATAACAGATACATATCGTTGGAGAGGCGGTATCTTTGTCACTTTGTGCTCTTGCTCGCTTAGCCAGCCGACCGTGCGCAGCCAGAGTCCATCCCCAAGCCTGAAGAAGTAACAAAGCGGATCGAGGCGCGCGATGCCGAATGGTACTGGTATGTTTTGAAGGTCGCGGTGGGGATAAGGCGCGCGCTTATCCTGGATGATTATGGCAAGCTGAAGAGCCCTTATTTCGCGTCCATGTCGCAATAGAGGAATAAGAGAGTATTGGCTGTTTGATCCATATCAAAGCGAACCTGTATCAGGGCAGACTAAAGGGAATTCCAGATTGCAAAGGAGCTCTTGAAAATGTCTGCCCACACACCGCATCAATTGAGTGATGAATTCCCGCATGACAAAAATGCTCTTCACCATCTGAAATTGGGGAACGCGCATTTCCGCAGTTTATCGGACCGCTATGCTGTCCTTAATCGTTCAATCCACCGGATCGAAGTGGAGGTCGATAGGGCTTCTGACGCCTATCTCACACGCCTTCGCAAACAGCGTTTGGCGTTGCTGGATGAGATCGCCTTTATGCTCGAAAGGGCCGATACGCCTGCCGCTATGGCTTAAGGGAGCGACGACATATGCCTTTCGCCTCCGATGACCAAGGGCAATCCGCCGGGCGAGTAATGAGGGTTCTCGTCGAATGGCGGGTTTGAGGGCAGCGTCTGAGGCGAGGCGCTGCTCTCACCAAGTCTTGAGCGCATATCTTTCCTATTCCCAGCCCCATGCTGGCGGAGGCACTTCCACTTCCTGGCTGAGATCGAACTGGACACGAAAGAATCGATTTTCCGGTGCACCACCGGCTTTGGTGCGCTTGAGTTGGTAAGCAAATTCGGCGTTATCTGTTCCGACAGGATCAACCTTGATGGACCAGATGTTCGAGACTGAGGCATCCAACCCTTCACGTTCGAACATGGCGATGCTGAAATCATCGACAGCGAAGGCCTGCTCTTGCGCTGAACCCTTGTCCGTAGTGTCGCCGCCGTACATCGTGACTGTGTCCGGCTCTCCATCCTTATGGCGGTGGTCGTGTTTGAGCCGCAGCCCATCTTCAGTGCGGGTTATCAACCAGGTCCGCGACCGGTCCCATTCGCGCGCGCCATCTTTTGCGGGAAGCTCGACATGGAATGGGATGGCGATCTTGTCTTCAGAACATTCCGCCACATGCATAATCATGGCCGCATCGGCGAAATCAGCATCGGCAGCATCATCGCTGACGAGTTTGCCAGCATAGGCATTGCCGCAATGGCTTTTTAAAGCACGCCAGAAAACACTATGCCAATCGGGTGTCGGGTCAGAGGCAAGATTTTCGGACGCTTCACAGGCTGTGAGAGCAAGGCAGGGTAGGGCTATTGCCACTGCGCGGGGCGTGCGACGAAATACAGTCATGGCGAAATTGCTAGCGGCATGAAGGCGCTTTGTCTCGCTGTGATTGCGCGCTAACTAAGCACAATTGCTACGTTCAAGGGGTACTCCAATTATGAAAGACTGTTCATTTTCTGTAAGCGTCGTTGCTGCGTTATTAGCAGCTACGCTCGCACCGCCTGCTTTCGCCGATGATCACTCGGCAGCGGCCGAAGTTCTAGTTGAAAACGAGATGGATTTTCCCGCTGATGCGGTATGGAAACACAGCTTTGATGCTTATGAGGCGGAAGCGGGTGAGATAAACGCATCGCTGCGCCGTGCATTGGCCTTTTCAAAAGCGATGGAGGCAGAAGGTGTCGAGCCTGCTCGCGTTAAAGTGGCTGTCGTTGTCCATGGCCCATCGGTCTTTGATGTCGCCACTGATGCCCGCTATTCCGCAAAGCACGATACAAGCGATGCCGATTTTGGCGCAAATCCAAGTGCTGAAATCGTTAGCGAACTGATTGAGCGCGGCGCAGAAATATGGGTGTGCGGGTTCGCAGCCAAATATCACAAAGTTGGAAATGCGGACCTGCTGCCCGGCGTAAAAATGGCGCCTACAGGCACAGTTGCCCATGCAGAGCTGCAAAGGCGCGGGTTTGGCTTGAACGCTTACTAGTTCAGTACAGGGATTAGCCCTGCCAATTGCCCGGCTTAGAGCGTGTGGCAGGGCTAATTCTAAGCGGCGTTTGCCTAGAATAGCAG
The DNA here is from genome assembly GCA_964352245.1 of uncultured Porphyrobacter sp. GTDB lineage: Bacteria > Pseudomonadota > Alphaproteobacteria > Sphingomonadales > Sphingomonadaceae > Erythrobacter. The sequence goes on from CAYGQX010000002.1 coordinate 134,711, forward strand.
TGTTTTGGGATCGGGCATTGGCTCTTGACGCTGCGCTTTAATAAGGCTCATGACGCTACGCACTCCAACCCATATGAAAATCAATGGGAACAGTAGCAGCCCGATCAATACGAATGTCAGAATGCTCGCAACAATGCTTGCGGCGAAACCAACCCAGAAAGTCGTAATAAGATAAGTGAAATGAGAATCTGCCCAATCGCTGTCATTTTCTCCTTGCCATACATGTGCCAAAACAATCCCAATCAGGCCGGAAATACCGGTCACAAAGCTACCTAGGTAGAGTAGCGAAATGATGGTCGGCTGATTGAAGTCAAAACCTGAATTGGTTCCTGAACCCGTATTTGGTTCGTTCATGGCGTATCCCCTGTATTGCCGCGATTTGAAGACGCACAGACTAAGCAATGATCCATATCGAGCAAGAGATTTGTGCAATTCATCTTGGGTCGGCCGCACCCTTTGTGGTCTTCAGCCCTATTTGCACCAATCCATCGGTTCTGCGTCCCAGCCGCTTTCTGCGGCAAGCCCGCGGCCAATCATTGTTTCAGCGAGATACTCGGTCTTTCCATCTGATCGCACTCGCCGGACCTCTCGCAATTCGCGGCCATATTGGTCGTATGGGGGGGTGTCTGCTCCATTCCATTCAAAGCTTCCGTGCGCTAACCAATCATATAGTGCGATTTGTGCATCCAGTGCGGTTTTACGTTCTGCAGCGCAGGCGCCATTGAGTTCCGGAGTGTCGAAACCGGTTAGACGGATGCGGCGGCGTTCTTTGCCAAAACCTATGATGAGCGTATCGCCATCGGCGATACAGCCTTGCGCCTGGCTTGATCCCTCACCGCAGACTGGGAAATTTGCACTCACCTGAACCCAGCCTTGTTCGGAGGCGATGGGCCTGATGCCAAACCACCAGCCCGCTAACACGATCAGTGCAAGTATGGGAACACGCCAGAGCAACCACCAAGAAAGCAGGCGATTGGTTTTGTGAGTGCGAGTGCGCCGAAAGCGCGGCGTGCGGATTCGTTTGGACATGGGCGAGCGATCTTTTCGAAGCTCGACACTAGCCTCTCCTCAATGATCTGCACAACCTGTCATCCGCCAGCAGCGGAAATTACCCCGGAATCTAGGTGCGCCGGTCCACTCCCGATCGCCGCTCGTTCTTTCGCCGGTCTTCTCCTGATCGCCTATTTGCCTTGCGGCGATCCTGTCCTTCAAAACGAAGTTGCACATTTCGTCGATCATCTTCGCGGCGATCAGATGATGCCTTATTTGTTTGGGCAAGACTTTGGTCAGAATCTTCGCTGGCGTCACTCATTGTCACCTCCGTGGCTTTTGTTGCCTGACCCTCTTTGCGGTATGACACAATTTTCATAATTTTGGCAGAAATTGGTGCAGTGACGACACAAAAAATCCGCGCCGGCATTGGCCGGCGCGGATTTTAGCTCACAATGCGCCAACATGCGGCGCACTCTCAGGTTTAAACGTTTTCGGTTTCCTCTAGTGCGCCGAAAGTGCCGTCGGGGCGCTCAATCTCAAGGCATGTTCCAGCATCGACATAAGTCCATGCATTACCTTGGTAATCGATCACACTAGTGCCAGAGCAGCTTGTGCCCGGGCCCGCTGCGCAATCGTTTTCGCCAGCTTTGGCTATACCAAAGCACTTTTCTTTCTCGCCGCTACTTTTAGAAGCAAGAGCCTCTTCCTCAGTGTCAGCTTTTGCGGTTTCCGCAGGTGCCTCAGCGCCGCCTGAGCAAGCAGTGGCCAGGCCAGCTGCAGCAGCAAGAGCGATTGAGCGTTTAAAGTGAGTGATTTTCATAAATGTCCTCCGATCCAAGTGCCTTAGGTGATGCGGGTGCCGCGTCATCCTTATTGACGATTCGCACCCAATAGAAATTTGGTTGCGCTGCCAAGAGATAATGTGATGAGTTAACATGTTGGAGTGTCGAGCCGGGGCTAAACTTCGAGTTTTTTGCACTCGCATAAGGAAGCGGCTAAGCGCGCCGACATGACTACCCAAACTCTTCACGATGACCACGACGGCAGCCTTGCAAAAACGCAGGTTTTGATCGAAGCGCTTCCATATTTTCAGCGCTATGCTGGGCGGACTTTCGTGGTGAAGTATGGCGGACATGCGATGGGCGATCCTAAAGCTGCGCGTGAGTTTGCCGAGGATATTGTTTTGCTCAAGGCCGTTGGCATAAATCCGGTAGTGGTGCACGGCGGTGGACCGCAAATTGGCGAAATGCTTGCAAAACTTGGAGTCGAAAGCACATTTGTCGATGGGCTTCGTGTGACCGATGAAGCCACGGCGAAAGTTGCAGAAATGGTGCTCTCAGGCGCGATCAACAAAGATATCGTCAGCTGGCTAGGCAAGGCTGGCGGTAAAGCCATCGGTCTTTCGGGCAAGGATGGCGGGTTGGTCACTGCACAAAAAGTGAGCAGGACCTCGCGCGATCCTGAGAGCAATATTGAAAAAGTGATTGACCTGGGCTTCGTGGGTGAGCCTGCCAAGGTAGACACCAGCGTGATCGATACGGCGGTAGAGGCAGGTATGATTCCCGTGATCGCTCCGATTGCGAGCGGAGAGGATGGCGCGACTTACAATATCAACGCAGATACGATGGCGGGGGCAATTGCATCAGCGCTTGGCGCGGCTCGATTGTTTCTGCTGACCGATGTGGCAGGCGTGCTTGATGCCTCTGGCGAACTCATCACCGATTTATCTCCGGCCGATATCGCAAAGTTATCGCAAGAAGGTACAATCAAAGGCGGTATGGTGCCCAAGTTAGAGACCTGCGTCACAGCAGTGCAATCCGGCTGTGAGGCTGCGGTTGTCCTGGATGGACGTGTTGCACATGCGATGCTGCTCGAATTCTTTACGGCAAGAGGTGCAGGAACGCTGGTGCGCAATTGAACACGCTGCTACGGGCTTGACGATACCTAAGGGCGTATTAGGTAGGCAATACGCCCAATATGCCAATTGCCGCATAGCGGTGCAGACCGAGGAATTAAAATTACATGGCTGGTCTTGAAGTGCTTTATGACATCATAGCAATGGTTGTGAATGTCTTTGTGATGCTCATTATTATTCAGTTTGTGATTGGCCTCCTGTTTGCATTCAATGTCGTGAGCCCATCAAACCAATTCCTGATGGCATTTTACAGCTCAATCAATTCCCTGCTCGATCCCATATTGCGACCAATCCGCCGCATTATGCCTGACACTGGAGCAATCGACTTTTCCCCTATTGTGCTTATCTTGGCATTGAACGCGACGCTGATCGTGCTTGCTGCCGTTATCAACGGGTAAGCGAGGATGACTGCGACCCGCATCGACGGCAAGGCTTTTGCCGCCAAACTCCGAGATCGTGTGGGCGAACACGCACTGGCTTTTGCCGCGAGCGCAGGGCGCGAACCTGGTCTTGCGGTGGTGTTGGTGGGTGATGATCCGGCTAGTCAGGTCTATGTCGGCTCCAAAGGCAAGGCGACTCTGGCTGCTAACATGAACAGCCTTGAGCATCGCTTGCCCGCCGACACTTCGGAAAGCGACCTGCTGGCTTTGGTCAATCAATTGAACAGCGATGAGAGCGTCGATGGCATTCTAGTCCAACTGCCTTTGCCCGATCACTTGGACGAACAATCCATCATTGCCTCAATTAGCCCTGACAAGGACGTTGACGGGTTTCACGTAATCAATGCCGGACGATTGTCAGTGGGCCAGTCAGGCTTTGTTCCTTGCACGCCTTTGGGATGCATGATGCTGCTTACTGATAGGTTGGGCGATCTTTCCGGACTTGAAGCGGTGGTGATTGGCCGTTCAAACATTGTCGGCAAACCAATGGCGCAATTGCTGCTTGATGCGAATGCCACGGTGACTATCGCCCATAGCCGCACAAAGGATCTCCCATCTGTCGTTAAGCGCGCCGATATTGTAGTTGCCGCAGTGGGTCGTCCAGAAATGATCGGGAAAGACTGGCTGAAAGAAGGCGCAACGGTAATCGATGTTGGTATTAACCGGCTTCCCCCCGAACCGGGCAAGGAAAAAGGCCGTTTGGTCGGCGATGTTGCCTTTGGTGAAGCCAGCGAAGTTGCAGCGGCAATTACTCCGGTGCCAGGAGGTGTTGGACCGATGACAATTGCTGTGCTTTTGCGTAACACTCTTGTTGCTGCTCATCGCAATGAGGGGCTGCCGGTTCCGGAGGGATTATGAAGCAAGCACAAGTTTGGATCGCTCTGGCAGTGACCGCGTTGGGTTTTACAGCGTGTTCAAACGGACAGCGGCGCGGGCCGCCCACGAAGGTCATCAATAGAGTTCTGGCAACTGCGCCAGGCGAAGCCCAACCCAGCCGCCTCGTTGCGCGTGAAATCGAGTATGCTCAGGCAGCAAAGGAGGTTGGCCAGTTTGTAGCCGCAGAGGATTTTGCGGCTCCCGGAGCCTTGATGCATGTACGCGGCGGTCCGGTGCCTTTTTCCGCAATAGCCAGCTTGCTTAAAACCACTGACATTCAGACTCAGTGGAAACCACGCACTATCGTTATGAGCTGTGATGGCGCGCTTGCGGTAAGCCAAGGTCGTTTTTCTGGCAAGGACGGCAAAGTTGGCAACTACGTAACCACCTGGGCGCGTCAACAGGATGGTCAGTATAAGTGGACGTACGATGTTGCTGGGTATGATGATCCTCAACCCCCGCCGCGTCAGGAATTTGAAGAAGGCGATATCGTTGTAACGGCAATTGATGCAGTACAGGGACTGGTCGCCACATGCCCTCGCGGAGAGACTGGCACCCCTGCGCCGCCTGCTATCCCTATTGGTGAGGATGGAAAGAATGATGCGCAGCTTTCGGCTGATGGAACACTGCGATGGCGGTGGGAACACACAGCCGAGGGCATGAAGAGTGTGACGGCCGAATACTTTTACGAAGGCGAATGGGTCACAGCGGTTGAAGAAAGCCTTGCGCCGATCATCGAATAGTGGTGAGGGACGCGGCCTTTCCTATCAACTCTTATTCCTGATTGCATAGCTACAATGCTTCTGCCCGAACTCTTTGTCTCTGCCTTTGCCACGCTGTTTGTCGTAATCGACCCGCCTGGGTGCGCCCCAATCTATGCGGGCCTTACCAAGAATGCGAGCAACGCTCAGGCGCGCAATATGGCGCTGCGTGCGATTGTGATCGCAGGTGTCATTTTGCTTATATTTGCTTTCTTTGGCGAATCCTTGCTTGATGCGCTTCACATTAAACTCGACAGTTTCCGTATCGCAGGCGGGTTGATGCTGTTTTGGATCGCTTTTGAAATGGTGTTTGAAAAACGGACCCAGAGGCGTGAAGAGCGCGCTGATAAAGTGAATGCCGACCCTCAAGTGGAAGATGTGTCCGTTTTCCCCATGGCGATGCCCATGCTTGCCGGGCCCGGTGCAATTGCAGCAGTGATGCTGTTAATGAACGAAGCGGAAACGCCGACTGAGACGCTTGAAGTATTTGCTGCGCTTGGTCTGGTTCTTGCCATCACTGCAGTTGCGCTGATTGCGGCTCGGCCATTGATCCGATTGTTAGGCGACAAGGTCGAGGCGGTGATAACCCGGCTATTGGGCGTATTGCTTGCAGCTCTTGCTGCACAATACGTTCTCGATGGTCTTCGCGCGACTTTCGATATTGGTGCTTAAGCAATACGCCCGATCACTAGGTTGCTTGTGAATTCAACCCGTTTGCCAGAGCCGTATTCAAGGTTCGAAATGCGCTTTAGTGCGAACATTGGTGGAGCAGCGCGAGACAGCAGGGGTTCACAGCCCGCAGTTTAGCCGTTTAATCATTGCGAATACAAAGGAGGGCGGAGTTGAAAATAGTCGCGGGCAGATTGCTTGGCTTTTCATCGTATTTGACTGTTTTCCCCATTGGTATCGCAGCCTGGGCAGGAGTAATTTCTCACCCCATTGTAGCTCAAGAAATAACTCCGCATCCTGGCTTGGAACAGCTCAACTTGTCAGAGTTGGAAGCGCGAATTGAAAATGGTGACTTCGGCAAGGTTCGCGCGCTTGCAGTCAGTCAACACGGCAAGACTGTCTATCGCAATCGATTTGGCAAAGGCGAAATGGGCGATCCGATCGATATAAAATCGGCGGGCAAATCCATCACAGCTCTCGCGGTAGGTGCTGCGATCGCAGATGGCGATTTGCCGGGTACAGATGTCCAAGTCTGGCCCTATCTGGATGCATCGCGAGGTGCGCCGTTTGATAATATTACCGTTTCTGATCTGCTTTCCATGTCCTCTGCACTTGAGTGCAATGATTGGGCAAGGCGATCTGCGGGACAGGAGGAACGGATGTATGCGCGCCGGCATTGGCGCAAATTCGTACTCGGCTTGCCAGCTCGTGAATACACGCGGGACGAGGCTGGTCGCGGAACGTTTTCCTATTGCACAGCCGGTGTGTTTTTACTGGGTCAGGTGATCGAGAAAGCAACGGGCGAGGCATTCGATGCTTATGTGCAAAGACGCTTGTTCGACCCTCTTGGCATTGATCAGGTCGAATGGCGCCGATCGCGAAGCGGCGAAGTGCAGTCGGGCGGTCAATTGACGATTGGGGATGATGCATTGCTCAAATTGGGCCAACTGGTTCTCAATCGTGGGCAATGGAAGGGAGAAGAGATTGTGCCCATGTCATGGCTGATCACGATGTTGACACCAAGTCACTCCCTGAGTGAGAATGTGCTTTACGGCTACCTTTGGTGGCTAACCCCGCTGCAATCATCGCGCGGGTATGAGGCGGCATTTATGATGAAGGGGAATGGCGGCAATATCGTCGCTATTGTTCCGACCATGGATGCTGTGCTCGTCGTTCAAGCGGAAAGCTACAATAAACGCGATGCGCAGCGCCATTCTTTTACTGCACTAACTGCCATGCTGATGAGTTTGCCAATTCCAGACGCAAATGCATTGTCGTCTAAGAATTAAGGGCCCTATTGCAGTGTCATGATCTCATCACCGCCATCGCGGCGGCTGAAGAATTGCATTAATTGAACGAGCAACTCGCAGCGATCCGATAAAGTGGGTGCTTCAAGCAGGGCTTGTTTTGATGCCGGATCAAAAGGCGCGATTTGCGAGACGCCATTGATCAGCGAATGATCGTCAAGCCGTTCCACAGAATCCCAATCGACCTTGTATCCCTGCACATCTGCAAAGGCACGCGCTTCAGCTTCGAACCCGCCGCGTTGGGCATGGCTCAGCGTTTCGTCTTCATTCTCCTCGACCAGCTCAGCTTCGACTTGGCGAAAGGCGCTATTTGCGTCGAGCTCGCGAAGGATTTTGAACCGTTGCTCACCATCGAGAATTAGGTTGTAGCGGCCATCTTCCATCGCCTCGATCTCGCCAATCCGCCCTACGCAGCCGACTGTGTAGAGCGGCGCTCCATCAACAGGTTGCTGCGGTTGGACCATTGCGATCTTTCGATCCCGTACAAGCGAGTCGCCCACGAGTGCGCGATAGCGGGGCTCAAAGATATGCAGAGGCATTTGCAGCCCTGGAAATAGAACAGCTCCGGTCAAGGGAAAGATGGATAGGCGTGTGGGCATGGTGCGTTCTGACATTTACCCGAAAAGGATCTTGGACAGGCGACGCCGTGTTGCAATGACCCATTCATCTTCAAGGCCTGTCGCCTCAAAAATCCGCAAGAGCTTGGTGCGCGCTGCACCCTCGTTCCATTCACGATCTTTCTCAACCATCGAAAGCAGAGAGTCAGCTGCCGCGTCGCGTTCGCCACTGGCGAAGGCGGCTTCGGCGTAGGAGAACTGTGCCTCCATATCATCGGGCGCCGCATTGGCGGCTGTTCTTAAGCCTTCTAGCTCGCTCTCATCAACCTGAGTGCTGGCGAGCTCTACGGCGCTTTTCGCAGCGGCAATTGCAGGATCGCTTGCCAGTTTGGGGTCAGCCTCAATCGCTGCGAGAACCTGACGTGCCTCGTCAACCTGGCCCAGCTGTGTAAGCGCGCGAACAAGACCCGAATGTGCAAGCGCGTTGTCCGCTGCAAATTCGGTGACTTGCGCAAAAATCCCAGCGGCGCGTTGCGCATCACCTTCAGCTAAAGCGTTTTCGCCTAACTTGAGAAACTGATCGACTTCCTCGGGCGATGGCCCTTGAGCCGCTGTGCCATTCGTGCCTTCTTGGATTGGCAGTTTCTCAAGCAATTGATCGAGCATTTGCTTGAATTGCGATTCGCTTCGGGCATTTGTCAGGTCGGCAACTGGTTGACCTTGGAACATTGCATAGACGGTCGGGATTGATTTGACCTGGAATTGGCTGGCGATGAATTGCTCTTCATCGACATTGAGCTTTGCCAAAATGACGCCCTTATCGGCATATTCTGCACACACTTTTTCGAGCATCGGGGCAAGCGCTTTGCACGGCCCGCACCATTCCGCCCAGAAATCTAGGATTACGAGCTTGTTCTGAGAGGGTTCGACTACCTCAGTGCGAAACCGCTCGACCGCTTTTTGCTCATCCATGTTGAGACCCATGCTGGCCAATGCTCATGCTCCTGTTCAATTGGTCTTTGTGATCGCTTCATAATGTGGTGTGTTTGCTGAGATTTTGAAGCGTGCTTTTTTGCTGGCCCTTTGCGAGAATAGTATCAAGCGATTTTTAGGGTTGAAAGGTAGGCGGGGCGCTGTTAATTGCGCGCCTCCTCGGCAGAGATTAGCGACATCGCCTCTCTGTGTGGCGTCAGTGAGCGGGCGTAGCTCAGGGGTAGAGCACAACCTTGCCAAGGTTGGGGTCGGGCGTTCGAATCGCCTCGCCCGCTCCATTTTCTTCGAATAAGATTAGATAGTAAGACTACGACGTGGCGCGGATGAGCTGCTTACAAGGGTTTGTCCAAGGTTCGGTGTAAGCACTTTGTAAGCGCGGCGCGTGCGTTTGGCGAATTTCACATGCTTCGCAGCACGCAGGAAGCTGGCATTGCCGGCCGCGGTAACGGCGAAACACAACTGGCGAAGATCAATCGTCACGAATTTCGCTTAGCTTGCGCTCCCATTGCAGGGCGTGACCGATAATCGTGTCGAGATCGTCATACTGGGGCTGCCACGGCAGGGTCGTGCGGATCCGGCTGGGGTCCGAGACCAGCGAATCCGGATCTCCTTCGCGGCGGCCTTCAATCCGGCGGTCGAGCGGACGGTTGGTCACGCGGTCCACTGCATCGAGCACTTCCAGCACAGAGAAACCCCGGCCATAGCCGCAATTCATCTGCAGCGAGCGCTCGGGCTGCTGGATCAAGGCTTCTAGCGCGAGGACGTGGGCGTTGGCCAGGTCCGAGACATGAATGTAGTCGCGGACCCCCGTACCGTCCGGCGTGTCGTAATCCGTGCCGAAAACGCTGATATGGTCACGCTTGCCTAGCGCGGCTTCGACAGCAACCTTGATAAGATGCGTTGCGCCGGCGGTCGATTGCCCGCTGCGCGCTTGCGGGTCGGCGCCCGCGACGTTGAAATAGCGCAGAGCGCAGTGGCTCATCGGATGCGCGGCAGAAACATCGCTCAGCATCTGCTCCGTCATCAGCTTGGTCCAGCCATACGGATTGATCGGGCTCTTCGGGCTGTCCTCTGAAATCGGCGAGCTTTCGGGGATGCCGTAAGTCGCGGCGGTTGAGGAAAAGATGAAATGCGGCACGCCTGCCTTTACCGCAGCCTCTGCCAAAGCGGCGCTTTTTGCGGTGTTGTTGTGATAGTATTTGAGCGGGTTTTCGACGCTTTCCGGCACGATGATCGAGCCTGCGAAATGCATGACCCCGCCAGTTCCATTGCCCATGCCTTGCTCGGCAAAGATGCGTGCGAGCAGGTCTCCATCGGCGATGTCGCCTTCGTAGAACGGCACGTCCTCTGGAACAGCAAAGCGGAAGCCTGTGGTGAGGTTATCGATCACCGCGACCGGCCAGCCCGCATCCTTCAATGCCAGCACGGCATGACTGCCAATATAGCCCGCACCGCCGGTAACAAGGACTGGACATTTCTGTGGCATAGATCGTCACCTCCCGCTCAGAGACCCTTAGAAATCCTATTGCCCGTTCTCTCCTGAGCCTTCACTCAAGCAGACAATCGGCGGCGTCCGATCCCAATCGCGCTGATCATGCTGATAAGCCCTGCAAACACAACGTATCCAACCAGATACCAAGGCTGATTATCGTTAAGATCAATGAGATAGGTTGCTATAATCGGCGTAATTCCAGCGGCAAAAATTCCTGAAAATTGGTAGACGAATGAAATGCCGCTGTATCTGACTCTTGGATCGAAAAGATCGGCGAACAGCGCAGCCTCAGGCCCATAACACATCGCGTAAATGACCCCGAAAGGTATCACCAACGCGAACAATATTGTTACTGTATCTCCGGAACCCAGCAACCAGAAGGCCGGATAGGCGGATAATACTAGCAAGAGTGATCCGATTGCATATGTCCGTGGGCGTGTAAGTTTGTCCGAAAGCCAACCGAAAAACGGTATTGTGGCGACCATCACAAGTGCAGCCGCCGTAACCCCCCATAATGCAGTCTCCCGACCTACTGGGTTCGGCGACATTTGGGTCAGATAGACAATCGAGAAAACCGCAAAGACATTGAAAAATACACCATCAATGTAGCGTGCGCCCATACCCCACAAGATGTTCATTGGGTACTCTTTGAGCATCACCAAAGCCGGAATCTTCACCTCGGAGTTGCTCTCTTTGACCTTCTGAAATTCTGGTGTTTCGATGATGTTCAGACGCACATAGAGGCCAAGCAGAACCAATACGATGGAAGCGACGAATCCTACGCGCCAACCCCAACTTAGAAAATCGGCATCTGGAAGGCGTGAAAGTAGCGCGACAATCCCTGATGACAGGCAAAGCCCAAGGGCAAGGCCGATCTGTGGGATGCTCGCATACAGACCGCGCTTTTCACGAGGCGCATATTCATACGCCATCAAGACAGCACCGCCCCATTCGCCGCCTATTCCAATTCCTTGCATCATACGAAGGATAACCAGCAATATCGGTGCCCATATGCCAATTTGCTCGTATGTCGGTAGAAGGCCGATAAGGACTGTCGCGACGCCCATTATTATCATGGTCGCGACCAGCACATTCTTGCGACCAACCCTGTCCCCAAAATGTCCGGCAATTAAACCGCCCAAGGGACGAGCGACAAAGCCAATGGCGAAGGTGGTGTAGGCCAAAATGAGCGAGACTAAGGGGTCGTAGTCGGGAAAAAATAGCTGGTTGAAGACGATCCCGGCGACTGCGCCATAGAGAAAGAAATCATACCATTCGATTGTCGCGCCAAGAAGGCCCGCAACCACAACCCGCCGAACATCCTTTTTTGAGGCTTGTTCTGTCACACTCTATCCCCTCACCAATTGGCTCTGGTTGGCCCAGAAGCTTTCTGAGAGATAATTAACTCATAGTGAGTGAGTGTAAAGGTTGTATCGACATTTACGACCTAAGAATTCGAAATCGAGGTTACTACCAACACCCATCTATATGAAGAAATGCGCTTTAAACGGCATGAATGCCGCACCGATTGCCGTACCGTCGCCATGGACCTGACTTGCTGCAACATGCGGCATCGGACGCTTTATTCCCCTCATTGGCCGGTTGAAGAAACCAACCTCGCCGCAAAGCCGTTGTGCGAGAGCCTTCGGTAGTTGGCCGCCCAGAATAATTGCTGCGGGGTCTACTACAGCGTTGATAACTGAAAACAGCATTTCGAGCTGAGGTTTTACCCGCTCAATCCATTCATCAACTCCAGGCCAATTTGGGTCGTATTTCTCCGACAGGTCGTGGATTGTCTCCAGCTCTATGCCATTCTCAGCCAACAGCCTAAGCAAGAGTTGTAGCGAAGGACGATCATCAAAAACGTCCGGGTGGAAGACACCGCCGAATTCGCCAGCATTATTGTGCGCACCTTGAAAGACCTTCCGGTCAATCACGATACTCCCGCCAATACCTTGAGAGAAATATATAAAGGCAAATGTTTCGTAGGTTAGCCCTGCTCCAGAATGTGCTTCTCCCAGAGCGGCCGCGTTCCCATCGTTGTCGAGCCAGACTGGAAAGCCGACCCTGTCGCTTATAATGGCATCAAGGTTGACCTGAGCCAACTCACCAAGTGGTTCAGGAGGGTTGATCTTGGTTCCCTCGCCAACAAAATATCCAGTGATACCAACGCCTACTCCGAATACAGAAGCTCGATCTTTGACGTTTCGCTGGATGAGCGTTTCTATATGTTCTTCAATTGTATTCAGCACTGTTTTCCGGTTGACGGGGGAAGGAGCTGAAAATTCTTGGTCAACAATCTCGCCTTGGAAATTCATCAGGACTGCGGAGACAGAGTCTACCATGATTGAGATACCAATTACGTAGACGGCATCTGAAACCAAGGATACTGCTGCGCCGTGCTGCTGCCTTTCGATGGCCCGACGTTTCTCCAGCCTCAGAAGCCCACGATCGACCAATGTGTCGACAATTCGTGAAATAGATTGCGCGGTAAGATCTGTTTCTTTGGTTAGCTCGGCTCTCCGGATCCCGTCGCGGTGCCGACGAACTAGGTCGAGAACTAATCTCTCATTGTCGCTGACCACGAGTTCACTGCCACCGCTGCGACGGAATTGCGCACCAATTTGTCGGTTGGACTGAATGTTGCGATCCATTTGAACTCCTGCGGGCCTTCCGTGCGTTCGCCTAAGGTACTGTGTCCAAATTGCAACTTCAATCCTGTGCCACCCACTTGACTCCCATTATTCACTCACTTAGAGTTAATGATGTACAGAGGGAGTCCGTTACTGACTTTTCAGCGCGGGGATAGCCACTGGCTTTTTGGGATAGAGATCGTGAAGCTGACACACGGCTTTGCGCCTCAAAGGAGGATTTATGACGAATTTTCGTTTGTCGGCTTCAGCCATTGTTCTAGCTGCAGCAATTAGCGTACCTGCATATGCTCAAGATGAGGGTATTGCGGACGGCACCTCTCAAGGTGTGTCTGATGGCAATGTTATTGTTGTCACTGGTTCCGTTCTTCAGAACCAGCGGGGTGTTGCTGAAAAGGGCGATGCCGATATCGTTGCGGATTTTCTGGTGTCGGACGAGATCGGCAGGCAGCCGGACTTCAACATCGCAGATGCATTTCGTCGCGCTCCAGGTATCACAACCGTATTTGATGAGGATGAAGGACGAGCGGTCGGTATCCGTGGGCTAAGCCCAGCCTTTACTGTCACAAAAGTCGAAGGCGCGACGATTGCGACCTCAGAGAGAAATATCCGGCAGACCAATTTGGAAATCATCCCTGCAAGCGCGGTTGGTCAGCTCAATATCTACAAATCTCGAACCGCAGCATCTGAGGGTAACGCGATTGGCGGTACTATCGAGCTGCAGGTTCGTTCTGCATTTGATGTCGACGATTCCTTTGTGGCGGCATCCTTCGCGGTGGGCGGCAATGACAATCAGGATGTGCCTGGTGAAGGATTTGGCCGCAACAGCGATAACGGCTTGTCTTTCCGCGCTGAAGGGATCGCCACCAAACAATTCGCAGACGGTACTCTAGGCGTGGTTTTGTCTGGCAACTATCTTAAGCGCCGCCGCGATCAGCAGCGCTTTATACCCTTCGGCTATTCGATTTTCGGTGACACACCGCTTCCCTCTAATTTCCGCTATTTTGGCTATCCCAATACGATTGAACGGTTTGGTGGCCAGGCAAAGGTTGAGTGGCGGCCGTCAGATGCATTTGAGGCGAATTTCCTAGTGTCTCGGTTCGAGCAGCAAGACACAGAACTGCGCAATCGCAATACGTTTACGACTGGAGGTGTTGTCACGCCAACTGGCTCGAATGCAGCGACATTCACCGAGGCGCGATCCCGAATTCAATTCAACTCGTTCTTCATCGACAAGCCGAATGTGAATGTAATTGGTAACGCGACCTGGAGGCCCGCCGAAGGTCACGTACTGAAAGTTCGGGCGTCACGCTCGACCGCTACAAATTTCGAGCCCTCACGCCAGATATTCTTTCAGACGCCATTCACAACGGAACTCAGCGGCACGGCCAGTTTTGATGCGAGCACTGGCATCCCGCTTTTGACCCTGGATAATCCAGCGGCCGCAGTCGATGGCTCTTTGGCGCCGTTTGGAAGCTCGCAGTTCTCGACTCAAACAAGCGATGACGCAGTCAACGAGTATGGCGCGGATTACGGCTATAATACCCAGCCGGGAGATTATGGTTTCGGCTTTGATATTGGCGCGCAGTTCCGTTCTAACTTGCGGGAATTTGATGTTCAAAGCACCACCGCTACGCTGGCGGCGGGTAACACGCTGACGCTGGAAAATTTCATCCTTCGCAGTGACTTTATGACGCCGTTTCAGAATCAAGGTCTGGCTTTCATTGACGCTCAAGGATTTGAAGATTTCCGTGATGCCAATGGCGGCTTGTTCAACATAACTGAATCGAACACTTCTGGGGACTATTCTTTCGACGAGGACGTCACCGCAGCATACGGACAGATCGCATATCGCGGTGATAATTTCTACGTGAATGCCGGTGTTCGCTACGAGAGGACCGAAACCTCTGTAACCCGACTGTCAAACGGGGCCTTTGCGACGGCTGAAAATTCCTATAGCGATTTTCTGCCTTCGATCAGCGGCTGGGTCGATCTCGCTGACAATATCAAGCTCCGCGGCGCCTACTATAAGGCTATCGGACGCCCGGATCCAATCGATCTGGCGGGTGCAGAGGCCATTACTATCGACACTATTACCAGAGGCAATATCGACCTTGAGGCTAGGCAATCCGACAACTTTGATGCCTCGCTGGAGTATTATCTGCCTGGGTCGGGTGGCCTGTTTGCGGTAAGCGCATTCTATAAGGATATCAGCAACGACATTTTCCGCTTCACTGACGATGAAACGATCAATGGGCAGGTATTTGAAGTCAATACGCCGCGCAATGCGGGGTCTTCCAGCCTGCGAGGCGTTGAACTGAGCTTGGTCCTGAATAGTTTCGATTTCATCGCGCCTGCCCTTGAGGGTTTCGGCATGAACTCGAACTTCACTTACATTGACGGTGAACTCGACGTTACGGGTCCTGGCGGCACTTTGTTGAGGACGACAAATCTAATTCAGCAGCCCGAAACAATCTTTAACGTTGCTGCTTTCTGGCAAAGTGGAGCGTTCGAGACCAGAATGGTTTACAATCGTACCGGCTCGGTTCTAACATCCATTGCAACATCGGATGTAACGACCAATGATCGTTTCAACGAGGTAAGCCAGCGTTTGGACTGGAGTGCTCGGTATGACATTTCTGACAACATTGAAATCAGTGCTGAAGTCAGGAATTTGACGAACGAGCCAACCGGGAACTTCCAATCCACAGCAGTTGGCCGGGCTCTTCGTGACCGCAGTGTGTTTGGGCGGACATTCTTTGCCCAGGTCTCGTTCAATTTTTGAGCGGTTTGAGGGTGGTCTCTTGAAGAGCCATATTGTCTCTTTGAGAGATCACCCAACACGTTTTATGAACCAGGCACTTCGCGGGTATCTGCCCATAATCGGCAAGATATTCATCTATGATCAATCATGGATGAAGCGCGATAGATTCTTTGACCTTGTGACCTCTGGAACTCCTTTTTCGGAACAGAAAATTCAACAAATGCCCAGGATTGTAACTTCGTTGACGCTGTCAATCGCCTGCTTTGCAACAGCTGGGTGTTCGGTCGTCCAAGAGCCTGCTGTGTCTGAGGCGATAGCCTGTGCACGACATGATTCTAACCAATCCGCCCCAAAGCTTGGTGAATTGCTTGCCCATGATTCCAATCACGTGATGATTGTGGCTCACCGAGGATGTTGGCGTGAAACGGCAGAGAATTCCCTCGCTTCGATCAAGTCCTGCGTTGAGGCCGGTGTAGACATGGTCGAACTCGACGTTCGGCGAACGGCCGACGGTGAACTCGTGCTGATTCATGATGAGACAGTAGACAGGACAACTTCGGGCAAGGGCGAGGTTGGCGCATTGAGTTTGGCTGAGGTGACTGCGTTGCGGCTCCAGCCAGGGGCTGGCAACTATGATGGCGAACTGTTGGACGAGACAGTGCCGACACTCGAACAAGCGCTCATCGAAGCAAAAGGCAAAATTCTGATCAACATTGATGCGAAAGACGATGTGATCGAGCAGGCTCTCGCTCTTGTGTCCGAATTGGGCATGAACGATCAAGTGGTTTTCAAGGCGCGGCTTTCTCCTGATGAAATTGAAGGTACTCCTACGCCTCTTGGAGGTCAGGGACACTTCATGCCGATTTTGCGTGAGAGTGATAGCAAACAACCTTTGAGTGAACGGATTGAACCGTTTCTGTCGACCAAACCAGTTGCGTTCGAAGTTGTCTTCGACAGTGAAGGATATATCCTTGAGGGGGCTGCTGCTCTTGATAACGCGCAGCAGCGCATTTGGGCCAACACGATGCTCCCGAAATATAGCGCGGGGCTAGATGATGCGAGCGCAATCGCCACTCCCGATAAAGTGTGGGGCGCCCTGCTGGGTCAGGGTGTCGATATGATCCAGACTGACAATCCAATAGAGGCCATCAGCTATCTGGACTCGATCGGCCGTAGGTGTTCGAGCGTAGATGCCGTAAAATGAGTTTCAGGCGGCGACGGTTCAGATGTCAGTTATGACCTCTCCCTGTTTCTGAACTTTGAGTTCGCCGCCTGGATTCACCGATCAATAGACCTCCTGCAAGCGAAGTCACGACTAACGGCGCGAACGCCATCCAAAATATCATCCGCTCTTTTCCTTGCGGTGTCAGAACCTCACCCGGAGCATAACCGCTCGTTGACAAGGCCACTCCGAGCAGCAGTCCGCCAACTCCAAGGCCGAACTTGGATGAGAACGAAAAAGCCCCAAACACAAGGATGTCGCTAACATCTCTATTTGATGGTGCAGCGGTGCGATCAGCCAGCCGTGTCCAAGCGAGCATATTCACAGTGCTGAACATGGCCGCCATCGCCCCCAGTAATATGATGGCTGAAACTTGCGATGTGTCACTGAATAAGAAAAAGATTATGCAGGAAATCAGCACCAGGATCCCGACGACCTGATAAAGGTGAACTCGCGATACCGTCCTATCCAGCAACACTAACAAGGGTTGGCTGAGAAGCTGTGCTGCGGCCATCGTAATCAAGAGCATGCCGGCCATCGCTGGAAATTCGAGCACATAGAACGCAAAGAACGGCACGAGCTTTTTGAATACTGACCACCCGGCTCTCAATCCAAATATTGAGATGAACAAAATCAACAGATCTGGTCTTAGCAGGAACCTGTACGGGGCCTTTTTTTCCGATTGCGCAGTTTCCTGTGCCTCCGGCATATCTTTAGCGAAGTAGAACAAGGAGGCTGATGATGCCAACGCGATGCACGAAAACCCGATGGCCGTGTATGTATAGCCTTGAGCTTGGGCTGCTACGCTGTCGCCTGAAAGGATGGATGTCGTTGCAAGGCCGATAGTAATAGTGGCGAGTGCGCCAACTGCGACCCTAGCCGAAGACAATGCCAAACGCCCCCTCGCATCATCTGGCAGGCGCCCCAACAGGGTATTCTGCGGTACGTCATAAATTGTGTAGGTCGTGCGGAACAGGATACCTGCAAAAAGGGCATAAACTATCAGCCCCTCTCCAGATAATGGTGGTCTAAAAAATGCTGCACAAAATGTCAGCGAACACAGGACTGCTCCCACAAATTGCATCTTGAGCAGCCCTGCAGTGCTTATCCTTTTCCGCCCAATGAGCACGCCTAGCAAGGGATCAGTTAACGCATCCCAAGCGAGAAACACGAACATCAACACCCCGATAACACTCGGAGCGATTTGATAGATTTCTGCAAGGAAGAAAGCGAACAAGAGCTCCGCCATGTCCCAGAAAAGGCTCTTGCCAAAGTGGGCGCCAGCATAAAGGCTCGTGGTTTTCCGCTTGGACAAGCGATCTCGAGTTGATTGCGAAACGGCCATCATCGGGTTCGCGGCGGGATGGCTCGGCACATCGGTTTCTGAGGACAGATTTTAAGGCGAAACTGTCGATGCCTTAATCGTTCAGGAGGCATTTGAATAATCTCAGGTGTGCCGATTTCCATGGCGAGAGCTTAGCTTGTCGGGCAAGTCTCTCCAATCCTCAAGCTGGGCATATTTGTGCAGAATCAGGCCACCTGGAAGCAATCCATCCTTTACAATCACTAACTTTGAGTGAATTATATGAGAAGTGAAGATTTGCGTGTGGCAACACGAATGAAGCCAGGATCTTCGGTTCGATAAAAACGACGGTTCCTTGCCTGCTCAAACGTGCAGCCGGTCATCCCGAAGTTTGCACCGATGCTTCTGAATTTGGGGGAGAGGCATAATGCTGAGCAGCATAGACTATTTCGTTGTAACATTTTACGCGATCGTGCTTCTGACGATCGCTTGGTCAGTCTCTCGTGAAAAGGCCGGGCATGCGAAGAATTCCGGAGACTATTTTCTCGCTGGTCGGGCCTTGCCTTGGTGGGCAGTTGGCGCTTCTCTTATCGCAGCGAACATTTCCGCAGAACAAATTATCGGAATGTCTGGATCAGGTTACGTAGTGGGGCTTGCGATTGCCTCCTATGAATGGATGGCCGCCCTTACTCTTCTCATTGTCGGCAAGTATTTTTTGCCCATTTTTCTCAAGACCGGCATCTATACCATGCCGCAATTTTTGGAGCACCGTTATGACGCACGCGTAAAGTTCGTCATGTCGGTGTTTTGGCTGGCGTTGTACATATTTGTGAATTTGACGGCCGTGCTTTGGCTGGGCGCGACGGCCATCAACGCTTTGACCGGTTTTCAAGTTACTCTGGGTTTGGCCGCACTCGGGATCTTCGCTATCGCATACTCCTTTTATGGCGGCCTCAAAGCGGTTGCGTTGACCGATATCATTCAAGTGGTTTTACTGGTCCTTGGGGGGATGCTGGTCACATGGCTTGCCCTTGATGAAGTTTCAGGAGGCCTAGGTCCAATTGTGGGGCTTGCGACTCTCTTCGAGGCCGCGCCCGAAAAATTTGACATGATCCTGTCGTCTGAAAACCCGGAATATATCAACCTTCCAGGTATCGGCGTTCTGGTCGGCGGGCTTTGGATCATGAACCTGTCGTATTGGGGGTTCAATCAGTATATTATTCAAAGAGCCTTGGGGGCAAAGAGCCTCCGGGAAGCTCAGGCCGGGATCGTCTTCGCGGCATTTTTAAAACTGTTGATGCCTCTGATTATCGTGATTCCAGGAATAGCGGCATTCGTTCTCTCACAAGATCCCGCCAGCGGCATCGAAGTCGGCCGTCCGGACTCGGCCTATCCTGCTGTAATGTCTTTGGCCCCTGTTGGCATTCGCGGACTGATATTTGCGGCACTTATTGCAGCTATCGTCTCCTCGCTTGGTTCGATGATGAACTCGATATCGACGATCTTCACGCTCGATATTTACAAGCCGCTGCGTCAAGCGAATGCGGATGAAACGCAGTTGGTTAATATAGGCCGCGCTGCAAGCGTAGTTTCGATTGTCATTGCAATGCTCGTAGCGCAGCCTCTGCTTGGAAATTTCCCTCAAGCGTTCCAGTATATTCAAGAGTTCACCGGGTTCTTCACGCCGGGAATTTGCGCAATTTTCCTACTTGGATTCTTTTGGAAGTCAGCTTCTGCGAATGGCGCTCTGTTGGCAGCCTTGGGATCATTTATCTTCTCTTTGACCCTGAAGACTTTTCTCCCAGAAATCCCGTTCATGGACCGTGTCCTCTACGTCTTTTTTGCCTGCTGTATGGTCATGATCGTCTTGGGTAAGCTCCACGGTAAGACAAGCGATAAGGCGATCAGTCTGGAGGACGTCGATTTTTCAAGCTCGCAGCTCTATCTTATTAGCTTTCTCGTCATCTCTGCCATCCTAACCTTGCTGTACGGCGTTTTTTGGTAACCTGGCCTGCCCTTCGATCCGATTGCCTATTTGTTTGCGCAGGGAGCCACGATCGTTTTTGGTTGAGCGCTAGGCGAGACACTAATTAGGGGGGACGCACTTCCCTTTTCCGAGTTTGGCGAGGCGTATGAGCGCTGTTTGCTGCCGAGGGCCGTGCCTCCAAATTGAAGCACTGCAGTTGCCGTCGCACTAAAGCGGCGAACCCGCGCTTTCGGCTTTAAAAGTTGCGGATGATTTGAAAATAGCCATAGGTTTGCCGTGTAACAGAAGCGGGAAGCTGGATGGCTGAAGAAGACAATCGACACATCAAAGCCGAGGCCAGCGCTCGCAATATGCGGCAACTGCTCATTCTGGAGGAAATGGCTAGGCTAGGCGTTCCGGCAACACCGAGTGAAATCAATAGAGGGATTGGTCTACCCAAGCAGACAATCCACCGGATATTTGCCACACTTGAAGAAGCTGGATTTGTTCAACGCGAACATGATGGGCGTTCCTACTCTCCGGGCCCGCGCGCTCGGCAGATGTCCGCAGGGTTGATCTCATCTTTACGGGTTAGGTCGGCACGGTTGGTCGTCATGAACGCTCTTGCAGAGCGTATTGGTGAAACCTGCAATCTCGCCATACCTGACCGCGACGGGATGCTGTATTTGGATAGAGTTGAAACGCACTGGCCGCTTCGCATCCAATTTCCGATAGGAACGAAAGTTCCATTTCATTGCACAGCGGCGGGGAAGCTTTTCTTGAGCACTCTTACGCCTAGGCGGTTGGATCTCATGTTGGAAAAGGGGGCCTTTGAAAGACGGACTCCTCAAACGCTTACAGATCCGGCTGCTCTAAAGGCAGAGATAAAGACAATTCGTAAGCAGGGATATTCCCAGGATAATGAAGAATTTATGGATGGGATGGTCGCGCTCGCGGTAGCTGTAAGAGACGCTAATGGGCGCATGTTCGCATCGCTGTCGTTTCACGCGCCCACTCCCAGAATGTCCATGCACTCCGCGCTAGAGTATATTGACGATCTCCGGGAAGCAGCAGAGGCACTTTCCAGAATAGTTACCAGCGAGGGCGCGCTAGAAACATAGCGGAGAACTGTTCGCTCTGCCTTTTCGAAAATCAGTGGCCGCGACCGCTCAAAACCACATTGTCATGGGTCTCTTGTTGGTGAGCCAAATCTGCCTGAATGCAAGTTACCGCAATCATTTGATACACGTCATCGGCGCTACAACCACGAGAAAGGTCGTTGGCCGGCTTTTTCAGCCCTTGCAGTATCGGCCCGATAGCAGATGCATTCCCTAAACGCTGCGCGATTTTATAGCCGATATTGCCCGCTTCCAGATTGGGAAATACGAACACATTGGCAGTTCCACACAAAGGCGAATTGGGCGCTTTTTTTGCAGCCACTTGCGGCACAATTGCAGCATCGAATTGGAGCTCGCCGTCGATTATCAGATTTGGACGAGCGGACCGAACCAAAGCGGTGGCTTCAACCACCCGATCAACACGTTCATGCGCTGCACTTCGATCAGTCGAAAACGATAGCATTGCCACCTTGGGAATCTCGTTTGTCAGCGCTTCGAAGCTATCAGCAGAACTGATGGCAATCTGCGCCAGTTCCTCGACTGTGGGCTCAACGATCAAGCCGCAGTCGGCAAAGCAAAAAATGTCCGGAAGCGCCGGCTGTGTTTGATCGAATGCCAGGAGAAAGAAGCTCGAAACAGGTTCATCTTCTTGAGCGCGTCCGATTATCTGAAGGGCCGCCCGGACTGTGCTGGATGTTGTGGCAACTGCTCCGCCAATCGTCCCGTCAGCATCACCCAGTCGCACCATCATTGCAGCAAAATTCAGAGGGTCTTTCATAGCCTCGAACGCATCTTCGAGCGAAACACCCTTATGGCGGCGAAGATCGTAATACGCTGATGCATATTCTTCGAAACTTGATCGATCATCCAACTCTAACGAGCTAGGGTCAAGGCATTCAATTTTGCATTTGATGCTCCCGAAGGGCTCAAGTTGCTTCTTAATGGCTGCCTGATTGCCCAGCAGAATTGGATGTGCCAAATCAGATTGCGCTGCACGGGCTGCTGCTTCGACGATGCGTGGATCGTCCCCTTCAGAGAAGACGATCCTGCGATCGCTACCAACTGCTCGCTGGATCAACGCGTCAAAGCGGGTCATGGAGTAGGCCTCCCGCTAAGCGCTTTTCTGCGGCCTCATGTCGCTGCGATCAATTCCTGCCACGCTGACAGGATTTTTCATGGCGTCTCGACGGAAAGGTTCACCCAGTTCCTGGTTGAGGAGAACTTCGATGAAGGTGGTTTCGCCATGGGCCATTTGCGCGTCCACGGCGTCTCGCAACGCTCCCGTCAATTGCTCCATGGTGGCAACCTGCACACCGCTAACGCCGCAAGCTTCGGCAATCTTGGCGTAGTGTACGTCGAGATCCAATTCAGTCCCAACGAAGTTATCTTCAAACCATAGCGTTGTGTTTCGTTTCTCCGCTCCCCACTGGTAGTTTCGGAAAATAACCATTGTGATCGCGGGCCAATCATCTCTTCCGATCGCTGTCATCTCGTTCATCGAGATGCCGAAAGCTCCGTCGCCTGCAAACCCGACAGCAGGAGTATCCGGGTTGCCGATTTTGGCCCCTATGATGGCTGGAAAACCATAACCGCATGGCCCAAAAAGACCTGGCGAAAGGTACTTTCGTCCTGCTTCAAAGGTCGGATATGCATTCCCGATCGCGCAGTTATTTCCGATGTCGGAGGAAATGATCGCGTCCCTCGGCAATGCAAGCTGAATGGCGCGCCATGCCATTCTTGGCGACATCCTGTCGGGCTCGCGGTCCCTCGACCGGGCATTCCAGTCCGTTCCGGGATCATCATCTTCGTGATCCATCGAGGCCAATTTCTGCAGCCACGCCGATTTATGCTGATGGATCATTGCTTTGCGCTGATCGAGTTCGGCGTCAGTTGCCTTTGGCTGCGAAAGCTCAGTCAAAGCTTGAGCGACTTGTTTCGCATCACCTTGAATCCCCACCGATACCGGCTTGGTTAGGCCAATGCGGTCTGCATTGATGTCAACTTGAATGAGTTTCGCCTCCTTGGGCCAGTAGTCAAAACCGCCATATCCAGGCAATGTGGAGAACGGGTTCAGGCGTGTGCCCAAGGCCAGCACCACATCTGCTTTCTGGATCAATTCCATAGCGGCCTTGGAGCCGTTATAGCCCAGCGGCCCCACCGAAAGCGGGTGGCTTCCCGGAAACGCATCATTGTGCTGATAATTGCAGCAGACAGGCGCTGCGAGTTTTTCTGCCAGAGCCACAGACTCTGCGATGGCGTTACCCAAAACAACGCCGGCGCCGTTCAGGATTACGGGAAATTCTGCGCTGGAGAGGAGTTCCGCGGCTTGCTTAATCGCATCCACACCGCCTGCTGGCCGCTCAAACTCAATGATTTGCGGAAGCTCAATATCTACAACCTGAGTCCAGAAATCGCGCGGAATGTTGATTTGCGCAGGTGCACTGTTGCGCCATGCTTGCGAAATAACCCGATTAAGGACTTCCGCGATGCGGGAAGGATCGCGCACTTCTTCCTGATAGCAGACCATATCCTCGAACAATTTTAGCTGCTCGACCTCCTGAAAACCGCCCTGTCCGATCGTCTTGTTCGCTGCCTGCGGGGTCACCAATAGCAATGGAGTGTGATTCCAGTAGGCCGTTTTGACTGCTGTGACGAAATTGGTAATCCCGGGACCGTTCTGGGCAATCATCATCGACATCTTGCCTGTGGAACGCGTGAATCCGTCAGACATGTAGCCTGCATTGCATTCATGCGCGCAGTCCCAAAAAGTTATGCCAGCGTCTGGAAAGATATGCGAGACTGGCATCATCGCTGATCCAATTATGCCAAATACGTGCTCAATTCCGTGCATTTGTAGAACTTTTACAAAAGCTTCTTCTGTGGTGATCTTCATCGGCTGATTCCTACTTTGAATGTTGCAATCATGCGGTTTGAGTTGCTCTCAACTCGCCTGATGTGGAGTGGATTTGTTTTTGAAACTTGGCATCTTCCAAGATCATCGAGCTGGCTTTCTCGCCGATCATGATCGCCGGGGCATTTGTGTTTCCGGACACAATCTCCGGCATGATTGAGCAGTCGGCCACGCGCAGCGAAGTGATGCCGTGGACACGCAGGCGCGAGTCAACGACCGCGTCTTTACCAGACCCCATTTTGCAGGTGCCCGTTGGGTGATAGATTGTTGTTGCTGTGGACCTGGCCCAGTCCAGCAATTCATCGTCCGTTTCGAGTTCCGGCGAGGGACTGAGACGGTCAGAAATCTTTGTCGAGAGAGGTGCGTGCTCTGCAATTTTGAGAGCGACCCGAATGCCGGCCACAATCGTCTGGCAATCGACATCTGTAGACAGATATTTGGGGTGTATTTCTGGCTTTGACGAAATTTGGCCACTGGTCAGTTTGATCTCTCCGCGACTCTCTGGCCGGAGCTGACAGACAGAGGCAGTGAATGCGGAAAACGGGTGTGCGCCCGCAGAAGGGCTGTCCGCTGACCAAGGCTGAATGTGAAATTGTATATCTGGATTTTCCAGGTCGTCTCGAGTTCTAAGAAACCCTGCGGCAAGGCTGGCTGCCATCGTCATCGGTCCCTCTCGGAACGCCAGATACCTAAGACCAATGCGCATTCTTCTGAGAACGCTTCTGACTTCGTCATTCAAGGTCGCTTCATTGCATTTGAAAACCAGCCTTGCCTGGAGGTGGTCTTGTAGGTTCTTGCCAACGCCCTGTAGGTGAGAAACCACCTCAACGCCGTGCGACTTGAGTTCGCTCTGGTCGCCAATACCTGACAACATAAGGATTTGAGGTGAGCCAATTGCCCCGGACGAGAGTACGACCTCTCGCCGCGCTTTTACGAACACGTCATTGCCGCTGCCATCGCGGAAGATTACACCTATCGCACAGCCACTCTCGATGACGACCTTTCGGGTGAGGGCGCGTGTAATTATGCGAAGGTTGTTTCGGTTTCTGGCTGGTTTGAGAAAGGCTTGCGCAGAACTACAGCGGCGACCATTACGCGACGTGAGCTGGTAGTAGCCAACACCTTCCTGGCCCCTACCGTTGCAATCGAAATTGGCTGGGTAACCCGCTGCAACGGCGGCCTCTACCCAAGCATCGCATATCGGGCGTCGCAATCGCATGTCCGACACAGCGAGAGGGCCGCCTGCCCCATGATATTCGTCTTCGCCGCGCTCCTGATCTTCTGACTTACGGAAGAGCGGTAGGACATCTTTCCAGCCCCATCCCGGATTTCCGAGTTGCTGCCATCGCTCATAGTCAGCTGGCTGCCCTCTCACATACAACAGGCCGTTGATGGAGCTCGTCCCGCCAAGCACTTTGCCACGGGGCCAAGGAAGGGTCCGACCATTCAATCCCGGATCGGATTGCGTCTCGTAACACCAGTCGACCGCTGGGTTTCCCATAGTCTTGAAGTACCCCACCGGGATGTGGATCCAGGGGCTTCGGTCCTTTCCACCGGCCTCCAGTAGGACAACCTGATTGCAAGCATCCTCGCTCAAGCGATTGGCAAGGACGCAGCCGGCAGAGCCCGCCCCAACAATTACATAGTCCGCTTCAATTTCCCGCATGTGCCACCCTGAGCAAATTTCGCTCCCAACTATCAGATTCGTGCACGGCATGCAATTAATGAGACTAAATGTCTCGATAAAATTGATTCCGGTGCGAATTGTGCCATGAATCGACGCTCTCGGAGGTGGCTTGTTCAGGTGTTTGGGCGGGCAAGAGGAAGCGTACAATTAGTGCTTGCAATGGGACCATGAGTCCCGTTAGATGACAATAGCGACAAATTAAACTTCCGTGACGTCGGCAGATTGCTAGCGCCGAGAGAATGGAAGGCCTCAGCGAAGGAGTTGGGTAAGGTGCATCTAGGGAGAGTGTTTTGTGGCCTCGGCGGTCCTTGCGGACACAGTCAGCGGTGCGGCTGAGTGTTCCGGAATCCATTCGCAACAATCAGGGAAGAGGCGGCGCTTTCCCCGGAGATATCGGACGAAGTCAAGACGTCCACCTGCTACATGTGTGCCTGCCGCTGCGGTATTCGGGTGCATCTAAAAGGCGGTCAAATCCGCTACATCGAAGGGAACCCTGATCACCCCGTAAACAAGGGCGTGCTGTGCGCAAAAGGCTCCGCCGGGATCATGCATCAAAATTCGCCAGCCAAACTCAACAAGCCTCTTCTGAGGGTTGGGGAGCGAGGGAGTGGCGAATTCAAGGAGATCGAGTGGGACGAAGCGCTCGCATTGGCAACAGACTGGCTAGGGGATGTCCGGGAACGCGACCCTGCTAAACTGGCCTTTTTCACAGGCCGCGATCAAAGTCAGTCATTGACGGGTTGGTGGGCGAGTCAATTTGGGACGCATAACTTTGCCGCCCATGGAGGGTTTTGTTCCGTCAACATGGCGGCCGGAGGATTGTACACGCTAGGCGGAGCATTCTGGGAGTTCGGCGAGCCTGACTACGAATTGACGAAGTACCATATGATGATCGGGGTCGCAGACGATCACGATTCAAACCCCATCAAGATGGGACTTGGACATCTTAAGACGCGTGAAGGCACAAAGTTCGTGTCCGTCAATCCTATCAGGACTGGATACAGCGCAATAGCAGATGAATGGGTAGGCATACGGCCAGGTACAGACGGACTTTTCATTTTTGCGCTGATACACGAATTGCTGCGCGCCGAGAAAATCGACTTCGCTTATCTGGCAAGGTACACAAATGCCCCCTGGTTGGTCATTTGCGATGAGGGTACGGAAGATGATGGCCTATTCCTTCGCGGGGCTGATGGCCAGCCAATCGTTTGGTGTTTAGAGCAAGACCGCCCGGTGCAAGCAAATGCTGTGCATCGGAAGCCTGCATTCGTCGGGGAGCGCAGGGTTAATGGCAGGAAGGTCGTTCCATCCTTCCAGCTGCTCGCAGAACGCTATCTGGATAAAGAATTTGCCGCCGACGCAGTGGCGAAACGGACTGGAATTCCGGCTGATACCATCCGGCGGATCGCGGCAGAACTGGCGCAAACGGCATTCGAGGAAGAGGTTGTGATTGATCAGCCTTGGACGGATGTCTGGGGCCGCAAACATGACAAAATGGTGGGCCGACCCGTGTCCTTTCACGCAATGCGTGGAGTGTCCGCCCATTCGAACGGCTTCCACACATGCAGGGCGATTCATATTCTCCAGGCACTGCTGGGTTCCGTGGATGTCCCGGGAGGGTGGAGGTACAAAGCTCCGTTTCCCAAGCCTATTCCACCGGGCCTGCTCCCCGCCATGGCTCAACCAGAAGGCGCCACCCCACTCGATGGACCACCATTGGGTTTCCCACGCACACCCGACCATCTCCTCGTTGACCAGGCCGGAGATGCCTTGCGGATCGACAAGGCTTACAGTTGGGAGCATCCGCTAGCTCTGCACGGACTCATGCACACGGTTCTTCGCAATGCCGCTGCGAAGGACCCGAATGGCATCGACGTCTTGTTCATGTTTATGGCCAACATGGCCTGGAACTCTTCGATGAACATTCCAGAAACATTGGAGTGCTTCACAAAGAGGGATGAAAGCGGTGAATATGCCATTCCGAAGATCATCTACTCAGATGCATTTTGGTCGGAGACTGTTCCATATTGTGACCTGATTTTACCCGACACAACCTATTTGGAGCGTTGGGACTGTATTTCGATGCTCGATCGTCCGATCTCCTCTGCCCATGGAGGTGGGGACGCGATCAGGCAGCCAGTGCTTGAACCTGACCGCGATGTACGCGCATTCCAGACTGTGTTGCTCGATCTAGGTGCAAGGCTTGGGCTTCCTGGAATGGTGAATGAAGATGGAAGTCCCAAATTTCCCGGCGGATATCCAGATTACATAGTCAACCATGAACGCTCACCAGGCGTTGGCCCTCTGTCTGGATGGAGAGGGGAAGACGGCGAAAAGTCCGGTGTTGGATCGGTCAATCCTGACCAGTTGGAGCGGTACATCGAGAATGGAAGCTTCTGGTCAGAGAAACTGCCGGAAGGTGCAGAATACTTTAAGTTCGCGAACCGCAAATATCTTGAATATGCCAAGAGCAAGGCCTGGATCGGTCATTGTGAACCAATCATATTCCAACTTTACAACGAAGACCTTCAGAGGTTTCGACTCTCAGCGAAAGGGCATGGCGACAAGCAGCCGCCAGCGCGCCATCGCAAGCGCATTGAAACTTATTTTGATCCGTTGCCGATCTGGTATCCACCTTTTCTGGAAGACGAGCAGGGAGGTGCCGAATTCCCACTTCATGCTCTCTCTCAGCGACCGATGCACATGTATCACAGCTGGGGATCACAAAATGCGTGGCTCAGGCAAATCACCTCCGCCAACAAGCTTCATATCCATCGTCAGCTCGCCCAATCATATGGGCTGAAAGACGATGACTGGGTGTGGATTGAGAATGCTCTTGGGCAAGTTAAGGCTCAGGTCAAGCTGGTCACCGGAGTCAACCCAAACGTTGTCTGGACCTGGAATGCGATCGGGAAACGCAAAGGCGCGTGGGGATTGGATAAGGATAGTCCAGAGACGACAAAGGCCTTTCTCCTAAATCATATCATCTCCGACACTTTGTCTGCTCAAGACGGGAAGCACGCATATTCAAACTCCGACCCCGTTACTGGGCAGGCTGCCTGGTACGACCTGAGAGTGCGTCTGCGAAAATGTGACGCCGATGACTCTTGTCCGGATTCCGGAGAATTCAGCCCAGTCGGGCAGCGCTTTCGCGCTCCGAACGGCCCATCAGATTTTGGCGCGTCTCTCAAGGGGCGGGATACCGGGGGTAGGAAAGAGATCCGAGAATTCATCGGACAACGCGATGCCAACGCTTCCTGGATCGAAGGAATACGCCGCAGACAGACTAACGAAGTCGAGGATGCCCAATGACAGATTCACCAGAAGAACCGACCAAAAAGAAATTGGGTTTGGTCATCGATTTGGACATCTGTGTGGGATGTCATGCTTGCGCAGTGAACTGCAAGGAGTGGAACACTGCAGGGAAGATGGCTCCGCTCACGGACTATGATCCATATGGTAAGAAGCCAGATGGCGTCTGGTTCAACCGTGTTCACACCTACGAAACCACCGATGACGAGGGAATGGGGCAGAGCGTCCATTTCCCTCGCTCTTGCCTGCATTGCGAGGACGCGCCTTGCGTAACGGTTTGCCCGACCGGTGCGAGCTATAAACGTGACGAAGACGGTATTGTGCTCGTAAACGAAGACACATGCATCGGTTGTAAGCTGTGCAGTTGGGCGTGCCCCTATGGAGCAAGAGAATTTGACGAAAATGAAGGCGTCATGAAGAAATGCACGCTTTGTATCGACAAAATCTACAACGAGAATTTACCCGAAGAAAGTCGCGTTCCCGCTTGTGTTTCGACTTGCCCTACTGGCGCTCGAAGCTTCGGTGACTTGGGAGATCCGAATTCTGAGGTTTCCAAGCTTAGTACGGCTCGTGGCGGTTTCGCTTTGATGCCTGAACAGGGCACGAAGCCCGTGAACCGATACCTCCCTCCGCGCCCGCGTCAGAACGCAGAAGCCCCCAAAGCGCCGCGCATGTTGGATCATCGAGATGAAAGCTCTGATGGTGCTGGCCTTCTTGCGCGTTGGGCCGACGCAATTCTCACTTGAGCCGATCATGCATCCTGCAAAATCCGTTATATTCTTCACCACAGCATCGGGCGCTGGTTATGGCATCATGTTTTGGCTTGCTATACTGGCAGCATCAGGAAGCGCACCGGCCAATGTTGGTTTTGGTCTGGCAGCGTTCATCATCGGTTTTGCGCTGATCACAAGCGGTCTATTATCGTCTACTTTGCATCTTGGGCGACCAGAACGGGCGTGGAGAGCTCTCTCTCAATGGCGCTCCAGCTGGCTTTCGCGAGAGGGTGTCGCAGCTCTGGCAACATTCGCTCCATTGTCTGTGTTTGCGCTGTCCTGGATGCTGCTTGGCGTGGATGCTGGGATCACCATTTTGGCAGGCGTCATTGGCGGTGCGATGAGCATTCTGACGATCTTCACCACGTCTATGATCTATGCCTCGCTCAAAGCTATCCCCAATTGGTCGAACTCTTTGACTGTGGCAGGATACTTGATCCTGGGGCCCATGAACGGCGTGGTTATCGTCGCAGCTTTGGCTGGTTTGTTTGGCGAAACCCGCTTGCTTCATGTCTTGCCGACATTGGCAATTGTGTCGCTGATCGCAGGGGGTTTGGTGAAGCTCCTGTACTGGCAAAATATTAGAACCAGACCGTTAGCCTCTGATGCAGGCACGGCGACCGGGCTCAGTCATTTGGGCCGTGTCGAAATGTCGGCCAGTCCGCATGACGTAGACAATTATGTCCTGCGCGAAATGGGTTTTCGCATTGCCCGGAAACACTCTGACAAACTTCGTCTGATCGCGTTCGCTACTGCATTTGTTGGTCCGGCAACACTTATCATATCGGTATTTTTACTAGGTTCACAAATGCTCAGTGCACTTGCTTTGGTCGCCGCATGGGCGCTGTGCCAGCTAGGCGTAACAGTTGAGCGCTGGCTGTTCTTTGCCGAAGCGAAGCATGTCGTGCTGCTTTATTATGGTGAGCAATCGGTATGATGCGCTCCGTCACCCTCTTTGGTGCGCTCACCTCCCATCAAAACCTTGCGGCCTTGAAGCTTCGCGGCGTTCGAGGGGGCGTGGCGTTTGCCATCGCAATCTGCATCGGGACACTCCGATCGACGATTAAGAAGGTCTGGCCGCTATGAGAGGTAAAAACCATCACGTGCTTCTGGATCAGCCCGGATTGCATCAGCAGATTCATCGTAGAACGCACGTCAAAGCAGACGGTCGATCACTGTATCTTTATGGGTATGATAAGCACGAGGGGACACCATTTCCCGAAGTGGCAGAGGTGTTGGCCAAAGGCGGTCATCTTCGGCATCATCCGCTCCGCGACGAATGGAATATCTATGCCTCGCACAGACAAAACCGTCCATTCATGCCATCATCGGCAGAGGACCCTCTAGCCCCGACCCGCTCGCAAGATTCTCCGACAGAAATTCCCTTCACGAATTTCGAGCTGGCGGTCTTTGAAAACAAGTTCACCAACCTGCATGAGAATGCGCCATTGCCAGAGGCCAGCAGCGAAGCGAGGACACGCCGCGCAAAAGGTCGATGCGAGGTGGTGGTCTACAGCCCCGACTTGGAAGGCAGCATTCACAGCATCGGACAGGATAAACGCCGGCTCTTAGTGGCTGCGTGGATTGATCGCTATCAGCAACTCTCTGAAATAGGGTGTGACTTTGTTCTGCCGTTTGAAAATCGGGGCGATGAAGTTGGCGCCACCCTGCATCACCCTCATGGGCAGATTTATGGCTTCGACTACGTGCCTGCCGTCCAATCAAAGGCAGTAGAAGCTTTCAGGTCAGGGTATGATCTAAGCGCGCAAGTGCCTTCTTTCATACCCGCCTATTCGGTTGCACAAGCCGGAGGCCTCGTCGCCTTTTGCCCGCCCTTTGCGAGATTTCCGTATGAAATATGGATCGCATCCAAGACTCCCAGGGCGGGGCCCTGGGTCTACAACGCTGAGGAACGTGATGCCTATGCGCATTTGATCGGTGACGTTTGCCGCCGTTACGATGCGTTTTTCGAACAGCCGACGCCATACATGATGTCGCTGCATGCTGCCCCTCGCGGCGAAGAAGCGACGTTTCAGTTCACAACCCAATTCTACCCCCTCCTCAGGGCGAAAGGGAGATTGAAATATCTCGCTTCGGTCGAGCAAAGCACAAGCGTGTTCACGATCGACGTTCTTCCTGAAACGGCGAGCCAATTGTTGAGATCCCTATAATGACTGACAGTTTCTTTTTGCGGGCATATGGAAACGAACCGATTTGCATTGAGAAATCGCCGGGACGTGTGAATCTGATCGGCGAACACATTGACTATAATGGCGGTTTTGTGCTGCCCTGTGCTTTGCCATTGGGACTCACAATCGGCTTTCAATCTAGAAACGACGATCGGATCAGGGTTGCATCGAGAAAATTTGATGGTCTGGTCGAGGCAGATCTCTTCACCAATGGGAGGAATACATGGGCCGGGCACGCGCTTGGGGCAGTTCTCTATGCCCATAGGGAAGGATTACTAACGGGCGGCGCGGACATCGCAATCGAAGCAGACCTTCCCGATGGGGCCGGTCTGTCTTCCTCTGCGGCGCTTGTCGTTGGAATTCTCAAAGCAGCGCGATCCTGCAGCAATTCTTCGATCAGCAACAAGGATATCGCGGTTTTAGCGCGCCGGGTAGAGAACGAATTCATCGGTGTTCCGTGCGGCATAATGGATCAGATGGCCGTAGCCTTGGCTGAGCCAGGACAGGCAGTTGTGCTGGACACAAAGACGCTGGACTATAGC
Organism: uncultured Porphyrobacter sp.; assembly: GCA_964352245.1. Taxonomy (GTDB): domain Bacteria; phylum Pseudomonadota; class Alphaproteobacteria; order Sphingomonadales; family Sphingomonadaceae; genus Erythrobacter. The sequence goes on from CAYGQX010000002.1 coordinate 167,152, forward strand.
CTGATCGATCTTCCGGCGGACTTTCACTTCGCTGTGCTGCATTCGGGAATAAGCCGGCAACTCACCGAAGGCCGTTATGCCGAACGCAAGCTTGAATGCGACAGGGCAAAGGAATTGCTTGGAGTTGAGGATCTGTGCCTCATGGACCAACGAACGCTAGAACGAGCCCGGTCAATTCCTGATCCATTCAGGCTTAGAGCGCTCCATTGTGCGACTGAGCACCAAAGAACGCTAGAAGCAGCGAGTGCTCTAAAGTCAGGCTTGATCAAAGAATTTGGCGGCTTGATGGACGAGAGCCACAAATCGATGCGGGACCAATTCCAGATGTCCCTGCCTGAGATCGACCGATTGGTCGAATCCTGCAAAATGCACGGCGCTATTGGAGCGCGGCTTACCGGTGGCGGCTTTGGGGGGTGCGTCGTGGCCTGTGTCTCAAGAGAGATTCTGGACAAATGGCGGGTCGCCGTCCTTAACGAAAATCCGCTTGCCTATTTCGTATGCTGATCAGGAAGATCAGCGAGCAAAGGCAGCAATCGCCGTCATGTCCCTATCGGATAGCATCAGCCTTCGGGGATGTTGAGGCTATCCCGGTGGCTGAACAGATTGATGTCCCGATATGCATATTAGCAGGTGGTTCGGCGCGGCGGTTTGGCGCCCCAAAGGGCCTCGCCACCATTGCCGACCAAAGATTGATTGATCTCGTGATTCAAGAGGTGTCACTGCAATCTTGCGGCCCCGTCGTGTTAAACACGTCTTCGGAGGGACCCTATGCTGATTTGGATATCCCGTTGGTCCCAGATCGGATGAACGGGTCTGTTGGACCGTTGGCTGGAATCCATGCGGCGATGCATTGGGCCCAATCTCATGGGTATGATGAAATAGCCACAAGTCCTATCGATGTACCCTTTTTACCAGCTGAGTTATTGGTCAGGCTGAAGTCTGCAGGTGCGCCAGCAATATGCGCGTCCCCGGGCCGCATACATCCGATTATCGGGCTTTGGCCGGGTAAACTGATCGATCCACTCGAGGCATTTCTTGAGGGGGAATCCCGAACCGCCCTGAGTTGGGCAGAATACTGCCAAACTCGAATGGTCGAATTTCAAACTAACGCCCATGGGCTGGACCCATTTTTCAACATCAACATCAACATCAACACCAAGACAGATTTGTCCGAAGCGCGCGAGCGGGCGCTCGGAAGCTGCTTGTGAATACAGACACCAAATATTTTGGAAGGAAGAGAGATTGGCTCTCCTTTTCACATTCGCAGAATCTTCAATTCAAGTTCCATTTTCTGGAGTCTTCAAAAATGATGATTGAGAAACAATTTGCTAATCGCCGCCGCTTTCTGGCGGCGACAAGTACAGCTTTTGCTGGACTGGCCTTGTATGGATGCGCAAGCGGCAAAGGCATTGCTGGTCGGCCAAGCGCAGGACAATTCTCGTCATCGCAACGCAACTCGACGCGGCCATTCGGTGAACTCGTCAAAGACCCGGAGGGCCTGCTCGATCTTCCTCAAGGCTTTGAGTACCGAATTCTCTCCACTTTGGGGGACGCGATGGACGATGGATTCTTGGTGCCGGACCATGCGGATGGGATGGGGTGTTTTGATCTTGGTAACAATGAGATTGCGTTGATACGCAATCATGAGCTCGAACCAAGCCATGACGGTGGCGGTGTGTCGGGACGAGCCTACGACACGCAGGCTGACACGTCCTTGCCCCTCCCGGGCGGCACAACTACGCTAGTACTTGACGCGCAAACATTGAACGTCAAACACCAATTTCGGAGCCTTGCGGGAACTATACGCAATTGCGCTGGGGGGACCACTCCCTGGGGCAGTTGGCTAAGCTGCGAAGAGACGGTTACCAAGGCTGGTGGCACCATCAAGAAAGATCATGGCTACGTATTCGAAGTGCCTGCGCGATCAGAAAGGCTGATTGAACCTGTCCCTTTGAGAGCGATGGGACGCTTCAATCACGAGGCCGCCTGCGTCGATCCGGCCAATGGCATTGTTTACATGACCGAGGATCGAGACGATTCTTTGTTGTATCGCTTCCTGCCGAGAGACCCAGGAAACCTCATCAGCGGCGGCGAATTGCAGGCGCTTGCCATTGAGGGCGTTGCGGATACCCGTAATTGGAGCGGTGTTCGTCATGTGGAAGTGGGACAACTCTTGTCAGCAGAGTGGGTACCGCTCGAGAACCCAGATTCTCCTGACGATGACCTTCGTCACCGCGGGGCAGCGGCTGGAGCGACCATGTTTGCCCGTGGGGAAGGTATGTTTATGGGCGCTGGAGAATTCTACTTTACAGCCACGTCAGGAGGGTTGGCCGGCCATGGCCAAATCTTCCGGCTTCAGATCGATCCGACGAGCCGCAAAAGCGACATACTGGAACTGTTTTTCGAAAGTTCCGAAGCCGCTGAATACAGCTATGGGGACAACCTTTGTATCGCTCCTTTCGGGCATCTGGTGGTATGTGAAGACCAGTATACTGACGAGGTGTCAAATCATCTGCGCGGCATTACGCCGGACGGCGATAGTTATCCTCTCGCGTTCTTGCGCAAGCAGACCGAGCTTGCAGGGGCCTGTTTCTCGCCTGACGGTAAAACGCTGTTTGTAAATGCCTATTCACCTTCAATGACCATTGCAATTAACGGGCCTTGGCCAGTCAACGTATGAAGCATCTCGAAAATGCATTTGTCTGGTAAATTACCGCCGCAAAAAATATTTGCGCGACCCTCGTTTTCGGATGGCTTCGACTTTTGAAAAATCACCGCTGTCAAATATATCGACTCTGTTTATTTCAATCATCTTTCATACTCGCCTTCGCGCCGACAAAGCATTTGCATGCTCAGGATCAAGTTTGGACCTCGCTGACGGCTAACGCAGATATATCGCCAGATACCTCCGTTGCCGGTCAATTGGAGTTGCGAAGTGCGATTGAGACAGGGGAGGTCGATAGAGTGGCGGCTACTGTTCTCGCGGACCACGCCTTGTCGCCGCGAGTGGCGATCGGTGGTGGTTTTGCCTACCGGAGGTCTTTGCAACCCGGCACAGCCGATACCGTCGAGTATCGACCATTCCAGCAAGTCGAGTCCATGCTCACCGAGAGGGGGGTACCCATTTCGGTCTCCACGCGCATTCGACTGGAACAACGTTTCAGGTCGGGCGGAGAAGTTGGGCTGCGTTTGCGCAACCGTGTGAGTCTCAGTTATGATTTATCTTCAGACGCTTCGCTGAGAGTCTGGACCGAGCCATACTTTCATCTGGACAATCCCGATGCTGCTGGTGAGCGCGGACTTGATCAGTGGAGAAATTATGTCGGTCTGCGCTACGATCTGTCGGAAGGGTTGGTTGCCAACGCAGGGTATCTCAATCAATTTGATCGGCGTCAGGGAGAGGATCGAAGTATAAATATCGCTATCATCTCTGTCGCATACAGCTTTTGATATCCCAGATTTCGTGGCGCTTCGCTCGTGGCGCTGTTGCTTCAAGTAGGCGTTTCGTGATGAGGACTGATCGCGTACTCACCATTTCTCGCTCCTCTGACGGACCCCAACCTCCAGCTTGGGGTGACCACGCGAACGGAAACCGGCGGTTACTCATGGAAAAGTCTAGCGTAGGTGAATTCAAAAAAATAGTCAATAAATCAACTATTTTAGTAGGTTCTGGCGTAGGATCGAAAAGTGCAGAAAAGACCGTCTGCAAGATTGCCAAGGTTGGGGTCGGGCGTTCGAATCGCCTCGCCCGCTCCATTATTAGGCACATGTGAGACAGTGTATTGTTGGTCAGACATTTGAGTTTGAGCGACGTTGATGCCGCATAGCGCCGACCGAAAAATCTAATGTGCGATTTCTGCTGCAGTTCAATGACGATCAACCCGCATTATCGACTGTTGGCCGTGTCAGGCACTTTTGATGCTTGCGCTCAACATTTTAGCCGCTAAGCCAATGATACGTTATTACATAAAATTTATAGGTATCTTGAATGAAGACGCTCACGTCAAAGATCGCTCTGGTCACCGGTTTGACACTCGCGATTGGCTCTACTCCAGCATTTGCTCAAGCCGCTTCGGGTGATACTGGTAGAAACAATGCCGAAAACACAAGCGCTGCCGGTGACGATGATGATGGTGATCCTCATTATCGAGGCGGAAAAGACATCATCGTCAGCGCAGCGGGGCTTGCGCAGCTCGATTTCCTGGCCGGACAGACGGTGGTCGATGCAGCCGACATTCAGCGTAACCTCAATGGTCAAGTTGGCGAGGTGCTGGCCAAACTTCCAGGCGTTTCCGCCAGCAGCTTTGCACCCGGGGCATCGCGACCGATCTTGCGCGGCTTTGACGGAGAACGCGTGCGCGTGCTCATCGATGGTCTTGGTACTGCCGATGTTTCCAACACATCAGCCGATCACGCCGTCTCTATCGACCCATTGACAGCCCAGCGCATAGAAGTGCTACGCGGACCCGCTTCCCTACTTTACGGCAGTCAGGCAATCGGCGGCGTTGTGAATGTAATTGACAAGCGCATTCCTTACGCGGTGCCTGACGAGGATTTCCATCTCGATGCTCTGGTTGCAGCAGACACAGCCACAGACCTTCTCAATGCGGGTGCCTCGCTGGACATCCCTATCGGCGAAAGTTTGGTTGTCCATGTCGATGGAAGCTGGCGCGAGACAGGCAATGTTGAGATCCCCGGCTTCCAGATCACTGATGAATTGCGTGCTGATTTGCTAGCGGATGCCGATGAAGAAGAGGCGGAAGGCGAATTAGAGGAAGCCGCGGAGCTTCGTGAGACTGCAAATCAACGCGGTTTCCTGCCAAACAGTGGGACTGAGACTTGGACTGTCAATGGCGGCTTCACGGCGTTCTTGGGTGAGCACAGCATTGGCGCTTCGATCGGATATTATGACACGTCTTACGGTTTGATTGGCCGACCGGGCGGCGAACATGCACATGGTGAAGAGGGTGGTGAAGAAGAAGAGGAAGGCGAAGAAATCGTCTCAATTGGTCTTGAACAATTCCGGGCCGACATGCGCGCTCAAATTGTTTTGGGCGATGGGTTTTTCTCTAAATTGAATGTCCGGGCTGGCTATTCTGACTACACTCACACCGAATTCGAAGGCGATGAAGTTGGGACGGTGTTTGATACCGAAAGCTTCGAAGCGCGTGCCGAACTGATCCAGAGATCTGGAGGTGCTATTGGCGCGCAATACACGGCGCGCGATTTCTCGGCCATCGGCGAAGAAGCCTTCGTTGCGCCGAACTTTACGAGACAAATCGCTGTTTTCACCGCTCAAGAATTTGATCTTGGCCGCATCCAGATCGAAGCTGCCGGCCGATATGAAAATGTCGATGTCTCATCCAATGTTCTAGGAATAGATCGCAATTTTGATTTGTTCTCCGGTGCTTTGTCAGCAATCCTCGTAAGCGAGGGCGGCGCTCGTTTCGGCCTTACGGGTTCACGCGCTGAGCGCGCACCTGCTGGTGAGGAATTGTTTGCCAACGGCCCGCATATCGCGACGCAATCCTTCGAAATCGGCGATCCCAATCTCGACACGGAATCCGCTTGGGGGCTGGAAGCGTTTCTCAATGCGGGTGTTGGTGAGACGCGATTGAGCGTGGCTGTCTTTTACCAGACCTTTGATGATTTCATCTTCCTATCACCCAATGGCGAGGAAGAAGACGACCTGCCAGTTTCTGAATTTCTTCAGGAAGACGCCAGCTTTTTTGGCTTTGAAGCTGATCTTGCTATTCCGCTGCTGGAGCAGGATGGATTTGACCTCACCGCCGATTTACGCGCCGAATATGTATCGGCTGATCTCAATGGAGATCCCGCTCTTGGAGGGACAAGCGCACCGGTTCCCCGGATTCCGCCTGTCAGCTTGCTTGGCGCGCTGGACGCCAATATTGGCGCGTTCGATATTCGCGGCGAAGTGGAGTGGTTTGCTGAGCAGAATGATGTGGCAGAATTCGAAACCGAGACGGATGCTTTCACGCTGGTGAACTTCTTGGTCGCCTGGCGGCCAATTCCATCCAATCAATCGGTCACGCTGATGCTGAATGCTGACAACATTTTCGATGTAACCGGACGTAGGCATTCAAGCTTCACGAAAGATTTTGTGCCGCTGCCGGGCCGTAACTTTCGCGCCAGTGTGCGGTTTAGTTTCTAGTCCGAACGGCACACATCCAAGCTCCCAAGCGACACGGGGGCTGGGCGGCCATTCATCCCCCTGATGGCCGCCCTTTTGTGCCGGTCTTGGTTCAGTTTTCATCAGCGAAGGTTAGGTCCGCATGGTCTTCGAGGCGTTTGACCAAGGCCTCGCCCAGGAATGCGCCAGGAGTTCCAACGCCGCCATCCGCATCGCTTTCCAAAAGCGCTATACCAGTTTCTGCGATCATGCGGCTGGTTGAACCATAGCCGGGGTCGTATTTGCCTTTGACGCCGTAATGCAGATTATCGCCATCGGGACCCTCTGCCACAAAAAGCACGTCATAAAAGCCATTCTCGCGCTCTTCCTTAGATGGGCCTTCACCCGGCTTGGGCGGTTTGGCACCGAAGGGGTTCTTCATCATTTCGGCTGCTGCTTCAGCCATTTTCTTACCGGCATCGCCGGGGCTGGTGAGCATCATTTCATCATATTTGAAATCCTCACCATAAGGATGGCCGAGCAGGAAATTGGTGCGGTGCACGTTTTTGGTGTTAATCGGAGCCATCACAAACGGGGCGGCCCATTTGTCCAGATCGCTCTCAAATTGCGGAACCATGCCGGTTGGCTGACTTGGTCCATCAAAGCCCGGAGTTAAGGCAAAAGGGCTTGCGAGCGTTTTGAAGATGGAGGGGTTTTTCGCCGCCGCTTTCATAGTCGCAGTCAGGCTGGCTGCCGTTCCTCCAGAAAACGTGCCCTGCATCGCGCGAACACGGCCACGCACTCGGTTTGCAGGTGCGCCAAAACGCTCTCTTGCAGCCTTTTGTGCCATCATCACTCCCAGATCGAAGGGGATGGAATCAAAGCCGCTTGAGAAGCATATGCGCGCACCTGACGCTTTGGCAGCATCGTGATGTTCGGCAATCTTGTCTGCCATCCAGGCAGGCTCTCCGCATAGGTCGGCGTAATCAGTGCCTGTGGTCACACAGGCCTGCACCAGCTTGTCGCCATAAAGCTGGTATGGGCCAACTGTCGTGACGACCACACGAGTGCGTTCACACATTGCCTCAAGGTCGCCAAGATCATCAGCATTTGCGACGACAAGGGGCGTATCGGCAGGCGCGCCGATTTCATCGCGGACTGCCTCAAGCTTATCCAGAGACCGACCTGCCATGGCCCATTTGGGCGCATTGTCGGTTGAACCATAATGATTGTTCAAATACTCCGCGACCAGACGTCCAGTGTAACCGGTTGCGCCGTAAACAATGATGTCGAATTCGCAGGAATCCTTCGTGGCTGCCATTCAATTTCTCCTTTGCTCAGGCACATGGGGGCAGGGGCGGGCTGAGTCAAAGAAAGTGTATGCCATTCGGCTCACCAAAGCGAAAGAATGGCTCGTCTCAGCTTCGCCTTGGTTCCTGCCGTTTTTGCCTAATCAATTCTGCAATTTGAATGCTTGATCCAGCTGCCGTTTTGCGCGCGACATCCGCGCCGACATTTTCTGCTGTTGCAGCCGCATCGGCGAAAAGCCGCCCTCCAACAGATACCACGGTCAGATTGTCAGGCGCTGCAAATCGACTGCGTTCAACGGTCTTGCGCAGATGGTCCAATTGCTTCTTGCGTGACAGAGCATCAGACATGCCAATATCAACTGCGTCAGGCTGCTGCGCTGACAATTGGTTTGCTAGCGCCTGATCGCTGTCGGGAAATGTCATGTCCACTTGCCAGCCCGCATCGGTAAAAAGATCAGCTAGCAAGGATGTACCTAGGGCATGCGGCTCACCAGGAGCCGTTGCCAGAAGAATACTATAGCGGCTCTGCTTAGTCGTGCGTTTGTGGCGCACAGCATGGCCAGCGATTTGCAGCATACTGAGCCCGATAGTGAGATCGAGTTCTGAACAATCATCAGACAACCATGCATCACCCAATGCGCGCGCGGTCGGTTCGATCAATTGCGAGATAATTGCATCGCCATTCCAGCTGCCTTGAAAAAGCGATGCCATCAGTGCGTTGATACCAATGTCATCGCCATTCAAAACAAGTTCCATCAATTTGGGTACTTGAGATGTCAGGGCGTGCTCGGCTCTTGCCTGTTTTATCCTTGGATCGGTCTCGGCATCGCCATGATAGCTAAGCATATCCCATGCTCCGAAAAGCCTGGCGGGAATCAAATGCTCGCTTAAAATTTCGATATCTGTGTGTCTTTCATCAGATCTGATGGCTGACCACACTTTTTGCAGGCTTGTGGGAGGGCCTTCGATTGTTTGGAAATAGCGCCCGTTTTCATAAAGGAGCATTCCCGTAACGCCGAGAGTGTGGTTTTTTGATTGCGCTTTCCATGAAAGCTCGCGCAGATCGGCCGCTGTTGGCCGGACCGTTGCCCTGCTTTGATACGTAAGGCTGCTCGTCCAATCGGTTGGAGTGCCCTCGAAATTTTTGGTCTGCGTCGACAAAAAAGCCTCCCAGTGAAACTGCGAGATGCTTCAAGAAAGATGCATGATTGGTTGAAACCAATAACATGCGTGAGGCGAATACGCAGGCTATTAGGAAAAGGCTGTTACGCCCAAATTATTCAAGAAATCATCGAATTCGACTCATAGCCGGACTGCACCTTCACTTGGATCCCAACGCTGAAGTTACGTGAGAGCATCAGGGTGTCAATATGCTTTGATGGCCTACACCATGTTAAAGCCGCGGCAGGGTTACACCCTTTTGCCCCATATATTTGCCAGCCCTGTCGGCATAGGTGACCTCGGGCCGTTCATTGCCTTGCAGAAATAAAAACTGGCAAGCACCCTCGTTTGCGTAAATCTTCGCAGGCAAAGGCGTGGTGTTTGAAAACTCTAGAGTGACATGGCCCTCCCAGCCGGGCTCAAGCGGGGTAACGTTCACGATAATTCCGCAACGCGCATAAGTGCTCTTGCCAAGACAGATCACAAGCACATCTTCTGGAATGCGGAAATATTCAACTGTGCGAGCCAGCGCAAAGGAATTGGGCGGGATCACGCACACTTCCTGATTACGGTCGACAAAAGAGTTGGCGGCAAAATCCTTTGGGTCGACCACGGCACTATCGACATTGGTGAAAATCTTGAATTCAGGAGCCACGCGCGCGTCATAGCCGAAAGAGGAAACGCCATAAGAAACCACACCCTCACGCCGCTGTGCCTCGACAAACGGCTCTATCATGCCGTGCCGTTGAGCCTGCTCGCGAATCCACTTGTCAGAAAGAATTGCCATTCCGCTAGGATTCCCGATGGGGTGGTCCGGGGCAAGTCACGAGAGCAGAATGCTGTGGGAGACGGTTGGATATCGGTTGGGATTGGGTAATCGATGCAAATACTTTTAGCATATTAGCCTTAGCTGCTCGCGCTCCAGCGGCGTAGCTGCCCGTGCTTCTGATCAGACGAATCTTGCTCCCGTGTCACCGCAAGCCCCGTGTTTTCGAATGCCACTTCAACTTTAGCGAAAGCGGCTTTCGGCTGGCAGCGATTGGTAGCCAAACGAGCGATATAATGCGCTTTTCGCCAAATGATGTGTCGGTCTTGAACACAAATGCCGCCCAGGATTGAACCAAGCGCTAGCGCGAGCGACTAATTATTTGATCACTTTCGCGCCCAATTGCGGGTTCAGTGTGGTGACCCGGTTCAGCCATTTCTTTGGGCGGCGCAGCATCTTTTTGGGATAGTCGACCTTTAGTCCCAATATCTCTCCCATACGCCCGACGAAGTGGATGCAGTTGCGGGTGTCGAGGTCATAATACTTGCCCGGCGCATTCTTCCATTTCTTCATTTCAGAAACGATCCTGCGATATTGCTCATCCGTCAGCGTGATCGAGAAATGGCGGTTGGTTTTTTTGAGATATTTCGGCTTTTCTATGCTGATATCGTGATAGACCGGGCCGTTGAGGATTGCAGGCGTCACATTCTTGGCAGTGAACCCATAGTTTTCGTTAATCACTTCGCCTGTGGCCTCGAGCGTTCCTTCCAAAACTATGAATGTGTGCGGATATCGCCCGAACAAGACCGAGCCATTGAAGCTGTGAAAGTGGATCTGGACCGCAGCAAAAGCCGTACCGCTCCATAGGAAAGCGATCAGGGTCAGGCACAGCGCAGCCGGGCGATAAAAACGCTTAAGCATGGCAATGGTCTATCGCGCCTTTTTCGCTCCGCCAAGTCTAACTGGCCAGCAGGCTCGCATTGCCTCCGGCTGCTGTTGTATCGACACAACTGACGCGTTCGGTTGCGAACCGGGCAAGGTAATGCGGGCCGCCTGCCTTTGGCCCTGTGCCAGAAAGCCTTTCACCGCCGAACGGTTGGCTTTCGACAATCGCGCCGATTTGGTTGCGATTGACGTAGAAATTCCCAACCCGCGCACGCGTTTGGACAAAGCGGCGCGTGGCAGCGATGCGGCTGTGAAGGCCTAGTGTAAGGCCGTATCCCGTCGCATTGATATCCTCGATCACATTGCCAAGCGTGTCCGATTGAAACCTGACGACATGCAGAACTGGCCCAAAGTTTTCGCGCTTCAAATCAAGTATGCTGTCGATCTCGATGATCGTTGGCGCGACAAAGCAGCCTACATCTGGACGCTTTGCATGCTGCCAGATATTCCGCCCACTCTGCGCACAGCGCGCAATGTGGCGATCCAGCGCTGCTTTGGCATCTTCATCAATGACGGGGCCAACATCGGTGGAAAGCAGGGCAGGATCTCCAACGTCTAATGCCTCGAATCCACCTAGGATCATTTCGAGCATTTCGTCATAAACATCATCTTGCAAATACAGGACGCGCAGGGCCGAGCAGCGTTGACCGGCGGATTGGAAAGCGCTCGCGAGCACATCGCGCACTACCTGTTCCGGCAATGCTGAGCTGTCGACGATCATTGCGTTTTGTCCGCCGGTTTCCGCAATCAGTGTCGCAATCGGTCCATCGCGTGCGGCAAGCGTCTGGTTGATGAGGCGCGCCGTGTCGGTCGATCCGGTGAAAGCAACGCCTGCAAGATGCGGATTGGCTGTAATCATTTGCCCGACATCGCCCGCGCCGGGCATCAATTGAAGCGCTTCGGGAGGGATACCGGCTTTGTGGCACAGCTCGACTGCGAAAGCTGCGATCAGCGGGGTTTGTTCGGCGGGCTTGGCAATCACTGTGTTCCCAGCGGCCAATGCAGCCGACATCATACCGGTAAAAATCGCAAGCGGGAAATTCCATGGGCTTATTGTTGCAAACACCCCGCGCCCGTGCAGGCTTAAGGTGTTCTCCTCTCCTGTGGGGCCAGGGAGCGTAATTGGTTGTTCGAACTGACGCCTGGCTTCGCCCGCGTAATAGCGAAGGAAATCCACCGCTTCGCGCAATTCGGCTATACCATCAAGCAATGTCTTTCCGGCTTCGCGTTGACACAGCGAGAGGAATTGGGCCGTGTTCGCTTCGTATAGCTCGGCGACCTCTTCGAGCAGAAGGGCGCGTTTCTCGCCGCCCAATGCGTCCCATCCTGGCTGGATTGCAGCGGCGCGTTCAAATGCGGCCTCGACCTCTTCTGCGGTTGCATCGCGCCGTGTGCCCACTTCTGCATCCCGGTCATGCGGCATCGTAATAGGCGCGATTTCTCCTGGTTCGTCTGCGGGAAAAGTTGGCGCAGCGCTCCACTGCTTGTCGCAGAGCGCCTCGAGCTTTCCCTGTAATGGCGCGAAAACCAGTGGATCGGACAGGTCAATGCCCGCGCTGTTCAGGCGGTTTGTGAAAATATCTTTGGGCAATGGGATGGCGGGATTGCGCCGGGGGGAGAGCGCTGAAAGCTCTTTAACCGGATCGCTGACCAATTCCTCTGCGGGCACGTTCGCATCACCCATGCGATTGACGAAGCTGGTGTTGGCCCCGTTTTCGAGCAAGCGGCGAACAAGATAGGCGAGCAGTTCCTTGTGACCACCAACCGGTGCGTAAATGCGCACCGGTGTCGGCGCATTCCCCTCTAGTTTGCGCAGAGCATCGTAAACCTCTTCGCCCATGCCATGGAGGCGCTGGAATTCAAATGTACGGCCTTCACTCATCTGCTTCAATGCGGCGATGGTGTAGGCGTTGTGCGTAGCAAATGCGGGTCGGATCACATCATTATGCTCGAACAGGCGAGCAGCGCAGGCGAGATAGGAAACATCCGTTGCAACTTTGCGTGTGAAGACGGGGTAATCGGTAAAGCCCCCGACTTGGGCAAGCTTGATTTCCGCATCCCAATATGCGCCTTTTACCAGCCTCACGAACAGTTTGCGTCCATGCCGCCGTGCCAGTTTCGCGACCCAATCGCACATAGGCACGCCGCGTTTCTGATAGGCTTGCAATGCGAGGCCAAAACCTTCCCAGTGTGCGCCATCCTTGCGAACAAACAGCGTGTCATCGGCAACCAGGGTTTCGACAATATCGAGGCTTATTTCGAGCCGTTCCGCTTCTTCGGCATCAATGGTGAAATGGATATTTGCATCGCGCGCTTTTTCTGCAAGTGCCCTAACAATTGGCACAATATCAGCACGCGCCTGAGCAGCGTGGAGATAGGTGTATTTGGGATGAAGTGCTGAAAGCTTCACTGATATTCCAGGAGAGGGACCAACGCCTCCTTTCGCTTCTATCGCAAGCCGATCAATCGCCCTGTCATAGGCCACGCGATAACGTTCTGCATCGGCGAAAGTCATCGCTGCCTCGCCCAGCATATCGAAGGAATGGGTAATGCCTTTGGCCCGTTCTGGCCCTGCGCGTTTCAGAGCCTCGTCAATCGAGCGGCCGTATACAAATTGCCCGCCCAAAATCCGCATCGCCTGCAAGGTCGCGGTGCGGATGACCGGTTCGCCCATCCGGTTCATTGCGCGTTTGAGCGCTGGCCTCATGCCTTTTTGCTTTTCTTCGGGCGGGTCCAGCACTTCACCTGTCAGCATCAGCGAAAAAGTTGCTGCATTGACAAAAGTCGATGAGCTTTCACCCAAATGTTCACCCCAGTCGATATCAGCGATCTTGTCGCGGATCAGCGCATCGGCGGTCTCACTATCTGGCACGCGCAGCAGGGCTTCTGCCATGCACATTAGCGCAATGCCCTCTTCTGTATCGAGCCCGAATTGCTGGAGGAAAGCGTCGATCCCGCTCGCCTTCTGCTTGCGCGCTCCGTGGATCAAATCAATCGCCAAAGCCGCTGCCTTATCAGCCACGCGCGATGCTGAGGCCGCTTGCTCAAGCCGTTCTGCAATGCAAGCTTCCTCTTCGGCGCGATAGGCAAGGCGCAGCGAAGTGCGGTCAATCTGGTGGTTGGCGCCGGGCGGCAGATCAGGAGTGGTCACGCAGCGTTTGCTCCTCGTTGAAGCGACTCGGATAGTTTCAGCTGTTACTTGCTCTTAGCTGTAATTCGGATCAAGTCGTCGTGGCAGGTTGATAGCTTCGTCAGTGCTGCTTAGGGTTTCGGTTGAGAAATTAAACTAAGGAGCGACTGCACGCCATGGCCCTATTCTGCTTCTACTGCCGCGATGGCGAAAACAGCGACAAATTGCGCGCGCTGCATCTCGAAGAACAGCGCAAATGGATGAGTACGCATGACGAGAATTATCGCGCCGCAGGCCCACTCACGAATGCCAAAGGCGAATTTGTCGGATCGCTTTTGATTATCGAGGCAGAAGATGAAACTGCAGCAAGAGCAACCGTGAACGATGATCCGTATGTGGTTGGCGGGGTCTGGCAATCCATCCGTGTGGACCGCTTTGAGCCCGTGAAGGGGCGCTGGAAAGATCAGTAGTTCGAGGCAGCGCGTTCTTACACCAATATTCGCCGCGCCACGGCATCCAGCTTTGCTAACAATTCGGGATCATGCTCATCAGGTGCGGTGATGACCGCATTATCGAGTGCAGTATCAATGGGCGAGGCTTTGCGCTTCTTCGGCAGTTTGGAGATAAATTGCGCCACCATTTCGCGTGCCAATTTGCCGTTCTCACCCATCTGCGCGACAACTTGAGCGACATCGACTGCCTCGCCTTCGCGCCAACAATCATAGTCAGTTACCATGCCGATGAGTGCGTAAGGCAATTCAGCTTCGCGGGCGAGGCGGGCTTCGGGCATCGCTGTCATGCCAATAATGTCTGCGCCCCATTGGCGGTACATCCGGCTTTCAGCGCGAGTGGAGAATTGCGGCCCTTCAATCGCGATATAAGTCGCGCCTGTCGCTACTTTGGCTTTGCAAGCGGTGATGGCCTTTGCCGCCATTTCGGACAGTCGCGGGCAGACCGGATCAGCCATAGATACATGAGTAACAAAGCCACTCGAATAGAAAGTCGAAGGCCGCTGGACAGTGCGATCAATGAATTGTTCGGCAATCGCAAAGCGTCCCGGCTCAATGGCCTCGCGAAGCGACCCCACAGCGGAAATCGCAAGAATATCGGTGCAGCCAGCTCGCTTCAGCGCATCGATATTGGCGCGCGAATTCAGCTCAGTTGGGCTGATCGGGTGGCCCCGGCCATGGCGCGGCAGAAAGCGAACTTTCACACCGCTAAGCGTCCCGCACAAGATCTCATCCGAAGGGTCGCCCCACGGACTTTCGATCGCGATCCATTGCTCATCTTCCAGCCCCTCTATGTTATAGAGGCCAGATCCGCCGATTATCCCGATGCACCATTCATTCGCCATGTGCGCTGTTTGCCTTCAATCCGTAGCAAATTGGTAAAGCGCTTTAAGTCAGGTCAACGCGCTCGGGCAAGGCTTTGCGGATAAACCTGTCCGCTTTGCCATAGGGCTCAGCGATTGATGGGCGCTTACTCATCATATCGAAATGCGCTTTGAAGTTGGGCCATTTGTCGAGCGGTGTGTTGGCGACTAGACTTGCTTGCATAAAGCAACACGTTACCGAAATATCTGCAATCGAAAGGTGATCGCCTGCAAGGTATTGCGCGTCAGCCAGTGCGCTATCTAGATAGTTGAGAATGGCTGGCATGTCATCCACCCATGTGGCGCGTGCTTTGTCGAGGTCAGGTTCCTTGCCCTGCATCAACGCAAAGAAGATCGGCCGGAATATGCCAAGTCCCACACCAGCGGCTAAAGCCGTATCGCCGTATTCTTCAAAAAATAACGCGCGGCCGTGAGCAAAGGGTTCGTCAGGGAAGAGCGCTGGTGAGGGGTGCTTCTTTTCAATGTACCCGCAAATCGCGCTCGAATCCGCGATCGTGCCATCGCGTCCTTCGGTTGCGATTGACCTGTCGCGCATCACGGGGATGCGCTTCATCGGAGATATTTCCAAGAACCACTCAGGCGGATTGAACACATCGACCGCCTCGATTTCAAAAGGCACGTTCTTCTCAAGGCAAAGCCCTGCCAGTTTGCGTACAAAAGGCGAAACTGGGCTGCCGTAAAAGACAAGATCGCAAGAGGTGTGTGACATGGTTTCTAAGCTCCTTAGGCAACGCTCCATACGCGCACCTGCCAATAGCGCAATTGACAGGTGCGAATAGGCGCTTTGAAAGTATGATTGGCTCTAGACTGGCGTTGCGTTTTGATACGCAACACGCCACTTTGCATAGCAACAGATCGAATCCCCCCGTGAGCGCTTCAAAAGCGCTCAATCAGGAAAGCTTGAAGAGAGAGGAATACCCCATGGCGACGCAATACAAGAACCTCATCAATGGTGAGATGGTTGATACCGGTGAATGGCTCGATGTCGTAAATCCGGCAACCGAGGAAGTGATCGGCCAGGTGCCTGCTTGCGGCCAGGCCGAGTTGGACAAAGCCGTTGCCGCTGCTCGCGCTGCTTTTGGAAGCTGGAAGAAAACCCCGATTGAAGAGCGCCGTGCAGCCATGAAGGCTATTTCGAAGGTGATTTCTGACAATTCAGAAGAATTGTATCGTCTGCTCACATCTGAACAAGGCAAGCCACACCAGCAGGCCCAAGGCGAAATTATGGGCGCGGCCTATATGATGGCAACGCAATCAGAGCTTAGCCTTGATGATGTCATGACCAAGGATGACGAGAAGGAATCGATCCGTACGCGCCGTGTTCCTGTGGGTGTTGTGGGCGGTATCGTCCCGTGGAACTTCCCCGTTTCCATGGCGGTGCAAAAAATCGGGCCTGCAATCCTTTCAGGTTGCACCATCATCTTGAAACCTTCTCCTTTCACCCCGCTTACAACTTTGCGCATTGCAGAGCTGATTGCGGATGTTGCGCCTCCGGGCGTAATCAACATCATAACCGGCGAAGACAGCCTTGGGCCGCTCATCACTTCTCACCCCGACATAGATAAGATCACCTTCACCGGCTCCACTGCGACCGGTAAAAAGATCATGGAAGGCGCATCGGCTGACCTTAAGAGGATCACGCTGGAGCTAGGCGGAAATGATGCATCAATCGTGATGCCTGATGCCGATCCCAAGAAAGTTGCTGAACAGCTTTTTTGGTCAAGCTTCACCAATGCAGGCCAGATCTGCATTGCGGCAAAGCGCGTCTATATCCACGAAGATATCTATGACGAGCTTTCCCAGGCAATTGCGGACTATGCCAAAAATGTCGTCGTTGGCGATGGCGCAGAACAAGGCACTGGTGTCGGGCCGATCCAGAACAAGAAACAATATGATCGCGTGCTTGAGCTGATCGAGGATGCCAAGGAGAACGGCTACAAATTCCTACTTGGCGGAGACACAGATCCATCAGGATCAGGCTACTTTGTGCCGCTTACCATCCTCGACAATCCACCCGAAGATGCGCGCATTGTGGCGGAAGAGCAGTTTGGCCCTGTTATGCCGCTGATGAAATTCTCATCTGAAGATGAAGTGATCGAGCGAGCCAATAATTCCGATTATGGACTTGCTGGCGCTGTTTGGTCTGCCGACGAAGCCAAGGCTGTCGAGATCGCTGAGAAACTTGAAACAGGCACTGTCTGGGTCAATCAATTCCTCAAGCTCACACCTCACACTCCGTTTGCAGGCCATAAACAGTCTGGCTTTGGTGCAGAATATGGCATTGAAGGCCTAAAGGAATTTACCTATCCTCAAGTCATTATGGTCAATAAACAGAATGTTCCGGCGTAATCGTCGTTAGATTTTGAAGGGCAAATAGTAATGAGCAACCACGATCACATTCCATCACGGCGTGAATTTGTCGCCATGGCCACGTTGCTGGGCGGCATGAGTGTCGCTGCTCCGGCAAGTGCACAAAGCTTTGGGAATATTCTCAACTCTGCGAAGAAAGTCGCAAAAGCGGCCTCTTATTCGGATGATGAAATGAGAGTGTTCTTTAATCAGATGAGCGAAGAGATGGATTCCAAAAACCCTGTTGCGGGTATGGACAGTCCATACGGCCAACGCATTGCTGCTCTTTCGCAGGGTCTTGAATCTTACGATGGCCTTGATCTTGATATCAAGGCGTATCTGGTGCGTGATGTGAATGCGTTCGCAATGGCAAACGGTACGATCCGGGTCTTTGCGGGTCTGATGGACGAGTTCACCGATGACGAGGTCCGCTATGTTATCGGTCATGAAATCGGTCACGTCCAACGTGAACACACCAAGAAACGCATGAAGGGAGCTTTGCAACGCGACGCTGCAATGAGCGTTGCCAGCACAGCCGATAGCGGTGTGCGCCGGCTTGCGAATTCGGAACTTGGCAAGTTCTTTGGCGATGTGATTAGCGCTCAGCATAGCCAGAAGCACGAAAAGGAAGCGGATGATTACGCTTTCGCCTTCATGCAGGAAAAGGGCTACGATCCAGAAGCCTGTGCAACGGCACTGGACAAGCTGGTTGGTATGAGCGGCCCTAGCGATGGCTTGCCATGGACGAAAACGCACCCAAGCCCCAAAGATCGCGCCAAGCGAATTCGTAAGAAGCTCGCTTAAGTTTTAGGATCATTTCAATTCACGGCCGTTCGGAGCGATCCGGGCGGTCGTTTTTTATTGGCTATTTGCCCTTATTCATGGATCGCATTTCGAGGCCGGCCGCCCAGCGGTCTTGAAAGCCCCGCCAATGCTTTGGTTCTTCAGGCCCGGCAAATTTTCCGTTTAATTGTTCGCCAAAACTCGTGTGCCATTTCCCCTCATTGCCATTGACGACCGGCACGTTGAGATAACTCGCCTTGTCCTTGTCGCCCTTCAGATGCAGATCGAGAAAAGCCGCGACAAAATGCTGGTTGATCCCGTTGATCCGATCCTGCCGCCAGACGGGCTCGGACAGGAACTCGGCCACGCGAAACGGCGCATCTGCGGGCACATCGAAAGCGTTACCCACGATGTTGTGCCGCGCCTCGCGGAAAGTCAGCATGCGGCGATCTGTGCCTTTGAGTTGGTCGAATATCCAGCTCACCCCTTCTACATGGTTCGAGACATCATCCTGTCCGCCTGACACGATCAGGGTTGGCGCAGTAATTGTGGCCAGGCTTTCTGCGCTCCAGACGCGGTTATCTGGTTGGCCGCCCCATGGCGCGAACAGCACCATTGCATCGATCCCGGCATCCTCGCGACTGGCCGCACGCGTCACATCAAGCGCTGCATCGGGCACAGTATCAAATGTATTGTCTTCGTAATCGTAGTCACCACCTGCTGTTGCAAGCGCGCCAAATCCCCCCATGGAATAGCCGATAATGGCGATCTGGTCCGGGTCGATAAGCGCGTAAAACCCGTCTGAGTTTGCTGCACTCCCCTCAACCATCGCGGCCAGCACGGCGCGTTGGTCGATAGTGCGATTGGTTAGCACCAAGCTGAACGAATGGATTAAATCGCTTACTCCCTCAATGGGCATATCAGCATGATCAATCGATGCGACAACGTATCCGCGTGATGCGATGTGTTCAGCGAGGTTGCTGAACTGCGTACTCCACCCGTTAAAACCATGGCTCATAATGACGAGCGGGAGCGGCCCTCCCAATTGCTCCGCATTGATAGGCGGCGCATCAGCGTGCGCTCGGCCTTCAAATTCCAGCGTTACCGGCTCCATTGCTGGTGGTGTCATAGTGTGCGTGTATGTGATGGGCGCCGCAACCGATCGCGCCTCTGCAGGATAATAAACGCGCACATGAAGCGCTGGCATCTCTTCGTCTTGCGACAATTGCCCTGTTGCGATGCCTGTCTTTGAGAATTTCACCCGATCAGGAATGCCGATCAATAGCTCCTGCGTTCCGACAGAATATTCTCCATATCGGCCCAGTTCAGGTGTCTCGCCGGGATTGCCCTCATGAATTGTGGGGCTAGCGACATAGGCGGCGGTCCCAGCTCCCAATCCAATCACACTAAGCGCGGCAAGCGCGATATGGCGTTTTTTCATCGTCGTTCTCACTTGTTCGCACTGGCAATAGAATAACTTGCAGCGCCATAGTTGTCGGTGCACTCATTACCGGGAATTGGCACGAGGGGAAGAGATGGCGGATCAAGCGATGGCCATTGCAAAGGGTTTGGAGCGAGCGCTTGCACGCGTAGGTCTTTCTGCGCCTTCGAACCTCACGCGGCTGACAGGCGGCGCGAGTTTTGAAAGCTGGCGATTTGAAGCGGATGGCGCCGCGGCATCCTCAATGCCCTCAGCGCGGATCGAAAACACCTACATTCTTCGCCGGGCGCCCAGCCTTAGTTTCATGGATGAAAAGCCATTTGGCCACGATGTCGAGGCCGCAGTGATCCGCGCGGCCAAAGCGGCTGGGGTGTCGGCTCCAGTGGTTGTGGTTGAACTGGAACCGGAGGATGGGATTGGCTCTGGCTATGTGATGGAGGCTTTGACCGGGACGCCCAATCCAAAGGAAATTCTCGAGACCGTCGAGGCCGACAGGCTGATCAGCGAATGCGCCGCCAACCTCGCCACCATCCACACGCTCAAACCCGGCGATCTGCCCGATGCGGTCCCGGTGATGGATTACCGCGCGGCGATTGCGGACCTCAAACAGCAGTTTGAGGAGGCTGGCGGCGACCGACCCATCATCGCGCTGGGACTTAAGTGGCTGGAGGACAACTGCCCCGACCCCATCGAACCCGTCCTCCTCCATGGCGATTATCGCATGGGCAATCTGCTGGTTGATGGCGAAGGCTGGCTTACAGGTGTGCTCGATTGGGAACTGGCGCATTTCGGTGACTATCATGAGGACTTGGCATTCGGCTGCATGGCCGTGTGGCGCTTCCACCGGTATGATCGCCCTGCGCTGGGGCTGTCAGATCTCGAGACCTATTTCGGCGCCTACGAAGCTAATGGCGGGCGAAAAGTTGACCCTCAACGCTTCCGATATTGGCTGATCCACCGCACCGTGTGGTGGGCGCTGGGTTGCCTCAAAATGGCGCAAATCTGGCGCAGCGGCGAAGACCGGATGCTGGAGCGCGTGGTGATCTCGCGCCGGACCAGCGAGCAGGAACTTGACCTGCTGATGCTGCTGGAGGAGGATGCGCCGCGCGCGCAGAAGCGCGTTTGGGTGCCCGACAGCCTCACCGAACAGCCGTGGGAGCCGCGCGGTGAAGCAACCACGGCTGAGATCGCGGTGGCGGTTTCGGAATGGCTCGCCTCGATCAAGGACCAGATGACCGGTCATAACCGGTTCCAGCTTGCGGTCGCACGCAACGCGCTGGGGATCATCGAGCGGGAGACGTCCTCTGCCTATGAGAACCTCTTGCCTGATGATGCTGGCGACTTGTCTGAAGATATTCTGCTGGGTGCAAAGGGCCTCGACGACAAGTACCTGTTGCAGACACTGCGCTTTAGCGCGCTCGAATGTGTGAGCACGGATTCCCCGAAATACCCGGCACTCGCCGTCGCCCGTAAGAAATGGCCAGGAGATACTTGAATGGACTTCGCAATTCCCGCCGATCTCGCCGCCTATCTCGACGAACTCGATGCCTTTATCGAGGCCGAGATTAAACCGCTTGAGAACCAAGACGACAATATCCGTTTCTTCGATCACCGCCGCGAACATGCGCGCACTGATTGGGATCGCGGCGGCCTGCCGCGCGAGGAGTGGGAAGAGCTCCTGAAGGAAGCAACGCGCCGCGCGGACAAAGCCGGGCACTGGCGCTTCTCCGCGCCCAGGCAATATGGCGGCAAGGACGGATCGAACCTGTGGATGGCTGTCATCCGCGAACACTTCGCGAGGAAGGGCCTAGGGCTTCACAACGACCTACAAAACGAACACTCAATCGTCGGCAATTTCCCCTTCGTCGCGATGTTCGATCAGTGGGGGACCGAAGAGCAGAAGCAGGA
The DNA here is from genome assembly GCA_964352245.1 of uncultured Porphyrobacter sp. Classification (GTDB taxonomy): domain Bacteria; phylum Pseudomonadota; class Alphaproteobacteria; order Sphingomonadales; family Sphingomonadaceae; genus Erythrobacter. The sequence continues at coordinate 188,468 of CAYGQX010000002.1, forward strand.
ATTCATCACAGGCGGGTTTGAACGCACCCGCCGCGTTGCCTTTGGCCTTACCGAACCCGATCACGGATCAGACGCCACCCATATGGAAACCACCGCCGTTCGCGAAACACGTGATGGCGAGGATGGCTGGCTCATCAATGGCGAGAAGATGTGGATCACCGGCATGCACACCGCCACCCACTGCGCGATGTTTGCGCGCACCGCAGGCGAGGCGGGGCGGGCCAGCGGCATAACCTGTTTCCTCGTCCCCAATCCTGATCCCGGTATCGAGATTGAAGAATGGATGTGGACGTTCAACATGCCCACCGATCACCCGCGCTTGTCTGTCAAAGACGTTTGGGTGCCCGACGACGCTGTTCTGGGCGTAGAAGGCCGCGGCCTCGCGCTGGCGCAGAGCTTCGTCCACCAGAACCGCATCCGCCAAGCCGCCTCGAGCTGCGGCGCGGCATTGTTCTGCATCGATGAAAGCGTCAAATACGCTCGCACTCGCAAGCCCTTTGGCGAGGCCTTGTCCAAGAACCAGGCGATCCAGTTTCCGCTCGTTGAACTTGCGACGCAGGCCGAAATGCTGCGGCTTCTGATCTTCAAGACGGCATGGGAAATGGACAATATGGCGCACGAGGAAATCGAGCGGACCATCTCTGATAAAGTCTCCATGTGCAATTACTGGGCAAACCGGCTGTGCTGCGAAGCCGCAGACCGCGCGATGCAAGTCCATGGCGGCATAGGCTATTCACGCCACACGCCGTTCGAGCACATATATCGCCATCACCGCCGTTACCGGATCACCGAAGGGTCGGAAGAGATCCAAATGCGCAAAGTGGGCGCGTACTTGTTCGGGTATCTGGGGCCGAAACGGGGGATTTACGACTAATCCCTCCGCCTCCACCAACTTGCCAACAGGCTTCCGATCAGGACATGCCACAAGGCTGAAATCGCGGCCGGGACGGGCGCGAGGGCTGCTTGGGTGGCGACCGCAAATTGCTCCGCGAACGCAGGGGTTTTTGCAAGGCCTGAGCCTAGACCTGAGTTTTGCATGCCGACTTCGATGGAAATGGTGCGCTGTTCTTGAACGCCCAATCCCAATAACCGCGCCAGCAGCAGCCCTAAGCCAAACCCTGTCGCGTGAAGCAGGAACGTCGCTGCCAGCAACACGCCTGCATGCTCAGAAATCTGCGCTTTGGCTCCGCCCACGATCCCGCCAACAATCAGGATCACCAGTACAATAGCAACCAGCGGGAGAAATGTACTCACTTTCGCCGCCGCCCGTGGAAATAGACGATTGAGCAGCGTCCCCAAAACCACCGGCACCAGCACGATCGCCACCATGTTGCGCAGGAGGTTCCAACGATCGATTTCGACATAAGCACCGGCAAGCTCGCCGGTCAGTAGCGGTGTCAAAGCGACCGCAGCGAGAGTTGACGCCATGGTCATCGCAACCGATAGAGCGACATTGCCGCGCGCGAGAAAGGCAACGATGTTCGATGCCGTTCCGCCCGGGCAGCACGCGACAAGGATCAGCCCAACCGCGAGACCCTGTTCCAGCCCCATGGCCCACGCAATCGCAAATCCAGCGAGCGGCATAACGCTAAACTGCAACGCAACCCCAGCGACCAAGGCTTTGGGCAAAGCGGTCAAACGGCGGTAATCATCAAAGGTCAGCGTCAGCCCCATGGCGAGCATAATCAGCCCCAATGCGACCGATAAAAGCGGCTGCCCTGCGACCTGGATGCTGCCGTCCGTCATCCATGTCATGCCGGGCGGGTACATCCAAGCAAGCCCCACGCCGAGCACGGTGAGAATAGCGAAATTGTTGGTGACCTTCTCGAGCATATAGCGCGGCACTGTGCACAGTTTGACGGCCCTGTCTCCCCTTGCGTGTCTCCACTCCCTTCAAATCGAGGGGCACGCGCGATGCGCTAACCTGACCAACTTGACACTTCTCCAACAGCCATTTCCTCCTACAAACGGCAGAATCCTGCCAAAAACAGGCCAAAACCTAACTTGACACTTTTCCTAATCGGTTTCGTTTTTGCAGACGCGATTTTGACGCCCTGCGAAGGGAGCCATGGCGCGGGATTTGGGAGTAGGAAAGGCGGGGAGCGTTGGTTGCGTGAGGGTCCAGCGAAATTCAGACGACGCTGCTGCAATTAGTGCACTGTCGGCGAAATTCTTTACGGCATTGCAACGCTGGATAGATCGACCAGTCTTGTGATCTGTTTCCCTTCAACGATGCCTAAGCCTCTCAATTCGGGTCCGAACCGGCTATCTGCAGACCTATCACGATTGTCACCAAGCAAGAAGTATTCGCCATCGCCCAGCGTGACGGCTTGAAAATCATCGCCCATTGTTGGACCTTCATCGAGGACGAAGTGCGCCGATTTTGCTCCAGGCAATCTTTCTGAAAACCGAGCCATCGAAATTGGCCCCATTTCCGGGTCTTCGATTACGTGAACACCAGCCGGCTTTTGTTCAATTTCCTTTTCATTGAGAACGACGATACCTTCGGAAAGGGCGACTTTGTCCCCCGGCAGGCCGACAATGCGAAGAATATATTGCTCACCTGAAGAATGTTTCACCGTGACAACATCGCCACGCGATAAATCGGATGCATCGACCCAACTTGCGCTGAGCGTGGCATCCTTGGTAAGGTTGGGCTCCATGCTGGTGGAGGCCACATAGTATCGGTTGGTGGGAAGTATCTGTTCACGCCAATTTGCCGGATCATCGCAACCTGAAAGCACAACCAATACGGACGGGATAAAATAAAACGGTAAGAGGACAAAGCGCATAGGCCGGAAGGCTATCAAGACAACCGAAAATGTCTACGAGTGAGTGCGCAACTCGTAACTCACCCCTCCATCAGCCCCCGCATATCTTTCAGCGCTTTCGCCCTCAACTGGTGCACGCGCGGCACGCTCACTTCCAGCACAGCGGCGATTTCGGTGAGGTTCAGTTCTTCGACAAAGAACAATTGCAGCACCAGTTTTAACCTGTCGGGAAGCTCCCCCATTGCAGCGATCAGTCGGCCCCTGTCTTCTTCTCCTGACAGGATATCAAAGGGGTCCGGTTCTTCAGCGGCAAAGGCCGAGTTTGTCTCGTCATATTCCTCAGAGATGGAGGATACCGAGACGCCTGAATTTTCGATTTCGAGCAATTCCGCATCCGAGATTTGCATGGCGCGCGCGATTTCGGAACGTGATGGCTCTCGCCCAAATTCCCCGCGTAAGCTGGTGGCCGTGCGTTCAAATGCTGCGCGTTTTTTGCGCGCAGTGCGGGTGTCGTTCATCAGCTTGCGGATTTGATCCAGCATCGCCCCGCGCACGCGCAATTTGGCGTAGGCGGCAAAACCATCCTCGACGGGGCCAGAGTGTTTCTGCGCGCATTCAGTGAGCGCAAGGATGCCCGCCTGAATCAGGTCCTCAATCTCAAGCCCTTCGCGGCCAGAGCCATAGATGTGCCATGCCGCACGGCGCACCAGCGGCAGGAACTGGCGCACGCGGCGCTCCACTTCGGCACGCGAAGTGGGCGCATAGGTGGCCGCTTCAATTGAACCTGACGGGCCAAAACCTGTTGGGTCGTGCTTCATGCCGCTATCGCTGGCCCAGCTTGGGTTTCAATCGCTTCTCTGGGGGATTGCGTATTTCCCACGAGGCCAATCACTTCGACCGGTTGAGTGGCTGGCAATTCGTTGATCGACAAGACGATGCAACGCGGCGTGCGCGCTTTTAGAAGGTTAGCGATGGCGCGGCGTGCAGGGGGTTGGACGACAAGAGCGATTGGCCCGCCACTGGCTTTCACAAAATCGCTGGCAGAATTTGCGATCATGCCTGCGAGATCGGGTTCGATCATCGGTTGGCCGGTTGCAGGGTCAGGCATCCCGCCAAGGATTGCACCTTCAAGCTCGGCATCCAGCGTGATGACTTTGAGCTTTTGGGAAGGTGGGCAAATTCGCGCAATCAATCGCGCGCCCATATCGATCCGTACCGCATCGACCAGCGCGTTGAATTCCTGTGTCGATTGCAATGCGATGGCAAGCGATGTGAAAAGCGGCTGTGGGTGCGACAGGCCGATACCATCAGCAATTAGAGCGCGCAAAATGCGGGTTATCGCGGCAAGGGAGAGCGGATCGGGGTGAACCGCCTCGATAAGGGCAGGGGCGCGTTCTTTAAGGTCATCAAGCAGTGCACGCACTTCTTGTGGGCCCAACAATTGATCAGAAGCGGCAAGCAATGCTTGGTTCGCGTGTGTGGCGATAACGGTGCTGGGGTCGACTGTCAGAAATCCTTCGGCGATGGCGTGATCGCGATTGCCCGGATCAATCCACAAAGCGGGGCAATCAAAGCTGGGATCGCGGGTTTCCTCGCCCGCCAGGCCAAGCTGCGCGTATGGCCCGGGGCGCACATCACCTGTGTCAATGGCGAGCAGCTTGCCGGGTTTGGCCATACCGCTCGCAATCGTGACTCCGCCCAGGACGATGGCGTAATCATTCGCGCCATAATCCAAAGAGTCGCGAATTCGGAATTGCGGCAGGACAAAGCCCAACTCGCGGCTCATCTGTTTGCGAATGCCCGTAATACGAGTGAGAAGCGGAGCGCTTTTGGCTTCATCAACCAAATGGACAAGGCCATAACCCAGTTCAATCGTGACCATTGTGGAATCGGACACGTCAGCAATCTCGATCCGGTCAGGTGGGGTTTCCTCTTTCTCGATAATCGGTTCAGGATCAGGATTGGCTGCGCGTTTTTTGAGCGTCCACCAGATCGCCCCAGCAATAGCAGCCGCAGGCAAAAAAACGGTTTGCGGCATTGCTGGGACAACGCCGATAGCCAGCAAGATCATTGTAACCGGGAGCCAGCCTCGCGGATCAGCGAATTGACCGCCAATTTGCCCTGTAAGATCGCGGGTATCCGAAACCCGGGTCACAATTGCAGCGGCCGCAATCGAAAGCAGCAAAGCGGGAACCTGCGCCACAAGAGCATCACCCACCGCAAGAGTGATATAAAGCTCGCCAGCTTCAGCCGGGGAAAGTCCGTGACTGATCATGCCCAGCATAAGGCCCGCAATGACATTGACCGCGAGGATCAAGAGGGCTGCGATCGCATCGCCTTTGACAAATTTGGAAGCGCCATCCATCGAACCATAAAAGTCAGCTTCGACCGTCACCTGGCGGCGCCGATCTCGCGCTTCTTCTGCCGTTATCAGGCCAGCTGCAATATCGGCATCGATAGCCATTTGTTTGCCGGGCAAAGCATCGAGCACAAAGCGCGCAGAGACTTCCGATACGCGGCCTGCGCCTTTGGTAATGACAATCATGTTGATGATGAGCAGGATCGTAAAAACGAACAGACCAACTGCGAAATTGCCGCCGACAAGGAATTGTCCGAACGCCTGAATAACCGCGCCTGCCGCCGCTCCGCCTTCGTGCCCATTGACAAGAACAATACGGGTAGAGGCGACGTTTAATGCGAGCCGCAACAGTGTGGCAAACAGCAGGACACTTGGGAAGGCGGAAAAATCGAGCGGTGTTTGCGCATTCAATGCCACCATCAAGACAGCGACCGCAATCGCGATGTTCAACACAAAGAACATATCAAGCAGAACTGGCGGGATCGGCAGCACCATCAAGACAAAGATCGCGAAAATGCCTACGGGCAGAGCCATGGCAGCGGGCGCTTGGCGTAGACGGTCCATCAGCGGGCTATTGGCAAAGGTTGAACCGTTCACAGCCCAAACGCCTTTAATTGGCTATAAGCCTGATTGACCTGAGCCGAGCTTCGATCATTGCCCGACCCGGCTCCGAATGTGCTGCGCAACACATGCGACATTGGCGCAATTGGCGGAGCTACTCGTTGGGCGACCTGACTGGATGAAGAGGCAATTGAGAGATTGGGGAAAGTCAGCGTGGGTGGATTGCTCGGTGCAAATGCCGCACCGTTGGCAACGATATAGGGTGTTTGCGTCAAGGCGGGCGAGCGGGAAGGGTTTTCAGACGCCTTCGCGATCTTGGCGTTTAGGAGATCCATCACTGCGCCAAGACTGCGCGATTGACCATTGCCTTCGAAAAAGATCGCGCGATTGGCGGCTGCGGGTCGCTGAAACAGGCCGGCTGCACTTTGGTCAGGGTCCGCGGCCATAGCCGAAAGGAACCGACCAGCTCCCCCTGCGCCGAGAAAATGCGCAAGGTAGAGCTCGCCATGGTCGGGCTGGCGACCAAGAATCGGGGTCAGTGCGGCGCGATTATCCTCAGCAAGCCCTGCGGCCATGAAAGAAGCGATTTGGGGATCGGATCGCAGTGAGAGGATTGCATCGCGTTGCGAAGGATCGGTCACAAAGGCGGTACCGCCTTTAGATGTCGCAATCTTTTGCGCTATGTCGCCCAGGCCAAACCGCTCGCCATGACGCTTCATGGTTTCAAGCCAAGTGCTTTCGATGAATTGATAAAGGCCAGTAGCGCTCGATGCGCGCGCGCGGGCTTCGGGATCCATCGCTGATTCCACCCGGGCCTGCGCCAGTAGAAAATCGAAATCGACGCCCGTGCGCTGCGCTGCATTGGCGATGGCCTGCTCGACCGAAGACGCTGATGCCTGCGTTCTGGTCGTTGGCATTGCAATGGATATTGGCTTTGGCTGAGTCATACCTCAGCGCAAAGCAAGCCGCGTGCCAGCCGCGGCTACCGAACTGCGGCTAGGTGATGTTACCCAAGTGCGATTTGCGCTGTATATGCACTGCGCGGTGTTCCGCCCATCGCTTCTATTCGCGAAGCAACATTGGCGGCCAGCAGGTTTCGCACCCGGCGATTGACATCATTCAATTGCTGCGCGGTCTGAGCGAGTTCTCGCGCCTCGGTTGATAACACTGCATCAGAAGCTGGTTCCAATGCACTACACAAAGCTTCCTTGGACCGGGCCGCTTCGAAAAGGTCATCCGCATCAAGAGCGGCAAGAGCGTGCCGTTCACGTTCGAGAACGGCAATCATTTGCCGCAGATTTGCCGTTACATCGGAACTGCGAAGATCAGCATCGCTCAGGTGATCGGCATGGTTCATTTCGGCATGCCAAAGCTAAGACGAGCTGCGATCATCGCATCAGCAATCTTCGTGGGGACAAGGGGATAGCTGCCATCGCGCAAGGCATCGCGAATTTCCTGCACGCGCTCATTGTCAAACGGCGGCTTGCTGGAATCGACGGCCGTGCCGACTTCGATGGCGACACCAGGTTCCTGTGCTGATGGAGCTGTTGTTGCAGCTCTTGCGGCAGCCGGAGCATTCATCTGTGTCCGATCGCTTTCGGACAATGCACGCGGAGGGCTGGCCGCCTGCAATTTGCTAAGTTCGAAAGAGGGCATGGTGCGTCTCCAATTGAATTCCTAAAGACCAGAACGGCGGCCCGCTTGTTGTTTTAAGGGCTCGCATGCAAACTAGCTTATCCGGCTGGAATAATTGCAATTCCCGGTCGATCTATTCGCGCCCTGATGGGGTCAGCTTGCCGCGCTGTGCGAATGCTGATCCAGTCCCCGATCGTTCCTGCTTCCAAAGCCTCGCCCGTTTGCTGAACGGAGAAGCCGCGGCCTTTGATCATAACCGTAATGGGATCGCCGCGTTTGACGATTTTGGCGGCTTGTGCTGGCTTGGGCACAGGACGCGTTGCGATAAAAATACGCCAGTTTTGTGGGCCAGGGCATTCAACCCGCACCGTGCTGCGGTTGTTGCCGTGCCAGGCTGTTTGCAGAGGTCCATTGCAAGGCGCCAGTCTAAGGCGATGATCAGCAGGAAGCCGCGCACCACCAATTTCCCCGATCTGCGCGCCGGTAAACTGCGAAACAGCAGCATCGATTGCGCGCGGATCGGTCCGCTCAGCATCGGAAGCCCGGGCGATGCAAATTGGAGTCTGAAAGACGATCAAGGCGCTTGCAGCAAACGACCAGCGGAAAAGAGAATTAACTAACATTCGCACAAACTTACCTCTAATATTAGCCGATGGTGAGTGACCTGAGCGATTCTGAGTCGGCGGTGGGGCAGCAGCAAGGCTCATGCCAAATTGCGTGTGCGAGATTGGCTTTGGACGCACCTAGGTGGAATCCAATAAGGCGTTCGAGTGAGACCTTAAGTCACCGATGTCTAAATCGAACCTCGCCTCAACCAGACTTGGGTTTGTTTACAATGTCATCTCTGTCTAACCTCAATTTTGAGGATCACGAGAAACGTCAGTCTGCATTGCACGACGACGCTGGCTCGGCTTCGCGCGTGCGCGAAGCTCGGCTCGATCTGTTAGCCCGTATTACTGAATTCACGACTCGCCATGATCTCGAAGTGAATTCAATGAACCTCGCAGCCATCTGTGGTGCTCTTGCAGGTTCCAATGCTGAGTTGGCCGAAGTGTTTGCCAAACGAGAAATGTCGGGTGAGCCCATCGACCAACGCTGGCTTGATGAAGTGATCCGGCAGGATCCAGAGATAACAAGCCGCATTGGCGAGCTGGAAAAGCTCATGGACCATCTTGAGTACACGCTCATTCGATTTGGTCAGACGGCAAAGTCGGCAAAGGATGACACCGGTGAGTTTCGCGGCGCTATTGATGCTGAGATGAAAGCTCTCTCCAACGACCGCAACAAAGACAATGGCCCCGCGGAAATATCGCGCGTTGTCGATTTGTCGCGTTCGGTATTGGAGCGAATTGAACAGGTCGAAGCGGCGATGGAGAAGAGCCGCTCTGAAAGCGATGAATTGCGCGAGAACCTCGCCAAGGCGCGGATGGAAGCGGATATTGATCACTTGACCCGATTGCCTAATCGCCGTGCGTTTGAACGCAGACTGATAACGGCGAGCGAACGCGCAAAAGCAAGAGGTGAACCGCTTTGTGTTGGTTTTTGTGATGTCGATCATTTCAAGCAGATCAATGATCGTCACGGCCACGATGCTGGCGACCGCGTGCTTTGTGCGATCGCTAACATTCTGAGCGAGAACGCCGATGATCAATGCTTTGTGGCGCGCCATGGCGGCGAGGAGTTCGTAGTGCTTTTCTACGGTCTCGACAAAGAAGCTGCATTCACCAAGCTCGACCGGATCCGTCGTGCGCAGAGCGCAAAATTGATGATGAACCAGGAAACAGGCCGTCCGTTTGGCAAAGTGACCTTTTCCGGCGGGATTGCGCAAGTCGATGGCGAAGGCGATAGCCGCGCCGCGCTTGGAAGGGCAGATCAAGCTTTGTATGAGGCAAAGAAGGGCGGCCGCAATCGCATTGTCACGGTGTGAGCGGCGGCTAGCCGTTTGGTCGGGCAGATCGATCAAACGCGAAGCTGGCGTAAATGTCATCGCGTTCCGATGGTGCAATAATGATCTTGGTCGATATTCCGATGTTTTGCGCATCCGAAGCCATGGACTGGACCTTTTGCCATGTTTCTCCCTCAGCCTTGCCTGAATAGCTGGCATAAATCGTTAGCTGAGCGCGCGGATCATTGGGCTGACCGGAAAGCCATTCGCCAAATGGGATGATCCCTTCTGTTGGCCGATAAAGCGCTTGGACGGGAGCTGTTGCGAAACCATCCGTCGCACTTCGCTTTATTGATCCATCGATAAAATCCGGTGTTTCTTCGTTTTGCTCAATGGCACTCGCCAAGGCTGCCAAGGTCACCAGGAACAAGATGAGCGCCAGATCGGCAAGGATCAATTGCCACCCTGCTGTGATACGGCTTGTCATGCGGCTTCTTTCCGGTGGTTGTTTGCGCGTCCCGACCTCGCGGATCGAGGTCCGCCGTCCAAACTGGTTTCAAGCCATGCAATCAACTCTTCGCGGGCATCTTCTTCGCGCGCGTCTTTCCGTTCAATCGCACGCGCGATTGGGATGCAGATAAGGTGCGCAACCAACACTCCGTATAGCGAGGACAGAACGGCTGTTGCGATCGATGCCATCGCGGTATCAACCGGGCCATCACCAGCCATCGGTGCCAGCCGTGTGATTGCAAAAAGGGTGCCGACGAGGCCGAAAACCGGAGCCAACTCGCCCGCATATTCAAAGGTCTGCACCGACCTCGTTGTGATGGTTTCGCGCTTTGCACGCTCGGATTTGCGGGCCTGATGGAGCATTTCAATGGATCCCGATCGTGCATAGGCAATTACCACTCTCGCAAGCGAGGCATCGGGTGGCAGAGGAATGTCGGTGCACAGGGGACCACGGCGGTTGATCTCGCCTATGGACGGTGCAAGCGCCATGCGGTTTTCTCGCAAATCAAAGCTTTTCACCCCGATCCGGCATAGCGAGCGCATGGCGATTTTCATTTCGCTCCAACCGCACCTTGCCAAGGTCGCAAGCATGGTCCCCGCCAGTACAATCGCAAGCGCGCCTGTATCGAACATGCTGTATACGTCAGATCCCATTGTCGCTTTGTCCCTCCACGTGATCTTCGCAGAGATTATGACGACCCGAACAATCAAAATTTAAGAGCTCTGGCGGAACGATATGTCGCGCTGGTCAAAACCCTATGCAGGTTTTTGCCAAGCCCGGCAGCCCTTTGCCGGATTGAAAAAGGAACGCTGCTCATATGCCACGTTGAAGCGCCATTCGAATGGTTTGGCACGCTTTCTGCAGAACAAGGTCGCGGCAACGCGTCGCACAATTCTGCATTGATCAAAGAGAGCCACAAGAACCATGAATACCGATATCTTTGGCATTCACGCCGATGCCTTGACGCTGCGATCACAGCGGATGGGCGTGCTCGCATCGAATATAGCGAACGCAGCAACGCCCGGATACAAAGCGCGCGATATAGACTTTGGCAAAGCGCTGAATGCGCGCCTTGCAGGTGACCGCGACATCCATGCCGATGCGCATATGGTGTACAAGGTTCCTACCATGCCATCGATGGACGGCAACACGGTCGAGCTTTCCCGCGAACAAATCGCCTTCGCCGAAAATGCTGTTGCCTACAGCGCAACTCTGGCTTTCGTGAAAGGCAAAGCAAACGTGATGACGCGCGCTTTGAAAGGGGAATAGGTGATGTCTGATGGCAATCCTATGACCCTGTTTGGCCTCACGCAGCGCGCCATGTCTGCTCAATTGGTTCGGATGAATACTGCTGCATCAAATCTCGCGAATGCCGGATCTGTGACAACAACCGAAGCCGAAGCATACCGCCCAATCCGCGCTGTATTTGAAAGCGAGCTCGATCGGGCATCGGGCCTTTCAAGCGTTCGAGCCGATCAATTGGTCAGGTCCGAAACAGCGCCAACCAAACGGTACGATCCCTTTCACCCACTCGCAGATGCGCAGGGCAATGTTTTTGAAGCGCCAGTCGATGAGACGGCAGAGATGGTCGAGATCATGGAATCCTCGCGCCAATATCAAAACCTCGTCCAGGCATTGCAAACCGCCAAACAACTCATGCTGGAAACTTTAAGGAGCAATTGATCATGGTAGCCACTTCTATTTCAGGCACGCAAAACGCCACGCTTGAAGCAACGCTGGATCGGCTGAATACGCCGTCTGTTTTGTCCAATTCTGGCGGGCTCGCGTCCTTGGATGCAGGGGATTTTCTCACCCTGATGACCACGCAATTGCAATTCCAGGACCCGCTGGAGCCGGCCAGCAATGAAGAAATGCTGGCGCAAATGGCTCAATTTACGTCGCTTGCCACCAATGAAGAAAGCACTGCAACCTTGCAGGATATCTCGGCAAAACTCGATGCCTTGATAGAAGCGCAAGAGGCTGCGGCCGCAGCATCTCAGGCAGCCGCTGAAGCTGCCATTCAGGCTGCAAATGCAGCTGCAGGCGGCGGATCATCGGGCACAATCACGCCGAGCGCGCCTGCCATTTCTGCCGTTTCCTAAAATTATCCCCTTCCACTCAGGAGCTTGACCCTATGTCTTTTTCAACTTCGCTTTCCGGTATGCGCAATGCCGAAACCGATCTGCGCGTAATTGCCAACAACATCGCCAACGCAGAAACGGTGGGCTTTAAGAAAAGCAACGCATCGTTTTCTGATCTGGTTGCCGCTGGTTCGAGCACTGACCCGCGCCGCACACCGGGTATCGGCGCGACGATCCAGAATATAACCCAGGATTTCTCTTTGGGCGCGCTTGAACAGACGGGCCGCGGACTTGACCTTGCGATCAATGGCGATGGCTTCTTCACGAGTGTGAATGCCAATAACGGATCAGAGACCTATTCGCGCAATGGTAATTTGCGGATTGATGCGACTGGCCAGTTGCTCGATGCCAATGACAATTTCGTCCAATCGTTTGCTGTCGATGCAGCTGGAAATGCAACGACGAATGTCCCTGCCACCATTTCAGTTCCGACGACCAATGCAGGCGGCGCTCCGCTCGCCAGCGTTTCGATTGAAGGTACCGGTATTGTCACAGCCGTATATGGCGATGGCTCGGCGGAACCTGTGTTCCAGATCGCGCTGGCCAGCTTTGCCGCTGCCACAGGCCTTCGTCCGATCGGTCAGAACGATTTTGAAGCGACCGGCGAATCCGGCGTCGCTGTGTTCGGTGAACCCGCATCGGGCAATTTTGGCGAATTGTTCAGCGGCGCACTGGAGCGTTCGAACGTCGATCTGGCAGCGGAGCTTGTCGCTCTGCTCGGTGCTCAGCGGAATTTCCAGGCCAATGCGCGGGCATTGGATACCGCAACGGCCATCTCGCAGACCGTGTTGAACCTTCAGCGATAATTGAAGGAGCTTTTGCGCGATGGACCGATTTATCTACACTGCTTTAACTGGCGCGAATGCGGCCATGAACCGCCAGCGTATGGTGGCAAACAATCTTGCCAATGCATCCACGCCTGGTTTCCGTAAGGAAGTGTTTGCGGTGAAGCCATCGGTCCTTCGCGACGGCTCTTTGGAGGCGCGTGCACCTGCGCGAGGCAATGTGCGCGGGGCGGATCTCGCTCCTGCTCGCGTTAATCCAACCGGTAATCCGATGGATATCGCCGTTCAGGGTGACGCATTGATTGCGTTTCAGGCTCCCGGCGGCGCTGGCGGTGAGGTGTATTCGCGCCGCGGTGATTTTCGAATTGCGGCTACGGGTCTTGTTGAGAACGGCGATGGCCTTGCCGTTCTGGGTGAAGGCGGAGCGCCAATTACGGTGCCACAGGGTTTTCCGGTGACGATCAGCGGAGATGGGACTGTGCTTGCACAAGACCCCAATGCGCCCGGCGCGCAGCCGCAGCAGATCGGCCGGATTAAACTGGTCTCGCCCGAAGGCAGTCAGCTTACCAAAGGGATCGACACGTTTCTGCAAGTGCCCGGTGGCGGCGCGTTGCCTGCTGATCCGACCGCTCGGGTGACCTCAGGGTCGCTCGAACAATCCAATGTCGAAACCGCAGAAACGCTGGTCGCCATGATCGAAGCGCAGCGCGCCTTCGAACAGCGCATGCAAGTGATGAGCAAAGCAGGCGAGCTGGACGAATCCAGCGCGCGCCTGATGTCGCTTCGATAAGTCTTACCAGAAATCTAGGAGGATTTCCCAATGCCAACTTCCGCACTGCACGTTGCGCGCACCGGGCTCGAAGCGCAGGATATGCGTATCCGCGTCATCGCCAACAACCTCGCCAATGTCAGCACGACAGGGTTCAAGCGTGACCGGGCGGATTTTTCAACGCTCGCTTATCAGGAAATGCGCGTTGCGGGTGCAAACTCGACCAATCAAACCGCGTATGCTGTGGGCCTGAATTTGGGTACAGGTGTGCAAGTGCAGGGCACTTCGCGCATCGAAAGTCAGGGCACACTCAACACCACTGGCAACACACTGGATCTGGCGCTGGATGGTCCGGGATACTTTCAGGTTGAGCTGCCGCCGGGCGGACAGATTGCGTTTACTAGGGCTGGCAATTTTACCCTGTCCCCCCAAGGCCAACTGATCACATCAGAAGGGTATTCCGTTTCCCCGCCCGTTCAGATCCCGGCAGGATCGGACAGTATCTCGATCTCTCCTGATGGTACAATCAGTGCAACCCAGCCCGGCCAAGCAGCGCCTGTCCAATTGGGCCAGCTGCAGATCGCGAACTTTGCGAACCCTCGCGGGCTTCGAGCGATTGGCGATAACTTCCTGGTTGAAACCGGCGCCAGCGGTCCGGTTGAACTTGGAATTGCAGGTGAGTTTGGTCGCGGAAATGTGCGTCAAGGAATGCTTGAGGCTTCAAATGTCAACGTCGTTGAGGAACTTGTCGAGATTATCGAGGCGCAGCGCGCATACGAAATCAATTCCCGGATGGTCAGCGCGGTCGATGAAATGCTCCGCAACGCCAATCAAACGCTGTGATGGGCACTTTCATGATCGGCCGCTTCACACGCTTTTCATTTGTTTTGACTGGTTCCTTGGCGCTTTCCGGGTGTCTTGGCCTTGAAGGAGAGATGACGCCGGGTTTCACCGCGCCGCCACCGCCAATGGTGCCTGTTACAGCGCAGACATTGCCTGCACCGGTTGATCCTGCGGTAAGCTCCAATCGCGGCTCTATATTCCAGGCGGCTAACGGCTATTCTGGTCTCGTTACCGGTACAAGGGCGCGAAAGCTCGGCGATATGGTCACGATCGTGCTGGTCGAAAACACGACCTCTTCAAAAAGCGCGAGCGGGGATACCGCGCGCGATGGTTCGTTCTCCTTTACGCCGCCCATATCAGGCCCGCTTAGTTTCCTGAATCCTAATGCTCTTAATCCTTCGGGTCAGGGGTCGTTCTCAGGCAGTGGAAGTGCAGCACAACAAAGCCAATTAAACGGCACAGTCGCCGTTACCATCGCCGCGCTTTATCCCAATGGAACAGCCGAAGTGGTCGGAGAAAAGCAGATGTCGCTTAGCCAAGGCAATGAATGGGTCCAGTTCGCTGGCCGCATCCGTCTGGTCGATGTTGATGCAGACAACCGACTGGCTTCATCGTTAGTCGCCAATGCGCGGATCATCTATTCGGGCAAAGGTGCAGTGCAGCAGGCCTCGAAGCCCGGCTGGCTGTCGCGCTTTTTCAACATGATTTCACCGCTTTGATCATGGCTTACATAAAGATCATCGTCGTTTTGACGCTCGCTGCGCTTGCTGGCGCATTCTTTCCCACGCATGCCTCAGCTGAGCGGATCCGTGATCTCGGCCAATTTGAAGGACTGCGATCAAACCAGTTGACGGGTTATGGCGTGGTCGTCGGTCTTGAAGGGACCGGCGATGATAACCTTGCCTATGTGACCGAAGCCATGCGCGGTGTGTCGGGCCGGTTGGGTCTGCAATTGCCACAGGGCGTCAGCCCTAATCTTAGGAATGCTGCCGCAGTTATCATCACGGCTGACTTGCCTGCATTCTCAAAGCCGGGCCAGACCATCGACATCACCGTATCCACCTTGGGTCAAGCGCGCAGCTTGCGAGGCGGTGCCCTGGTGCTGACGCCGCTTTATGGCGCCGACGGCGAGATTTACGCAATGGCGCAGGGCAATGTAGCGGTTGGCGGACTGGGCGTTTCAGGCCGCGATGGCAGCCAGGTCACGGTCAATGTTGCAACAGTTGGCCGCATTGCCGATGGCGCGACGGTGGAACGTGCGGTCGCAACAGGGTTTGACCGGCAAGGCACGCTCAAATTCAATCTGCACGAAGCCGACTTTCTCACCGCTAGCCGTGTTCGCGATGCCGTGAATGCGCGCTTTCCCGGCACTGCAACGATTGCCGATGGCGTAAGCATTGAGCTGGCTCTTCCGTTCGGCAACAATGAGCGCGCAGCGAAGCTTGCCCAGATCGAAATGCTCAATGTGACGCCTGCTCCCGTGGCTGCCAAAGTCATCGTGAACAGCCGCACAGGCACCGTTGTCATCAATGAATCGGTGCGATTGTCTCCTGCTGCTGTCAGCCATGGCAAGCTAGTCATCCGTATCGACGAAGCCCCACGTGTCGTTCAACCAGAACCGTTCGGCAATGGTGTTACTGCCATCGAAGAGCAGACCGATATAACCGTTGAACAACAGGAAAGCCGTTTAGCACTCGTACCCGGTGCCGCCTCGCTCAGCGAGATTGTGGATGCTCTCAATCTTTTGGGTGTGGGCGCGGCTGACCTTGTCGTGATCCTTGAAAGCCTGAAACAGGCAGGCGCGTTGCAAGCCGAAATGGTGGTGTTGTGATGAACATTCCCTCCGTCACGTCCGCCCCCCTGGCGTCTGCCCCATCAATAGCGAAACCGGAAGAGCTTTCGAAAGAACAAAAGCAATTGCGTGAGGCCGCCAAGGGATTTGAAGCCATCATGGTGCGTCGCTTGCTTGAATCCGCGCGTGCCACGAGCTTTGCCAAAGATGATACGCCGCTAAATGGTGGTGGACGCGAGACCTGGGCGCAAATGCGCGATGAACAGTTCGCTGAAATCGCTGCAAATTCGGGCGCCTTCGGGTTTGCACGGAGCATCGAGGAACAGCTTGCGCAATTTCTTCCTGCCACACCCTCTGAGACCAAGCCTGAATAGGCGCGCGAATAGGAGCACTTTATGCCTTCTGCCCTTATCAATATCGGAGCAAGCGGAGCCGCTGTCGCGCGCGCCAGCCTTGAGCTGACCGCGCAGAACATCGCCAATGCCTCCAACCCGAACTATGCGCGCCGCACTTTGACGCAAAGCGAGCTTGTCGGGTCAGCAACGATTGGTTTGAATTCCGCAGATTCGCTTGGCGGTGTGCGTATTGGCGGGGTCAACCGCGCTGGCAGCGAGCTTGTGCAATTGCAGGCGCGCAATGCCAGCTCTGACCTCGAACGCACCGATGCTTTGCTGACCGGCCTTCAAAATAGCGAGGTTGCGCTTGAACAATCGCGATTGTTTGAAAGTCTGGTGGATTTCGAAGCGGCCTTGGTGCGGCTTGAAAGCGATCCCACCAATGCAACTTTGCGCACGACAACATTGGAAAGCGCGCGCCAGCTCGCTAACACGTTTCAATTGGCCAACCGATCACTTGCCGATGCACGCGGGCTGACGCAGTCCGATCTCACCGCTGAGACGACGGGGCTTCAAAACGACCTTGATGAATTGGCACGTATCAATGCTGATATCGTTGCCGCGCGCGATGGTTCGGCTGGTTTGGCGTCACTGCTCGATGCGCGCGATCAGGCATTGCGTGGCATCTCAGAAGAACTGGGCGTAACAGTAACCTTCTCTTCTAAAGGCGCCGCCGAAGTGCAGCTTGCCGGGACGCCTGCCGAAGTGCTGGTGTCAGGATCGGTAGCAAGCACATTCACCCCTACCTTTGCCGCTGATGGCACGGCCAGTTTCGCTGTCAATGGCACGGCCGTTGATCCTGATAGCGGAGCAATGGCTGGACGCGCACAGGCATTGCAAGAACAGGCCAATATGCAAATTCAGTTGGATGGAATTGCCGGACAAGTCATCACATCCGCCAATGCTTCCCAGGCAAGCGGTGTCGATTTTGGCGCCAGTACGGGCCAACCGCTGTTTGCTGGCACCCAAGCCGGCGATATCGCGATTGCGCTGACATCGGGATCGCAATTGGTAACAGCGCCCGCCGGATCGCCAGCAGGAAGCAGCGATACCACTGTGCTTGGCAATCTGATCACCGCGATAAGCGACGGAACTGGCCCCATCCAGAATACCGATACGTTGCTGCTGGGCCTTTCGAGCCGCACGGCAGGCGTTGAAACACGGCGCGAAGGACTGACCATCGTGTCCCAAGCGGCTGAGGCGCAATTGCTTCAGGAAACCGGCGTCAATCTCGACACTGAGGCGGCCGACCTCGTGCGCCTTCAACAGAGTTTCGAAGCCAATGGCCGCGTCATTCAAGTCGCGGTTGAAGTGTTCGATACGATCCTAGGCCTCAGATAAGCCCTGAGATCTGAGAATAGCGAAGAGGAACCTAAACCCATGTCCACTGTCAGCACATCAACGGGCGCTTACTACGCGCGCTCGCTCACTCAGATGAATGGGCTGCGCACATCCTTGGAGGATTTGCAGACCCAGATCGCAACTGGCCAACGCATTTATCGCGGATCGCAAGACCCCGCAGCCGCTGCACGTCTGCGCACTCTCAACCGGGTTGAAGTGCTGGGTGATATTCAACAGGACAACGCTGCCAAGTTGGAGCAGGACCTTACTTTTGCCGCCGAACAAGTGGGCGGGGTCGCTGATATACTGATCCGCGCCAAAGAGCTGGCCTTGCGAGGATCAACCGATACTTTGGGAGATACTGCGCGCGATGCGATTGCCGAAGAGCTGGAACAGCTTGGCGAGGAATTGTTCGACCGCGCCAATGGGCTGACGCTGACGGGTGAACCTTTGTTCGCTGGCACGGCTGCTGGCCCCGCTTTCGTCCGCGATGCGAGCGGGACGGTGACGTATAATGGTAATGATGATGTTGGCGCCGTGCCTGTTGCGCCTGGAACTGAGATTGAGCGCGGCGTTACCGGGCGTCAGGTGTTCGAGTTTGATCTGAATGGTTCGACCACTGATACATTCGCCGTGTTCGGCGCGCTTGTTGATGCGTACCGCACAGGCGGACCGGGTGCCGCTGCCGCAGCGCTGGGGCAAATTGATGGGCTTGATGCTGCGCTTGATACAATCAATCGCAATCAGGCTGTCTTGGGTACCCGTGCTGCGTGGGTTGAAGTGGTGCAGGATAATCAGGCCGAACGCGATATCGCCACAGCCCAGCAACGCAGCCAGGTGGGCGATACCAATATCGCCGATGCCGTTGCGCGATTGCAGCAAACTCTGACCGCGCTCGAAGCCAGTCAGGCATCGTTTGCGCGGGTAAGCTCGCTCACTTTGTTCAACGCGATTTAAGTCGCGCACCTTTTAGGAGTTTCATCGAGTGTTTGCCGCGATTGGCATTGTTGTTCTTATCGTCATGGTTTTTGGCGGTTTTACGCTGGCAGGCGGCTCTATGGGGCCGATTCTCGCCGCGCTTCCGCTTGAATTCATGATGATTGGTGGTGCTGGCCTAGGCGCGACCCTGATCGGCAATTCCATGCACGAGATTAAGCTGCTCGGCGGGGGTGTTGGCAAGGTTTTCAAAGGCCCCAAATACTCCGATCAAGACCATCTCGACGCGATTTCGCTCACCAGCAAGCTTATGAAAATGTTGAGGTCTGAAGGGGCGGTTGCGCTGGAAAGCCACGTCACAGATCCCGAAAATTCGACCGTGTTTGCAGAATATCCGACATTGCAAAAAGACGAAGTGGTTCGCAATCTGATCTGTGATCCATTGACGCTGATGGTGGTATCGAGCGGCACTTTGGAAACCCATGCAGTTGAAGACATCATCGATCAGGCGATCAAAAGCCAGCTGCACGAAATGCATGAGCCTGAACATGCCATCCAATCATTGGCCGATGCGTTTCCAGCTCTTGGGATCGTTGCTGCTGTTCTGGGCGTCATCAAGACCATGGGCTCGATCAATGAACCGCCCGAAGTGCTGGGTAAGATGATTGGCGGGGCGTTGGTTGGGACATTCCTTGGCGTGCTGCTTGCTTATGGCTTTGCAGGTCCAATGGCGTCGCGCCTTAAACAGGTGAACGCGCATGACGCGCAGATTTTTCATTCCATCAAACAGGTGATTGTTGCGAGCCTGCACGGCTATCCTCAGCCAATGGTGCTTGAAGCAGCACGGGCTGGACTTCCGCCAGCGCATCGGCCCAAGCTTACCGAGCTGATGGACATGATGCGCGGCAAGTGATGGGCGGATTGAACCATGTCTGATGCCGAGGCAGCTCCCGCCGCACTTGCGCCGATCATCGTCAAGAAGATCACTATCGAAGAAGGCGGCCATCATGGCGGCGCGTGGAAAGTCGCCTATGCCGATTTCGTAACCGCAATGATGGCGTTCTTCTTGTTGTTGTGGCTATTGGGCGCGACCGAGGAAAACCAGCGCAAGGGCATTGCGGACTATTTCACGCCGACGCTCGTCAAAACCCGTCAACAAAGCGCTGGCTCGGATGGATTGCTAGGCGGATCTTCGCTTTCCGAGGTTGACAATTACCCGAATAAGGGCGGCCAAACCGGCACGCGCACGATCACTATTCCGCGTGGTGCCAAAGGCGGGCCGGTTGAAGGTGGTGCCGGTGACGAAGCGGCAAATGAGCGTGTGAAAGACTTGCAGGAAGCCATCAAGGAAAAGCTGAAGGAGCGCAAAGACATCTCCCACCTTGTCAAACAGGTGCGTGTGATGCGGGCGCCCGATGGTATTCGGATTGATTTGGTTGATGATGCAGACTTTTCCATGTTTGCGCTTGGCACGACGGTTTTAACCCAAGAAGCGCGTGGGTTGATGGAAGTGATGGGCGATGTTTTGGCGGCTCAGAAAGTGCCCCTGATCCTGCGAGGGCACACTGATTCGCTGCCATGGCGCGATGGGATCGTTGCGAACAATTGGTCGCTTTCAACGGGCCGTGCCGAAGCCACGCGGCAATCCCTGATGCGCAACGGGCTAACGTCAGATCGGTTCGCACGGATCGAAGGGGTGGCAGACCGGGAGCCCCTTGTTGCGGACAATCCAGCAGATCCGCGCAATCGCCGCATTTCTTTATTGTTGCTCGAAAATCAGCCAGCTCGCAGTATTCAACGCCGCCGCTCGTCTACTCCCAATGCGGCCGTGGCAGCCAAACCGGAAACACCCCTAGGGACAAGCTCTGATGGGAGCGCCTCCGGGTCATAAACCACGCTCATTTAGTTCCGCTGGGTGAATATCCTTGCGCCGATTCCTCGCGCGGGGAACCGAACGGAGAGCCAAATGATCGAGACCATCCAGCCGCATGAATTGCCCCAAGCATTGGATCGGGCCCCTGCGGGGGTAAAAGTGCTGTCGCTTGATTGCTTCGATACTCTGCTCTGGCGCGACTGTCATTTGCCAAGCGACCTGTTTGCAGGGCTTGATAAAATCCTGCCGATGCAGCGATCAGCCGCAGAAGCTTTCGCGCGGAAGGCTGAATTCACCCGTCGGCAGCGAACCGAGGTGGGTTTGGGCGAAATCTACAATCACGCCATGCCCAATGCACACGGGTCCGACATCTCTGCTGCAATCGCTGAGGAATGCGAGCTTGAAGCTGAAACCTGCTTTGCGTTCGAACCCACTGTTGCCTTGATGCGCGAGGCCAAAGCGCGAGGGCTCAAAGTTATCATCGTCTCGGACACATACTTGGATGTTCGGCAGCTGACGGAACTGATCCGCCGAGCTGCTGGAGAAGAAGTGGTGGGTTTGATTGATCGCGTATTCGCATCAAGCCAGGTAGGCATTTCCAAATCCGAAGGCCTGCTCGCCAAAGCGTTAAAGGCAATGAAATGCAAAAGCTCACAGGCTTTGCATATCGGGGACAATCCGGCAGCTGACTATGAAGCATCGCGCAGCCTTGGCGTTTCGGCTTTGCTTTTGCTGCAATTCACTGATGATGCGCGCCAGCGCCTCCGGTTTGAACGAGCGTGTCAATCCATCGGCAGCGAGGGCAAACCAGGGATTGCCGGACTGCAAATGCAGCGTGCACTAATTGCCCGGCACGAATGGGAGATTGACGATCCAGCACGAAGGCTGGGCTTTGCCGTTCTTGGTCCTGTTTTTCACGCTTATGAGAACTGGTTACGCGATGAGGCAAAGGCGCTTGAAAAATCAAACGGGGGGACAATTCATTGGCTGTTTATGCTGCGCGATGGGCATTTGCCGCATAGTGTGCACTGCGCCCGCGGGGAGGCTTCAAGCACCGCGCGCGTTGAGATCAGCCGATATGCAGCGACGGCCGCTTCGCTGACCACCAAACAAGCCTATGATCGCCATGCGGCATTAGAGCATGGCCTCAACCCAGGCACTTTGGCGCGGCAAATGCTGTTCACCGAGGAAGAGATCACCCAAACGATCGGCCGCCCACAAAGCGATGAAGAATTAAGCGAGGCGGCGCAAAAACTGCTTGCCGAACTGCGCTGTGGCAAACGCCAAAAGACGACAATCCGCAGATCGCGGGAATTTTCAGAGCGCATGATTGAGCATGTGCGCGCCGCTGTTGATCCGCAACCAGGCGATACGCTGATGTTGGTTGATCTGGGCTATAACGGATCGGCACAAAACCAGATTGATGCTCTTCTGAGCGAAGCGTTCAACTGCCATGTGGCCGGGCGCTATCTGCTGCTACGCGAAATGGCTGCTACGGGCCTCGATAAGAAAGGCATGCTGGACAAGCGGCACTTTGAACCAGGTTTTCTCGAAGCATTATGCGGCAATGTTGCGGTCATTGAACAACTTGCGACGTGCGAGTTGGGATCGGTTGTCGATTATAGCAAAGCCGGCGAACCGATCCGCAAAGGCATGACTATGAAGGGACGGCAAAGCGATGTTCGTGATGCTGTGCAGAAAGGCGTTATCGATTTTGCCAAAGCTGCAGTGGCCCCTCCTGTTATCCGGTCGCGCGATGTCCATACCGCGCAGGGTTGGCGCGAAACTTCGGCGAATGCCCTGACGCGGTTGCTGTTTCTCCCGCAAAGTTGGGAACTCGATGTCCTTAAGGGATTTGAGCATGACGTGAATATGGGCAGCGAACGCATTGTCCCTTTGTTCGACCCGGAGTTTGCAAGGGAAGGAATTCGGCGGCGCGGCTTGTTCTACATGAAGGGTTCTGCGCGCATGTTTCTGCCAGCCGAACTGGCTCAAGAAGATATGGCGACACGCCTGTCGCTGTTCCTTCAGAAACGCTATGGCCTTGGCCTTAGCTATACCGATCATTCTCCGCGCAAGATCTCTATGCCCGTATTCTATGTCGGCACATCCACAAGCGCATCAAGCCAGATTGAAGCGCGCGCGACGCACAATGGATATTTCGCGGCCCAATTGCCTGTTAGTGCGACCCAGAACGGGATTGCTATTGGCCTGGGGGCAGCGTTTGAATGGGTGGAGATTGCAAGCGTATCGCGCGCATCGATTGAGAGTTTGCGCGGCGGACTTGATAATGATGATGCGCCCAAACCGCTTCAGACAATCGCCGATGGGATGACTGAACACGCGCCGGGTATCTATGAATGCTCTGACAAGGCGGGCGTTCTGTTTATTCCGGCCGCGCAACTGACGCCGCGTGGCAGCGATGATATGGTTGAGATTGTGCTCAGGCCCATTCGCGAGCGATTGCCATCCGATCAAATACAACACCCACATCAAATCCACGCCGCGGCATGAGCCAGCTTTTGATCCATTCCATGGCGGAGTTTTCTCCGCTGATCCTGCCGTGCCTTGATTATGCAGGTGCAAAGACGATCACCGAGATCGGCAGCGAGCAGGGCGGAATGTCAAAAGTACTGGTTGCCCGATGCGACGAGAAAGGCGGGCAGCTTACCTGCATTGATCCTGAACCCGATCAAGGCTTTCGTGAATGGGCCGGCGGACTTGATCTTTTGACGCATGTGGCTGAGCCTAGTCTTGATGCGCTATCAAATTGCGAGGCGTGTGATGCCTGGCTTGTCGATGGCGATCACAATTATTACACCGTCTATCATGAGCTCAAATTGATTGATGCTGCTCAACGTCGGGCGGGCAAACCCCTGCTTGCATTCTTGCATGACGTTTCATGGCCGTGTGCGCGCAGGGATTTCTACTATGATCCCGCTCGCATTCCGCGCGGTTGGCGGCACCCGCACAGTTTTGATCATGGGGTAAAGCTGGGAGAGGAATTGGCGCTGCGTGGTCGCGGCCTTCGCGGCATGGGCAATTTTGCTGTTGCGCTCGAAGCGGGCGGCGCCCGCAATGGTGTTCTGACCGCAGTCGAGGATTTTCTGAAGGAAGCAGACAGCAAAGATCGACCGCTTTTCTATGTCCATGTGCCTGCCGTTTTTGGCCTTGGGATTGTATTCGATGCGGCTGCTGAGTGGTCTGACGATCTTGCTGAATTTCTCGTCCCCTACCACGCCAATCCGCTGATCGCGCGGATCGAGGAAAACCGCCTGCGCAATTACCTTGAGGTGATTGAATGGCAGGACCGCATGGCGTCCTAATTAAAATCGCTAGCGCTCATTGGCCATAGACATCGGTTCCTTTACCTTTCCACTTAAACAAAACGAAAAACCCGGAAGCTGTGAAGCTCCCGGGTCTCCCCACCGTCCGACGGAACCGAACGACTAACTTGGGTCTCTTACCGCAGCAGCGACAGAACGTTCTGCTGTGACTGGTTCGCCTGAGCGAGCATTGCAGTCGATGCCTGACCAAGGATCTGTGCCTTAGCAAGAGCGGTCGATTCCTGGCTGAAGTCCGCATCTTCAATACGCGAACGTGCGTCGGTCAGGTTCGTTGCAGTCGTGGTCAGGTTGTTGATTGCACTTTCCAGACGGTTCTGGCCTGCACCCAGCGAAGAACGCGCGGTGTTCACAGCCTGAAGACCGGCATCAACGTTGGTAATCGCGGTTGCAGCAGCGGTGTCTGTGCTGACATCAAGACCTGCAGCGTCGAGGTTGGTTGTGTCAATCGCCGTGCTGGTGATGTCGATCGAACGTGCAGCGTCGATCTGGATATTTACGGTAACGTCAGTACCGCTCGTCGTGCTGAACAGCGAAACGCCGTTAAATTCGGTGTTTGACAAGATGTCACCGATTTGCGCTGCCAGTTCGGTTACCTCGGTGTCGAGGAAGCCGCGGTCCACTGCATCGAGTGTGCCATTTTGCGACTGAACGGCAAGTTCACGAACACGCTGAAGCATGTTGGAAACTTCGTCCAGAGCGCCTTCTGCGGTCTGAGCCAGCGCAATGCCGTCATTGGCGTTACGAACGCCTTGATTGAGAGCGCGAATGTCAGAGGTGAAGCCGGTTGCGATCGAAAGACCCGCAGCATCATCAGCAGCGCTGTTGATGCGGCTACCGGTGGATAGGCGCTCCATTGCATCGCCGAGTTGCTTGCCGGCATACATGCTCGCATTTTGGGCGCGCAGGGCCGAGATATTGGTGTTGATTACAGACATTGGTCATAACTCCTAGTGATCTTGCAGGACGACACTTCCCGCCGCTGCTGAGAGTAAGAGCGACCATCGGCCAAGATGTTTAAGGGGAGGATTTTTTGGTCTGGTGAAAAAACGATGATTTGGGTTTTGCCCCCGTTTGCGCGCGCGCTTGCGATAAATTTGTGCGGAATACGCGCTCCTACGGGGGCTTAAATTTCCGCTATCTTGGATGGCCTTGCGGCAAATATGTGCCGAAGCCGCGCAAAGCGGCAAAAAGGACAAGCCATTGGTGTCGCAACATGCCTAATACGATTCAACCAAACCCCGCCTTGCGCGCAGCAGCGGATGACGACGGACTTAACTCTCGCGTCATTGCCGCAAAGACCAGCGAGGCGCGCGATTTGAGAGCGCAGGGGAGCAAAAGCACGCGTATTGTGCAGACGCCTGAAGGTGTGAACAGCCGTCATTGCGCTCTGCTTGATACGGTTTTGCCCTTGCTTGGCCGCCAATGGCAGCGCGGCCGGCTGATGATAGGTGAAAATGGCCGGTTCGATATTCCCACAGGAGGTCGTCCAAAAGATGCGATCGAACTTGATCTGGCGATTGATGAAACGCCCAGCTTAACAAAGCAATCGGCATCGCGAGTTGCGCTGCGATACAGTGAAAACAGTCGCGAGCATGCTCGCGCGGCCTTTATTGCCTGTGCGGCGCAAGGCGGCTGGCCAATCGCGCGCGATGACAGAAGCTTGGCGCTATTGACGCTGGCCGAACGGATTGCTGGCAGCGAAATTCCGGTCTTGCTCGAAGGTCCCACAGGCACGGGCAAGGAAGTGCTTGCCCGCTTCGTCCACCGGCTATCGCCGCGTGCGAATGGTCCGTTTATCGCAGTGAATTGTGCGGCCATGCCCGAAGCTATGCTGGAAGGGCTTTTGTTTGGGCACCGCAAAGGGGCCTTTACGGGCGCTGGCGAAGCGCGCGAAGGGCTGTTTCGCGCAGCAGATGGCGGGACCTTGTTGCTTGATGAGATTGGCGAACTGCCGCTTGCCCTGCAGGCCAAAATGCTCCGGGCTTTGCAGGAAGGTGAGGTTTTGCCGCTTGGTGCGACAACGCCTGTAAAAATTGATGTGCGCATAATTGCTTGTACCAATCGCACACTCGCCGACGAAGTGGTGCTGGGCAATTTCCGCGAGGACTTGCTGTATCGCCTCAATGTTTTTCCACTCGAAATCTCGGCATTAAGGGGCCGCGCAGGCGATATAGCGCCGCTCGCCTTTGGGATGCTCCTGCGCCATGCCTGTGAGCGCGACGATGCAGACAGTCTTCCTAGCTGGATCACCGGTCACGCTCTTGGTCTTTTGGAAGCCCATCCATGGCCAGGGAATGTCCGCGAGCTGGAAAACGTTATCCGCCGCGCTATCCTGCTGGCTGGTGATGCCCCGATGATTGGCGCTGAACACATCGTCTTTGATCAGCCTGTCCGATCAATATGCGCACAATCAAAAACCGCAGATCAAGCCAATATTGTTCCCGAAGGTGGGGGCGCGAATTTGTCTGATGTCGCCTTCCGTTCAGAAGCTGCCGCCATACTTGAAGCACTCGACAGCAATAATGGCCACCGTGCCCGTACCGCGCAAAGCCTCGGAATATCTGAGCGCACTTTGCGATATCGGCTCGCTTCAATGCGCCAGTCCGGACTCTTGAAAGCAGGAGGCAAACAATGAACGCAATTGTTTCTCAAGGGACTTCGAATTGGGGTGTTGCTGATGTGATGGCGCTGCGCAAGCAGATCCTTTCGCGTTCGCAAGCGTTGCAGGAAGTGCGCGCGGCAAGCGGTGTGAGCGGCGAAACGCGTGCGCCTGCATCCGGCTTTGCCGATACGCTCAAAGATGCGCTGCAAGGTGTTAGCGCTGTCCAAAAGCGTTCAGGCGATATGCAAGCTGGCTTTGAGCGCGGCGAAATCACCGACATCGCGCAAGTGATGGTAGCCCGTCAGGAAGCCGGCATCGCGTTTGAGGCGACGCTGCAAGTGCGCAACAAGCTTTTGTCAGCCTATCAAGAAATCATGCGGATGGGAGCTTGATAAGTGGCAGAGGCAAATGTGCCTGCAACCGTCGATGGTTCGGCGGTTCCAGCGACCCAGATACCTGATCCCAGTGCAACAGCGAGCGGCTGGCAGACAATGCTGCCCGCGCCGCTCGCTGCATTCACACAACAACCTGCATTCAAACGCGCTTTACCTGCCTTGGTGGGAATTGGCGCGCTCGCAGCGATTGCCGCTCTCTACCTGATGATCGCATCTGGTCCGCAGCGTATCTTGTATTCGAGCCTGTCTGATGGCGAACGCGCCAAAGTGGTTGACACGCTTGAGCGCGGCGGGATTAGCTATTCCATCGACAATGGAACAGGTGCGATCAGTGTTTCGGAAGATGATGTTTACCGCGCGCGTATGTTGGTGGCATCTGATGCAGGACTGGCAGCGCCCGAGGGCGCAAGCGAAATGCTCGATGCCATCCCCTTGGGTTCAAGCCGCACCTTGGAAGGCGAACGGCTCCGGCTCGCACGTGAGCGCGAATTGATGCTGACCATCCGCGAAATCGACGGGATCGAATCGGTTCGCGTCCACCTCGCAACGCCGGAACGATCCGTATTCGTGCGCAATGCACAACCGCCCAGCGCATCTGTAATGCTGCGTCTGGTCGGGGGGCGTTCGCTTAGTCAGGATCAGGTCGAAGCTATTGTGAATCTCGTGTCTGCCTCTGTTCCCGGAATGACATCTGATGCTGTACGGGTTGTCGATCAGAACGGGCGGCTGCTTTCTGCCGAACGCGACGCTGCAATGGATGGATTGGTGATGCAGCGTGAGTTTGAAAGCAAACTGCGTGATCAAATTGCCTCGCTTCTTACCCCGCTTTTGGGGGAGGGTAATTTTTCCAGCCAGGTGCAGGTCGAACTCGATAGCAAAGAGGTCACTTCTGCGACCGAGAAATATGATAATCCGGGAGTTGTCCGTTCTGAAAGTGAGCGCAAATCGACACGGATGGCTGGCAATGGCGTGGGCGGTGTCCCCGGCGTAACAGCCAACACGCCTCCGCCCGATGCAGAATTGGTTGACGAAGCTCCCAATCCCGAAGCCGCAGAGGCCGAAGCAGAAGCGGGCGCAGCACCTCCAACCGACACAGAAAGCGCCACTTCGCGCAATTACGAAGTTGGCCGCGAAGTGGCGGTAATCAATACGCGTCCCGGTGGCCTCACGAAGCTTTCGGTTGCGGTTGCTGTCAGCGATGAAGCGCTCAAGGCGGCTGCCCCAATGACAGCACAGCAATTACAATCGCTTGTCAGCGCAGCTGTAGGTGCCAATGCCGATCGCGGGGATACGGTCGAGGTTATTCCGAGCGCGTTTGAGACAGCCGAGCTTGAGCCGCTCGCATTCTATGAGCAGCCCTGGTTTGCGATGGTGGTGCGTTATGCCACTGCTCTTATCGCAGTGTTGCTTGTCTTGTTCCTTGCCGTGCGCCCAATGATTGGCAGCGTCAAAGGCGAGAAAAAAGCGAAGAAGGCCAAGAAAGGCAAAAAGGGTAAGAAGGGCGAGGATGCATCAGAGGATGAGGACGACGATGTTCCTGTCCTGATTGACGGCGATCAACCTGCTGGCGCTTTACCCAATGCAGTGGACGAAATGCCAAAC
The DNA here is from genome assembly GCA_964352245.1 of uncultured Porphyrobacter sp. Lineage (GTDB taxonomy): Bacteria > Pseudomonadota > Alphaproteobacteria > Sphingomonadales > Sphingomonadaceae > Erythrobacter. The sequence continues at coordinate 217,011 of CAYGQX010000002.1, forward strand.
CGGTTTGCTGATCTGCCCAAACAAGTTGAACTTGCACGTCAGCTTGCTGCCCAACAGCCCGAACGTGCGGTCGAGGCTCTCCAGCGGATGCTTGAGGCCCCTCAGGAAAATGACGAGAAAGCGACGGCCTGATGAGCGAAAGCGATGTCAAAGACGCTGAGGTAGGCGGTGAAAGTGCCCTTGCCCCTGTTGAACCGCTGATGGGGCGTGTGGACCGAGCGGCTGTGTTTCTTATGCTTCTGGGAGAAGAAGAGGCTGCCGGGCTGCTTGGCCGATTGCAACCTGTTGAACTCGAAGCTTTGGGTGCGGCCATGTGCGCGCTCGGCGATATTGATCAGGCTCGCATTGCCGAGGCTCTGGAGGACTTCGTTGGCGAAGCAGGTCGCGAAATCATGCCTGCCGGTAACCGAAGTGAGCAGGTTCGCCATTTATTTGAGCGCTCGCTTGGCCCCACCAAAGCCGAAAGCATGATGTTGCGGATCGAACCCGAACCACGGCCACGCAGTATTGAAATGGCCCGCTGGCTTGCGCCTAGCGTAGTGCTTAAATTGGTTGAAGATGAACACCCACAAGTGATCGCGGCGCTTTTGCTCTTGTTGGAACCGGAGCCCGCCGCCGAGGTCCTTTCGGAACTGAACGAAGAAAAGCAGGCCGGTGTCGTCGAACGGATTGCCAAAATGGGTCCCGTCTCGCAGCAGGCGATCAATATGATCGATCAATTGCTGTCACAGCGCATCGGATCAAGCTTTGGTGCAAGCGCACTTACAATGGGCGGACCGCGCGAAGCTGCAAACCTTATCAATCTGTCCGAAGGCGAGCTGCGCAACGTTGTGCTACCCGCGATTGCTCAGCGCGATGAGGAATTGGCGCAGAAAATCGAAGACGAGCTGTTCACATTTGAGATGTTGCTCGATCTGGATCCGCAGCAAATGGGCCGATTGCTGCGCGATGTCGATAATGAAGCGCTTATCGATGCGCTTAAGGGAATACCCGAAGAGGAGCGCAATCCGTTTTTTGCTGCAATGTCGAGCCGAGCGGCGGATGGAGTGAAGGACGAGATCGAAATGCGAGGTCGCTTGTCCAAGGCAGATGTGAACGCCGCGCAGCGCAAGATTGTCGATTTGGCGCGTTCACTCGCGGAACAAGGCGAAATTGTTATTGGGAATGATGACAGTGAATTCGTCTGATTGGATCGCTGAAACCCAAAGCGGCGCCCCCCCAAAGGCTACCCCCGACTGGATCACAGCCTTGGAGAGCGACAGCGAGTTTAGCGATGTCTCCCCTTTCGCGCTTGCTCGCGGCGCACAGGCTCCGCTCCAAACAGCGCCCCCCTTGTCTCCTTTGCCAGAACCCGCACCGCCTAAAGACTATGATCGCGGGTTTGCCGCTGGCGAGGCCGCCGGCCGCGCGGCAGCGCAAGCTGAAATAGCAGCCGAAAAAGATCAGAAAACGGCTTTACGGCTTGCATTTCGTGAGCTGGATCAAGCTGCAATGGATGCCCTGGCTCAAGAGCTATCCAATACCGTTATGGCGTTATGCGATAGCGTGCTCGCACAGAACGCGGCCGATCCCAAAGCGCTTGAAGAGCGTGCGCGCGATGCCGCACGAAAATTGGGTTCGGCAGCGGGTTCCTGCACATTGCACCTCCACCCTGATGATATCGCAGATCTGGAAGAGGGCTTATTCTCAGGCTGGCAAATTGAAGCAGACCCTGGGCTTGAAAGGGGATCTGTTGTCCTGACCGGCGAAGAGGGCGGGGTGCGCGATGGCCCTGCCGAATGGCGGCGCGCCATTGCTGCTGCCTTGCGCGGATAGGCCGCAATGCTTGCGGAAATGCAGCTGGAGCTGGCGCGGATGCGACGTGCGTGTGTTGAACATGGGCCGGTTCTCACTGGCCGCGTGGCAGCGTGTGATGGCGGGCTTGTAGAAGTCTCTGGCCTCTCGCTTCCGATTGGATCGCTTGCCGCAATTGACAATGAAGCAGGTGCGGAAAGCCTTGCTGAAGTCATTGGGTTTCGCAGCGGTCATTCGTTGATGATGCTATTGGGCGATGCGGTGCTGCTGCGGCCCGATGCCAGTGTTCGCGCTTGCGGAAGGCCGGGAGAAGTGCCTGTTGGCCATGCGGTGCTGGGCCGCGCTTTGGATGGTCTGGGCGAACCGATAGATGGCGGCCCGCCGGTTGATTTTGAACAATTCTGGCCTCTTTCTGGTCACCGTGAAAGCGCATTGGAACGCGCAAGTGTTTGCGAACCGTTTGATTGCGGCGTGCGGGCCATCAATGCGCTTACTACGATGGGCGTGGGCCAAAGATTGGGCGTGATTGCGGGATCAGGCGTTGGCAAATCCGTGCTGATTGACACGATGGCAGGCCATGCTGTGGCCGACATCACCATTGTTGCCCTGATCGGTGAGCGCGCTCGCGAAGTCTCGGACTTTGTTGCTCGGCATATGAGCGGGGTGGAGCGTGGGCGAATTGTGGTTGTCGCTGTGCCTGCCGATCATGCACCCAATTTGCGATTGCGGGCTGCGCAATATGCCACGGCGCTGGGCGAATATTTCAGATCGCAGGGCAAGCGGGTAATGCTGATCCTCGATAGCTTGACGCGGGTTGCCCATTCCGCGCGCGAACTGGCGCTTGTGCTGGGTGAGCCGGGCGCTGCGCGTGGCTATCCGCCGTCTGCGCTGGCGGCTGTTACCAAGCTGGTTGAGCGGGCAGGGAATTCTCAACGCACAGGTGGAGCGGTCACAGGGCTCTACACTGTCCTTGCCGATGGCGATGATACCGCGGACCCTGTGGTCGATACGGCGCGCGCCATTCTTGATGGCCATATCGTCCTGTCACGCGATCTGGCCCAACGCGGCCATTATCCAGCAATTGACGTACCCGCCTCGTTAAGCCGAGTGATGGACGAATTGGTAAGCGAAGAGTTTGCCGATGCTTCACGATGGCTGCGCGGTTTGATTGCGGCGCGCGAAGAAAACCGCGATCTGGTGATGATGGGGGCTTATCGTTCTGGATCCGACCCGATGCTGGATGCAGCGCTTGAATTATCTTCGAAGATCGATGCGTTTCTGACTCAAAGGCGCGGCGAGGCATATGATTTGAATTCCAGCCATGCATCGTTGATGGAGCTGGCGAAGGCCAATGGCTGACAAACGCCAGCTGAAACGGGCGGAGCGGCAATTGATTCTCGCGCGCATAGCGCGGCGTGATGCGATGGCGTCTTTGGCGCAATCGCTTGCCGAGGAGCAGCGCAGCGCCTCACTTGCAGATCGAAGCCGCACTCTGGCCAAGGGATATGCCGCACGCGCCAATCTCGAAACAGGCGAAGCGCTGGCCCGGCACAAGTTTTTTGCCGCACAGCTCACAGGGCTTGCGCGCCAAGCCGATCAGGCGCGCGGCGATGCCTCGCGGCAGGCCGAATGGCAAGTGGATGCGCTGGCCAAGGCAGAACAACGGATTGACCGGCTGGATGAGCGCGCAAAACTTGCTCGTTTGGAACACAGGAATACGCAAGACCGCCTAGAGCAACACGATCAGGCAGCAATGGCACGCACATTGCAGAAACGTGGGTCGAACCGGTCTGAACAAGATCGAGCAAGGAAACCACGATGATTGCTTCTCCCGCTACAATATCGCCCGGCAAAGCTTTGACCGCTGGGCGTTCTTTGACCGCTACACTTGCACCTGGTGCACCGCGTCCGGCTTCCGATATGATTGCCACCTTAGCCAATGGCTTGGTCGGAAGTAATCTGAAAGGGAGCGATCCTACCGCGAATGGCGCTAGCAATTTTGCGCTTGCTGCGATGGATATTCTAGCCGCGCAAAACGATGCATCACTACCCTTGTCAGGGCGCACCGATCCCAGCCTGCCGGACGCCCGAAAAGCCCAGAACGCCCCGATGTTGGATGCTGATTTCGCGGCGATCACCGACACTCCTGCACAAACGGCAATTCGGCCTCAATTGTTTGATACACGAGCCGCTTTGTCGATTTCGATTGATCCGCAATTGCCAATCGAGGCCGGTTCTGCTTCCTCTGCAAGTCCGATAGACGAGCAAAGCGGTCATCGTGATGCGCAAAAGCCCGTTTTGCCAATCGCTCGCATTCCTGCTTCCCAAAGTGCCGAGCAGCCCGTTGATCCTTCGCAATTGCCGCATCTCGATATAAGCGTCGAAATCCCTGTCAATTATGCCGGTGTGAGCCGCGATGCAGCCCAGCTTGCGGATCCTGAGATGGCAGCAGAAAAAGCGCCGCAAGCGCTCAAACCCAAGCCTGAATTGAGCTCCATTTGGACAGCGGAAGCTGGCAAGAGTGTGCCGACCGGCAAGGACTTGCCGGAAATCTTGGCAAAGCAAGGTCAAGCCAATTTGGATGGTAAACCCGCGCTCGATCAGATGTCAGGCCAATCCCCTCCGGTAAAAGCCGCCTCTCCAAGCGCGCCGGTTGAGCTTATCTCTGATGTCAGCTTACTCTCAACAAGGCTCAATAAGGAGCGGCCAGGCAGTGAGGTTCGACAGGCAATTACCGAGGCACGCCAGCCACAATTTGTTCGCAATGAAGCGGTGTTTCGCCCAGTCGTCCCACCTGAACAAATGGGAAGTGCATCCGCGATTGCGGCCGATGAAATTGAGGAGGGGAAAGGCAGTGTTTCCCTGCTGCCACTTGCTCCGGCAAGTCCGGATGTAGAGCGCGCCGCGGCAATTGCTTCTGCGAAGTTCCAGCCTCGCGCTGATGGTCAAGCAACGGTGTCCGATAAATATGAAGTCGCACGTGTGCAGGCCAATGAAGCGAGCCTCCCGGTGGAAAAGGCATCCGATGATTTTGCTCGCCCACGCCCCAAGAGTTCTTTCGACCGTGTTGCTGCAGCAGAACTCTCCAAGGCTGACAATGCAGCAATTGAGACTGCGAGTGCGAAATTGGCCACGCAATCCCAGCCTCTAGCCAACCAAAACAACTCGGCGGCTCTCGTTCAGAACAGTCCAGCTGCGATTGCAAGCGCACCAAACTTGTCCGTTTCGAACAATTCGGCACAACCATCCGTGACCGAAAGAATGATTGCCCCGCAGCTTGATCAGACCATCGATCAACTAACCGAAGCGCGCGAGGCGTCGCGAACTGCCAGATCAGAACTCACCGTTCGCCATGCCGAGTTTGGCGCGATCAACATGCGTTTGGAAGCGGCCGCAGGCGGTGATTTGCGCGCTATTCTTGCCAATCGCGATCCAGGTTTCGTTCCTGCAATTCAGGCTGCACTGGCGGACCGCGCAATTGCTGCAGCAAGCGAAACATCCAGTTCAGCCAACAATCATTCCGGCTCGCGTCAGCCCGAAAACGGTTCGAGCGGTGCCCATACAAACAACCAGAATGGAGGTGGCTGGGGCTCAAATTCGGGTTCTGAAGGGCACTACGGGTCCTCCCTAGGGGGCGAACGAAGCACGTCTCAACCATCTTTGGAGCAATTGGAGGGCGAGAGGCACAGTGACCTTTCGCGTGATGAGGATGCCACCGGCACTCTCAACCCCCAGGGCATGCGCGATAAGGACCTGTTTGCCTGACGCATTCGCCTAGTTCGGGGAAATGAAACGCAATGGCCAAAGCAGAAGACAAGGATGAGGGAAAGTCAGGCGGCGGTGGGATGATGAAGATCATCATCGCCGTCGTGTTGACATTAGTTCTCGCAGGAGGAGGGGCCTATGGCGCCTACGCTGCTGGCCTTTTCGGCGGCGGCGAGGATACCGGTCCGGACGAACCCAAGCTTGTAAAAAAGGGCGACGATGACCCTTATGCTATCGCCGAAAAGGATGATGTTCAAATCGTCTATGGCGAAGGCGGCAGCGAATACCGCACGGCCTATTACAGCTTTGCCGACAGTTTCACATCCAACCTGTCGGATTCGCCCGCATTGATCCAGACAGAGCTTGCCGTTTCAACCCGCCGTGATGGCCGAGTTTTGCAATGGGTAAAGACTCATGAACTGGCGATCCGATCTGCGATCCTTGCCCAACTGGCATCCACCACTGAAGCCGAATTGTACGACGTTGAGGGCAAGAAAAAACTGTCCAGCCGCCTGACCAAAGCGATCAACGATGTGCTCGAAGAGAATGAGGGTTTTGGCGGCGTTGAAGCTGTGCATTTCCGGGGGCTGTTGGTACAATGAACCTCTCCCCTGACATGGCATACGCCTTTGCCAATGCTCGCCCACAGGCAGCGCATTGCAGCGATTTGATCAAAACCGGCCCACGCCCTGAAGAGCAGGCAGAAAACCTCGCCGTTTGGCGGCGTGATGTCGGGCGAGAGCTTTCTCAGGATTTGTCCGAGCTATTATCGGGTGCGCGGCTTTCTGTGACTTTGTCTGACCCTGAAACATTGCCCGGATCAGAAGTGTTCTCTCGCATTGGTCCGGTTGCCGCGAACAGCCTTTTGCGCTGCGGAAAGGATGATCACACGCTTTTGCTGTCATTCAATCTAAAGACAGCTCTGGCGATGACGGATCGGTCGTTTGGCGGCGAGGGCCGTATTGACGACGCTGAAGTGCCAGAACAATTGCCGCGTTCAGCTGCAATGCTGACGGATCAGGCTGCAAAGATTGTAGCGCAGGCGATTGCGCGCACCAGCTTTGGGTCTGAACATGCAAGTTTTGATGGGGCCGAACGCTCTTTGAAAGCGGATGTGATTGTCCGCAGCGAAAGCGCGACGCGGTTGAAACCGTTTGGTCACGAGGCATTGTGCACGGTTTTCGTACTGGATTGCTGCGAGGAGAAAGCACCGGGTGGTCCTATTTCCTGGAAAGCGGTTCTGGCTGTGCCGACTGAACGGTTTGAGCATTTGATACCGGGCGCATCTTCACCCACAAAGGATCAACCCGAAGACGGGCAAGCTGGCGAAGCCGATATGGGTCCGTTTGCTGATATTCCGCTCGAACTAGGTGCGGTGCTGGCTGAATTTGAAATGTCGCTGAGTGATCTTGAGCGCATGGCACCTGGCGACAAAATACCACTTTGCGTTCCGCGCGAAATCCCATTGCGCATGGGTGATGAGGTCTTGGGACACGGAACGGTCGGCACGCGCGATGACAAGTTGGCTGTGAAACTCACCCGTTTTGCCAAGAGCGAGGTGCCGGCATGACCGCTTTCAGCCCCGCCCTTTCCCGGTTCGGCAATGTTACTGTGCGTTTGTCAGTGGAACTTGGCCGCACTGATCTGCCCCTTCGCGATGTGCTGGCGCTCAGCCATGGCAGTGTGGTTCCGTTGAACCGCCTGACCGATGAACTGCTCGACATTACGGCCAATGGCAAAGTGATCGCGCGCGGAGAAGTGGTTGCTCAAGATGGCCGATTTGCGTTGCGGATTGTCAATCTGGTGGATGATGATGATCCAGGTCCAGCGCTTGCGACTGCTCCGCCGCCAATGCACCGCGCTGCCGCTTCATCGGCGCCTGCACCTGCCACAGCTGCGCCGCCGCCAAACCCGCACGAGGCAATGCCCGACGCCACCCCGGCGCCAGAGCCTGTCGCGGCTGCTGCAGAGCCTTCACGCGAGGAGCCGCCAATTGAGGATTCGCTTGAGGATATCTTGAATGATCTGCCCGGAGGCGCTGCCTCCGGCGCTCCGACCGAGCCTGAGCAATGATGCTTGAATATCTTGCGCGGCTGGCCATTCTCCTGCCGATTTTGGGTTTGCTCATCTGGGGCAGCTTGCGCCTGACGCGGTTTTTGCAGACTCGTCTTGTGGGGATGCAGGGGAGCTCGCGCTCTGTTCAATTGGTCGAAACCAGCCTCGTCGCACCGGGCCTAAAACTGGCCGTGGTTCGGTTCCATGATCGCGAAATATTGCTTGGCTGTTCGCGGCAGGGATTGGTGCGGCTCGCCGAAAGCGATCCGGTGATTGAAAGTCAAATACCTCAAAAGCCATCAAAACCCTCAACCGAAACTGATCCGGCATGAGCGGTCTTTTTCGCGTTTGTCTGGGTGTTTTGGGCCTTGTCGGGTTAACCATGTTTCTGGGTTCGGCGGCTTGGGCTGCGGCTGTCGCTGACCCTGCGCCGCTTCCCCAGGTGGAGGATGCCGCTGGCTTGGGTGATGCTCTGGAGCGCGCACTTGGCGGCGAAGAAGGCAGCGGCGAGGGAGATGCACCGCTAAGCCTTTCCTTACAGGTCCTGCTCGTCATGAGTCTGCTCACGATCCTGCCTGCGATCGTGTTGATGATGACAAGTTTCCTGCGAATCCTGATTGTGCTTTCCATCCTGCGGCAGGCTTTGGGCTTGCAAGGATCACCTCCCACTCAGGTGCTGGTTGGGCTTTCCTTGTTTTTGTCTCTCTTCGTCATGGCCCCGACATTGGATGTGGTGAACACAAACGCTGTCGAACCCTATGCAGCAGGAACGCTGGATGCTGATGCTGCAATTGAGAGCGCTGGGGAGGCATTTCACACATTCATGCTCGCCCAAACGCGTGAGGCGAACCTTGTGATGTTCACCGATCTTGCGGGGGCCGGGCTGTTTGAAAATCCGGCCGACATTCCTTTTTCCATCCTCCTGCCTGCCTTTGTCACATCGGAATTGGAGACCGCTTTCCAGATCGGTTTCATGCTGTTCCTGCCTTTCCTCGTGGTCGATCTGGTGGTGGCCAGCGTTTTGATGAGCCTTGGCATGATGATGCTGTCGCCAACGATTGTATCGTTACCGTTCAAGCTTTTGCTGTTCGTCCTGGTCGATGGCTGGGCGCTTTTGATGGGCAGCCTTGCGATGAGTTTTGCCTGAAGGAGGACCACGCCATGCAGGACGACGCGCAACTTCTGGCACTTGCCGATCAAACCCTTTGGGTAACGGCAATGATTGCAGGCCCCGTGCTGATTGCGGCTCTGGTTGTCGGGCTGCTCGTGGGTATCATTCAAGCGGCAACATCAGTGAATGAACAAACGCTCACATTCGTGCCGAAGCTTATGATCGTTGCGCTGGTATTCGTTGTATTGGGGGGCACGATGATCGCGCTTTTGGGTGATTTCCTGATCGAGATCTTCGCGCAGATTGCGCAAGTCGCCGCTTGATCGGCGCTGCGTTCGATGAACACTCTCGATTTCGGATTTGCAGGCCTTGATCGCCAGCTTTGGGAATTGCTTTTACTCTCAGTGCGCTGCGGCGTTGCGATCCTTGCTGCTCCAATGGTTGGCGGGCTGACGGTTCCGTTTCAGGCGCGCGCTTTTCTCGGGGTGGCGTTCGCAGTGTTCGTGGCGATCTGGATGCCGCTGCCACCACTGCCCGACATGATGAGTTTTGCCGCTATCCTTGCTGTGCTTCAGGAGGTCATCATCGGGGCGGCGATGGGGATAGTGTTGCAAATTGCCTTTGCTGTGCCTCTTATCGCTGCCGAGCAGATATCCGGCACGATGGGGCTCGCGATCGCAACGTCGATTGACCCATCGAGCGGCGCACAATCGGGCGCATTGGGGACCTATTTCAGCCTCGTCCTGACGCTCTTGTTCTTCGCGATTGGCGGGCATTTGTTATGGTTTGAACTGCTGATCGAGAGTTACCGCATCTTGCCGGTGGGGGCTTTTGCTTTTGGCGAGGTGCGTGCGCGCGGCATTGTTGAATTTATGGGCTATGGCTTTGCGCTTGCCGCGGCAATTGGTTTTCCGGTTGTGCTGGTGCTGCTCGTAACGCAGCTTGTGACCGGCATGATTTCGCGCTCTGCGCCTGCGCTCAATCTGTTCGCGCTTGGCCTTCCGGCAGGTGTTTTTGCCGGGATTGCTGCACTGATCCTGGCCATCCCGATCATCATTGAACAATTCATAAGCCTGCTCGAGGTCGCCATTCAACGCACTGAGCTTCTTATTGTGCAAGGGGTCTTGCCAGCATGAGCGAGGAAACTGCAGGCGAAAAGACCTTAGAGCCAACCGAAAAGAAGAAGCGCGACGCAGCGCAAAAAGGCAATGTGCTGCGATCTCGCGAAGTGGCAAGCGCTGCGGCCGTTGCAACCGGAGTTTTTGTGCTCGCCCAAGTTGCCGAATGGCTCTTTGCCGGGATGGACCAGGTTGCAAAAGCCAGCTTTCGGTTTGACCACAGCACGCTGGAAACGTTGGAGCCTGGACAATTGTTCAAGCTCGCCGGCTCTCAATTGCTTCCGCCGATCATCATGATCGGGGCATGCGTGATGGTGATGACGCTGGCGGCGCAATTGCTATTGGGAGGTGAGGGCCGGTTCGTCATCAAGAACCTTGAGTTTAAGGGTTCCCGCATCAATCCGATTTCAGGAATGAAACGTATTTTTGGCATTCAGGGCCTGATCGAATTGGGCAAAAGCGTCCTCAAGCTTTTGCTTATGGCTTCGCTCGCTGCGTGGTGGACTTCGCAAAACCTGATGTTGTTGCTCGGCATTGGGCGCGGCGCATTGGAAGTGCAGATTGCTTATGCATTGGAAGCAATCGTCTCACTTGTCGGGTTGCTGGTGGTGGGGCTTATCATGATCGCAATAATCGATTTCCCGCTTCAGCAATTCCAGCGGAACAAAAAGCTCAAAATGAGCCATCAGGACATGAAAGATGAAACCAAGCAGGCTGAAGGGTCTGGTGAAATGAAATCGGCTCGCCGCCAACGCCAGCGCGATCTGGCACGGGGCGGCGTCGCATCGGCGATGAAAGAGGCGCAATTCGTTGTTGTGAACCCGATGCATTTTGCGGTTGCTTTGACATATGATCCGCAACTCGCGCCTGCGCCTGTAGTGCTTGCCAAAGGACGCGGGGAAACCGCGCTCGCCATGCGTGAGATTGCCGCAGAAGAAGATCTGCCCGTACTCGAATACCCTGCCTTGGCGCGCGCAATCTATTTCACGACACAAAACAACCAGATGGTGCGCGAGGAATTATACATAGCCATCGCTTCTCTGGTTGCTTTTGTTCTGTCGCTAAAGCGCGGGGCAAAGCCCACATTGCCGCAAATCGAAGTGCCAGAAGAATTGCGCTTTGATGGAGACGGCCAACCAGAAATCACGCCAAGAGACCCAGCTTAAACCTCGCACAAAAGGTCCGTTCTAAAGCGCATGGAAAACCCCGGCTCATCAATTATCTCCGCTCTTGGAGCGGGCAGCGGCATCAATTTTGTGCAATTGGCCGAAGATATCGCGGATGCGACTTATGCGGCGCAGCGCATCAATATCTCCAATCGCAACGAAACATTGGAAGCGCGCATTTCTGCGGCTGCAAATTTGCGCAATGTCTTGACCGGGCTTTCATCAGCTTTAGGCGATCGCATTCGCAATGGCGATGTCTCGCGACAGGGGACGGTTGGTAATTCAAGTGTTGCCAGCGTCAGCGTCCCTACCGGTACAACGCCTACGGGCACTTACTCTCTCGAAGTCAGCCAGCTTGCGCAAAGCCAGACTCTGGTCTCGCAAAGCTTCACCGCGCCCGATGATCTGGTGGGTGAGGGCACATTGACCATTCGGTTCGGGACCGTCGCGGGCGCAGGCTTTACGCAAGACATCGATCAACCCCAGCTCGATATCACGGTAGAGGCGAGCGACACATTGGAGACGCTGGCTGCCAAAATATCCAGCCAATCCGATGATGCGCTGGATGCCTATGTTGTCCAGGGAACCAATGGCGCGCAATTGGTAATCAAGGGGCGCGAAGGCGATGTTAATGGGTTTACGCTGGAAGGGACAAGCACCGGACCCGGTCCAGCAGGCACACCGGGTGATCTCAGCTATCTTTCCTGGACACCAGCCAGTGATGCAGGCGAACTTCGCCAAAGCGCACAAGATGCAGTCTTTGAACTCGATACGGTCGAAATTCGCAGCAATAGCAACACAGTGACGGGCCTTCCTGAAGGGATGACTTTGCAGTTGGAAGCCACCAATATCGGCGCGCCTACAGAAATAAGTTTCGACACGGACAATTCCGCCATTTCAGATGTCGTGACCGATCTTGTTGCTGCGCTCAATGACGTGGCGCGGATCGTCAATGAAGATGCAAACGCGCAAGGTGGTACTTTGGGAAGCGATCCGGGCGCGCGGGCATTGCGTAATGATCTGCGCAATCTGACTCGCGAAATCGTGATGCCGAATGCTGATCCCGATGAGCCGCGCACACTGGCCGATCTTGGCATTGAGATCACGGCTGATGGTACGTTCGAACTCGATGCAGAGCGCCTGAACCAGACTTTGAGCGACAATCCCGCGGCAACCGCTGCGATGTTCACGACGGGTGTATTCGGTGTCTTTGCGACAATCGATGATCTTGCGCGCGAAAACACGACCACCACTGATCCAGGATCGCTGGGCGGTTCGCTAAGCCGTTACGAAGGCCTGATTGAACGCAATGAGGATCGGCTGGAGCGCATTGCCGATCAGCAGGAAAATCTGCGTCAAAGGCTGGTGCGTGATCTGGTGGCGGCTGAAACCCGGATTTCGGCATCGCAATCCACATTGAGTTTCCTTCAACAGCAGTTTGACTTGTCCAACAGCAATTGATCACAAAGATGCATACGCTTTCTCAAAACCCCGCTTCGGTCTATCGCAAGGTTGATCTTGATGCCCGTATCGAGGCTTCGCAAAGCAGTGATCTGACACGGATTTGCCTGGAAGAGGTGATCGCTGCGCTTGGGCAGGCTTTGGTTCGGCTTGAGCAAGACCCCACAGCTGTGCCGCGCGATGCCTTGTCGCGTGCGCACGGCATTGCGCTTTGGCTGATGCGCACGATTGCGCCGGATAACCCTTTGCGAGACCAGCTTACGCAGTTTTATGGTGGGCTGGAAAAGACCTTGCGCGGCAATATGGTGCGCCCGCGTTTTGGCGAAATCCGGCAAGCGCGCCAGGATTATCACGATTTGCTTCAGGCCGCGTTGACCGCTGAATAATCACAGAACGCTGGCGATTATCTTTGCTGCATCGTCGGGGTCTTCAAAAGGGTGGAAATGGGTGCGATCCGACCGGTCAAGATCGGTGCCGTTGGGTATAGTGGATGCCAATTGCGGCCAGGTTGGCGATCCTTTGAAATCCATTATGCCCAATCTCTTGGCGCGGACCACCAAAGTTGGTGCCTCAACCGTTTTGGCAGCCTCTAGAATGCCTGAATTGGTGCGGCTCGAAGCATAGACACTGGCTTCCATTTCTGGCGCGCAGGCTAGCTCATACCCCTCTCCATCGGCAGAGGGGATAAGGCCATGGTGGCAGTAATCTTCAAAGACCCGCTGTTTGAAAATATTGTAGGGATCGCGGTCCTTGAAACGCTCAATCATCGCCTGCGGCGAGGTAAAATCGCGTTTGCGTTTAGCCGTGGGATGGGGATTGTCGGGCGTGAAGAATGTTTCGCTCGACGCGTAATATTCCGGCTCCAGCACAACCGGGTCAAACAGCACCAATTGCCGGAACGCCTGCGTGTTCTCGCTTGCGGCTTGAAGCAGGACATGCGCGCCCATGGAATGGCCGATGCCAATCGCGCCGGTAAGTCCCAGGTGATCGGCCAAGCCCAGCATATCGTCGATCATCGGGCGCCAGTGGGTGATCGGATCGCCCGTGCTTCTGCCATGCCCGCGTTGATCGACCGAGATCACACGGTGCTGCGGGAAATGCTCGATGATGGCATCGTACAAGCGCGCATGAAAGCCTGTTGCGTGGGCGAACAGCAGAACAGGCTCGTCCGCGCCGCTGGCAGCTTCCCAATCGAAGTAGGAAAGCTCAATCCCGTTTATGTTCGCACTTTGCGCCTTGGGCGCTTGCCTAACCGCCATTTGGCACTGCATCCGCGTCTGCGCTGTCCGCCTCTTCCATTGGGAGGGCAGCCTTGAGGAGGAAATATCCGCCCAACGCTGCGACCAGCGAACCCGCCAGAACGCCCACTTTCACGGCATCAATCTGCGCAGGGTCGGTAAAGGCGAGGTTCCCGATGAAAAGGCTCATCGTAAAACCAATAGCGGCAAGCAAAGACAGCGCATGGATTTTGCGCCAGGTCACCTTATCGGGAAGCGTAGCCAGACCGAGTTTGACCGCGACAAAGGCAAAGCCGAAAATCCCGACCTGCTTGCCAATCAAAAGGCCAAGCGCAATCCCCAGCGGAAGCGGTTGCAACAGGTCGGCGGGTGACAATCCGATCAGCGTGACGCCTGCATTGGCAAAACCGAAAATCGGGATAATCACAAACGCGACCCATTTGTGCAGACCATGCTCCATGTGTTCAAGTAGGCGCACATCACCCTTGGCACTCATCGGGACCATCATCGCCGCTGTTACGCCAGCAAGAGTTGCGTGGACACCGGACTTGAGCACAAACACCCACATGATAACGGTGAGGAGCACATAAGGGATGCTCGATGCGACCTTTGCACGGCCGACCGCGAAAAGCAGGGCGAGCATAACGCCCCCCCCGATAAGCATATCGGTTTTGATCTCGCCCGAATAAAACAGCGCAATCACCGTAATTGCGCCAATGTCGTCAATCACCGCAATGGCGAGCAACAAAGCCTTGAGTGCAACGGGAACACGCGGGCCAAGCAGCGACAATATGCCAAGCGCAAAAGCGATATCGGTCGCGGCAGGGATGGCCCATCCGCTGATCGTTTCAGGCGAATTCATGTTAAACGCGACAAAGATCAACGCCGGTATTGCCATCCCACCAATCGCTGCAGCGAGTGGAAGAGAGGCTTTGTCCATCGAGGATAATTGCCCCTCAATAATCTCGCGTTTCACCTCAAGGCCGATGAGAAAGAAGAAAATCGCCATAAGGCCGTCATTGATCCACAAAATCAGACCCTTATTGATCTCGAAATTGCCGAAGGAGACATTAAGCTTGGTATCGAGTGTGCCAAAATAATAGGGGGCAAGCGGGCTGTTTGCGACCACAAGCGCAAGCAAGGCCGCCACGATCAGCATAATGCCGCCTGCGCTTTCTTGTTTAAGGAAATCCTTGAGCGCGGAAGTGACGCGATCAATCATTGCTGCCCTGTCCTTTGTATTGAGGTGGAGATGTTCAAGGTTTGAACGTGCAAATCATGCATGAGTGCCCAAAATTCGTACAATAAGGCTGGAATATTATGGGATCGGGCACCAATTTATGCGCCTGGCGTTTGATTGACATTCCCGCTCGCATCGGGAAACGCGGTGTCAACGACGCGTTGGTTTGCCTATTTTTTCGGAGATCCTTTTTGCCTGATGCCGCCTCACATGACACGGCCCAAGATTTGGCGCTGCCTGTTGATGAGCGCGCGTTTCGTTCTTTGATGGGGCAATTTGCGACCGGCGTATGTGTCGTCGCGACCGAAAGGGCTGGCTCAGGTCCGGTAGGGATTACAGTCAATTCTTTTGTATCAGTTTCACTGGAGCCAATGCTGGTTGGCTGGAGCTTGCACAATTCGGCAACGCAATTTGATGTCTGGAGCAAGGCCGATGCCTTTTCGATCAGCATTCTTGCCGACAACCAACAGGCGCTGGCCCGCACATATGCCTCGCACGAGGTTTTGGGCGACCCGCTGAAGGACTTTGCTCACGGGCAAAGCGGCATGCCCCATATTGTCGGCGCTCTGGGATATCTTGAATGCCGGCCATGGAAGCTGGTGCCGGCTGGGGATCACACGATGATTTTGGGTGAAGTGACGGGGCTTTACCGTGCTGAGGCACTGGATGGAGCGGCACCGCAACCACTCCTTTTTTTTGGCAGTGCGTTCAGAAAAATCGCTGAAAAATAGGCACCTCCCAGATATTGGGAAATTTTACCAAGCTTTCGGGTTCATGAATGGACGTTTAAAGCGGATGCTTGAGCGAAAGCGGCAGAGTTCCGCCATTCTTCAAGTTTGGCACGGCATCTGCATTGCATTGTGTGTCCAGCGAGACGGTCTCGCAGAACTTAAAAATGCAAATGGAGCCCAAAATTATGTTCACCAACGACACTGCAAAAAATGTCTTCGCCGCTGTTTTTTCGCTTAGCGTTTCCGCGGTTTTCCTTGCCGCTGCTATCGTTCCTGGCAGCCCGAGCCTGATTGCGTGATTGCCGCAAGGGTCAATCTCCCAGGATGCATGCAATCAATCAATGACAAGACTTCAAAACAGAGCCGCACCACCTGCTTGATTGCGTCCGCCTCAAAACAGAAGGAGCGGCTCTTACATTCCTCAAAACAGATCGCTGCGCCTTGGCCGCATTCACGAGCCAGAGCGGTGTAATTGCGAGCTAGGCGGCTGCTTCATCTCTTATGTCAACTTCAGGCAGGTCAAACGAGCCTGCGACACCCAGCGCGCATAGCACGGATCGAACAATTTCGGTCGGCGTTGATGGCTTTGGTAAAAACACCGCTTCTGGAACAAGATCGGTGTGCGTCTGGTTTGCATGACCTGAATGGATCACGACCGGAACGCCCTGTTTTATCAATCGCTGTGCCAAAGGGAGCGAGTCTCCATCCATCAACCGGATGTCCAGAATAGCGGCATCAAAACCACCCTTATCGACAAGCAATTGGGCATCCGCGAGCGAGGCGGCCATTTCAACTTTCGATGCGCCAGCATCGCGCATGCTGGTTTCAAGGTTGATCGCAAGCAAAAATTCATTCTCGACAACCAAAATCGAGAGGTCCTTCAGGGACGATGTCATAGTGTTCCTCATTCGTAGTCTGGGTTATTGTGGTATCTCCGCAGAGAAACGGATTTCAGCCCCGTCGTTTGTGAAAGTGCGGTCAAATTCGCCTTTCAATTGACGGATCCCAGACTGAATTAGAAAACTGCCAAAGCCAGAATGCAGCGGTGGCTTTTTGAAATCGGGCACCTTTTCGCGCCAAACGACGTTCACCTTGTCATCCGGGTCGCAATCCCAATGGATCGAAAGCGCGCCTGAGGGCACTTGGAGTGCGCCGTATTTTGCGCTGTTTGTGGTCAATTCGTGTACGATGAGTGTCAACGTGTTGAGCACCTCGGGGTCCACAAACAGCTGAGGCCCTTTAAACGTAAGCCGCTGTGTGGTCGTGTGAAGGCGAACGACTGATCCCAGCAATTCATTCAGATCAACGCCCTTGACGGATAAGTCCTTGCGCGTGAGATCATAGACTTTGCCAAGCGCCACAATTCGGCCAACCAGATCTTTGCCGAGCTGTTTTGTCTCAGGATGCTCCATCGGCGATGCTTGGATCAGGCCGCTAATGATCGCGAACAGGTTCTTGATCCGGTGGCTCATTTCATCAAGCAGCATTTCCTGCTTGTGCTGCGCTGTCACATCAAGCGTCGGACCCACCACTTTTTCTCTTCCATCAATGGCAGTGTAGGGCATCCCGCGTGTCCGCACCCATCGCAGATCTTCGCCGGGAACATCAATTCGAAAATCGAATTCGTATTCCTCACCGTTTTTAATCGCCCGATTTACGTTTTGCTCAAGTAAAGGAGCATCTTCGGGGACGAAATTGGTCGTGAATTCCTCCATGGGCACGCCGCCAGGGCCCGCCAGCCCTAATTGTTCAGCAAGCATCTCATCTGCCATCACTTCGCCGGTTTCGACATCCAGTTCTGCAAGACCCATTCTGCCTGCACGCATGGCAAGTTCGCGGCGAGTGGATTCGATCTCGATATTGCGCTGTAGCGCATAGGTTTCGGTCACATCGATCCACAGGCCCGCCTTGCGCAATTGCCCGCTGGCGGTGGTGTAAGACTGTGCGTGAACTTGGGCCCAGCGCGTTTCACCCCCGGGCAAATCAATTCGCACCGTGTGCGAAAAGTTTTTGCCCGCTTTCATCGCCTTTTTCTGTAATCTTGCGATCGTTTTGCGGTCTTGAGGGGCGACATGCCTGTAGAATTCATCCCGCGAATATGTGCCAGGTCCGTCAAGCCCGCCAATCTCCGCAGCAATGGCGTCCACTTTCATCAAGTCAGTCTCCAGATCCGTGTCCCAGGATCCCATCTTGGCAGCTCGCATCGCAAGGTGCAGCTTTTCGCCCTGCCGCGTCAGATCCTGCCTCAGCATGACCTCATGCGAGATGTTGACTAGCGTCAGTGTCGCTCCTTCCACGTCGCCATCGTTAAAGAAATACGGAGTGATGCGTAGGAAGAAGGACTGATTGTGCTCGTTCGGATCGGTCGCAAGCGAAAATGAGCTTCCGGTTTCGATGACCTTTTGGGTTTCACCGATGATATCGATGCCGCGCAGCGGGATATAAAATTCACCCAGCGTCCGGCCTTCGTCGGACCGTAGAATGGGCACCATGCGGCGCGCGGCATCGGTGACATGGCGGATTTTCAGACTGCGATCGAGCACGATCATGCCAAGATCAGCCGATTGAAGGAAGTTGTCCAAATCCGCATTGGCAAGCGTCAATTCATCAATCTTGTCCTTGAGTTCCTCATTGGCTGTTGTCAGCTCTTCATTGGCCGATTGAAGCTCTTCATTAATCGACATCATTTCTTCGTTGGAGCTCTTGAGCTCCTCATTTGCGGTTTCAACCTCTTCAACTTTGGCATTGAGCTGCATGCGGGTTTTCTGGAGCTCATCCTGCAAGCCTGCGAATTGGCGGTCACGGGTTAACGGACGCACGGCATAACGGTCGACCAATGGTTTGAGTTGATCTTTGATGAGGAAGATCAGTGCGACCCTTTCACCATCCATTGGATCAGCAACAATATCGGATTTTTGTGTGCCAAAGGGCGATGACACCTCGACGTCTTTTAGTGCCTGGCGTTCGCCGCTTTCCATCGCGTCGCGGACCAGCGGCGTGACCAGCTCGTGTATTCCTTCGCGCGCCAAAGTATCGATATTGCGATCACTGCCGGGCCGCGAGAGCATGAACAAACTAAGATCGCCGGAACTGTCAATTATCTGGCCATCCTTTGCCACTGTCACAAACGGAGGAGCAAATTCCTCGTAGACTGCCGCATTCGCCGCTTCTGAAACGGATGGCCGCGCCGCCCTTTCCGCTCTCGATGTGTTCTTTGTCTCGAGCAAGTGAAGCAAATCGCTGGAACTGGCTGACAATGGCAGGTTTATCGGGCCGCGATGTGCCAACTTGCTGCAACGGAATATACGCGCGCGCTGATCGATCGCATCGAACAGGTCAGTGCGCATCGCCACGCTTTCCGACGTTCCCAGGAACAAGTGCCCGCCAGGGAGCAGACTGAACTGAAACATCGGTAGAATGCGTTTCTGCAATTCGTCGCCCAAATAGATCAGCATATTCCTGCACGATATCAGATGGACTTTTGAAAAAGGCGGATCTTGTACCGCGTTGTGAAGCGAAAACCGCACCATCTCGCGAATGCGTAGATCAATCTCGAACCGGTCACCTACATCTGTTGTGTAGAAATCCTGATAGTGTTGCGGCAGCTCTTTCTTGGCAGAAAAGGGAAAGCGTCCGTGTCTCGCCTGATCGATCATCTGTGTATCGATATCTGTCGCGAAAATTTGAATTTTTGGCCGCTTGCCCAATTCGATGCAGGCCTGATCGATCAGCATCGCTATTGAATAGGCCTCTTGTCCGCTTGAACAGCCGGGAACCCATATGCGCAATTCATCGTCAATTTCTGCATTTTCGATGAGAGGGATGATGACCGTTTGCTTGAGTGTTTCAAAATTCTCTCGATCGCGGAAAAATGATGTGACATTGATCAGAAAATCACCAGCCAATGCGAGTTGTTCGGCCTCGCTTGACCAAAGCTGCGCGATGTAGCTTTCCACATCATCAAAACCCAAAACCTGAAGCCGGCGATTAAGCCTTCTGAGCAGGGTGGTGCGTTTGTAGCCTGTAAAATCAATCCCGAGCTTGTGATTGATTATGGTGCAGATCTCGCGGATCGCATGTTCTGTCGAAAGGCTGTTCTTGGACAATCGCGGTGTGTGTGCACCTTCAAAAAAGCCACGAATTCGCGGTATGATTTCGCCAGCGCTTAATGTGAGATCGACAAGCTTTGTGCCAATCGCAGAGGACGGCATGCCATCATAGCCTGCCTCTTTTGGAGATTGGACCGCGCAAATGCCGCCGCATTGCTTGATTTTCTTCAGCCCCACCGTCCCATCACCGCCCGTGCCCGAAAGAACCACGCAGGCTGCCATTTCACGTTGCAAAAGCGCAAGCGAGGTAAAGAAGCCATCAATCGGACGCCTTAAACCGCGAGGCTCGCTGAATTTTTCAAGCCTAAACCGGGCGTGCTCAATCGTCAGGTCGGCGCCTGGGGGTATGACTTGCAGGCAATCGGGTTCGATATAGTCACCGTCGCAAATCTGGCGCACAGGAATGCAAGTTTTGCCCGACAGCAATTCAGCCAGCATGCTTTCGTGATTCGAGTCGAGATGCATTACGAGTACGAAGGCCATGCCCGTGTCGCTTTCGATGCCTTCAAACATCTTTGTGACCGCTTCTAACCCGCCAGCCGAAGCACCGATGCCCACCACGGGGAAATCGAGGGTTGCAGTCAGGCCCGCATCCTCAATCTCTTCTGTCTCGGTCATGCACTGTCTTTCGGGTCACTGACTGTATTTTTCAAATACAGAGCATTTTGCGTACTGTTCCGGATCAATATTTCAAAAATTAAAAAAGATATCGAAGCGAGCGGCGGTCTATAAGAAACGAATTTCAATTTGACTTGGTATTTACGCTTAGAGCATGGCAATTACATAAGAGCGAGCATGGTTTGATCCATTTTGGATGCGTCTTTATATGATCGAGGACTTCAACACTGCCCGATCAGGTCTCCGCATGGCCCCATCTTTATGTGCGAATGATCTTCTGATGGAGCTCGAATAAAATCGCCACAAGCGAGCCTCTAAGTTTCAGGCTGAAACCCCACACCAAATCCTTCGCGACCGAAATTTGCGATACGGGGCCTGACAAAGCAGGCTCTTTTCTTGCCACTCTTCCTCTGGCATTTACCCTGACATGGCATCGAAAACCGCGCTCGCACCAATTCCGCAACCACCTGGCTCGCCCCTGGTCGGCAATGCTCTGACAGTCGATGCATCGCGGATGATCCAGTCATTGATGGAACTGGCCGAGGAATACGGTCCGATCTTCCAGCTCGAAATTATGGGCACGCCTTTGGTTTTCGTATCCAGTGAGGAACTGGTCGCCGAAGTGTGTGATGAGAAACGCTTTGATAAAACGGTGCGTGGGCCGCTCAAGCGCCTGCGTTTGATTGCAGGCGATGGCCTGTTCACTGGCGATAGCGATGATCCCAATTGGAGCAAAGCGCACAATATCCTGCTGCCATCCTTTAGCCAGAAAGCGATGGGCAGCTATTTGCCGATGATGACTGATATCGCCCAACAGCTGATGCTGAAATGGGAGCGGATGAATTGGGATGATGTGATCGATGTGCCCAGGGACATGATCCGTCTGACGCTCGATACGATTGGCGTGTGCGGCTTTGGCTATCGCTTCAACTCGTTCTACCGCGAAGACTTTCACCCCTTTATCCAGGCGCTTAATCGCACCCTCGACACCACCCAGAAAATGCGCGGGTTGCCCGGCGAAAAGCTGATGAAGCGCAAAGCTATCGAGCAGCTTCACCGCGATGCCAAATATATGAACAATCTCGTCGATGAGATCATCCATGAACGACAAAGAGGCGGCAATGATGGCGGCGAAGACTTGCTCGATTTCATGCTTTCGGGCCGCGATGCATCAACCGGCGAAAGGCTGTCGGATGAGAATATCCGGTATCAGATCAACACGTTTCTGATCGCCGGGCATGAGACGACATCGGGGTTGTTGTCGTTCTCGCTCTATTACCTTTTGAAGAACCGCGATGTGCTCACCAAAGCTTATGCTGAGGTGGATGCGGTTTTGGGACGCAATATCGATCAGCCGCCAACGCTCCGGCAATTGGGCCAGATGCCGTATATTCGCGCGATTCTGTTCGAAGCATTAAGGCTGTGGCCAACCGCGCCTGCATTGGGCCTTGCGCCTTACAAAGACGAGGTTTTGGGCGGGAAATATGCGATACCCAAGGGCACGTTCACAACCGTGTTGATCCCGTCACTCCACCGCGATCCCGCCATCTGGGGTGATCAGCCCGACGCATTCAATCCCGATCACTTTACCCCTCAGGCAGAAGCCGCGCGCAGTCCGGCCGCATACAAGCCGTTCGGCAATGGCAAGCGCGCCTGCATCGGCCGTCAGTTCGCGATCCAGGAATCGATCCTCGTACTCTCCATGCTGCTCCAGCGGTTCGATCTGTTCGATCATTCGGATTACACACTCGACATCAAAGAAACGCTGTCGATCAAACCTGATGAATTCACAATCAAAGCGCGGCTGCGCGATGATGTGGAGCGCGGCGGCATGGATGTGCAAGCGAGCAAGGCGAAGACAGATGATGTCCAGGTGAGCCAGGTGCCCAAACATGGCACACCGCTTTTGGTGCTGTTCGGATCCAATCTGGGGTCCAGCGAAGGTTTTGCGCACGCGCTGGCGCAAAAGGCTGAATTCAATGGCTTTGATGTGACGCTGGCACCCCTTGATGCCTATGTCGACCAGTTGCCGACAGATGGTGCAATTGCCATTGCGTGCGCGTCCTATAACGGCAAGGCGCCAGATAATGCTGCCAAATTCGTTGATTGGTTGGAAGAGACGAGCGCGGATTTGGGCGATGTGTCGTATTTTGTGCTTGGCTGCGGGAACAGCGATTGGGCGGCGACTTTTCAGGAAGTTCCCCGGTTGATCGACGCGCGCTTGGGCGCGCTGGGTGCGAAACAGATTGTGCCGACACAAGAGCTTGATGCGCGCGGTGATGTCGATACGCAGTTCCACCAATGGCTGGACAAGCTAATTCCGCAATTGGGCAAGGAATTCGGCAAAGACCTATCTGGCGACAGCGATGCGGCGACACCGCCGCTTTATACCGTCGAGATCACCCAGAGCGTGACAGCAAACACTGTTGCATCGCGGGTGGGGGCAGACGATGTGATGCTCCTTTCCAATGGAGAGCTTAAACAAAGTGCGGCAACAGGTGGCCGTTCCACCCGGCATATCGAAGTGCAATTGCCAGAGGGAACGACATATGAGCCGGGCGATCACCTGTGCGTTATCCCTGTGAATGATGACGCTGTCGTAGATCGCCTGCTTAAACGTTTCGGCCTTGATCGTGGCACTTATGTGCAGATTGAATCGCGCAGCGATATGCGCGGACCGTTTCCCAGCGGCAGCACGTTTTCCGTGCTCAATCTCGCCAAGACAGCGGGCGAATTGCAAGCGGTTGCGACGCGCAAGGATATCGCGATGATGGCGCGTTATAGCGAATGCCCCAATTCGCGCGCAGCGCTCGAAGCCCTCGCTGCTCCAAAAGGCGAAGATGGCAGCGACCTTTACGCCCAAGACGTGTTGGCCAAACGCAAATCGGTGCTCGATATCCTTGAGGAATATCCCGCCTGTGATCTGCCGCTTGCGGTTTTCCTTGAACTGATCCCGTTTCTTAGCCCGCGTTATTATTCGATCTCTTCTTCGCCCGATGAAGATCCGGGAAAATGCTCAATCACGGTCGGTGTGGTCAAAGGTCCGGCGTTTTCGGGCAAGGGCGAGTTTAAGGGAACCTGCTCAAATTACCTCGCCGAATTGGCAGCAGGCGATCGCTTTAAGGCGCTCGTGCGGCGGCCTAGTGCGAATTTCCGACTACCCGATGATCCCACATTGCCAATCATCATGGTTGGCCCCGGCACCGGTATCGCGCCGTTCCGCGGTTTCCTGCAACGCCGGGCCGCCTTGAAAGCGCAGGCTGAGCCTTTGGGCGATGCGATGCTGTTTTTCGGCTGCCGGGATGAAACAGATTCGCTCTATCGCGAAGAACTGGAAGGCTATCACGCAGATGGCATCGTTCAATTGCACACCGCCTATTCGCGAGTGGAAACCGGCAAAGCCTACGTGCAGGACCTCATCAAACGCGAAGCGGAAAAGCTATGGGGCATGATTGAGGCAGGCGCTCGTATCTATGTCTGCGGCGATGGCGCGAAAATGGAGCCAGATGTGCGCGCGGCTTTTGTCGCGATATGCGCAGAAAAAGGCGGGCTAAACGCCTCAGATGCAACGGCGTGGATGGACGAGATGATCGAACAAGAACGCTATATGCTTGATGTCTGGGTGGGGTGATTGCTGCCTGTTTTGGTGCGCGATACAGTCTTATGCGACCGGGCATTGTGCTATCAGCGGTGGTCAGACCATGAGAATTTGGCACAAAAACCTGTGCCGGTTGCCGCAATTCTTGCGCCGGTCCAATGGTCGCCACTACCTACCGATCGACAACATCAACCAGACGCAAGATGCAGCCCACCCAAGCCAGATTGGCCTTTTTCTTTACGAAAAGCCGCGATGAAAGATGCCAGCTTCATTGGTTTGCCAAAGTGGTATCCTTGCATTGCATCGCAGCCTGCCTGTTCCAAGACATCGGCCTGATCTGCTCTTTCAACACCTTCCGCAATAACTCCCATGTCAAGCGCTTTGGCCATCGTAACAGCCCCCGTGATTAGCTCGGCTGCCTTGCGTTCGTGAGCCACTGCTTTGGTAAGGGATTTATCGATTTTGATGTGGCTGAAGCCATAGGATCGCAGGTAATGTATGCTGGTAAATCCCGTCCCAAAATCATCCAGCGCAATTGATACGCCTTTTGTCTTAAGCATAGCGATTGCTCGAAGCGCGCTTTCAGGATTTGATAGCAAATAACTCTCTGTTATCTCGAGTTGCAGCCGTTCATATGGAAAGCCCGTTTTGTCGATAATGTCGACCACTTGCTGTTCAAAGCTAGGGTGCCGGAATTGAGCGGGTGAGACATTAACGCTCAATCTCAAATCACTCATATCCTTAAGCTCAAGACATGCTTTTTCCAGAACGTATAAGCCAAGCGGATGTATCTGCCCGGTAGCCTCTGCAATCCCGATGAATTCGTCAGGTCCTAGTGGGCCTTCGGGGCGCAGTGGCCATCTCAGCAGTGCTTCGGCTGCACATATCCTGCGGGTCGCCACGTCCACTATCGGCTGATACTCAATGTCAAACTCCTGACGCGGAATGCCTCTGCCGATCTGCGCTTCAATAGCCAGACGTCGCAATCTGCCGCTATCTAGCTCATCACTGTAAATCGCAATCTGGCCCTTTCCCTGGGTCTTGGCGTGATACATTGCGAGGTCTGCGCGGCGAAGCAATTCCTGAGGGCTGATCGCTATATCGACATTCGCAGCAATCCCAATCGAGCCACCTACCTGCAAGACATGTCGGTCTATGGTTACAGGCAAAGCAATCTCTTTCAGCAGCTTCATCGCCAGGTTCAAGGATTGGGCCTGGGCGCTTTCAACCGCGTTTTCAGCCTCAATCAGGATTGTAAATTCGTCGCCCCCAACCCTGGCTATCATGGCGCCGTCAGGGCATAATTGGCATAATCGGTCACAAATGCTGCCTATCAGTGCATCTCCGGCATGGTGGCCATGTTCGTCGTTGACTTCCTTGAACCCATCGAGATCGATGAATACCACAGCCAGACTATCAGGCCCTGAATATCCCTCGCTGCGAAAGCTCTCCAATCTCAGGATAAGTTCACGCCGGTTGGGCAGCCCTGTTAACGCATCGGTGAAAGCAATACGCCGATTTTCCTCGCTCAGCCTTTCGGCTTCAAGCTGGCGCATATGCAAACTTCGCCGCGAGCGCACGAGTTCAAAAAAAGACCGATTGTACCCGTTCGTTATTATTGCCATGCCGGTGCAAACGCAGCAAAGAACCAAGGATTGCGGAAGCAATTGAGCATCGTCGATCCAAGAGAAATACAGGGCGAAGGACACCGTACTGACGATCGCGACAAGTGTTGCAGCCAAGCGCAACGTCATTAAGCAAAAAACTGTGCTAACCTGACTAAGGGCTAGGAAAAACGTAAGATTACTGCGCGCAAATGGGCCCACATCTTGATAGATCCAGATCACCCAAAGTGTGAAAAGCAAGGTCTGGAGCACAGCCAGAATACAGGTCCGCTTGAGGTATGCCGATATCTGCTCATCGCTAAGGTTTTGTGCGTTTTTTTGGCGCATCCACCAGAAGGCTCGCACCATCGAGAAGGTTGATATCAGAAACGGAACGACAAGCGTTTTTAGCAAATGCTCGGGCTGAAATGCCGTGAATGTGATCGCCGCCGTGTTGATAACGAGGATCACATAAAGGAGCGGGACGTGTTTGCTGAAAGAATTAAACTGAGCGCGCAGTATTTCGCTGTCGGAAGCCTCGAGCGCAAAAAGCGCTAGAAATGAGGATACCAGACGGTGCGTTCTGCTTGGAGCCAGCTTGTGCATCCAGAGGCAGTTATCGGCGAATTTTCAAGGTCAAAGAAGTCGCAACATAAGGGATAATACCGATTGCAATTTGCAAACTTGGCTTTGCTGCTGCCCAGACACTTGCGTGATTGGGCCTAAGGCGGACTATCTGATATTGCTTTGCTCACACGGGAAAACAGCCGTTGGGCTCTCGACCCGATTGCTGGCGTCAGGCAAAATTTGTCCTTCACTCCGAAGACCTGACCATCCTTAGATACGATTTTTGGTATTTTCCGGAAACGGTCCACTGCTCGGATCTGTAGACCGTATGTTCGTCTTCAAAAGTGTAACCGAAGCCGGAATTGTGACTTTGGTCGTCAGAGGCCAAATTCGAAATGGATCGCGGAACGAAATTGTATGTTCCGGTCGGGCTTTGCGGATCGAGAACCATCGTGGGATGGATGCCTGACGCACAGTAATGCGTAGCCACCAGAGTCCCATTGTCCATGTGAAATACCGTGAGTTCCCTTTTGACATCAGAGCCGTCTGGCCCCCCGGACATAATCCAGGTCTCCTCAAGTGCATTGCCCCGCGATATAAGGCGATATTCAATTTGGGCTGGCTCCCCTTCGCCTTCGACTTCTTTGAATGTGCCGGCTAGCTGCTTGAATTTCTCAAAAGCCAAAGTGTCATCCTGAGATTCAACCTGGACCGGCTCGCGCGCTGAGATTGGTGACGAGATCAACAGTACAGTGATGCCAAAGGTTGAGAGCCACTTATTCATGAGAAAGGTCCTTTCGGTCAAAACCAATTTTCTATAATACTAGAATTCTATCATAGTGGATTTAATGTCAATGACTAAAGTGCCCAGCCCAGAAACCGAACCTGTCTCCATTGGAGATCGCGTGAAACGCTTGAGGAAACAACAGGGGCTTACCCTTGTTCGGCTTGGGGAATTGTCAGGCGTATCTCGCGCCGCACTTTCCAAGATCGAGCGCGGCGAAATCTCACCAACCTACGCCACAGTCCGAAAAATCGGCATTGGACTGAATGTTACGGTGGCTAATCTGATTTCGGAAGATACGCGTCAGTCAGAGGTCGATTTTGAAGTCGTCAGATCTGATGAGCGCACGCCATTTGGTGCAGGGGACAATGACTACAAATTGCTCGCCGGGAGCGCTGCTGGTCAGTCAATCCGATGCTTCACCAGTCAAGTGCGTACACCCTATTCGACAGAACCCGCCGACCTTCACGTCCACAATACCCAAGACATCGTTCTCGTCTTGCAGGGCACCATTGTTTGCCATTTGGAGGGGCATGAACCGATAGAGCTGAACGAGGGGGATAGTCTGTTTTACAAGGCGCGAATTCCGCATAATTTCACGCGTGCACGCGAAGCAGGCGAGCAAACCTGCGCTGAGGCAAAACTGCCGACAGCGCTCTGGATATCGACAAACATCAATTAGCCAAATTCGATGTGATTGTGATCGCGCCATTGCCGCTTTGCCTCCACTGATCCGGACGCCGAGCGCCAGCATCGACATGACCGAACGCGGACAGAATGAAGCTATATCGGATCAGATCAACCCGAGCATATGCGGCGCGATGCGGGGCATTGCAGCCCTTTATATTGCGCCACGACGTAGAGGAACTCTTCCCACGGCACTGGTTTGCGATGGGCACCGGACAACAGGATGCGGGGCTGAACGCTCCGACGTGAAATGGCATCGTTAAAACTAGGAGCCAGCGCGACTGCAAAAAAGGGCTCGTTTTCATACGGATTGCCATAGTGGTAAACTTGGCTGATGACTGCATTTGCAGGATCAAATAGCGCCAGATTTGCTGATGAATGGGCGGATGGAAAGGACAACAATTGCAGCCCATTAAGGCTCATATCGCTGTCGACGCTTTCGAGCCGGCCCGCAGCCAGCTCTGCTTGGAATTGAGGCGCCAGACGAGCCAAAGCACCCGGTGTTAGCCAGAGCTTGGCACCTGTTGCCAACGCCTCTTGGGCGCCTGCGATCTCCATACGATGGTGATCGGCTGCAACAGCGTGTGCAATTGGGTCCGAGATTCCACTCTCGTTTCTGAACGCGGCGATCCGGTCGGAGACCCCGGCCCGAACGCCGAACAGGACCAAGCCGCCCTCTGTCTGGAAGATCGTCGTATAGGCTTCGCCCTGGCCAATGTGATAAATACCGTTTCCGATCGCCTGCACTGTCATCGCCGATTGATCGACACGCAGCGGCTCAGGACGCGATCCCGGATGAATGTCAAACGCATCGCGATCGAACTCAGCATCCAGAAAATACTTCCGGTTCAGCCCAAAACTGCTGAGCTCGTCCTGGATGAAAACGCTATATTCGCTCGCATAGCTCATCCCGTCTTTCGTCACGGGGCGATCAAATGTGTAGCTGACAAGAATTTCGCCAATTGTGCGATGCATTTTGCTGATCCTGCCTGACTTTGGATCTACCAGGATGTTCATGATCGGGCCTTCGCCAGATCCGCTCAAAGCGAACACTGAGTGCCAGGTCCCTAGCCACATCTGTTCACCAGAAACAGTGGCCTCGTCCGGCCGGGTCAGCAGTTCGCGGGCCAAAAGTAGGTCTGAGACCCGGATGGCTCCGCCATATTCCGCTTCGAGGCTGGCTTCACCCAAATCACGGTATGTCGCGTTGCCAAAGTCGGTGATTGTGTGCTTTGCATCTCGCAGGATGAAATGGGCGTGGAATTGCGATGCACCAATCTTGGTGAGATATTCCGCACTCACCTGGCGCCCGGCGAAATCGAAAACGAAATTGCGGCGTTGCACAGTCAGTTCATGAAAATCGGGGCTGTAGTCATAGTCATCGTAGAACTGCCTGACATCATCCTCCATCCGAATGGTCTGGGCATCAAGCAGCATATCCGCGCCGTAATATTGTGCCACTTTGTCTAACAGTTCCTGCTTATCCTGAGCGAGCAAAGGCGAGCTCAGCGATACAGAAAAAAGCCCGATGAAGATCAATAGGAAACGCATAACAATGCCCCCGCATTTGAGTGATATTTCGCGACCAAACTGACAAGTGATCGGTGTGCTGATGCTGTTTCAGTCTGCATCCAACCGAGAATTGATGAACTCGATAGATCTTTCGACAGACGGCATATGACCGGAGAATGGATTTGCCGGATCAAACACCTCCCATTCGGGCTCAGGCGGTATGCCGCGTCCCTCCCAGCTTTCGCCTCGATGATCGCGGTAAACTTCGTTCG
Organism: uncultured Porphyrobacter sp.; assembly: GCA_964352245.1. GTDB lineage: Bacteria > Pseudomonadota > Alphaproteobacteria > Sphingomonadales > Sphingomonadaceae > Erythrobacter. The sequence continues at coordinate 246,441 of CAYGQX010000002.1, forward strand.
ATAGAGTGATCGTCCAGCCATTGGGCAGGCGTTTTGTCAGCACATCCGAAAGTGCGCCGCGGGTTCTGGAACCGATATGTGTAACATTGGGCAGCGCGCGCATGGATAGCGTGAGTGTCTCGGCTGCACTTACGGTCACATCGCTGGTCAGAACGAACACTGGACCGTGAAATGATGGACGATTTGATGGATTGATGAGCACACCTTGAGGCGTCTGATCGTGCGCATCGCCAGCAAACCGGCTGTATGCGAAATGAGGTTCCTTTGCGAACCTGCTGGCGATTTGACGCGCAAGGAAATCATAGCCGCCACGATTGACGGATAGGTCCATCAAAATGGCTTCGACGCCAGCCTTCGCCATATAGGCCAGCACATCATCAAGCGCGCGCTCCAACGCATCCTTCTCATCTTCCAAAGTGGGATCTTGACCGGGTGCAAAGCTTGCGACCGCCATGATAGCGATATACCCGATCCGATCATCGATCAGACCATATTTGATCCTCTCATTGGCTGCATCGCTACCCTTGCCGCCCAGAATGCGTGTTTCAATATCCTCGCGCAGGAATTGCTGGCCGAATGCAGCCATCGGGCTGCCTTGCCCTGTGAAGGTGGATTGGACCGCTGACAAAGTTGGCCCCGGATGGGCGATGAATTCGCCTTCATCGCCATCAATTGTGGCCGAGATACTCACGTGACCATCTTTCAATGTCGAGAGCAGCCTGATCATAAGTTCGATGATGTCACTATCGGTACTGTCTGCACCGAGCTGCGAGCGAAATTTCTCTGCCGTTTCCAGCCAAGTTGGATTGTGAATATGCAGAAAGCTGTAATTGGTTCGGAAATAGCTGACGAAGGCATCGAAATTCTCTTGTGGTGTCGCTTCCTTGTGATGCCCGTTCGGCTCGCAATGTGCGGGCATTTCCCAAACCCGATTGAAGGTTATCCGATAGGCTTCCTCCTTCAGCTTGAAGACCAGCTGCCGATCCGTTTCATTGACGGCAAACGATTCCAGATAGCTGAACGGGACGTCTTCCTGATCAGAAACTGGCACGCAAACCGTATCGGTTATGTGGTAAAGTCGCGGCTCGTCTTCATCCTTTGAAACCGCGAGCAGGTATCCGTAGCCATCGGACATCCACAATCCCTGCGCCTGTTCACTGGCGCTGAGATCCGTGATTGATTCTGCGTGAAGCGTGGACGGCCCGATCATCGAAGCGGCTAGAACTGCGGGCGGCAAAGTCCATTTTGAGGGCATCTGGTGCAATCTCCTTGCCCATTGTTTTACCGGGTTTGTCGAAAACAATCTTGGCAAAATTAGTCGACCAGCTTACCAATTTCGTCGCAAATTCCATTGATGTAGGGAAAATCGCCATCCAGCTTGATGATTTCGACCATGCGATTTTGGACGTGGTCCAACAGAACAATCAAAAGACGCACTCCGAAATCGGTTCAGATGTCGGTTTGTCAAACTCTGCTGTTCGGCGCCGATTAAAAGCCCTGCGCGACCGCGGCATTATTGCAAAAGACGTTTCAGTGCTGGCAGATGATGGTTTCGGCATCACGGCGATCATCGACGTGAGCTTTGTAGTAGACACGCCCGAAGCTTCTGCAGCCTTTGATGAAAGAATGCGTGCTGATGATGCGGTAAAGCAGATCTATCACGTATCGGGACAGACAGATTATGTGCTAATCGTGCAGAGCCCATCTTTGGCGTGGTATGAAGATTGGGCTAAGGCCGCGCTGATGAGCGATGTCAATCTGAAGCGCCACGATACGCGATTGGTCTATTCCTGCAAGAAATTCGAAACGGCGCGAAAAACGCGTCGGCCTATTTCAAGGTAAGGTCGCAAAACCTTATGGCCCGTGCATTTCTACTGGGCGGATTGGTGCCAAACCAAGACATTGAGTATTCTCAAAAGCTGAGCTGAAAGCTGTCGTTGCGCTCCTGCGCGATCTTTGACGACAATCCGATCCTCAGCCGATGATCGACTTCCGGCTCACCGCGACGTTATTCCAATACACTGGCCAGGTCTGGCTCCCAGAGCTGGGCATGTACTACTACAAAGCCCGTATCTACTCGCCCAAGCTCGGCCGGTTCATGCAGACCGATCCGATTGGGTATGAGGACCAGAAAAACCTGTACGCATATGCGTTCAACGACCCTGTCAACAGTACCGATCCGACTGGATTAAACACAGTGATTTGCCCCGTTGGAGCTGATCAATGCTCGGTAGTTGAGTCAGACGAGAATGAGATTATCGCGGAGGGATCCAGGGAGTCTGCGCCGGTAAATCCCGAAAAAGGTGCCATTGCTGTAACAATTGAGACCGGTACGACTGGTAAAGAGCCCTCCGATGATGAACTTGGCGAAATAGCCACTGAAGTTGCAAGAGCAGCCTGCAGAAGCTTTATTGAGTCCGGGGGGGATACTAACGAGACCATTGGTGGGTTGATTGGTGTCCTCGGAGGGGTGGTTGCTGGAAAGCTGGCTGGAGACAAAGTGGGAGAAAAGGTACAGGCGTTTTCGGAGCGGACGGGCCGTAGTATCGGCGGTCAAAGTAGCCGCGTGGGCAGCGGGGCGAGAGGAGCATTGATCGGCGGAAGAATCGGTAGAGCAGGAAGCTGGGTTGGTGCTCTAGGAGGTGCTGCTATCGGTTATTATTACTCCGACGAAATTAATAGTACACTTAGCCGAGCCGCAGATTTAACTTGCGACACTATTCAATAATAGGTTATTGAGATTTCTATGAGTATTTTCAGGGTTCTAGTGTTTGGTGCGCTTGCGTTTGTAATATTTATTATTTTTGAAGGTCGACAACAAGGCTATTTCGGAAACGCTGTCGGACTGATACTCACTTTGTGTTCCGTCTCCGTGTGGCTCTACACTGACCATAAGACTTCTGATCATTTTGATGCTTCGAAAAAGAAGGATTGAAATTTGTCTAAGTCTTTCTTCGTATCCGATGCAGTTTAACGCGCTTCTTTCTGCGCCGAAGCCATCGAGCGAGTGAGAGACTGCACGATGAAAAACTGGCCCAAAATCTAATCTCGAACCGTAGTTACATCTCTTACTCTTCGTACACCTGAGCGCCGTTCAAGTTGCACAAACACATCAACACTGGAGCGCACATAGTGCCGTACATCCTCACGGCTTAGCTTCGACCCTGATTGTAGGATAAGCAGGGCAAGCTGCTCGATCGCTCGGACAGCGGTATCTGCGTGGACAGTGGTCATAGACCCAGGATGCCCTGTGTTAACCGCGCGCAAAAAGGTAAACGCCTCGGTTCCACGCAACTCGCCAAGGATGATCCGATCTTGCCGCATGCGCAAAGCTGCGATCAGCAAATCTTCGGTAGACACTTGCGCTTCCGACAGCTCTCCGCGCGCCGCGATCAACCCAACTGCGCTGTCATGCTTCAACTGCAGCTCGGCGGTATCCTCAATGAGGATGAGACGCTCAGAAGCGGGATTTCAGCAAGGAGTGAGTTCAAAAAGGTCGTCTTCCCTGTCGAAGTCCCACCGGAGACCAAAATGTTCCGCCGCTCGTGCACCGCATGGCGAAGGACAATTGCAGCCTCTCGCCCAACAACTGTCTTGAACTGACGCTCAGCACCGATCTGGACGTCTGTACTATCCATCTCCTCAAACGCACCAGCATCTTCCCAATCGGATAGCGACAAATCCGCCGAGACATGCCGATGGATGGCAAACGCATACCCATCACAAGTTGAAGGAGGAGCTGCAACCTGTAACCGCTATCCCTGATCGGAGTAGCAGACTATTTTCCTCATCTAAGCTATTGAAAAATTGCGGATTCGACAAGGGTTGCGCTAGCGACCTCACCCGTGTGAAGGGGTAATCAGTCACGTTTCCGCGAATGGCCGATCGGGCCTTCGAGGCTCTCAATAACCGCGCCTTGCTGTGAAGTGTGCGCGGCCCGGGCCGTTCTTGTTTTTTGCCGGGTTTTGTTTGGTGCGGTCGAGAAGCACATTTTCAAGACTCTAACTTTGGACATTTCGGCACATAGCTGAACATCTTCAAAGCGTTGTGATTTAAACGCTTTACCCATGCCTGAACATGGAATAGCATGCCTTTTCGCTCACAGGGGTGGGCTTATGGGGGGGCCAGAAACAGGCCCCAAAAGGTGGGCTGGTGCTGCATAACGCTCTTGGACAACTTCGCGCAAAGAACCATGGTCCAGGGAAACATCCTGATGGTCAGGGCCTTTGGCTGGTGAAGCGGAGCAAGGAAGCGGGCAAGTGGATTCTGCGCCTGTCTATCAGCGGCAGGCGGCGCGAGATGGGTCTGGGACGCTGGCCGGATGTGTCCATAGTAGAGGCGCGAGAGCGCGCCGCAGAAGCGCGACGGACGCTGCGCGATGGTCTTGATCCGATTGCCGAACGCGAGAAGGCAAAGCACAAGCCGCACCGACTGACCGTCAAGGAAGCAATTGAAGGCTGCTTTGAAGCGCGCAAGGCCGAGCTGAAAGGTGATGGTGAGGCAGGCCGTTGGATGTCTCCCCTCAATACGCACATCATTCCAAAGATCGGCAAGGTGCCGGTCGAAGATGTAGATCAGCACACCTTGAAGCGGGTGCTCGATCCGATCTGGCACGAAAAGACTGAAGCGGCGGCAAAGGCGCTCCAGCGGCTGAACCTGACCCTGAAACACGCCGCTGCCTTGGGGTTAGACGTAGACCTCCAGGCGACCATGAAAGCGCGGGCGCTGCTCGGCAAGCAGCGCCACAGTGTGACGCATATCCCCTCGATGCCCTATCAGGATGCACCTGCGTTCTATGAGTGGCTCACTGAACAGAACGGTACGGCTGCGCTGGCGCTTCGATTCCTGATCCTGACTTTCGCACGCACGAGCGAGGTTCGCCTTGCCACGTTCGATGAGATCGAAGGGGATATTTGGACGTTGCCATCCGAGCGGACAAAGACAAGCAAGGAGCACCGTATTCCGCTCACGGAAGAGGCGATTGGCATTGTGGAGCGTTGCCGCGAGCTGTCGCCGAACGAATTTCTCTTCCCCGCCTACAAAGGCAAACCGCTATCCGACATGGCGATGTCATCGCTGATGAAGCGTGAGGGCTACGAAGCACGTCCTCATGGGTTCCGCGCGACCTTTCGCACCTGGGCAGAGGAATGCACAGACGCGCCGTTTGAGGTGAAGGAAGCGGTGCTGGGCCACGCGGTGGATGCGGGGGTTGTGGGCGCGTATCAACGGTCGGATCGCATGAACGCAAGGCGGAATCTTATCTCGACTTGGAATGACTTCTTGTTGTCATGACTTGTGTTCTTGGCGCGTTACGATGACATGCCGTGGCTAAGCGAATTTCTATGCGTTGCGGCATGGTGCATTTGTAGATATGCCGCGACCAAGGGGACGTGAGCTAGCCACAGGTGAAGCAATGCTGCTAACGACCGACAGCAGTGGTAAATCTGCAAGGGGTTACGAGTTGGTATATGACTAGCGGATCGTCAAAGGATTGTCTTGCGGAGGCGGCACTAGAGAGATTGTCTGAAGACGGTTTCGTGATTCTGCCAAGTGTATTCAGCAGAGATTATATCGAGGCGTTAGCAGATGATATTGATCCGCACTTCAAGTTCACGGGACGGAATGATTTCGAGGGTCGGGGTACGCAGCGGGTCTATAGCCTAGTTAGCCGCACACGAAGTGCTGATCCGATCCTCGAAAACGAGATCATTCTCAGAATCGTTCGTTCAGTGCTCGGTAGCTCCCCTTTATTGATGAGATCACAGGGGATTCGGGTGCTTCCGGGAGAGGTGAAACAGGAGCTTCATCGAGACGACGTTTGTATCCCGATCGATCATCCACATCAAACCTTGAGCGTGTCCGTTATGGCCGCACTAAGCCCTTTTCGGAAAGAGAACGGAGCAACTTGGGTAGTTCCAAGAAGTCATCGAGATCGCTCTGACGACTCAGCTTCAAAAAGATCGATTTCTCTTCAAGCTGAGATGGAGCCTGGTTCTGTGCTGATCATGCTTTCTGAGCTGCTGCATGGAGCGGGAGCTAATTACTCCGAAGAATCGAGGACAGGCGTTTTTGCAAACTATTGTGTCCCTTGGTTGAGAACACTGGACAATCACTATCTGCCTTTTTCAAAGTCCGGTGTGGATTGCCTCTCGCCGACGATGCTTGGATTGTTAGGCTACGATGTCGCAGTAGAAGGCGGAATTGTATATGGTGTCGTTGAAGGCAGGCATCCTTCCAAGTTTCTGAATCTCGCAAATTGATGGTAAGATGAGCACATGAAAAAGTTTCTTATTCCAATGTTGCTAATACTTCTGGCAATCATTGGTGGTGCCTACTGGGTTGCGCAATCCAACCAAACTGACAACGACCCAATCAAGGTGGCATATCTTCCTATCGGCGCCGGTTTGCCGATTTTTGTGGCCGAAGAGCAAGGCTTCTTTGATGAGCAGGGCCTTTCCGTCGATCTGATCGAATTTAAGACCAGCAATGACATTGCGGCTGCCGGACTTTCCGGCCGTGTTGACGTCATCGGCACTGGCGCAACGAACGCTATGCTCGATGCAAATTCAAACGCAAATGGTCGATTTCGGCTCTTCTTGGCCAATAATTATGTCAAACGTGCGGATGGCCAATCGACGGATTTTGTGATCGCTAGGAGTGGCTCAAACATCGAGAACTACGGAGATTTCAAAGGGCGGACTGTTGCGATCTTTCCTGGGTCGGTTGGCGAAGTCTTCCTTGCCGCCGTTAGCCCAAAACTCGGTCTTGAGCCGGACGAAGTAGAGACCGTTGCTATGCCTCCTGCTCAGTGGCTGCCTTCCTTGCAGTCAGGCAGCATCGATGGTGTGTTCGGGGCTGTAGAACCATTTGCTACCTTTATCTTGGACGAGGGGGTCGGTGAGATAGTTGTAGACGGCTATTATGCTGAATTGATGCCAGACGTGCCTGCGTCTGGAGCTTGGTTCATTTCACAAAAGCTAACGAAGGACGAAGAGCGACGCTTCTATGCTGCGATCCAGAAGGCTGTGCAATTCATCGCCACGGACGAAGTAGCTGCCCGGCAGGCTTTGGCTGGATACACTGCTATCCCCGCAGAGAAACTGTCGCGCATTCGCCTACAGGATTGGCGCATGTCTGGAGATGATGGAATGTCTGACTTGCTCAGCACTTTTGCAGAAGCATTTTATCGCCAAGGAGGGTTGGCCGAACAACCGACGTCCGATGATTGGATATGGAAGCCTTGATGGGAGTTGAAATTGTCGGCGGGGGGTTGCGCTTTGAAGACTTCCGCCTTGAGATCAACGAATGGAGGTCGAGGCCAGGTGTGACGACGGTTGTCGGGGCAAACGGTTCTGGCAAAAGCACCTTTCTCAAAAGCGTTCTAGGTTTGATACCCCTTGATGAAGGCCGAAGGGAAAGTTCAGTAGCTGAGGCCAAGCTTGGGTATGTTCCTCAAAATTACCGGCAGTCTTTACTCCCTTGGCAGACTTGCAGCCAGAACTTTGAAGTTATTCAAGGCATCCAAGTGGATAAGGCGCAAGCGATGCTTCACGACTTGGGCTTCCATAAGTCGGACTTCCAAAAGCGCCCATCTCAGCTGAGTGGAGGTCAGTGTCAGAGAATTGCTATCGTTCGGGAGTTATCCCTCGATCCAGACTTGATTGTTTTTGACGAACCATTTGCCTCGCTCGACGCCAAAACTATCGTATTAGTGTCTAAGCTTATTGCGAAGTTCGTTAATCTAGGCGGCACTGCGCTTATTGCTAGCCACCAAGAGCTGAATACGCATCTGTCACATCTTGTGACTCAGGAACTTACAATCACAAGGCAATCTGAAAACTTGGCAAAACTATCTGTATGCGAGCGCTGATCTATTCCACGATTGTGACGGTGTGGCTCGTTGCGAGCTACTTAGCCAATCTGAACGATTTTTTCCTGCCAGATGCGATAGGGCTTTTAACGGCAATCTTCACTACCGCCCTAATTCCAGACACTCTTCAGCACATCGGAATCACATTCGGGCGCGTCCTTCTCGGGAGCATTATTGCAGTTTTATTCGGATTGCCAATCGGCCTTTGGATGTCGAAGAGCGACCCGGTTCGCGAAGTGTTAGAGCCCATATTCGATTTTATGCGCGGAATACCCGTCGCAATGCTTTTTCCGCTTTTTATCGTTTTTGTAGGATTTGGTGAGCTTTCCAGAGCATTGATTGTTGTGACCTTGTCACTTCCGATCATGGTACTAAGCGTCATGGTCGCAGCGCGACCAAATGCTGATAACTCTGAGCGCTTGGCTTATTTCCGATTGCGAGGTAACGCTCTCAGCCGAAAAACCAAAGTTCGCATAATGCTTTGGGAAGCATTTTCTGGCGTCGTGACAGGCCTAAGAATCGCACTGTCGCTTGGCCTCGTCGTAGTGATTGTGACCGAGATGTTTTTTGTGGCCTCATCGGGCATTGGATGGGTTGCGTACAAAGCGTATGAATCGTTCGCGATTGACGAACTCTATTTCTACATCTTAGTTGCCGGACTGATAAGTATTGCTTTGAATAGAGCGATTTCGAAAGTCGATATTGGGGGCTAATTTTCGATGAGGCGCGCTGACGAGATAGACTCAATCTGGTTTAAAAAAGTGCGGGGGCCAATCCGTGTGTTTCTGAACAAGACGATTCTCGCAATATCGCTTCTTGCTTCGGGACTCTTCCTCTCGCTCTCGATACTATGGCTTTGGATTTGGCTGTCAGATGGAGCATTCCTTGAAGCTGGGCTTTTCTCCACATCGAGGATCAACTTGTCCAATGTGGCGATAGTCGCTAGCATTTTTGGTTTCCTGGTTTCGTCTGCGATCTTTTGGGAGTCGATGCGGAGCCAACGTAGCTCCCAGGAGCTTATGGACATTCTTGCTAGGGCTTGGCCGGGCAGGCAAACAGACTACGGAGCACGGCGCGAGAACTCCCATAAGGATGCTTCAAATGAGTTGGTGGACCACTTGCGAGATATTCAGCTTGGGATGTTAGTCTCCCCACGGCAGAATCTCGATGAAGCTCACATAATGGTCTCATCTTTGGCGTACGGAATTGAGCATGGTCCGGAGACGCTTGGGAGGTTTGTTGATGTACTTGAGCACTTGATCGAACATGATAAGCGAAGCTCTACGCAGGGCAAAAGGGTGTTGAGGTTCGCAATTTGGCCGAAACTCGAGCATCAAGTGATCTGGGGGGCTGACCGCTCCCGGTTTTTCTTAGACGATAGTATAAAGAATGTCTTCTCTGGTGCTCCGGCGATGCGAGAACTCATTTACGGCAACGGACCATCTTCCCAGAAATGGCAGTCTCGCCTTCCGACGTGGCTGTTCCAACCTGGTAAGCGCCAGGCAAGCCAGAAGAAGCATTCGGCTTGGTTAGTATTCTGTCACATTCGGAGAATTGCGAAGTTTTTCGAGCGAGCAAATCTGCTCAACCGGAGACTGTCGATTGAAGTTGATGAAATCGAGCCGTGGAGTGGACGCGCATTTATGTGCAAGTACGATAAGAACCAAACGTTCTCACTTTTTATCACTACAACTCCGATAAATAGTACGATATTGTCCGCATCTCATTGGACAACCATGGGATTTTCTAGCGAGAGTCATGTTGGCTACGATCAGATGAAGCACATGTTCGATACCTGCATCGAAGGACGATACAGTTTTAGCGAACCCATATCATCAAGTCCCGAAGGAACTGGCATCAACAAAGAGCCTCTCAGCGATGCTGCAGTCCGTCGAACAAAACAGTTTTTGGAGAGCCCCTACGAAACAATTGGGGAGTACTTTTTGCTACCCTCGGGTAATGGCTGGAAGGATTGGAGCAAAGCGCAGTTCATAGAATTCTATGATTCATGCCACCCTAGAACTGTATCTGAAATCTTGCGTGACCAAGTCGATTTGCCTCTAAATTCCTAGAATTTGTGAGTACTGGTTTGATGGGAAAATGTGCCTAGCTCATTCATTTTTGGCATCAGGAGCCTCTAAGCAGGCGTGCGCCGGGACCAATAGGTGCTCGATGGAGCGGAGGACACCTAGGTCAAAAGTTCGAGAATTGTCCCGTTGTTGTGCACAAGAGAGGGCAGCAAGCATAGCCTTGGTGCCCGTGAGCCAGTTTGATGGCTCAAAACATACGGATTTTCCGGTCGCTGTCCGGTTCAAGGTCGCCCATTCGACGATGCGACGTTTTTCATGCTTTGTGGCAGAATCGTAAAGCCCTGCAAGGCTCGTTGTGAGTTCAAGGAATCTGCGCACATTCGCCTCATCCACGAGGTTCGAGCTGGCGGTTTCGAGCTGCTCATCAATCCGGCGCTGTTCGATCAGTAGCGCCGCCTTCTTGGACTGGAACCCCTCAGCGTCAATCAAACCATCCAGGTGCATATCAGTGAGGCGATCCAAGCGAGCCGCAACTTGCTCCTTCTGAAGCGACAGCGCAGCCACCTCCCGTCCATCATTCTCCTTCTTCACCATATTCGGCAGTCGCTTGTGCGCCAGGGCAAGGTCAGCGGGCGGCAGAGTGAGATTCTTGAGCAGGCCCTTTATCGTCTCACTCACTGCATCCTCCCTGACCGATTTAGTATCGCAGCCCATTGTTTGACAGCGATAATAAACACGGCCCTTGTGCAGCTCACCAACCAATGATCGTTCGCAATGCTGGCACCGGAATAACCCGCGATACAGGTGATTGTGCCGGGTGAACTTCTTGACCTTCTTGCCAGACTTGATCTCCTGCACTCGCTCAAAAAGCGCCGCGCTGATGATCGGCATATGTGCGCCCTTGAACGTCTCGCCAGTCTTCCGAACCCGGATAATGCCGCAATAGAATGGGTTGTTGAGCATCTTCTCGATGCCACTCTTGTTCAGGGGCTTTCCGCCGTGGCTGCGCAAGCCACGCTTCTCCATTTCTGTGACCAATGTTCTGATTGAATGGGTGCCGCTGGCATACAACTCGAACGCTTGTTTGACCCGTGGTGCCATGACTGGATCGGGTGTCTTTGCCTTGGCTGCACCATTGTTCTGATAACCGACAGGTGCCGCCCACGGAAGCAAACCAATCTTGAGCTGACCGAGCTGTCCCTTTCGCACTTCGGCTTTCAGATTGCGAACGTAGTTGGCGGCAACCACGGCCATAAAGTCCGCTGCCATGCGCCCGCCGTAGGTGTTGAAGTCGAAGCTCTCGGTGGCGATGTGGAACTCGATACCGTTGTCCGCGAGATCGCTGATGATTGCCCAATCGTGGTAGTTGCGGGCGGAGCGGTCGATCTTGTGGATCACCAAGCCATAGGCTTCGCCCTGCTTGAGGCTGGTGACCATGCGATTGAAAACAGGTCTGCCTTGTTTGGCGGCGGTTTCTCGTTCTTCCCACCACTCGCTGATGGTCAGATTTTTGCGTCTCGCATATTCGAGGATCGCTTCTTTCTGGGCTTCAAGCGAAACGCCGTCGCCCTGTTTGACCGTAGATACGCGGACATAGCCAAAACAAAATTTCATAGATTTTCGGAGTTACTGTCCGAATCTACCATATCCTCAGAATTCGTCGAATCCCCGCGCCACGGCCAAGTGCCGTCACGCTGCATACGCTCAAACATCGCCTGGCAAATGGCGAGAAACTCTTCGAGGTGCTCATCGTGCGTCATGGCGACATTGTCACCCGCACCACCATCTAGATTCTAGGACGCGGGATATTGCCTTGCCACATCGGGCGGGGGCCAGGTCTGCATTGAGAACGGGCGGGTTTTCTGTCCATCAACCATGAGCTGCACATAGGCTCTATGGTTTGGAAGCCAGGTCAGGTCTGAGGGCTGCACATCGCCAAGTTGGCGTGCGAAAACCGGAGCGTCTTGGGCACCCAATCGGAAAGCGAGCAGTGTGCCGGTGTTGCCCAAGACTGCGTCAAATACCGGGCGGTCGATCTGCGAGATATGCTGGTGCGCCAGTGTGAGCGAAAGTCCATACTTTCGGGCCTCAGGGAGCAGGCTGGCGAAGGCTTCAGTCGTGAAGGACGGGAATTCATCGATGTGGAGGGCAAATGGCTGACGGGCCTTTTCTTCGCTTCCATGGCGCGAAAAGGCCGCCAGCATCATGGTGGAGACAATCAGCCCACCCATGACGTTCGCCATGTCGGTGCCAAGCCTGCCTTTGGCCAGATTGACGATCAGGATACCACCTTCATCCATGATCTTGCGAAAGCGCAGTGGCTGCGCTGGTTCACAGACAGCGCGGCGCACCACGGGATTGGCCAGAAAAGCTCCCAGCTTGTTGGCGATCGGAGCAACGCCGTCGATGGCGTTCATGTAGTTCATGTTGGGAAACTCCTTCGTCCAGAAGGCGCGGACCTGCTCGTCGCTGATGCGGGCGGTCGCTTCTTTGCGGAAATCCTTATCCACGTAGAGCCGCACGATGTCTCGGATGTCGGCTTGTGGTTGATCCAAAAGCGCGAGGATTGCGTAGCGCAGCAAGTGTTCCATGCGCGCTCCCCAGGAATCGGCCCACTGTTTCTTCAAAGTTTCGATGACGCCCGAAGCCAAAAGAGGACGAAAGGATCGATGCACCCGTGTGAGTGGGTTGTATCCAAGCTCGCAGGTCGGGTCGGCGATGTCGAAGTAGTGGTGCGGGATGGCAAGATGCTGATGCATGGCAAGCGCCAGATCGCCGTGCGGGTCGATCAGGCAGAAGCCGCGTCCGGCGCTGGCATCATGCAGCGCCAGATTGAGCAGGAAGGTCGATTTCCCCGTGCCCGTTTGCCCGATTACATAGAGGTGGTGCATCCGGTCGGCTTGCCGGATGCCAAAAGGCCGGTCGCCATAGCGATGATAGGCAATGCCGAGCGGCGTGAAGTCTGACTGCATCGGGCGATTGTCTCGCGGACAATCGTTTCATCCTAGGCGTCTCACCATAGCTGAGGCGGATATTGCCGAGCTGAATGGTGCGCGGCCTAGTTGCGTCAATTGCCAGGACATAAACTGACCGCAGAACAGTTCCTTGTCCCGTCATCGCCGGTCGAGCGGTGCGCCCGAATGCCTCGGACGCGCCGCAACGACTGGAGATGACCATGGATACGCAATCACAGGAATATCGTGCTGAGGTGCGGCGGCTGAATGACGAATTTCGCCGCTTTGGGATCGGCAATGGCTCGGTCATGTTGACCGCTGGCATTCACGAAACCGGACCAAAGTTCGTAGAGGAAGTGATCGCCAAGGTGCAGCGCTTCAACGACTTCACCCGCGACAACGATCCATACAATGAACATGACTTCGGCAAGTTCGACATCGACGGCGAACCGCTGTTCTTCAAGTTCGACTACTACTCGCTCGATCTACAAGGCCATTCGCCGAATGCCGCCGATCCAGCGGTGACGCACCGCGTGCTCACCATCATGCTGGCAAGCGAATATTGAAGCTGGCCGCTCCATCTTGGAGCGGCCTTTTCATTGGTCGTCTGCAAGATACGCAATGGAACAGCGTCTTCATATAGACAGGCGGACAACCGCTCCGGCGATTTGTGACCGTCTAGCATTCAGTGAGGGATTCCCGATATCCTGGCACTCTGAAACACAATCGCGGCAGCTAGAACAGCAAGACCACCTACGCGGTATGGCGTACCGGAAGGGTTTCACCCTTCCGGCAACGATCCCTCCCATATCGCGTATGGTGGTTTTTGCTGTCTAGAGGTGGGCAACATACATGATGGGCATATTGGGCCTCCTAGTGATTGAGGCCGTCAGAATTCTAAGCTGGGTGGCATTAGAAACCATAACAAAACAATCATATGTCTACCGAATTCGCTCTCGACCTGCGCCTTGCGAGGCGTAAGGCCGGGTATACCCAGCGCGATATCGCGCACTTGCTTGATGCAAGCCAAACGCTCGTATCCAAGCTGGAACAGGGCCACCAGCAACCGACGCTGGAGCAAATTGTCAGCCTGTCGCTGATATACGGGCGGTCGTTTGAAAGCCTTTTCTCGCAGTTGATGGAAACCGCTCGCTTCGAGTTGCAAGAGCGTATCCTGCACATGCCTGATGGGGTGCGCAGCTATGTTGGCACGTTCAACCGTGATGCCTCGATTGAACGGCTTGCCCGCCGATTAGCCGATGAACATGAAGCCTATGGAGGGGCCTAGAGTGCTTGCGTTCGCGGCGGCGACCGGGCGCGTTGGTTCGGTCTTCCTCATCGGGGACAGGCTGGTCGATTGGCACATCTCAAACAAGGCTGCCGAGAATAACGTGGAAGCAGCGGGTCATGCTCAAACCCTCATCAACCGCTTTGTCCCTGACGTGGTGGTGACCGAGGATCTTGAAGCCGCAAGCAGCAAAGGCGAGCACACGCTTTCCCTGCTGTCTGCCATCGCTAGAACGGCTGCGCACAATGGCTTGCTCGACGTTTCGGTGCCGCGAAAGCACCCCTACGCGAACAAGTATGCCGAAGTCGATGCGCTGGTTGAGGAATACCCGGAGCTTGCGCCCTGGAAACCAGCGCAGCGGCGCTTCTACGATAACGAGCCGCGCAACACGGTGCTGTTTGAAGCGTTATCGCTGGCGTTGCTGATGCAAGAACAAGATTGAGCCGGTTTGCCTTTTTGGAGAGAGCCAAGTGAGGGCTTGGCTCTTTTCGTTAGCGTTCCATCGCTTTCTTGATGCGCTTGATGAACACATCCCGGCTTGGCGCGCTTTTGTATAGGACGGCTTGTTGCAAGAGCGAGTGGTGGGTGCCTTCAACCCGTTTCAATACCAGCGTTTTTTCCCGACCATCGGTGCCGCCCGGTTCGAAGCCGTAGACCATGAAAATGATGTTGACCTGCGGATCAGCGATGTCGGTCTTGGTCATGAAGTCCGCATCTTTGCGGAAATAGTCGTAAACTTCGTCCTGAATCGACGCGACGATCTTGGTGCCCCAGTGGTGGTGGTAGTAGCCCTTGGAGATGAGCTGGTTCATGTATCGCTTGGCGACGTTCTTCCAATTGAAGTTGTATGTGGGGCGCTTGGGTAAATGCTCACCGGCAAGTAGCGCATCGTAGGCTGGGCGTGCGCTACCGGTGATGTCGATGGCCTGCAATTCAACCGACATGAACTGATTGATGCTGCCATCGTCGGCTACGTCGGAAATGACGAAATCGACATTGCCGAACCCCTCCATCTTCACTTCGCTGGTGATGATTGGATTGGCGGGTTTGGGACCGACCCAAGCGTTGTCGATCACATCGTGCAGAAAGTCTCGCTCATAGAAACGCTTGGGACACACGGCGACGACATCGCCATTCTTCTTGCGAAGCGAGCAAACAGGATAGGGATTTTCTTTGTCGGCGGTGCTGCGCTTGATGCAGGTCTTATCGATGAACGGACAAAGGTATTCTGTGTCTGCTGGCTGGAATCCTAGCTGCGCTCGCCGTCCGAGAATTTCCTCAATTGCATCGGTCGGGTCAAAGCTCATTCATCCTCACTCGGCAGCTACCAGCGCGCTTTCGTTCATCCGTTCGAATGCCTCTAGCACGGCCTCGGCAATCTTTCGGCCGAGAAGTGGTGGCACGGCATTGCCAACCTGCACATATTGTTCGGTGCGTGGCCCTGCGAACTCGAACCAATCGGGGAACGATTGCAGGCGGGCTGCTTCGCGGACGGTGAGCGAACGGTTCTGGTCGGGGTGGATATATGCGCCCCAATGAATGTCGCACTTGGTCAGCACGGTGGAAGACAGCCCCTCGCGGCGCAGTCGGCCATAGCGTTTGGTATGATCGCAGCGACGGGCCTTCTTCATTCCCGCCGGAAGCAATTCATGCGGAATATCCCGCCAGCTTCCGCCTTCGGGAATGTGCTGCATCCGCTGTTCGTTGATCGGTGCCAGACGAGACGCCTGATGGTTCGCAACTGAAACAGCATTGCCGCGAAGCACCCGTTGGAACTCCGAGAACGGCGCTGAGCGATACTTCAACCGCTCGCTTGGCGCCTGGCCGTTTTCGAGCCTCGGAAGATCGCCAATAGCATCCCATACGGTCACGAACGGCAAGCGGCCCTCGCCGTGGGTCGGTTCTGGCCACACAATCGGCGCGCCGATCCGGTTGCCGATAAAGACGACGCGGCGGCGTTCCTGTGGCACACCATATTCTTCGGCCTTGAGCGTGCGGTGCTCGACCGCATAGCCGAGATCATTGAGGCTCTCGATGATCGCCTCAACCGCTTCGCCGCCACCGGCAGAGAGAATGCCGGTGACATTCTCCATCACCACCCATTCGGGATTGAGACCTTCAACCATCCGCAGATATTCGCGGAACAGGTTGGCGCGGGCATCGTGCATACCGCGCTGGTGGTTATAGACGGAGAACGCTTGGCACGGCGGACCGCCAACAAGGCAGGTAAGTTCACCGCGCCGGAGGCCTGTTTCTTGAAGCAGCTGTTCTGCCGACAATTCCTGAATTGGCTCACCGAAAAATTTGGCTTCGGGATGGGTGGCTTCGAACGTCTTGCCTGCCGCTGCGAAGAAATCGTTGCCAGCCAGAACCGAAAAGCCTGCCTGCCGGAAGCCCTCAGACAATCCACCAGCTCCACAGAACAGGTCGATGACGGTTAGGCGTGGCGACATGAAACCCCTCCAGCAAACGAGAACAAACCATGAATCATATGCCTGACTTGGCCTGCCTTGGCAATGGCTTCGTGGTGGGGTCGCATCATTCAGGGCTGCTCTATTCGAGTGGGTGGCAAGGCCGCTCGCTTCCAATCGCCAGTCAATAAGGCAGGATTGGGCGCGGGAGGCCGATAGACAGGACCAAAATCCTCCCAGCATTGGAACAGGTGATAGTTGTTTCCTTGTGGAAAATACTCGCCGCATACGGCGCGCATTCGAACCATGCGGTTTGGATCGCTGGTCACATTGAGCACCAAGAGCGGTGCGGAAAGGCCAAGGTGTTCGCGGTATCCGCCAAGCTCCACATACTCGGCATATTGCAGCAAATGACGCTCGAAACTCTTGCGATTGAAATTGCGGGATGTGAGCGGCTCGGTGGCCCGGTCAGCTTCGACGGCGAAAAACCGAAAGCGACTGCCAGACGGCGTTCGATACTCCAGGCCGAACACAGCATCCGGCAGCAGGTCTTTCGGATAGGTCTTGC
Source organism: uncultured Porphyrobacter sp. (assembly GCA_964352245.1). GTDB lineage: Bacteria > Pseudomonadota > Alphaproteobacteria > Sphingomonadales > Sphingomonadaceae > Erythrobacter. Next base: position 263,562 of record CAYGQX010000002.1, read on the forward strand.
CTGTCGCCGGATCGGCGATGTTCGTTGCCCAACGCAGCTCGACGTCGGACCGCGCAAGAATCGCATTTTGCGGAATGAAATTGATGTCAGGATGCGCAAGGCAAGCCAACTCGATGCTGGCGGTGATGCAGGCCACCATATGATTGTGGAGCCAAGGGCCTGACCGCTGCCGATGGTTGGACATGCCAGCTCTCCTTAGGGCGGCAATTGAGGCGGGGGTGAGATCATAGACAAGCTGGTTGTATCGGCTGTCGATGGTGCGGAACTGCTGCGTTGGTCGCATCAGGTATGCTTCACCCTGCGGTGTATTGCTTTCATGGAAAAGGTCGGTCAGGCGCTCGCGGGCGCGCTTCTCGCTGCGGTGACGGTCACCGCCAAATGCTAGAAGAAACGAGCTGGGCAGTGGCCCATGTTCGGCCAGTGCCGCAAACCAACGAAGGTCCCGGTTGGTGGGCGAAACGCGCTTGCCGGTTGGCGTGGCCGAAAGCCGATTCCTGCGTCCTAGCGTGTCGATATTGTCCGGCATGAATGACCCTCCAGTTGCGAGGGTCATTCATCTATGCAGAGAATGGCTGCTTGTCTCCGTGCAGCATTTTCAGGAGTGTTCTGGCGCGGCAAGTCACGCGCAGTTATGGCTAGCGGGAAGTGGGCCAGATAATTTTGAAGCCGCCTTTTCCGGCAGGCCATGCCAGTCCAAATCCATTCTCCAGCGCAAGAGCACGATCTTCGGCGCTCTCGACCTCGTTGGACACAACAATGAGCTGCTTTCCCGACCACTGTTGCTGCTGCTGGTAGTCGATGAGCTGACCAATCGCCGTCCTGATCGCGAAGCGGACAGTTGCTTGTTCGGTTGGCTTCACTTCGACCATAACGGCGGTGCCATCTGGCAAGACGTAGCGAAGGTCATCCCGATAACAATCAGGGAATGTCGCTGCCGGAAAGCGGCTTCGAATATACGCTTTGAACCGCCTTTGGAGCCGATCATGGAGCGGGCTAATGGCAATCTCGTGTTGTTTGATGTATCGGACATACGCATCGGCTGTTGCTGCGCCTGCACGTCTTCCCTTGCGCGGCTTCTGCTTGGACTTCCCTTGAATCGCGTTGAATTTCCTGCCGCCGATAGCATTTTGAACCTCTCGGACGAACTGGCGAGCATCTGTATCGGTCGTGTCGTCAGCATACCACCAGCTCGCTTGCCCACTCCACCCAAGCCCCCGTTGCAAATCCATCGTTCGCTGCTTGGGCTTGAGGATAACTGTGTCTTCGACACGAGCACGCACACGGTAAGAATCGATCTCATCAGTCTCATGCTGAGCTGAAGGGTATTCGTCATTGAAGTGCTGCCGGTGGCGATAGACACGAGCATTCTTGAACCAACCAACAACGGTCCTTGGGTCATGACCATGTTTCGGTGCGGTCCATACGACTGTCACGCCATCGACGAAGTCGTCTAACTTGCCAGCCCCAAGCCGTTCGATCTGAACCCTTCGATCAATCGTGCCTTTGATGGTTTCAAAATGGCCGTAAACATAGCCATCGTCCGCTGCGACGAAGTTGCACTCCTCTCCGCAGTATCCCTCTTTGCGCGGAAAACCGCCGCCTCCAAGAGGTGGGTCGCTCTTATCGCGACCGGCATATTTTTCCATCCAAGCAATGTTGCAAAACAGGGTGGCCATAGCTGCGGTTCCTCAAACTACCACCTGTCCCCGGCATCGGTGTCGATGTGGCCGGGAGGTTCTTTGGGTGGAGTGCTATCATCCTTCTTCTTGCTGGAAATGCTCTCCGGCGAGGCTTCCGACGGGGCGTGGGTATCTTCTGCCTCTGGTTCATCACCGTCCTGTCCGTCAGTGTCATTCAAGGCAGAATAGTGGTTTGCATACAGCTCGCGCATTCGTTGGCGCAGCGCACTACGCTCCTCCTTCTTCATCTTGGGCAAGGCTTCCATGTACCCAAACGGAAACGATAGAGGCACAGCTCCCTTGGTCTGTCCGCGCACATGGGCGGCAAAGCTGCCTTTGGGTTGCGCCTCGATAAGTTCAGGGCTGCAATACATCATCGGAGCAAGAGCGCGGGCATCCTTGGCGGACACGCCGCCCGCAAACTTGATGGCGGTGTTGGCCGAAAAGGCCTCCTGCAACTTTGGCTCAAGCTGGCCAAGATACTGGTGCGCCAGCACCATTCCGACATTATACTTTCGGGCCTGCGCCAGGATTAGGCCGATGTTCCGGTCGAAGTAGTCCTGTGCCTCATCGACATAGACGATGGTGGGAGTGCGGTTATGCTCTGGCAGAGTGGCGCGCTCCTGTGCCGCCTGCGCAATCATGGCGATGAAGAACCGCCCGAAGATTTCGGTGCCTTGCTCCTTGAGCAAATCCTTCGCGGTGTTGATGAGGATCACCTTGCCCGCATTCATTTCCTTGAAGAGATCGAGCCGGGAGCGGGGGTGCGAAAACATCCGCTCAAAAGTCTGGTTTTCGAGAATACCCCAGAGACGGCGCAGCACCTGCTTCTTGGTCTGGTCGAACTCGCGGGAAGTGAACTCGGTATCGAAGAAATGACGGGCGGTGCCAGAGAGCTTTCGGATGTGTGGTGCGAACTTCTTTTCGCTGCCCGGTTCCATCAACTCACGTAGCGTGTGGATGGTCGCGTCGGGGATGTGGAGCATCAACCGTGTGACGTAGCGAAAAATCACGTTTTGCTTTTGCGTCATCTGCGCGTCGAGCAAAGTGCCGAGCACGAAGTCATACAATTCAAGAATAGAGTTGGTCAGCCGCTCTCGCTCCAGTGGCGCGTAGCCAGACAGGCGTTCCATCCCTACATCGAACAGATTGAGCGACACCGGCCATTCCACATCGCTGGGGTCGATGATGACCACGCGGTCATGCAATGGCTCACCGGGGGCAAACTCTTTCAGACCGGCGATGGTGCGGATCAGGTCGCCCTGGCTATCAAGCACAATGACGGTGCGCTCACCATTGGCGACGGCCTCAAGGTCATTGGCGATCAGATATTGGAGGGTCTGGGTTTTACCGTGACCGGAACCGGCAACGATGTGGTGATGCTCGAAGCGGGCCTTGGTGGGGATGGTGAAGTCGAGCGTCTGATCGAACAGCGGCAACAGCGGTGTGCCGCCTAGATAGGTAGAGACAAGCTGCTCTGGCGACTTCGCGTCGAATTGCTCCGGGAGCTTCGGGGCACGATTGAAGCCTCGCGGATCGTCGGGATTGCCACCGGAGGCCACGATAAGATTGCGCTCAAGGCGCTTCGATAGCCGCGCCAGCAATCCCTGCTCAGACAGTTCTTCGGCAAAAGCTACGCCAAGCATCGACTGGGCCACGCCGCCAAGATCGCCGATATTGGGGAGCAAATGGGTGGGGACGGCAATGCCGTCACTATTTTCGGATTGCTCCAGCAAAGTCGGACAGGCTTCATAGAGCGGACCAAGCATCGAGGCGAAAGCGAACTCCAGCAGCTCGCAGTTCGGCTCGAAGTCAGACACGAAGCCGCGCTGGCGGGTCAGTTCCTCCCTGATGTCCCAAAGCTCGGCTATCGTGCGGTCTGCTGTCCAGTCCACTTCCGGCAGGACGAACAGCCCTTCGTATGAAAACACCTCGGCCACCAGCGCCACGATCAGGCTGGTCTGATCGTGGGTGGGCGGGATGCAGAGGCGGCTGGCCACTGCGCTGCCAATCGCTTCAATTAGCCGGGAGCGTCCCACCTGATCCGCAATACCCGCTTGCTGGAACAGGTTCTCGGCTTCGTTCCATTGCTGTCGCACCAGCTCAGCTTCGCTGGGCTTGAACATGCCATGCACAAGAGCATGGACGCGGGCACCGACGCGCCAGACCATGTCAGGCGGCCCTGAGGATCAGTTCCTTGGCCTCTGCCTTCGGTAGCGGTTCGATGGTGTGCCGCTCAACGCCGTCCCAATGCTTTGCGCTTTCCATGACCTGCCGGAACACGCCGCAGGCACCTTCAAGCCACGCTTCTTTGCGGGCCAGTTCTACCACGCTGTCGCAGGTGAAGTTGCGACCATGCAGCAGGTCTTTGACGAAGATGGTTTCGCGCTTTTCGTTCATGAGCCAATAGCCAGCGCCAACACCCGCTGCCGCTCCGCCAAGAAAGCCCATCATGCCGCTCGATGAAAGGTATGCGAGTAGCAGAGCGGCAACGACGAACACGATGGCACCGAGCTTGATAGCCTTGCGCAGCAGTTCGGAATCGTCCGAACCGATCAGGACTGACTCGTCGAAACGATAGCGATTGATGAGTGCCTGTTCGTCTTCACTCACTTCTAGCTTTCCCCAGAGCTTGAAGTTTACCCGACTCATCTTTCCGGTAGTTTGTTCACGTTTGAAAAGCAGTTCCATTTCAGCCCCCTGTTGTTCCCACTGGTATTGAGGCGATGGAAGTGTGACTGGTCAAGTCTATTCGATTGGGTTCCTGCGGTGGGTGGTGGGTTCATAATGATTAGAGGGAATCATTATGAAGTCGCGGAAGTAAGGACAGGCCTAGCGCGCGGCTATGTTTGACGATGTTCAGTTATCAATGGGGATCGGGAATTGCGCGGAATGGGGGTACAGGAAGCCATCACGGCAGTATGATCTGATCCTCTGTGAATAGGCCTCGCTCGACCAGTTCGTCCCTTGTCGCTTCCGGTTTTGGGGTGAAAAATAGTATCTTGAGATGCTGCTCAGCCCTGGAGAAGCACACATAAGCGAGCTTACGACCGCGCTCATACTGCCCTTCCGTTGGGTCACCGGCCAAGCCGGGGGTAAGCAATTTTGAAAAGCTGTACTGGTTCCAATTTGCCTCAACGTCATCAAACACCACCAAGACGTTGGGGTACTCTTCACCCTTCACGCCGTGCTGCGTGCTGTATGGCGTATTCGCAAGAATGAAGTCACGATAGGCGAAGAGTTCGGTTGTAGGCATCGCGAATAAGCTGTCCGCCAGCCAATCACCCTTTTCCTCGGCGTAAACCTCATCGTCGTATTCTTCTGGGCGCGGCGGTCGCGCTAGGTGTTCCGCTAGTCGGTCTGACGGCGCAATTAAGCCGTTCTGAATGCAATAGGTGAGAACGTCCTTGATGGTTCCCGCTTTCCAGATACCAGTCAGTTTATCGAGCTGCTTTTTAGACTGCTCTATCATCTCTTTCAGTTTGCGGTTCGCGTTAGACCCAGTTGGGTCGTATGCGGGGCTGTGCGCTCTGAGAACATCGATGACCTGACGGTTTTCACCATTTTCGGATGCTTCAATGAGCGGACAAATGACGCGCAAGAACGGTTTGAGAAGGAGGTGTTCGCCTGACTCATAATCGTCTTGCGCCCGTTGCGAGGCGAATGGGCCGGTAAAAAGCTGTTGCAGACCCGAAAACTTCAGTCGCCTAGCAATCATTTGCCGAACCAAGAACAAGCGAATGACATCCGGTCTATCACTCCAGCCCCATGCTTCGACAGCCTGATCCATCGCCACAAGAGCGTGATCTAGCTGCTCTTCAGAATAACGCTTGCGTGGTCCTTCTGGAGCCTCGGCCTGAACCAGTCTAATTTCCACGCTGCCTTGTGTTTCAGCGTTGGCACCCGCTGCGACCTGTTCCACATCGGTCCGAAAGGAATTCAAGAAATCGATCACCTGAGGTGAGCAACGAAAGTTCTCTACCTTTGTGATAGTTTCCCCGCCTTCTGGCGGAGCAAAGTCTCCAGCTCTGCCTTCATAGATCTGCTGCCAAGGGTCGCCAAAGTATCCGACCAACGGCAATCCAGGCACGGCGCAAGCAAGGTTCAACCCCTCGACAATCGGTAGGAAGGTATCCTGTGCTTCGTCGACAAAAATGAACGGGAATCGCAAGCCAACGAGACGCCTAAAGTTCTGACGTTCGCGAAGGAGGTATCCGGCAATTTCGATGATATCGTCGTGGCTGAGTCTGCCATTGAGATAATCGCTATATGCTAGGTCATCATATGTGAATTCCGGCACCTCCGGGAGGCCAGCAAGTTCATTTTCCAAGCGGGCGACCTTCTCTCGCGCCTTTCGAGCCTTCTTGGTCTCCTTGCCGTTATCGTCCTCCGCAGCTTTGGCGATCAGGGTGGGCAAACGCTCATTCTGCAGGGCTTCGCGGATATCTCGCTGAAACCGGCTAATCTCACCCCATAGGAAACTATGCAGCGTCGAAACCTCATAAAGGTCGTCAAATCCTAAACGTCGTTTTATGACATCGACCGCTCGATTGGTGAATGTGATACACGCGATGCGTTGGCCATTTTGACGCAGCTCGGAACCATGTGAGGATCGAATCTCCGCTAGTGCGTCAACAAGCGAAGTGGTCTTGCCAGATCCTGCACCCGCTATAAGCGCAAAATTTCGACGCTCAGCGATACACTGGCGAACGGCTTCATCGGCGGCGGTTGGAATGCGGGTAGCCATATTTATGCAGGCTCGCCCTCAGTCTGAGGACGAAGTCGATCTTCCAACCACTTAAGACCTTCGGAAATGTATGAAGGCACCTGCCAGTCCGCCTCGCTTGCCAAGACGGCCATAGCGAAGTCAGTCTTCTTGAATTTGCTCGACTTGATATGGTCGTAGATTGCCTCGTAGGCTTCATCCAAGGCCGCCGGAAATTCCAGTCCGATGCTAAGCGTTGCGTCTTTGAACAGCCCAAAATTTTGGTAGACGAATGCTTCTTCCAAAGTGCGTGATTGCATGTCCATGGAGGCCTCGCCATCAACGACAGCAATTCCCTGCTGGAAGGTGATATATCGGTCTCGTTCAGCGTCGTGCTTTTGCACTGGGTCAAGCGCTGCAAGCTCGGCGACTGTATTCACTCCAAGCAGTTGCTTGAGGGAAGCATTTGACGTGAGCGCACCATCGAAATCAGCGCGACAGGCCGGGTGCCTGCCTTCTGGATGAACCGAATCGAGATCGGTGATGACGAGGTAGGGAATGTTCAAGAACGACAACAGCTCATCAAATCGGTGGGCATAAGCACCACCCACTTCGAGGACGGTAAGGTACGAAGACTGAAGGCGACGAGCAGATTTCCCGATCATCGTGGACAGCAATAGCTTCTCTACCGATCCTTCAACCAGCACCGCCGCGTCCGCAAAGAAGAGGTCGCAATGCGTGAGGCGAAGATAGCGCTTGAGGAAGGCGAGCGCCTGTTCAGTGGTCGCCTCTTGGCCATCCACCTCGACGGCGGTTGGCTGGAAATCCCTAAGACTATGAATCTTGGTAGCGTTGAGAATTCGACCAGCAGCGGGCTCTTCACCTTCGAGTTGGCAGCGCCTGAAATAGCGGACTTTCCCAAACTCTGTCGCATCGAGGATGTGCGAGGAATGGGTTGTAACTATGAGCTGAGGAATCCAGTCCCCTGCGCCTTCCGCTTCTGCGGATTGCTGGATCACCTGCCATATGTTGTTGATGAAGGTTTGCTGCACCTGGGCGTGAAGATGAACCTCAGGTTCTTCGATAAAAATGATCTGGCAAAGTGGTCTGTTTTGAGCGGTTCGGACCCATTGCGAATGATAGTGCTTCGCTTGGATGGCCATATAGATAAGGTTCTTGAAGCCTAGCCCGTTGTATAGTTCCGGCAACTCGTGTCCGCGATCAGCATCGATGTAGAGCAGGTCTGTGTTCCCTCGAAGGGCGGTCTCAGGATTGAGGGTGGAAACAATCCTCAGTTCACGGTCATTCATCGATGGGACGCCGATCCCTCTGATCACTGCCATGATGCCAGCAAACTGAACCTCGTAGTGAGCGGTAAGCTGTTCATTGTTCTCATCGATGACGCGGTGTGCCTCTTCCGCCACTTCTGGTTGCTCAAGGTTCTTTTGATAGAAGCCCGCAAACGCACTCGATAACTTGTTGCTTCGGTGTCCTTCGTCGTCATCGATATTCCGTTGCGCATCCACGAAATCAATTCGAACAAGGTTTTGCAGTAGATTGCGGCCCTCATCCTTCTCCAAGGGTGTCGCCAGCACTTCGTCGTCAGTGTCTTCCAACGATGCATAGGTGATCTCGAAATGACGATTTAGGACGCTATCATTCGAGAGATATCCGGAAAGTGTTGTTGTGGGAGCTTCTTCACCTGTCGGCGGGTGGGCTGCAAGATATGCTTCACGCAGCTTGTCTGGATCGACGATTGCATAGCGCAAACGCACGCCTAGTCGCTCAAAGTCATCAGACAGGTTTGGCAAGAGGGTGAACGCTCTTCCAAACTCGATTGAGTCAGGGTCAACTCTAAACCAGATGTCCAACTCAATCGAAGGCAAGTTTTCAACATCACCGTCCGTTCCGAATGCGTCAAAATCCGCGATCCGAGCGACTGAGAAGTCGTAAATCTTGAATTTACGCTGGCCTAGGAAGCACCTGAATATGGCTGTTGCCGAGGTCTTCCCGCTATTGTTTGGACCGACGAAAACAGTTTCCTGATCCTCAATTCCCGCTGAAACGCATTCTAGGCGGCGAAAATTTCTGATGTCGATGCGGTCTATCTTCATATGAGTAAGTATCCAGCCAATCCAATAATTGGATTTTCACTCATAATACGCGATTTTCGATATTTGTCAGTCGTTTCGAAATGGGTGACCGGGCTTGCAAACCCGATCACCCGCTCCTTCAAGAGGAGTGTCGGCTAGGCGCTTCTCGGCGGTCCAGTCGTTGTTGGAGCCAGTCGAGCACTTCGTCCTCAACCCACCCCACTCTGCAAGGGCCTAGGTTTACCCGCTTGGGGAATTGCCCGGCCTTCTCCAGTCGTGCGATGTGCTGCGGTGAGTACAGAACAAGCTCCTTGAGCTGACGCTTTGATAGTATCCTCATCACGATATTCCCTGTGAAGAGAGCATCGCGATGCCCCGGTTTACGACAATACCCAGGCGGAGAGGACGCTATCAGGATCGGATGGAGTCGCCAAACAGGCTGAACATGGCGGCACATTTCTGGCCGCTGTGACGCATGATTTCAGGTGGGCTGGAGGGTGGGCCAAATTTCATATCTCGGCCTAAATTCTTGAAATATTGTCATATTTTCAAGGGATTGGTGCGGTCGAGAAGACTCGAACTTCCACGGGCGTTAGCCCACAACGACCTCAACGTTGCGCGTCTACCAGTTCCGCCACGACCGCACTCGTAAAACCGGAGCGCGCAAAGCTTGCTCCGTGGTAGGAGCGCGCCACTAGCAACCTCGATGATAAGGCGCAAGAGATTTGACTTGTTGCACGTCCAAACTTCGAAAAACCGTTTGCGGACTTAATTGGGTGCCCAGCCGAGTTCTGCTTCGGTGGCGGCTGCAGGAATGTCCGAAATGGCTTCGGTTACATTGAGCGTTTCGCCAGGTGCCAGCTCGCTTTTGGAAGGTGCAACCGGCCATTTGCCCACTTCGCGCCCGCGCTCATCCAGAAATACGACCAGCATGCTTGGAACAGCGACTGCATCTGCTCCAGTGTTTGAAATTGTCCCGCGAACTCTGAAAATTTCCTCGCCGGTAGGAAGAGTTTCGGTGCGCTGTTCGCCGCGCGGGAAATCGAGCACCAATTCAGGCTTGTTCACGCCAAACGTGGGTTGATTGACAGGCAACCAGTCCGGCAGACCATAATAGCTGACAGCAAAGACGGTCGCGCTCGCCAGCACCGCAAAGGCGACGGCGGCAGCTGTCCACATTTTGAGAGGATTGCGCCGCGCTGTAAAAGGCGGGCTGTATTCAAACTGCGAAACGCCGCTTTCGTAATCATCCTCGTCGTCAGGGGCGTAAGTGTCTTCATCAAAGCTGTGATCGGCAAGCGGATCGCTGTCGGGATCAAAAGCTTTAGAAGGTTCATCGGCTGTTTCTGCATGCTCTACCGAAGCTTCATCGGTATGCGTCGCAGGCTCAGATGCCTCTGCCTCATCTGTGTCTGGCTCTACCGGCTCTTGTGCAGCATCATCTCGCCTGCGCAGGAACGATTTATCAAAAATCGAAGAGGATTTGGCCTCGGCTGCCTCCGGTTCTGCACCAGCGGTTTCATCGCGGCGGGCCATACTGTTGCGAAAAGCGCGCGCTGCAACTGAAGAGCTGGCCGCAGCAGCATCGGAAATATCGCCAGCTTTATCAGCAGTGCGCCAATGGTTGACTGATGGGGAGGCATCAGCAGCGCTTGGTTCGGGCGTTTTGGCAGTTTCTGGAGTGGGTTCAGGCGCTGATTCCCCCCGGGGTCCCCCTTCGGATTCTGGCTCTGGCTCTGGTTCGGGTGAGGACGCAGTTGCCTCGGCCGCTGCGGTCTCGTGTGCGGCCGCTTTTGCTCTGGCTTCGGCAGCAGCTGCCTCTTCTTTGCTCAATTCAACAGGGGCAGGTTCCTGGAACCAAGAATGCTTGCACTTGGCGCAGCGCACAGTGCGCCCCTCACCGCCGATCGCAGTATCCGGCACGACATAGCGCGTGGCGCAGGCTGGGCACGATAAAATCATGGTCGCCCACTGCAATACGCCGCCAAGTGACGGGCACAAGTGGTTAACGGTTACGGATGCCCGAATCGGCCCTTTTTTCCACACCGGGCGCATTACAGTTCAGTAATTGCCTGTATCCTGGCGTGGGGGCTTTCCCCGTTTCTCACCCCCTGATAAGGGCCGCGCTCATGACCAACCGCGCAGACGAGATTGTGAAGTTTGACAATGTCGGGCTGCGCTACGGCACCGATCCTGAGGTTTTGCGTGATCTCAGCTTCACTCTTTTTCCCGGAAGTTTCTACTTCCTCACAGGTGCAAGTGGCGCAGGCAAGACAAGCCTCTTGAAACTTCTTTACCTTGCGCAAAAGCCATCGCGCGGTGCCATTCGGCTGTTTGGCAATGACATGATTACCCTGCCCAAGGACCGCTTGCCGGATTATCGCCGCCGTCTTGGGGTTGTGTTTCAGGATTTCCGGCTGGTCGAACATTTGTCAGCCTTTGACAATGTCGCGCTGCCATTGCGGTTGTCGGGCACCGATGAAGCCAAAGTGATGAAAGCGGTTTCCGATATGCTTGAGTGGGTGGGCCTGTCGCACCGCGCGCAGGCACAGCCAGCCACCATGTCAGGCGGAGAGCAACAGCGCGTAGCGATTGCGCGTGCAGTGATTGCCCGGCCCAGAATGCTGATCGCTGATGAGCCTACGGGCAATGTTGATCCGGAAATGGCGCTTAAACTGCTGCGCTTGTTTGAAGCGTTGAACAACCGTGTCGGCACCACCGTTGTCGTTGCAACGCACGATGTGCATTTGCTTAAGAAAGTACCGGATTCGCTAATCATGCGGCTCAATAAGGGGCGTTTGTCTGATCCAACGGGCGCGTTGCGGTTTCCGCCGCGACCATCGGGGACACAGGCGAGCGGGACATCCACAGCCGGCGCACAGGAAGGGGAGAAATGAACGATATCCCCATCCCCGACGCGCCGCCTGCAACGGCGGGCTCTGTCCAACCCAAACGTCGCAAAATGGGCGCAGCAGACCTGCTGCCCAAAGCGCGATTTGGCGGGCCAATCCCGTGGGTGATTGCAATATTGATCGCATTGGTTGTGATTGCCGCAGCGGGGGGGCTGGCACTGCGCAATCTTGCTGAAACGGCGCGCGCGGATATCTCCAATGCTGTGACCATACAGATTTTGGAGCCCAATCCTGAATTGCGCATGGAGCGCGTAGAAAAAGCGGTTGCGATCCTTCAGCAAGATAACCTTGTGCGCGCTTCGCGTGTTGTGCCCGAAGATGAACTTGCGCAATTGCTGGAACCTTGGCTGGGCGCAGGGTCGGCGAGTGAGGACATTCCGATACCCGCTTTGATTGATGTCGAATTGACGCGCGCTGCATCGGCGAATGAAGTCGCTGCATTGCAGGCATCGTTAAACGAGGCAGTTCCCAATGCGCGCGTTGATGCGCAATCCGCATGGCTTGCGCCGGTTTATGATGCATTGGCAGCGCTCCAATATCTTGCGATGGGATTGATTGCGCTGATTGCACTTGCAACCGCTGCCGCTGTTGGGCTTGCAGCCCGAAGCGCTTTTGCAACGCACCGCGAAACGGTGGAAGTTGTGCATTTGCTGGGCGCTACCGATCGCCAGATATTGCGCGTGTTTCAACGCGCAGCGGTGCGCGATGCAGCCTTTGGCGGGATTGTGGGACTTGGGCTTGGACTGTTTGCCGTATGGCTGCTTGGCCAGCAATTTACCGCACTGGATAGCGGTTTGGTCAGCGGCGGCGGGTTTGGCTGGTTTGACTGGGCGATCCTTTTGCTGATCCCGGTGATTGGCGTGATCCTCGCGTTTGTTACTGGTCGGATGACCATTGCATTCGCACTAAAATCCATGTTTTGACACTATCCCCTATGTTTCGTCGTATTCTTTCTGGATTGTTCCTGGTCTGGGCACTGGGTTTTTTGTGGTTCACTGTCAGCCTTCCGGGGCCGGCGGGGGATGACAAAACCGATGCTGTGATCGTGCCAACGGGCGCAGCGGGCCGGATCGCGCAGGGTCTTGCCGTGCTGGATAAAGGGCTTGCTGATCAAATGCTGGTCAGCGGAGTCGATAGAGACGTTAAACCCAAAGAATTCGCGATTGAATTTGAAGTGGATGAAGCGCGCCTTGAATGCTGCGTCACGCTTGGCTTTTCTGCAACTGATACGCGCACCAATGCCACCGAAAGCGCGCAATGGGTTAAAGCCAATGAAGTGACATCCTTGCGCCTTGTGACAAGCGATTGGCACATGCACCGCGCCGCCGGAGAGCTTGACCGCAGGCTTCCGGGTGATGTGAAAGTGGTGCGCGATGCTGTGCCATCTGAGCCAAGCCTTGCGACGCTGTTTCTCGAATACAACAAATTGATCGCCAGCTCGTTTGCTGGCCTTATCAATCTTTGAGAACGCTCTTGGCCCTCATTCGCAGCCTTCTTTTCTACCCTATGTTCTATGGTTTCAGCGCTGTGCTGGTCATTGCATCGTTGTTCGCAAGCGTGATCGGGCGCGATGCTTTGGTGAGTGTCGTTGACATGTGGGGAAGCTGGCATCGCTGGTGCGTCACGCACATATTGGGCATTGAAATAGTGCTCGAAGGCGAAGTGCCCGATGGCGCGTATCTGATTGCGGTCAAGCATGAGAGTTTCTTCGAAGCGATCGACATGGCGCATCTCTTTACGGTCCCGGCTGTCTTTGCGAAGCGCGAATTGTTCTGGATACCGGGTTGGGGGTATTCTGCCAAAGTCTATGGCTTGATCCCGGTTGCGCGCGACAAAGGGGCAAAAGCTTTGCGAGAGATGATAGCAACGGCAAAGCTGCGCGTTGGTGAAGGGCGGCCTCTGGTGATTTTCCCCGAAGGCACCCGCGTCGATCATGGGAAGAACCCGCCGCTCCAATCAGGCTTTGCTGGCCTTTATAAACTTCTCCAATTGCCCGTTGTCCCTGTCGCAGTGAACAGCGGCCCACTTTATCACAACGTGATTAAACGGCCCGGGACAATCATTTACCGCGTGGGGGACACGATCCCTGCCGGGTTAGCCCGTCATGAAATTGAACAGCGCGTCCGCGATGCCATTAACGCTCTCAATTGAGGGCTTTAGCCAGGCATATGAGCAACAGCGCGGCCTTACAGAACGTGATCCTCGCGGCCAAAATCAGGCCGGTCATCATCCTGGCCTTGCTCAATAACTTGCCGCCTGATCGCGCGCGTGCGGTCAAACAGGTCATGCAAAGTCTCGCCATCGCCGGATCGGATCGCGCGCTGCAGAGCGGTCAGATCCTCTGTAAACCGGCCCAGCATTTCAAGCACAGCAGTTTTGTTGGACAAGAACACATCGCGCCACATCACCGGATCAGAAGCTGCAATCCGGGTGAAATCGCGAAAACCGCCAGCGGAATATTTAATGACTTCGGATTGCGTCACATCTTCCAGATCGCTTGCCGTGCCGACAATTGTGAATGCGATAAGGTGCGGGATGTGGCTGGTCACGGCAAGCACGAGATCATGATGCTCGGCATCCATAATCTCGATCCGCGCGCCAAGGGTTGTCCAGAAACCGCTCAGGGCATCGATGGCTTCTTGATCGGCGCTTTCAGGCGGTGTGAGAATGCACCAGCGATTGGTGAACAGCGAGGCAAAGCCTGCCTCTGGCCCGCTTTGCTCTGTGCCTGCAACAGGGTGCGCAGGGATGATATGGCGGCCCGGCAATGCTGACATCAGCGTTTTGGCAAGCCCGGTTTTAGACGAGCCCACATCGCTGACGATGGCTTCTAGCGGGAGCGCAGAAGCCATTGCGCGTGCGGCATCGCCCATCGCGCCCATGGGCACGCACAAGATTACCAAATCCGCATCGGCCACCGCTTCGCCAATACTGTCGCACACTGTGCCAACAAGACCGCGCTCTATCGCGGCTGCGCGCACGCCGGGATCCTGGTCATACCCGGTTGTGGTAATGCGCGGTGCGCGTTCCTGTACCGCAAGGCCAATGGAGCCCCCAAGCAAGCCCAGACCAATAATCGCGACTTTATCAATGTTCATGCCGCTTCCCCGCAAAGGTCGCGCAATGTAGCGATTACTTTGTCCATATCTTGCGTTTTGCCAATCGTGATCCTAAGCGCGTTGGGCAGCCCTTGGCCCGGCAAATGCCGCACCGCATAACCCGCCTCGGCCAGCGCATCCAGTGCGGTTTCGGCCTTAAGATCACCTTCAAACAGGACAAGCGAGAAATTGGCTGCCGATGGCAGTGCGCGAAGGCCATGATTGCCGAGTTGCGCAATCGCGGCTTCGAAGCGTGCGAGTTCGGCGCAGTTATGATTGCGGCTTGCAGTCACAAATTCCTGATCGCCAATGGCTGCAAGAGCCGATTTCTGGCCGCTCATACTGACATTAAACGCCCCGCGCAGACGGTTGATATAGTCAATCAAATCGGCTGCGCCGTAAGCCCAACCAATGCGTTCAGCTGCCAAGCCATAGGCTTTGGAAAATGTGCGAGTGACGAGCACATTGGCGTGTTCGCTCGCCAGATTAAACCCTGCGCGCTGATCTTCTGGTTCAAGGTATTCGGCGTAGGCTTCATCCAGAACCAGCAGGACGTTTGTTGGAAGGCCAGAATGCAATCGCCGCACCTCATCAGGCGCGATCCAGCTGGCGCAAGGATTGTTGGGATTATCAAGCAGGACGACTTTCGTGCGGTCCGTAACTGCTGCGAGCAAAGCATCGACATCCGCGCCATAGTCGTTGTCCGGTGCAAGAACTGGCGTCGCGCCAACTTTGTGCGCGATCAAAGGATAAAGCGAGAAAGAGAACTGCGAAAACAGGACTTCATCACCCAACCCAGCAAACGCTTGAACAGCGCAATGGAGCAATTCTCCTGATCCTGTCCCACACACTATCTGCGCGGGGTCAAGCGAATGCAGATTGCCCAAAGCTTCGCGCAAGGCGGTGCAAGCCGGATCAGCATAAAGCGCGGCCTGATCGCGATCATCTCTCAGCGCGGCCATCGCTGCCGCGCTGGTGCCCAATGGGTTTTCATTGGCCGATAGTTTTACAAGCGCGCGGCCATCCTTTGTAGAGGATTTGCCCGGCTTATATGCGTGAATGCCAAGGATATAGGATTTAGGGGCTGGGCCGTGTGTCATTGCGCGCGCGGCGATAGCGGCTTCCTCCCTTTAAGAATAGCCCAATTGACTTGCGCGCAAGGCTCGCCCAATCCGCGCATCCAATGAATACTTCACCTGCCTTGCAAGTCTACACGCTTCCCAACTCTCTTCCGCTTGATAGCGGGCAGGAGCTGCCGGTCGCTGAGATCGCGTATGAGACATATGGCGAACTGGCGGCGGACAAATCCAATGCGGTGCTCATCTGCCATGCGCTGACGGGCGATCAATATGTCGCCAGCCCGCATCCTGTAACCGGCAAACCGGGATGGTGGGACAGGATGGTCGGGCCGGGCAAGCCAATTGATACCAACCGTCATTTTGTCATGTGTGCCAATGTGATTGGTAGCTGCATGGGTTCTACAGGGCCTGCTTCTGCGGGGGCAAATGGTGCGCCATACGCGATGCGGTTTCCCGTCATCACCATTCGCGACATGGTGCGCGGGATTATCGCATTGCTTGATGGTCTTGGGATTGATCGTCTGCACGCGGTTGTGGGCGGATCAATGGGCGGGATGCAGGCTTTGAGCCTTGCGGCCAATTGGCCTGATCGGGCCGAGCGCGTTCTGGTGATTGCATCCACCGCGCGGCATTCAGCGCAGAATATCGCCTTTCATGAACTTGGCCGGCAGGCGATCATGGCTGATCCTGCATGGACAGGTGGCGATTATTATGGCGGCGATGACAAGCCCGATAATGGTCTTGCGGTGGCGCGCATGGCGGCGCACATCACTTACCTTTCGGAAGAAGGGCTGACGGAAAAATTCGGCCGCCGCTTGCAGGATCGCGATGAAAAAAGCTTTGGCTTTGAGGCAGATTTTCAGGTGGAAAGTTATCTGCGCTATCAAGGGAGCGGTTTTACTCAGCGCTTTGATGCGAACAGCTATCTATATATCACGCGCGCGATGGATTATTTCGACTTGGCCGAAGAGCATGGCGGGCGCCTGGCTGATGCCTTTGCCGGCACGGCCTCGCGGTTTTGCCTGATCAGCTTTGACACAGACTGGCTCTACCCCACCGCAGAAAGTCGCCACATTGTCCATGCACTAAACGCTGCCGGTGCCAAGGTCAGCTTTGTGGAACTCAGCGCGAATGCAGGCCATGACAGTTTTCTGCTTGAACACGCCCAGCTTGACCGAGTGGTGCAAGGGTTCATCGAATGAGCGTGCCACAAACCCTAAGGCCTGATCTTGCTGTGATCGCTGCTGAGATCGCGCCTGAAACGCGCGTTCTTGACATTGGTTGCGGGGATGGCGCGTTGATGGCGGAACTTGAGCAAACGAAAAATGTCGATGCTCGGGGCATGGAATTGGACCCTGTGAAAGTGGAACGGTGCGTATCGCGCGGCCTTTCTGTGGTTCAAGGTGATGCAGACCTTGATCTTGCCAATTATCCCGATCGCGCTTTTGACTATGCGGTGATGAGCCTGACGCTGCAAACATCGCAGCGGCCTGATCTTTTGTTGGAGGAAATGCTGCGCATCGGGCGCACGGTCTTTGTAAGCTTCCCCAATTTTGCGCACTGGCGCACACGCACTGCGCTGATGTTTGGCGGGAAAATGCCGGTCACGCGCACTTTGCCTGTTAGCTGGTACGCAACCGAAAACATCCACCACGTCACCATTGCCGATTTCAAAGCACTCGCCCAGGAAAAAGGCGCGAGTGTCAGCCGCGCCTGGTTCTTTGCTGATGAACGCGCAATCAGCCCCCTGGGAGCCAATTGGCGCGCTCAATTTGCGGTGTTTGAGCTAAACGCCCTTTGAGGATTATCCTTTGCGGCGAAAGAACAGCTATTTGCCGATATTGTTGTACTTTTCACTGCCGTCCACATTAAGCGCGAAACCGTCGTTATCCAGCACCTCATTCGACTTGAGGCGGCCATCAAAGTTGAAAGAGACGATGTGTTTGGCTCTTCCAGGGCCAGGATCATCCAGGCTTACTCGTGAAAGAGCGTGTTCGCTGAAAGTGGCGTCGAGCTTTTCGCGCTGTTTGGCAATCGCGTCATCTTCGCCGCCACATGCCGCAAGCGCAAAGCGATGGTGCGACCAGCAGACTGCGTTTGAATTGAATCATGATGAATGTTGCCCTCCAACCAACACCGTTTGGCGACTGCCCCTTGGTTGAGGCAGGGCCAAACGGTCAAAATTGCAGTTCGTTGAAAAGCGCGTTTATCCCGGCCGATGAATGCCGCAGATTTTGTGCCCGTCAGGATCGGTGAAATAGCACAGATACATCGGTCCCATGCTGCCTTCGCGCTTGCCCGGAGGATCTTCGATCGAGGTTCCCCCATTGGCGACTGCAACATCGTGCAATTCCTGAATTTGCTCGGGCGAATTGCATACCAAACCGATGGTTGAACCATTGGAAGGTTCGGCAGGCTTGCCATTGATCGGTTCACTTACAGAAAATGTGCTGCCATCGTGCATGTAGAACAGGCGGGTGTGGCCTGTGTCGTTGACATTGACGAATGGCTCGCCTGCGCCAAGAACACCCAGCACCGCTGTGTAGAATGATTTTGACCGTTCGATATCATTCGATCCGATCATGACATGATTGAGCATTTAGGAAATCTCCTCTCGATTTTCAGATTCGCGAAATCGCGGTAGCATGAGGTTCATATGCTCGGCTATATGCGCCGCTTAATGATTACAACTTCTCTTATTGCCGCCTTGATGGCCGTCCAGAGCCCTGCTGCATTGGTGGCTGTTTCTGACCAACCGCTTTCTTCGCCAAGCAAAGCCTTGCTGCGCTGTTCGGCAGCCTTTGCGATGGTTTCGCAAGGGCAAGAGGCAGGCAATGAGGCCGCGCTCAAATGGCCCAGACTTAATGAGCGGGGACGCGAATTCTTTGTCCGCGCGCTTGCGCAATTGATGGATGAAACTGGCCTGGATCGCGCAGGGATTTCGCGACTGGTCAGCGCCGAGGCCCAAGATCTTTGGGACAAACAGGAAATCGACGCGATCATGCCATCGTGCCTTTTAATGCTTGAAGGTTCCAAGATTTAACATCTGCATTCAGGTTTGCTCAATCGAACCTGAACTAAACGGATGGCAATTCAAACAAAAAGGGGACCTGCCATGCGCGCCTTAACCGCTGTCTGTGCCATTTCGCTTGCCTTTGCCGCACCTTCTGTTGCCTTTGCGCAAGAGGCCGTTCCCGACGCAAGTGAAGCGGCAATCTCTGAATTGTCCCAAAAGCTGGCCGATCCCGAATTTCAGGATCAGCTATCCGCCATTGCGCAAGTGGTCATGACATCCATGCTGGATCTGGAAATTGGCCCGATTGCCAATGCCATGAATGAAGCAACCGGCGGCCAAGGCCCTGAAATTGATCCCGATGCGCGTATCCGCGACATTGCCCCTGATGCCGATGAAATCCCCGATCAGGTGGCAGAAAAACTGCCCCAGGCCATGTCTGCAATGGCCGTTATGGGTGATGGCATGGCGGAAATGCTGCCTGCGTTGAAAGCCATGGCAAAACGCATGCGGGGCGCATTTGAAGAAGCGCAAACAGAACGATAAAATGCGCCAAAAGCCGTGATGCGGTGATGAATTGAAAACAAGTTGTTCATTCATTCGCTCAAGTGACGCAATTGCGCGATCTGGCGGGTGGATTTTGCTGAATTGATCGGGCAAAAGAGCGATCACAATGTGGTTCCTCTATCAATTCCCCCTTTGCCCTTTTAGCCGCAAAATTCGCCTCGTGATGGGCGAAAAAGGCATTGCCTACGATCTGGTCCGCGAAGACCCATGGTCGGCCTCTGACATGTTTTTCAATCTCAACCCGGCAGGCCGTACGCCTGTGCTTAGCGATGAGGAACGCAAAGTCGTGATTGCCGATAGCCGCGCAATTGGCGAATATTTTGAGGAAACGGTCGAACGCGCGCCGATGATTATGGGGACTGCTACCCAGCGCGCAGAAATCCGCCGGCTGACCGCGCTTTTCGATGAAAATTTCTATGCTGACGTGACAGAGCCTTTGATGTCGGAGCGGATGAAAAAACGCCTGATCCTGCGCCAACCGCCTGACAGCACGCGGCTTCGCGAAGCGATGAAGATGGCGCATGGACACCTCGATTACATTGACTGGCTGATCGATACGCGGCCCTGGATCGCGGGATCGACCATGAGCATGGCTGACATGGCCGCTGCTGCGCAGATTTCGGTTGCTGACTATCTGGGCGGGATTGACTGGACAGGCCATGACAGCGCGCGTGGATGGTATTCGGTCTTGAAAAGCCGTCCCAGTTTCCGCCCTTTGCTGACCGAACGTATGGACGTGATCAAACCGCCCTCGCATTATGCGCAGGTGGATGGGTAGAGGGTGCAGGTGGCTAAGGCTAAGCTCAGGCGTCAGCCTGAGAGCACCCGGCAAAAAACTCGCCTTGCGGATTGCCCGAGACGATCCGATATCAGCGCTGACAAAAAGGCAGCACTATGATTTCTGATCCCAAAACCGTAACCGATGCCGAATGGCGCGAACGCCTAACCGCTGAACAGTTCCACATCCTGCGCGAAGCAGGGACGGAGCGCGCGTTCACCGGCAAATACGACAAGTTTTATGAAAACGGCGAATATATGTGCGCTGCTTGCGGCACGCGGCTGTTTATCAGCGCGGCCAAATACAATAGCGGTTGCGGCTGGCCTGCCTTTACCAAACCTGCCGATGACGAGACTGTTGACGAACATCGCGACATCAGTTTCGGGATGATCCGCACCGAAGTCACTTGCGGGAATTGTGGCGGACATTTGGGCCATGTATTCCCTGATGGCCCGCCGGAAGAAGGCGGGCTTCGCTATTGCATCAATTCTGGCGCGCTTGAATTTGTCGCGGATGGGGATGAATAGGCCGTTTAAGGCTCTAGAAAGGCGCGGCGCCACCTTTTTGCCACATTCACGTCCTGTTACAACTCACCGATCCATTGCTGAACTTCTTGGTAATCGATGGTGGGGCACAGGCGTGTAATGTCGAAAAGAGGCGATAGTCTGCAAAATAAGGGCAAGCGCGGTTCGCGTCGTGCTGCATCTGAGCGGGCGTCTTCTTCTTCCAGCGGCAAAAGCAAGCGCCGATCGCCACGCAGAAACGGGAGCGGCAATGGCAGCGGACGTGGCCGCGGCGGCGCAGGAGCCGTTGCAGCGCAACCCTCTTTCGTATGGCGCTGGACCAAAAGGCTTACGTTTTGGGGTCTGGGTCTTGCGATACTCGTGCTGATCTTCCTGGCTTGCGCGGTAGGTTTTGCCGCGCGCGAACTACCCAGTTTCTATCAGCTCAAAACCACCACCAATGCGCAGACCATTCTGGTGCGCGCGCGCGATGGCAGTGAGATTGTCGAGCTTGGTCCAAGCTTTGGCGAATGGCTGGATTACGATGATATTCCAGCGAACATGAAAAACGCGATGATCGCGGTCGAGGATAAAAGGTATTTCGATCACTATGGCGTTGATCCGGTCCGCACAACCGGAGCGGTTGTCGAAGGCTTTACAGGCGCAAGAGACCGGGTGGGGGGCACGTCCACCATCACTCAGCAATTGGCGCGCAATCTGTTTTTGAATTCCAACCGCACATTTGATCGCAAAGCGCGCGAGGCTGTGCTGGCGATGGCGCTGGAATGGAAATTTTCAAAAGAGCAGATATTAGAGCTGTATTTGAACAAGGTTTATTTCGGCGGCGGCGCATACGGGATCGACAGCGCGAGCCGGAACTTCTTCAGCCATCCCGCCAAAGATCTGTCGGTTGCCGAAGCGTCCATCATTGCAGGTCTTGTAAAAGCGCCCAGCCGCTATTCGCCAACCGCCGATGTGCAAGCCGCAGTGGACCGGGCGAAAGTGGTTTTGCGATTGATGCGCGAACAAGGCTATATCACAGCCGATCAGGCATCGGTTGATGTGGATGCTGTCCAGCTAAAGCAGCAATCGGGCCAAAACTCGGTTCGGTATTTCACCGATTGGGCGTTGCCACAGCTCGACTTTTTGCTGCCCGAAACCAATGAGCCGCTCGAAGTTTGGACGACGATTGATGTCGGGATGCAGCGAGCTGCGACCACTTCGATTGAAGCGAATACGCCCGATGGTTCGCAAGGCGCGCTCGTCAGTCTGGACCGCGACGGGGCAGTGCTCGCTCTTGTCGGGGGCAGGGATTACGTTGAAAGCAATTTCAACCGCGCCACCAACGCTTTGCGCCAGCCGGGGTCTTCGTGGAAGCTGTTTGTGTATCTTGCCGCATTGGAAGCCGGATATACGCCTGGCGATACTGTAAAAGACGTGCCTGTCACGATTGATGGATGGAGCCCGCGCAATTCCAATGGCCGCAATGTTGGTGAGACGACATTGCGCGCCAGCTTTGCCTATTCGATCAACACTGTGGCTGCGCAATTGGGCAATGAAGTGGGCTTTGGCTCGGTCGCGTCCATGGCCCGGCGGTTTGGTGTGACGACGCCTGTGTCAACCTACCCCTCGATGGTGCTGGGATCATCCGAAGTGCGTCTTATCGATATGACCCGCGCTTTTGCAGCGGTTTCTGCCAAGGGCGTAGCTGTGGAGCCATACGGCATCACCAAAGTTGTGACTGCCAGCGGCGAGACCATCTATGAACGCGAAAGGCCCCGTCAAAAACCGCTTGTGGCTGATTATGTCGCAGCCGGAATTACCGATCTTTTGCAAACCGCTGTTAACACCGGCACGGGAAGAGCTGCACAAATCGGGCGTCCCGTAGCAGGCAAAACCGGCACCACTTCATCGAATAAGGATGGTTGGTTTGTCGGTTTTTCCAGCGGCATCACAACAGGCGTATGGATGGGGCGCGATGATGCAAAGAGCGTTCCCGGCCTTCAAGGCGGCCGCGCGCCCGCTGCTGCTTTTGCCGCGTTTATGCGCTATGCTGTGAAAGACCGCGCGATCGAGGAATTCGATACCGAACTCAACCTGCCCGAATGGCGTCTGGAGCCGGATGAGGAATACCTTTATGGCGATCCGGATGAATATTACTTCATCGATGAACAGGGCAATCTGATCGAACCGGGCCTGCGCGATCCCGATGAGGATCCATTTGGTCCTGATGGTGAGAGACCCGGCGGCGCGGGTGATGAACCGCCGCCAGCTGTGAGCGAGGATTTCCTTGAACAGGCAACAGGAGGCGCATTGCCGCCTGAAGGCGCGCCGCCGCAACAACCCCGCCCACAACAACCGCGTCCACAACAACCGCGCCCGCAACCATTGCCGCCACCTGCTTCTGTACAGAACGGCTCACGAGCCCCGCCGCCGCAATAAAGCTAGCCCCGCTTGAGCCCCATGAACGGGCAGCATTTCCCAGTAAGGCAAACAGAAAAGCCGCGCTTAACCCTCAATGGGAAAGCGCGGCTTTTGTATTTGGTGATGGGACAATCAGAGCGTTTTTATTCGCCCCAATTTGTTACCTCAAACGCACAGGCACAAAGCGCGGCGGTTGACCACGGCGCTGCAAACGCAGCAGCACAGCATCACGATTGCTCGTTTCGGCAGCTGCAATCTGTGCGGTCAATGCTTCCACTGAATCCACCGTCTCGTAATTGGCAGACAGGATAACATCGCCTCGGCGCAGCCCCTTGCGGCCTGCATCAGAGTTTGGATCAACCGCGCCGATCACAAGACCGGCCGTGTCGCTATCAAGGCCCAAAGTGCCGCGGATTTGCGGCGTCAGGGCGAGCACTTGAAGGCCCAGCTTTTCTTCAATTGTCCCATCGGATCCATCTGGTTCCATCGGCTCATCGGAATCAGGGTCAAATGTCTGCGATTGCGCACGCAATTCTGTTTCGGTTGGACGTTTGCCCAATACAGCAGTGAGCGAAACCGACTGGCCATCACGCAAAACTTCAATCGGCACTCTGGTGCCGGGTTCAAGATTGGCGACAAGGAAGGAAACGGTCTGTTCAGACGTCACATCCTGACCATTGATCTTGGTCACGATATCGCCGGGGCGAAGGCCTGCTTTTTCAGCGGCGCTGTCATCCTGGACTGTCTGGACAATTTCGCCGCGATTGCGCGCAAGACCCAGCGAATCCGCCAGATCATCATTCATCGCATCAAGACCAACGCCCAGGAAGCCGCGCTCTATCTCGCGCCCTTCTTTCAATTGCTCGACAATCGGCGATGCGATTTCAGCAGGGATCGCAAAGCCGATGCCGACACTGCCGCCAGATGGTGAGAAGATCGCATTGTTTATGCCAATCACATTGCCGCGCATATCGAACAGCGGACCGCCCGAATTGCCGCGGTTAATGCTGGCATCTGTCTGGATATAGCGGTCATACGCGCCGCCTTGCCCGGTGTTGCGATAGACGGCAGAAACAATGCCGCTTGTCACGGTTCCACCAAGACCGAATGGGTTGCCGATCGCAACAACCCATTCGCCCACACGCGTTTGGGCAGAATCGCCAAAGCGCACAAACGGAAATTCATTGTCCGACTTGATTTTGAGAACCGCCAGGTCAGAGGCCGCATCCGCGCCCACCAATTCAGCCTCGTATTCGGTGCCATCGGGCATGGTGACAGTGATTTCTTCCAAAGTCGCGCGGTTATTGGGCGCAACCACGTGATTGTTGGTCACTACAAAGCCATCAGCAGAAATGATAAAGCCAGACCCCAAAGACTGTGCTTCGCGGGTTTGCGGTTCCTGGCTGCGGCCACCGCCACGGCGGCGATTGAACAATTCGGCAAAAGGCGTGCCTGCAAACGGATTGCGTGTCACTTCGACGCGCTGGCGCGTTGCGATGTTTACAACCGCAGGCTGCAATTGCTCGGTTAGATCGGCAAAGCTGGATGGAGCGCCTGCTTGGGGCACAACATTGCTCATCACGCCTGCATCGTTTTGCGCCACCTGCGCGCCCAAAGGCTGCCCGGTCATCAGTGAAACAGCTGCGCCTCCAACCAGAAGCGCGCTCGTCAATCCGTATACATACCGCACTTTTGCCACGTCCTTTAATTCCTCAGTTTTGTGGCGAGGAACCGGCATCGCGGCCCTCGCTTGTGTTTCAGTTACGCCTTTATCATGCGCTTAGACGCGCTGAACACGGTTTGAACATCTGCGCTGTACCAATGACACTCGCCGGAGTGCATAGGCCGTTCGTCGGTTGCGTCATGTTTCAACGACGCCCCCTGAATTGGCGCAGATATTCATTATCAGGCGACAAAATGATTGAGCTTTCGCCGCGTTCTTCGCCCTCGCGCGCATCGCGGAATGTTTCATCATAACTCTGCATGGCGCGATAGAAATCGTAAAAGCTCGCATCCTGCCCAAAGCTTTCGGCGTAAATTCGCGCTGCTTCCGCGTCTGCTTCGGCGCGAATTATGCGTGCATCGCGCGAACCGGCCGCACGGATTGTACGCGCTTCGCGTTCACGATCCGATTCCATCCGTTGAAATGCGGATTGCAATGGGCGGCCAGACGGCAAATCGGTCCGCTTGATCTGTACGTCGATCACTTCTGCGCCATACTCGCGCGCTTCGCGATCAAGGTTTTGGCGCACGCTTTCAAGCGCGTTGCCGCGTTCGGCGGTCAACATCGCCGCAAAGGTGCGGCGACCCAGTTCCTGACGCAGGGCCGAGTTCAGGATTGGCTCCAAGGCTGTGGTCACACCTTCGGGGGTGCCGGCACGTTCGACCATGCGAATGGGGTCAACAATGCGGTAGCGCGCATACGCATTCACCAAAAGGCGTTGTTGATCGTTTGACAGCACTTCTTCATCGGTCATTTCCAGATCGAGCACGCGTTTTTCAATGCGCCGTACTGATTCAACAATCGGAATTTTGAGCCACAGGCCCGGACCATAAGAATTGCCTTTGGTGTTGAGCGTGCGAACCGGTTCACCTGTCCGGATGATGACGATTTGTTCTTCCTCATTGACGACGAATACGCTCATCGAAAGGGCAACCAGCGCGATCGCGGCAATGACCAGAGGGATGCGATATGTGGTCCACAAATTATCCATGATCACTGCCCTCCTGATTGTGATTGGGGTTGAGGTGCCGGTTCGGGCGCAGGCGCGGCTTGAACGCGTTTGCGAATTTCAGGCAGCGGCAAATACGGCGTTACGCCTTCTGTTTCGATGATAGTTTTATCCGTCTTGGACAGCACGCGTTCCATGGTCTCATAATAAAGACGTTGACGAGTGACTTCGGGGGCAAGTCTGTATTGTTCATACACTTTGTCGAACGCCTGGGCTTCACCTTCTGCGGTGGCGAGCACTTGCTGCGCGTAACCTTGTGCCTGATTTCGCGCTCTATCGGCGTTTTGTTCGGCAACCGATACATCGCGGAACGCATCAACGACATCGCTCGGCGGGTCAGCGCGTTCAATTTCAACACCCAGGACTTTGATGCCTGCCTGGTATTCATCCAGCGTTGCCTGCATGCGTTCGCGCACTTGCAACTGGATTTCCGCGCGGCCTTCACCTGTGAATGTCGCATCAAGCGTCTTTTGTGCAACCGATGCACGCATCGCGGCTTCGGCGACTTCTTTTACGGTTTCCACCGGATCAACGAGCTCAAATTTAAAGCTCTCAAGATCCTTGATGTTCCAGCGAACGACATAGTTCAAATCGACAAGGTTTTGATCGCCCGTCAGGATCAGTTTCGCGTTTTCACCCGTGCTGGGCACCAGATCGCGGCGAACCGTCTGAACATCTTCGACTTCGACGGTTTGAATTGGGAATGGGAATGTGAAGTGCAATCCCGGATCAAGCGTATGGCTGTAGGCGCCAAAGGTTTTAACCACGGCTTTTTCCTTGGCTTCGACCTGATGCAATCCGGTCGCAAGAGCCCATACAACAACAAGCCCTGCGATAATCAGCGGGCCAAAGCGTTTGCCGCTTGGCAATTCGGGAAGGCGCAAACCGGGTCCGCCGGGACCTCCGCGGCGTGGACCTTCGGGGCCGCGATTTTTGAAAATATCTTCGATGCTGGCTGACCGGCGCGGGCCATCATTGCCCGATCCGCCTTTGCCACTGCCCGGTAGCCAGGGATTGCGCGGGCCGCTATCCTTGCCGCCGCCGCCATCGCTGTCGCCATCACCCGAAGGTGTGCCGCCTGCGTCATCGCCGCCCTCATCCGAGCCACCGCGATCGCCGCCACCTGAACCCCAGGGGGTTTTGCCAGCCATGGCAAGGCCTTTTCCAGACCCACCAAAGCGCTCTTTTATATCGTCCCAAAATTGCATGACACTCTTATAGGTATGGCGATCTGCAAAAAACAGGGGTTTGCGATTGAAATTGAGGAGCATCTTGGCTGATTTTGATGTTAGAGGCCCTTTTGATGACCCAAGACCCTCCATCTTCGCCTGATGCTGCGACACTCAAAGCGATGTTGCCGCCGGAAATTGCGGCGCTGGTGCAGTCTGTGCAGGTTACCGGATCACGCGCGATAATTGTTGCTGAAGTAGGAAATATTGCTGCGCAAGAGCGCGCTGAAGTTGAACGCAAAATCAAGGAAATCCTCTCCAAAGCCCCCGGTGTCACGGATGTACTTACTGCACTAACGGCTGCCAGAACCCGTCGCCGGATCATCGCAATCGGATCGGGCAAAGGCGGCGTTGGCAAGTCGACCCTCACCAGCAATCTGGCCGTCGCCATGGCAAAATTAGGTCACAAAGTGGGTGTGATTGACGGCGATATATACGGACCCTCGCAGCCCAAATTGCTCGCCACCGAAAACCGCAAACCTGCCGCCAATGACGAAACCCAAAAGCTGATTGCGCTTGATAGCCCGCATGGAGTCAAAGTGCTTTCGATGGGCCACCTGGTTGCGCCTGGTAAAGCACTCGCATGGCGCGGACCCATGGCAGGAAAGGCGCTCGGGCAATTGGTCGACGCTGACTGGGGTGATACCGATTTGCTGCTGATCGATCTGCCGCCGGGTACAGGCGATGTGCAAATATCGATGATGGCGGATAGTAAACCTGATGGCGCGTTGCTGGTGTCGACCCCGCAAGATCTTGCCCTTATCGATGCTGCGCGCGCTGGACAATTGTTTGAGCAAGGCGGTGTCCCGATTATCGGTTTGGTCGAGAATATGGCAGGCTATGCGTGCCCGCATTGCGGCGAAATTAGCGACCCGTTTGGACAAGGCGGCGTTGAAAAATTCGCGCACGCGTTAGATATTCCATTTTGGGGGCGAATTCCGCTTGCAATGGCGATCCGGGAAAGCGGCGATGCCGGCACGCCTACCGCCGCCGGTAAATCCGAAGACGCACAACCGTTTTTGCAAATTGCCCGCCAGCTTGCCGACTGGCTGGTGAGCGAGGCGGTCTAGAATATGAAAGTATCGCGCCGCGGCCTCTTTACTGGCGCTGCTTTAGGCGGCGGATTGGTTGTTGCTTGGTGGCTCTTCCCCAAAAACTATCCTAGCCCCCTGGTCCCGGCTAAAGGCGAGCACCTTTTTGGGGCCTGGCTTAAGGTTGCCGAGGATGGCGTCGTCAGCATCGCGGTGCCGCAATTGGAAATGGGGCAAGGCATCACGACCTTGTTGCCCCAAGTCATTGCGCATGAGCTTGGCGCGGATTGGCGGCAAATTGCGGTTGAGCCAGCCCCCGTATCAGGCGCTTATCCCAATGCTCCGCTTGCACAAAAGTGGTTGGCAATGCGCGATCTTGTGGGCGCTGGTCTTTCGGATGCCACTGACGATTATCTGGCGCATAATTATGCGAGGCGTTCTCGTTTCAATGCAACAGCCGACGGAACATCTATAGCTGCCTATGAAATGCCTTGTCGCCAAGCGGCCGCTGCGGCCCGCTCTATGCTTGTCGAAGAAGCCGCGGCGCGATGGGAAACATCGCCGGCACAGTGCAAAGTTGAGCAAGGTCTCGTTGTCTACGCAGACAAGAGACTAAGCTTTGGTGAACTGGCCAAGGGGGCAGCAAACCGGTCGGCACCCAATCCGCCCCCGATTAAGGCGGAACCCTTCGGAGAACCGGTCTTGCCCTCTTCTTCACGCGAAGAGGTCGAATACCCGCGTCTTGATCTGCCCTCAAAGGCCGATGGTTCTTACCAGTTTGCCGGCGATATTCGATTGCCGAACATGGTCTATGCCTCAATACGCCATGGCCCCAATGATGGCTCAGAACTAATCGAGTTTAATAGAAAGAGCGGCGAGGCTGTTAAAGGCCATATCGCCACGATCCAAGGAAAACGTTGGCTAGCTGCCGTAGCGCAGACATGGTGGAGCGCAGATCAGGCGCTAGTGGCCATGAAGCCGCGTTTTAAGACGGAATTTCCTATAAGCAGCGAGGATATTGCAGCGCGCCTCGATACGCAGGTGGATGGCGGCGCCTCCTATACAATAGCGGAAACCGGCTTTGGGAGGGCGGCCTTATCGCGCGTGGATTTTGCAAGGCGTTATGAAATCGAACCAACGCATGCTGCACCGCTTGAAACTGCCAGCGCGGCTGCTCGATTTATTGATGGGCGGCTTGATCTTTGGATGGCTAGTCAGGCGCCAGAGCATGCGCGACGAGCGGCAGCCAAAGCGATTGGTATTAGCGCCGAGGATGTTGCCCTCTATCCCATGCCAGCTGGTGGAAGCTTTGATGCGCGGCTGGAACATGATCATGCTATCGAAATAGCGTTGATCGCTAGAGAACTGGCGGCGGAAACTTCGCGGCCTGTGCAACTGACATGGCCTCGCCGCGATGAAATGATCCGATCGCGCCCGCGCAGTCCAGCTCACATTTTGATGGGCGCGCAAACTTCGCAAACGGGCAGCGGGGCAATCGATGCGATGCGTATGCGAATAGCTTCACCCCCGCATACGGTTGAATTTGGACACAGGCTTTTTGGCAATCTAACCACTTGGGCAGCGATCCGCGAGAGTAATGGTGCGCGCGATCCTCTCGCATGCGAAGGTAGCGTGCCTCCATATGCCTTGCCGAGCATGGTCGTCGAGCATGTTCCAACTGAAATCGGACTTCCCGTGGGTCGCGTGCGAGGCAATGCGCATAGCTATACAGCTTTTGCGATAGAGAGTTTTATTGACGAGATTGCACATAAGACTGGACGTGAACCGCTAACTTTTAGGATCGGTATGCTGAGCGAGGACATCAGGCTTGCAGCTTGTCTTCAGCGAGCGGCACAGATTGCTGAATGGGATGGCGGACAAAACCAAAGCGGGCAGGGTATTGCCTGTCATCGCATAGATTATCCCTCGTCAGCTGCGCGTATTGCTTGCGTGGCTACAGCTGTCCGGGGTGAGGGCGGGGTTCGGGTTACTCGGCTTTCTGCTGCGGTGGATATCGGGCGGATCATTAATCTCGATATAGCGCGTCAGCAAATTGAGGGCGGCCTGATCTTTGGGATTGGAATGGCGCTGGGAAACGCATTGCGATATCGTTCTGGCTTGCCGACCGGACTTGATTACGATGATCTTGGTTTGCCCCAATTGAATGATTGCCCCGAGATTGAGATCGATTTTCTACCGAGCGAAGCTGAACCTGCCGATCCGGGGGAGTTGGGCGCTGTAATTGCTGCGCCCGCTATTGCCAATGCGCTGTTTTCTGCCACGGGGTTGCGGCTTCGCCGTCTGCCACTACTTTCTAGCGGGCTATGATCTGTTTGATCCCTTCAATTTGGCTCAGCGATCAATGGATTGCGAGGATACCTAACAGCCTTGGTGCGTTGGTGCCGCTATGATGTGGGAAAAACAACTGTTACCCAATGACCACCCTCCTGTGAAGAGCGGAACAGTGGGAGTGCTCTTGGTCAATTTGGGAACGCCCGATGCACCTGAACCAGGTGCAGTGAAGCGATACCTGAAGCAATTCCTTTCAGATCCGCGCGTGATAGAAATTCCCTCCGTCGCATGGCAACCAATACTGCGCGGGATAATATTGAACACGCGGCCGCGTAAAAGTGCAGAAGCGTATTCCAAAGTCTGGACTGAACGCGGCTCACCACTTGCTGATATCACAGCAAGACAAGCAGAGGCGATCGCAGAGGAATTGGGCGAACATGCGATCGTCGATTATGCGATGCGATATGGGTCGCCATCAATTGAAAAGCGGCTGACTGAATTGATGTCGAATGGCTGTGATCGCATCCTAATTGCTCCAATGTATCCGCAATATTGCGCGGCGACTACTGCGACCGTTTTTGACGAAGTCGCGCGTGTATTGAAGGAAATGCGCTGGCAGCCTGCCCTGCGATTTCTTCCGCCCTATCATGATGATGCAGCGTATCTTGATGCTCTGGCTAGCGACTTAAGTCGGCAAATGGCTGGGCTTTCTTTCAAGCCAGAAGTGCTTTTGATGAGTTTTCATGGGATGCCGCAACGCACACTTGAAAAGGGTGATCCCTACCATTGTCACTGCCATAAGACTGCACGGCTTCTACGAGAACGCTTGGCCGGCAAGCTTGAGTTTGATGGTATTCGGTTCGAAACAACTTTCCAATCGCGTTTTGGTCCAGCCCAATGGCTTGAACCAGCAACCGATACAACGCTGATAGCTGAAGGCGAAAAGGGCACCAAACGCATCGCTGTGGCTGCACCTGGTTTTGCTGCTGATTGCGTCGAAACCTTGGAGGAACTCGCTCTAGAGGGGCGAGATGAATTCCTTGAGGCAGGTGGAGATGAATACGCAGTTTTTGATTGCTTGAACGTTTCATCCAGCGGTGTTGCTATGCTTGAGACACTTATCAAACGTGAGCTTTCGGGCTGGATTTAGCGCCGCGACCTAATTACATCGCTGTCAGTTGCAAAGCCGAACCAATTGGAGATCAGGATCGATGGCTAGCTTGGCTGGCGCACCCGAAGCAGGGCCTACCTTTAGGCATTGGAGCGAAGGCGTTCCTTCTGATGCTGCGATAGCGCATATCCCCGGAGATCGGGGTCTGCCAGTGGTGGGCAATACGTTCAGAATGCTCGCCGATCCGCACAGCTTTGTAGGGCGGATGGTTAACACCTACGGGAAAGTATACAAGAACTTCGCCTTTGGTGGATGGAATGTCGCCCTCATTGGCGCTGAAGCCAACGAGCTGGTGCTCTTCAACAAGGACAGAATTTTCTCATCTGAGCAGGGTTGGGGGCCAGTGCTTGACCAGCTTTTTCCGCGCGGGCTGATGTTGCAGGACTTCGATCACCATCGCATTGACCGTCGGGCGCTCTCGATTGCTTTCAAGCCTTGGCCCATGCGTCATTACATGGGTGCACTCAATGGCGGTATTTCAAGTGAGGTGGCCGGATGGACAGGCGCAATGGAATTCCAGCCTGCAATCAAACAGCTAACTCTAGATTTGGCCGCTGACAGCTTTCTTGGCATTCCCTGGGGACCAGAAGCTGACAAGATCAACGCCGCTTTCGTTGATATGGTTCAAGCTTCAGTCGCACCCATTCGTCGGCCATTGCCGTTCACCAAGATGAAAAAGGGCGTCGATGGCCGTGCTTACATGGTCGATTACCTAACTCGCGAAACCAATCGCCGCCGCGCAGAAGGCGGCGGCCAGGATATGTTTAGCCAATTCGCCACCGCTACTCGCGAAGACGGCTCGCTGTTGCCAGTTGATGAAGTGGTTGATCACATGAGCTTCCTTATGATGGCTGCCCACGATACAATAACATCTTCTGCGACATCTTTAGTCTACCATCTGGCGATGCAGCCTCAATGGCAGGAGAAACTGCGCGAAGAAGTGTTCGCCGTGACAGGCGGAACTGATGGCAATGGTAAGCCTCGTCCCCTTGGCTATGATGATTTGCCGAAGCTTGATTTAACCGAGATGGTGTTCAAAGAGGTGCTGCGTCTAATCCCGCCAGTCCCATCAATGCCAAGGCGAGCGCTTAAAGAGTTTGAATTTGGCGGATACCGGATTCCAGCGGGTCAGCTTTGCGGGATCAACATCCATTGGACGCACCACTCGGATGAATATTGGGATAACCCATACACTTTTGATCCAATGCGTTTCACGCCAGACAAAGTTAGAGAGCGCCATAAATATGCATGGGTACCGTTCGGAGGTGGCGCACATATGTGCTTAGGCCTCCATTTCGCCTACATGCAGATAAAGGTGCTGATGGCACAGCTGTTGCAGCGTTATCGTATCGAACCGACGAGCGGTGGCGCGGGTTACAAACCAGACTGGCAGGCATGGCCTATTCCGCAGCCAAAAGATGGCTTGAAGGTTACTTTCAAGCCGCTCTGACTGTGGGCGACTACATCTGCGCTCTCAAAAATCCCAAGCGATCCCATTTTTTTCCCAGTCACCATAGCGAGTGGGAGAAATGTCGCGCGGCTCATCCTTGAGAGGGTCAACCTTTTTGGGCGTGGGCACTGGCTCATTGGTCCAGTGCTTTGGTTTTTCAAAATTTTTCGCAGCTTCAGATTTCATTTTGGTCATGACTGATGAAATGCGCGTGCTGGCACTTAGTTTCAAGTCCAGCTAGGCGAATGATCATATGGCTCAACCACCAGGTATCTATGCGCGCCGTGCTGCGCTAAAAATGTGCGATGCGGTATTGCGAAGGGGAGAGACTCTGGAGCAGGCTGCGCCCGCGGCTCTGCGAGATGTGCGCAAAGGCGAAGATAAAGCTCTGGCGCGCGCAATTGCTGGCGAGGCGTTGCGTTGGTTTTCAGACTTTGATTCTTTGATCGATAGCGCAACCAAGAAACCGCTGCCCGATGATGCGAAAGCGCGAATGGTACTGCGATTGATGTTGGCGCAGGCATTGCGTTTGGAAACTCCGCCTCATGCCGTGATCGCGACCGGCTTGCCACTTTTGTCGGGTGGGCCGCGGCGGCTGGCACATGGCGTGTTTTCAACTCTTATGAAGCGCGGTGACGCTTTACCCCAAGCGCCAACACTTCCAGCTAAGGTGCGCGCCCGTTGGGGCGATCAGGCAGATGAAATAGTGACCGGGCTTGTCCAACCACCCGAAGTGGATGTGGCGCTCAAGCATGCTGCCCAAACTAGCGAGTGGCAGGCGAAACTTGGCGGTATCAGTCTGGCACCGGGCCATGTCCGCGTGCCAAGGGGGACGCCAATTGAGAAACTGGAAGGTTACACAGGAGGTGATTGGTGGGTGCAGGACCTCGCTGCTCAAATACCGCCAGCCTTATTGGGCGAAGGCGGTGGTCGTCATGCTCTAGATTTATGTGCAGCCCCCGGTGGGAAGACGATGGCACTTGCGGCTAATGGCTGGAAGGTCACTGCGCTAGATTTGTCGAAACGGCGCCTTGATCTGCTCAAGGATAACCTCAAACGAACTGGCCTGAACGCCTCACCAGTCAGGGCAGATGCTCTGAAATGGGAGCCAAAGCATCACTTCGATGCGATCCTGCTCGATGCACCGTGCACTGCGACGGGCACCTGCCGTCGCCATCCCGATGTGCTTCATCGAATTGGGAAGTCCCAAATTGCCGATATGGCAAATATTCAACGCGCTTTGCTTGAGCGGGCAGTGCAATGGCTCAATTCGGGCGGCGTGATGGTCTATGCAGTTTGTTCGCTCGAACGAGAAGAGGGTGAAGCGCAAGCTAAATGGGTTGATGAGACCTTCGATCTTGCCCAAGAACCGGTCAGCACAAAAGAGCTTCCCAATGGGCTCAAGGCCAATGCCCAGGGTTGGCTAAGAACTCATCCTGGAATGTTGGCGGCCGAAGGCGGGCTGGACGGTTTTTTCGCTGCGCGGTGGCGAAAAAGCTAAGCGCTCTCGCTCTTGACCTTTGACTTGAAGCTTTTCCTAAGTTTCATCAATTTGGGCGGAATCACTGCAAGGCAATACGGGTTTCGCTGTCCTTCACCATCCCAATACTCCTGATGGTAGTCTTCGGCAGGATACCAATGATGGCTCTGTTCGCCTGCTTCCAAGCCTTCGATAGTTGTTACTGCGTTGCCCGCATTATCCGCATTCCAACGTGCAATTGCGGCTTCAGCTTGTGCGCCTTGTTCGGCTGATAGGGGGAAGATCGCACTACGATATTGCGTGCCCACATCGCCGCCTTGGCGATTAAGTTGAGTCGGATCGTGCGTGCCGAGAAACATGTCATATATCTCAGCAAGGCTGGTCACTGTCGGATCAAACGTCACTCGGATGCCTTCTGCATGGCCAGTGCGGCCGCTGCACACCTCTTTGTAGGTTGGGTTCGTGGTGGTCCCGCCGATATAGCCGCTTTCAACTTTGCTTACGCCAATGACATCGCGGAACACCGCTTCGGTGCACCAGAAACATCCGCCTGCAATGATCGCTTGTTCCATATTTTCTAAGTCTCCTGTTCGACGAACGACATAGGAACAGGGATGAGGATTGCCAGCCCTCTTGTCATCGCTGCGCCACTGCGTAAGACCATGCAAACCGAATTGCTCTTGGCTGACCACACAAAAGAGGACCGACCCCAATGAAACATTTTCTGCTTGCTCCTATTGCCGCTTTTGCTCTGGCAGCACCGTCTTTGGCTGACGATCATACCGCTGAGGCACCGTCAATTGATGATGTTCTGGC
The DNA here is from genome assembly GCA_964352245.1 of uncultured Porphyrobacter sp. GTDB lineage: Bacteria > Pseudomonadota > Alphaproteobacteria > Sphingomonadales > Sphingomonadaceae > Erythrobacter. The sequence continues at coordinate 298,614 of CAYGQX010000002.1, forward strand.
GAGTGAATTGCGAGCTGACGACGCTGCTCGCGACCAATACCGCAACCCCAAAGAGACGTTGGCCTTTTTTGGTGTTGAACCAACCATGACCGTGGCTGAGTACGGGCCCGGTGGTGGATGGTATACGCGCGTGCTTGCACCGTTCGTGATGCCTAAAGGCAAATATATCGCGTTTAATGGGGATAGCGATGCTCGCACCTATCGTGATCGTGCTCAAGAAGCGCGGGCCAAAGGCTGGACGGAGCGTTTCAAGTCGGGCCTTGCCGAAGCCATGAATGTCGAGGCGGATTCCGTTTCTGCGTTCGAGATTGATGAGATGCCTGAAGACGTTGCTGGTACCGTTGATCGTGTTGTTATCTTTAGGTCCATGCACGGGCTGAATATCGGCAACAGTGCCGATGATGTTCTGAAAGCCGCCCGGATGATGCTGAAAGATGATGGCATGGTGGGTGTCGTTCAGCACCGTGCACCCGAAGGTGCGAGCTACGACGATTACGGTGCCCGCCAGCGCGGCTATATGCGCAAGCAGGATGTTGTGGCGATCTTCGAAGCCAACGGATTTGAACTTGCTGGTGAGAGCGAAGTCAACGCCAATCCAAAAGACACTGCTGACTATGAGGGCGGTGTGTGGACGTTGCCCCCTTCGTTTGGATTTGGACGGCAGAGCGAGGAAGAAATGGCGAGGCATCGCGCAATTGGTGAAAGCGACCGCATGACGCTTCTGTTTAAGAAAGCCGACTGAAGCCACATGATTAGAGAAGGAATATCATGAAACACGTCACGATCGCTGTGATGAGCGCGCTTGCTCTTGCGGCTTGTGCGCCAGAAGCAGGTGAAAATGGGGGCGAGGCCACAGAGGCCACTTCACAAAACGCCAAACTTGCCGAAGTGCTCTCTGCTGATATTCGCGCCGAAGATAAGGCTCGCGATGAGTTCCGCAATCCCGCTGATACGCTTGCTTTTTTCCAAGTTGAGCCTGAGCAAACCGTCATTGAATACGCTCCGGGTGGCGGGTGGTACACTCGGATCCTTGCGCCTTATGTTACAGGTGAAGGACAGTATATCGGCGTGGGTTTTTCGCCTGAGGCCGCAGCCTCATTGGGAGAAGAATTTGTTGAGCGCGTCCGTCAGGGCGGCGAAGGATTTTCTGCCAGCCAGTCAGAATCCACTGGTATTCCAGCAGAGAAATTACCCTTTTATTTTGGCAATGCCATCCCGGATGACGTGAACGGCACTGTGGATCGTGTGCTGGTCTTCCGGATGATGCACAATCTGAAGCGTTGGGGCATTGCTGATGGCGAGGCTGAGGCTTGGATGGCGGCGCTTAAGCCTGGCGGTATGCTGGGCGTGGTCCAACACCGTGCGAAGGCTGATGCGCCTGAAGATTATGTTGATGGGAATAACGGCTACCTGAAGCAGGATGATGTGGTCGCCTTTTTCGAAAAAAAGGGATTTGAATTTGTTGCCGCATCCGAGATAAATGCCAATCCCAGTGACAGCGCTGATTATGAAAAAGGTGTTTGGACATTGCCCCCAAGCTTTGCAGAAGGCGATGTGGATCGGGACAAGTACTCAGAAATCGGCGAGAGCGACCGTATGACACTGCTGTTCAAGAAACCAGAATAAGGCTATCGGGCAGCGCATGAGCTTAATCACTGTTGCTGCCCTCCAGCTTGCACTGGGTTCTAACGATGAGGCGACGAATATCGCTGCTGTTAGCCGACTAATCGAAGAGGCCGCGGCCAAAGGTGCAAAGCTCATTTTACCTCCTGAGCTTTTCTCTGGATCGTATTTTTGCCGCGAAGAGGATGAAGCGCTTTTCGCACTTGCTCGCCCGACAAAAGACCATCCTAGCGTAATCGCAATGCAGAACCTTGCTGCGGAGCAAAAGGTGACCATCCCGACCAGCTTTTTTGAACGCGACGGGCATCATTACTACAATACCATAGCGATGATCGGCCCGGATGGTGAAATCATGGGGACATACCGCAAGAGCCATATTCCCGATGGGCCTGGCTATGAGGAGAAGTTCTACTTTCGGCCTGGTAATGATGGTTTCAAGGTTTGGGACGTCGCTGCCGATGATGGATCAACAGTGCGAATTGGAGTCGGAATATGCTGGGACCAATGGTATCCCGAAGCTGCCCGCGTTATGGCCTTAATGGGCGCGGAAATGCTCCTCTATCCTACTGCCATAGGTTCAGAACCATATGATGCTGACCTGGATACAAGTCGCATGTGGCGACGGGCAATGATTGGGCATTCGGTCTCTAATTGCATGCCAGTAATAGCGTCCAATCGGATCGGCAGCGAAGGACCCTCTGACGCAGCACAGGTGTTTTACGGGCATTCTTTCATCACGGATGAGTGGGGTGAGCTAGTAAGTTCATTTGGCGCAAGCGAAGAGGGATTGCTCGTTGCGACACTTGATCTCGCACGCGCAGCTAAACACCGCGCTGGGATGGGGTTTTTTCGTGATCGCCGCCCAGAACTTTACACCCGGATCGCGCAGGATATCTGAAAAGCCTTGAGCAGCACGTACCTTATCGCACTCGGATCAAACAGGCGGCACAACCGATACGGACGGCCACATGGTGTGCTGCGAGCAGCAATACGAGAATTGGCATCGCTTGGCATGATCAGGGCAGTTTCACCGATTATTTCAAGTGAACCTGTAGGACCTGCGCAAAGGCGATTTGCAAATGCTGCCTGCACTCTTGATTGCGCGCTTGAACCTCAACCGTTGCTTGCAGGCCTTAAAAGAATTGAGAGGGCGTTTGGCCGAAGGAGAGGGCAAATCTGGGGGGATCGAGTGCTCGATCTTGATATTGTCCTTTGGAGCGGAGGAAGATTGAAGTCGCGCAATCTACTCATACCGCACCCTCAGTTTCGCAGGCGTCGATTCGTGCTTGGACCTGCATCTACTTTGGCTCCGAATTGGCGCGATCCAATCAGTGGCATGACAATTCGTCAGCTGGCAGCGCGCGCCGCAAAAGTGGGATAGTCACAGGCCATACAAAAACCGCCCCGCTGATCACTCAGCGGGACGGTTTTGTTTGCTAAAAGCCAGTGTAGGAAGTTTAGGCGGCAACCCTACGGCGACGGCGGCCAAGCCCAAGAGCAATCAACGCCAGTCCGAACAAGCCCAACATCCCTGGCGCGGGCACTTCGGTAAACCCGCGGATACCGCGACGCACATCGCTCGATACTACAGGGTCGCCCCAATTGACCCAAAGGTTCCAGATGCGTCCTTCATTCCGAGTATTCAACATCGGAGGGTGCCGAGGATCGACTGACGGTGTAACTGTTGCCCCTCTGAAAAGTCGAGTTCCAGAAATTGACGTAAGCGTAGCTGACAGACTTGGGATCGCGCCGCCCTGAAAGCTAGCGAAGTCTGGGCTTTCGAATGTCGCGTTGACACTACTGCCCTGCCAAGTTCCGATTTGGGTATCAGTGTTGATTGTGAGGACATCGCCGCCCTTAAGCTGATACTCGAAAATAGTTGCCGATGCGGGCACTGCCGCTGTCATGGCTCCTACTGCGAAAGCTGCCAAGGCAGCTTTTTTCATTGTCTTCACGTCTATACCCCCAAATTCTGAACTGTTATTTGGTTATCTAAGCATTAACTATGCCAGAACCTCTAAATACATGAAAGTAAATGAAGTTATCGAATCCCAACACGCTAAGCTTAGCTATATTGTCAATTAACCCGACAGATTGCCTTGGTCGCGATGCCTGCTCTGACCCATCTGGCTCAATGGAATTAACACAGACCGAAAAGCGCTCTGCCGGTATGCCGACAGAGCGCTAATTGCGTTTAAGAATGCGGTTTGCAGAATAATTATTCTGCGGCAGATTTCCGGCGACGACGGCCAAGTCCAAGTGCGACGAGTGCCAGACCGAACAAACCAAGCATGCCGGGAGCTGGAACATCGACAACGCGATAATTGTCGGCCTTTGTCACATAATCGCCTGCGCCTACAGGGTTGCCCCACCATGACCAGAGATTGAACTTACCTGTGCCGTTGCTTTTCAGCATGTAAGGGTGGCATCTGCTTCCGTTACAATTGGTCGGCGTGAGCCCGGTTTGACCGCCCGCATTACGAGTGCCTGTCAACTCGCTGAGCGTCGTCATAAAGCTAGGGGTTGCACCACCTGCGAAGTCTGAAAAATCCCCCTTAAAAGCCGCATCAATGTTTCGGCCTTTCATCGTGCCGCTATTTGTAACGGTGTTGATGGTGAGAATATCACCGTTGGTCATCTCATATTCAAAGATGGAAGCAGTAGCGGGCGATGCAGCGATCATGCTGCCAGCTGCAAGAGCGACTGTAGCGCTTTTGGCAAGAGTTTTCATTCGTAATCCCCAGTGTTGATTATCGCGCAGCGCCGAGATCGTACTAGCCCTCCCCTGCAAACCGAGCGATATGATTGGTAAATGAAAAGTGAGCAAAGCGCGTGCCAAAAACTAAGAAACCCAGCTTGGCCCGGGCTTACGATGATTAACGGGCCAGCTGGCAAATGACACCTTGTCAAAACGCCCGACATCAAAAAACAAGCAACGCGGCGTTAAGCATCTTGGGATATTACGCGGTCTATGAATTACGCTCGTATTTATCTGAGGAAACATATTGGCCTGCGCTCGGCAGCTTTGGCTTTAATGTTCATACCCGCCCTGGCAGCGTGTGACGTTGGGCCAAGTGATCCTATCAGTGCTGCCCGGGAAGCGCTTGAAAATGGAGAGCCACGGACTGCGATTGATTTGATCGATCAGGCCATTGAATCGGATCCGGATAATCCTGAAATTCGTTTGATTGCTGGCGAGGCTGCGATGGCGCTTGCTAATCCTGATCGCGCGATCAGCGAGTTTGAGAAAATCTCTAAAGGGAGCCCGCAGTTTTCCCTAGCTAGAGCGAAATTGGCCGAAGCTCAGCTCATGGGCAACTACTTGGACAGCGCAGGTAAAACGGTCGATACGCTAACCATGGATAATGCGACTGCGTTCGTCGCGAAAATTGGATATCTGTTTGCGACAGGACAGCCACAAGACGCTTATGCAGCGCTCGATGAGGGCTTAGAGAAATTCCCAAACAATCCTCGTCTTGTTACGATTGATGCCGAACGTCTCTGGACGCAAGGCAAAGTGGATGAGGCCTTTGCTCGGCTTGAGCCTGCATTGACAACCGATCCTCCTGTCGCCCAAGCTCACCTGTTCGCGGGGCAATTGCAACTCACTTTGCGCAACGCGCCTGAGGCTGAAGCGCATTTTGAAAAAGTACTTAGCGTGCGTCCAATGCACCAAACCGCTATGCTGGCCATGGCCGCAATCGCCCGTGATCGCGGCGACACAGAGGCTGCAGGAAACTGGATAAACAAAGCCAACGATGCAGGGCCATCACACCCAATTGGCTTATTGTTTGCAGCGCAAATGGCTTATGATGCCGAAGACCTCTCTCAAGCATTTGCATTGCTCGAAAAGGCACCTCCTTCGTTCGCAGGTCAACCCGAGTTTGTTAGGCTGAGAGGTCTGATTGATTCTCGCCGTGACCAACATGCTTTGGCAGCGCTTTCCCTTGGAAATTATGTCAAGCAGACTGGCGGTGATGTCCTTACCAGACAATTGTTAGCGCGCAGCCTTGGGGAAGAAGGTGAATTTGCCGAGGCTTGGAAGGCCATCGCGCCCGTTATAGATCACCCACAAATCGATGAGGCGGGATTGAGGCTGGCACGTCAGATCGCGGAGCGCGCCAGCGCGGGTGATGTCGCGCGGATCAATGCTCTTTTGGAAGAACGCACACTTGCTCCGTCGCTCAGTAAGGAAATGATAGCGGCAGGCCAAGCGATCCGCGCTGGCGATTGGGCAAAGGCCGATGCGATTTATACACCTCTTGTTGCCGGCAAGGGCAAAAATAACGCGGCGCTTCTCAACAACGCGGCTGCAGTGAAGTCTAAGCTAGGTCAGCACGACAAAGCTATCACACTCGCCCGGCGCGCGCTGAATGAAGCACCCAATAGCCCAGAGGTGATGGACACACTGGGCTGGGCGCTATGGCAAGAAGGCAATAATGTTTCAGAAGCTCGCGCTATGCTGACCAAAGCGCGTCAGGGTGCACCTGGCAACCGTGAGATCGCGGACCATTGGGCAATCGCTCACGCAGAGTAAGCGAAGAAGAATATGACGGTCCGCATAAGCTAAATGGCACTCTGCAAAAACATTTGTACCGAGCGGCTTGACCACTGGCGCTTGCCTGCCTAGTGGGGCGCTTCTGCATGCCGTTTGTGATTCTAAGCAGCACGCATCCTCATCAAGTTTTGGGGGCCCTTAGCTCAGTTGGTAGAGCAACTGACTTTTAATCAGTAGGTCGCTGGTTCGAACCCAGCAGGGCTCACCATCCATTTGCTTCAAACAACTGATTGTGCAGTCTCTGCTGCGGAGGCCGAAATTGTACCCGCAATTCCGGGGCTTTGCGCTGATGAAACATCGGCAAGGCTTATCGGCAGGTTCCTCTTCTGCCAGATACGACGGGCGCTCGGGTGCTTGGGCTGACTGCCATTCAGGATGCAGTGAATGACTGTGGGGCCGGACTAGGCCGCTGCTTCATCCATTTCGAGCAGATCTTCTCTTGCCGCGTACCTTCGGCCAAACAGTTGAACAAGTCGTTCGTTTTTTCATTGACAGCGTTCATCACGACCAATTTTTGAATATTAGAACTGGTGCGCGGTGATCTAGCGACCTCATTGCGGATCGTCTCCTCGATTTCAACAACTGGCAATTGCAATGCTGGAACCAACGAATCATCATTGATGATGGAGGTTTAGTAGATTCAGCGTCGATCGCGTTCATCGCGGACAATGCCAGCGAGCAAGTTTAGTTGCCGATTTGGCCCGAAAGATGATTCTGACGAGTTGCGAGCGCTTGGCTTTTCTAGGACCGCATCAAAGGTTCTTCGATCAACAATCGCATCATGTTGACCGCAGTGCGTTTTATCCTTTTGTCTAACCTGCCCAATTAGGCTGACGATTAGAGCATCAATGAGCAAATGCGGGACACGTGTCTTGTGTTAGAAAGTATCCTCCAGCTTACCAGTAACATCCAAGAGCGCCTCCAACCAAAATGATAAGGCTGCTGCGAGCGCGGCGAGCAACCGGTCAATTCGTTACAAACTGTCCGGAAATATCTAAATCCGTCCCTTTTCGAGCTCGGACGCGTTGTATCGTCCGCGTTTTCGATAAGGTTAAAGTTATGAGCCCAAAGCCTGATCCATCTTAGTCAATGGAGACACTCAAAGGGACCTACTCCGATTATCGTCGCTTCCACCAAGGCGGTAGTGATCGCAGCTCTGGTGCAAGAAAAAATGTCAGTTCCCACTCATTGTGAGCGCAAAATCTGACCGTTCGCCATCGGCCCCGTTCCTGATTTCGCGCAGGTAAAGTTACCGCACTATTGCTGCTCCCTATGGCAGAGATTTGAGCGTGATTTTTCTCTAGTCCGGCTTGCCCAATTTGCGGCGAGGCAGATTTAGTCTGAAAGCACCTTTCCCGAAGATACTTCTTATTGAAGCGCCTCATCCACTTTGCCGCGCGTGTAAGCGTGATAGCTGCTTCGCGTATCGGCATATATGCGCTGAGCGATTGGCTTGCCCCAATCAGTTGCATTGAGCGCTGTAAACAAGGGGGTGACAAATTTGTTGCGGCCAACTCTTGCCAGGAAGCGTTCTGCCTGCGGAACGGCCGCGCTGTATTCATTGCGTAGCGCCGCCTCCAGCCATAGAAACAACACTTCATTGTTCTCGGTTCGCGAAAGCCCAAGGGTTGTGTCGAGGGCCGACAGCTGCTCATTGGACAATTCTTGCGGCAGTTCCTCAAGGAAACGTCGCTGCTCTGCCGCTGTCCAACCGCCCCAGGCATCGACATTGGGCAAAGCTGCATCGTCGGCATAAGCTGCAACCGCGCCATCCACTTCGGCAAAGGCCTCACTATCAGGCTTCCAAGCGTTTTCGGGCAGGCCGGTGCCGTAAACCCATTCGTCCAGCATCAAGCGTTCTTCCAATTCAGCATCATCGCCAATTAGCTTCTCGCGCAAATCAGTAAGGAACATTTCGGAAGTAACCGGTTCGAATGCATGGCTATCAAACCACTGGGTCAGCCATGCATCAAACTTTTCGCGTCCGATAATATTCTCCACCGTGCGCAGGAACACTGTTCCTTTGTCGTAGATTGCGAAGCCCCTCGTATCGAACGGGCTTATTGTATCCGGAGTGCGCATGGCTGTGGCGGGATTAGCCACGCCTGCAGCCTCGATGCCGCCGACTAAACCGGCATAGCTGAGAGCGTATTCCTGTTCGGCGCGCTGTTTACCGTAGACTTCCTCGACAATGCGGTTTTCGAAATAGGAGGTGACGCCTTCGTTCAACCATCCATCGCGCCAGCTCGAATAGGTGGTCAAATTTCCAGACCAGCTGTGTGCCAATTCATGGGCTACCAGCCCGTTGTTGGAGCGATCCCCTGCAATGAATGTCGGTGTGAGAAAGGTCATTACCGGGTTTTCCATGCCGCCATACGGGAAGGCTGGCGGCAGGACGATCATATCATATCTACCCCAGCGATAGTCGCCAAACAGGGCAATTCCGGCGTCGATCATCTCTTCTGTGTCGCCAACTTCGCGCGCGGCTGCTTCGATGACTTCGGGCTCTGCCCACACACCTGAACGCGGGCCAAGCTCGCGAAATTCGATATTGCCTGCCGCAATAGCAATCAAATACGGAGGGACCGGGTTGTTCATCACGAAGCGAAAGTCGCGGCGATTCTCGTCCTCTGGTTCGGGTTCACCCTGCAGCACACCGCTCATGACGACATTGAGGGGTTCGGGCGCCGAGATGGTTGCTTGCCATGTCTGACGGATGCCAGGGCTGTCCTGAGTGGGAATCCATGTGCGGTTATTAATCGCCTGTCCCTGGCTAAAGATGAAAGGGTGCTCTGCACCAGCGGTTTGCTCGGGGCTTAACCACTGCAAAGCCTCGGCTTGCGGAGCAGACACATATTCGACAATCATGCGGTGCGTTGCAGCAAGTTCGCCTTCCGCAAGTTCGGCGCTGTGTTCGAGCTTCTGAGCCGGAAGCTCGATAGTCAAAGGCTCGCCCTTGCCTTCGACCTTCTCGCCCAGTTCAAATTTCAAGGCATTGCCAGCCTCGTCAGTGACGGCTGAGACACGAAGGCCATTAGAATCAAGAATAATTTGACTTGCCTCATCTGTCGCCAGAATATCTAAGGTGGCCGTCCCTCCGATTGTCTTCGCGTCGAAGTCCAACGCTAGATCGAGGTCGATATGCGTGACACGCGCCTCCCCGGGTTTTGCAAAAGTCTCATCATCAAACGCCTGTTCACTTGTCAGAATTGGCGCGACTTTGCCCCTTTGAGCAGTGTCCGGCGAGACCAGGTCATCGCAGCTGGCAACCAGCAATAGAAACGGTAGCAAAAGAAAAGAGGCATAAGCGCGCATCGTGAGATCCTGATGAGTTAGAAGTTCAGGTCAAATTACATGATATGGAGCGGGTTGCCAGCCTCTGATCGGATGCCCAAATCCGGATTTGAAAGGCGGGAGAAGTAAAGGCGCATTTTGAGGTCTGCTGTTGCAGCTCGAACAGCCATAAGTACACGTTCCGCCATCGGCCCAGTTCGAGCCATCCCACTTTGACTGAAACCGGGAGCGAGAGCGGACAGCACCAAAGGACGAAAGGACCCTTGTTTTTTGCCACGTACAGTCGTGCGATTTTCGCCAGGAGCAGCCACCAAGCTCCTTGATGCGGTCTTGTATCAGTCTGGCGGACTGAGTTAGTTTAAACTCGCTCAGATGCCAGGCACTTAGGCAATGACACTCATCGTAAGGGTCAATTCGTGGCTTGCTGCAAGCCGTTGAGCGAGATGCGTCGCCCAGGTGCCAGCTCGAGAGATTTTCTGAAAGCTTCAGCAGCCTCCTTACTACGACCATCGGCAAGTAGTTCTTCGCCAAGGATTTCGAAGCTAGGCTTGAGGATTGCAGGTGGCCCGAACACAATCGGCATCGCAAGTTCTGCAGCAGCGGCCTTTTCGAGCATCGCAAGGCCTTTCTCGCGCTCTCCCGACGCGAGAGCAATCAACGCTTCACCGCGCTCGATCGCGCGATTGCCCCAATCAGGGTAACTGGGTTCCTTTTCGGGGTCGGCTTGCCTCATCGCTGCAAGAGTTTCCTGCCGCAGCGATTGCATCGCCGTGAGCGCATTTCGCGCCTTGTCAGCATCATCACGATGGCGGAGCAGCATCCCGTGCGCCTGCATGAAGCGCGCAGCGCCAGTCGTCTCAATTGGCAGAGATTCTGGAATAGTAAGCGGTTCCAGCCAATCCCCTGTGTCCACACCGAGGAAATTCACGACCCTCGCAGCGCTCCACGCACCAAATCGGCGGCCGCCCGTCTGCGAGCTTACCGCATAGCCTTCTAAACTCTCGGCTGTCTGTGCGTGGCAGTCTCGAACGATCGCACTGGCATCTTTGCCCTGTTGTAGCAGCGCATAGACCAGCCATTCGTTGTAATGACCGCAAGAGGTCTTTGAGTCTCCGCGAGCAATTCGTTGGCGATCAACAGTTGCCGCCGCTTTGATATTAGCTTTTTCAGAGGCTTCCCATTTTGCCAGCGCATGGAAGATATGGCTTACCATATGCTGGGCATGCCCTGCGTTAGGCGCCACCTGTGCATAGCGCTGCGCCATGCGTTCACCCAATGGCGCATGCACCGGATCGTCATAAGAATGGATAAGATAATGCAGGACACCGGGATGCATTTCATGGGTCATGAAGCCCGGTTCCAGCAGACCTGCTGCTTCCATGTAGAGCGGGATCTGACGCCCGTTGTGGGAAGTTCCAAGAATTGCCAAACCAGTAAATGCGCGGGCATCTATATCGTCCGGATTGCTGGCTAGAATTCTGCGCATCTCGGCAAGATAGGCAAAATCGCGCTCTTCCTTTGAGCCTTCATCGGAATACAATATTTCAACCGCGTTGAGCCATTGTGCCTCATACGGTGTCCGAGCCTTAGCCGCACGTTCCTCGCGCGTTGCGCCGAGCCTGCGGAGAATCTCCAAAGCGGCACCGCGATCCTGCTCGGCCCAAAGCGGATGATTGTGCGTCATCGCTTCACCCCAATAGGCCATAATGAAATCGGGATCGGCGGCTTGTGCTTGGCGGAAAGCAGAAGCTGCGCGGTTGTATTCAAAATTGTGCAGCAGAGCGAGGCCGGTAAGAAACGGCCCCTGGGCTGCTTCAGCGGAATTGATGTCCATTACCATGTATTCAGCGCCAACGCCCTCTTCGGCTGAAGCTGTAGCCGCGGACAATGACAAGACTAGGCCCAATCCCATAGCCAAAAGTCTTTGAAAAACCATAGTAAAATTTCCCTTCAACGGTCTCTGCCTCGTTCATTAAAAACCCAAATGGTAATCAGATGGGCGTGAGAGAATAGACCACGACACGTTGGGACAATGACAGGTCAGTGAACAGTACGCAAACGGGCCGTTGGCGGAATGTCCATTCTCGCGTTTTAATCAGCTAAGAGCAGCCTGAAAGCTACTGGCCTCGATGTAAGACGAATGCGTATTGCTGGTTGTCGCCCCCAAGCACACGTAGACTGGTCAAGAAGTTGTCCTGCGCGGACGTCAAGATTCTTCGCCAACGATTGGGCTTAGCTTTCGGACTGTTTCTCGGCCCTTCCGTTATGGTCTTTCGTCACGCCACCTTTCGATGCGATCCATTGGTCGATCGCCTCGGCTGCGACTTGTGCGCCTTCAGCACTAAAATGCGCATCGGGGGCATAAAGCGCAGTGGGATCATCGGTTTCAGCAAAGACGTCAGTGAGGTCAATAACCTCGATCCCGTTCTCTTCGGCAGCAGCCAGAACATCGCCGCGCAATTGATCATATACGAACGACTTCGGCAGCAGCCCGCGGAAGCGCACATCTTGCGGGATATAAAGCAACGCAAACTTACCATTCCAACCCTTGGTCACCTCTTTGGTTCGCGCGAGAATGTCGGAATAGACGGGTTGCTCTTTGGAAACGCGTGGGTAATCGAGGCCCAGCACACTCCACACTTCGTTCAATGCGATCACATTGCGCAAGAAGGAAGACTTTGTGAGCACATTGGTGGGCGAGACGTCCTGCGACCACCATTCACCAAACAGCGTTTCAATTTGCGCTTTTTGAGTTTCAGTCAGATTAGGAGAACCAAAATCGGGATTGGCCTCGAGCGCTGGTGTCAGCCATTCCATCTGCATTTCGCGTTCAAGGTTCTGCCAGTCATTGCCTTCAAAGAATGCCATGACTGTGTATTCTGGCTGAAATTGTGGACCATATCGGCCAAGAATGGCAAGCTCGAGTAAAGGCCCGCCAGAGCGTATACCAAAACTCACTGAGCGCGGTTGAAGCGTGCGCATCCGGCCAAGGATGGTGTCGCCTTGGGGCTGGCAATGCCCTTCGATAAATGAGTCGCCCACAATCGACAGGTCGATGGTGCCATCGTAGATCGTATCGGGATTGTTAAAGCCGAAACGGTCAGCGGTGTAATAGATAGGCTCGCCTTCATTGACGCAAAGGAGCACTTCCTTGCCCGGCGCGGCTGCGAAGACAGCCTTGTCGAGCGATGTAATGCCCAAATCGCTTTGGATTTGCTTGCTCGAAAACATCGGCGGGAGGTTGGATTGTCCTCTCACATTGGCTGCGTCTTCTCCGCCATTGGGTGTCAGCAGGCCGACCATATTGAAAATTGCGAACAGCAGCCGCGCGTTGAGTATAACTTCGATGAGAAGAAGCGCGAACAAAGCTGCTGCCGAAACCAGCCCCACATTGGCTGCCCGCGCAGGGGCAAGTTTGCGACCCGCGTAGATCAGCATTCCGGCAATTGCCAACGGCGCGCCAATATAGCGGGCAAACCGCGTCAGATCAGCGCCGTAATCCGAAAAATTGAGAGCCGCATATCCTGCGATCATCAGGAAATAACTTGCCGGGATCAGGCATAGCAATGTTGCGAGCGCGCGGCTTATCGGGCGCTTTTCACTTTGGTTTTCGGTTGCTTCATCGGAGTTCGATCGTGCCATTAATCAAGCTCGAACATGTGTTTGTAATCTTCCGCGAGCTTGGGGTCTTGCTGGTCCTTGTAAAGCACACAATTGCCCACAGTCAGGACATCAAGGCCTGTACCCATAAAGCAGCGGAAGGCATCCTCGGGTGTGCAGACAATCGGCTCACCGCGGACATTAAAGCTGGTGTTGATAAGAACGGGGCACCCCGTGCGTTCTTCAAACGCGCAGATCAAATCCCAGTATTTAGGATTGGTTTCCTTATGGACCGTCTGGATGCGCGCAGAGTAATCGACATGCGTGATGGCCGGAATTGTTGATCGCGTGACATTCAGCTTATCGATGCCGAAGAGTTTTTGCTCTTCTTCGGTCATGGCGCGGCGCGTGTCCTCGGCCACATCACCCACTAGCAGCATGTAGGGGCTATCGCGGTCATGGTCGAACCATTGGGAGACGCTTTCCCTTTTTACAGACGGCGCAAACGGGCGGAAGCTTTCGCGGAATTTGACTTTGAGGTTAAGCGTTTTCTGCATTGTGGGGGAACGCGGATCGCCAAGAATGGATCGCCCTCCCAAAGCGCGCGGACCAAACTCCATGCGGCCTTGCATCCAGCCTACGGCCTGACCGTTTGCCAAGGCATCAGCTGTCTTGGCGATCATTTGATCGTTGCCAACCACCTCGAACTTTGCACCCATGGCAATGAGGCGGGTTTCAATATCGTCCTGCTTAAAGACGGGGCCAAGGTAGGAGCCCTTCATGTCGTCTTTAGCAGGTGTTCGCACCGTGCGTTCATTGCCTTCAAACTGGTGCCACACCGCCAGTGCTGCGCCCAGAGCGCCGCCTGCATCCCCTGCAGCGGGCTGGATCCAGATATCATCGAAGATGTTCTCGCGCAGAAGCTTTCCGTTGGCGACGCAGTTGAGTGCGACACCGCCTGCAAGACAGAGATTGCGCTCCGCTGTCTCCTTGCGGATGGAGCGGGCGAGTTTGATGACAATATCTTCGGTGACCACCTGAACAGAGGCCGCTAAGTCCATTTCGCGCTGCGTCAACTCCTGCTCTGGCTTGCGTGGAGGGCCTGCAAACAGTTTATCAAACGCCTTGGATGTCATTGTCAGGCCAGAGACGTAATTAAAGTATTTCTGGTTTAGCTGAAACGTCCCATCATCTTTCACATCGACCAAATGATCGAGGATATTCTGCGCGTATTTCGGTTCGCCATAGGGTGCGAGACCCATTACCTTGTATTCGCCGGAATTAACGCGAAAACCGGTGTAATAGGTGAACGCTGAATAGAGCAGGCCGAGCGAGTGCGGGAAATGCAATTCCTTGATAATCTCCAGACCATTGCCTGACCCATGCCCCAGGGACGTGGTGCACCATTCGCCCACTCCGTCCATGGTTAGAACCGCAGCGCTCTCAAACGGGGAGGGGAAAAAGGCACTCGCAGCGTGGGATTGGTGGTGCTCGGTAAAGAGCATCGAGCCATCCCACGATTTCACGCCGGCAATCTTGCCCAATTCTTCGCGCAGCAACCGCTTTTGGAAGAGCTTATCCTTGATCCATAGCGGAATGGCCTTTCGGAAGGACGAAAACCCTGTTGGGACAGTGGCGAAGTAGGATTCAAGTAGGCGTTCAAACTTCAGGAATGGCTTTTCAAAAAAGACCACGTGATCAACGCTGTCCAGGTCGCAGCCTGCCTCGGCAAGGCAATACCCGATCGCCTTGCTCGGAAAGCGCGGATCATGTTTGCGCCGTGTAAACCGCTCTTCTTGAGCAGCGGCTATAATTGCACCATCCTCGACCAGAGCGGCCGCGCTGTCATGATAGAATGCTGAAATTCCTAAAATTCGCATCGAATATCGCTTCAGCTCAACTGATTAGAAGATGCTGTAAATGAAAGGTGCGACCGCAGTGCCTTGGGTCAGCACGATCAGCGCTCCAAATGCCAGCATGATCATCAAGATGGGAGCCAGCCAGAGTTTTTTGCGGGCTTTCAAAAATGCAAACAGTTCCTTGACGAGTTCCATGGCTGCCACCTCTCTCACATCATTTTTCTAGAATTGATTTGTCATCGTTTTGGGTTCTGGCCCGGCTGGATCGCGCTTGATCCAAAATGTCTCGGCATCGGGTTGAGGGCGCTGCCTTAAAGCGTCGCGGCCGAACACCTTCATGCCGAGACCGATGGGTACGAACAGCACGAAATACATTATCGCCATGATGATCGGATTGACGACCATCGCTAGAAGCAGGCCGAATTTGGTCCAGATTGCGTTGAATGGCGCCAGGAATTTGGGCGCAATGAACGCGCATAAAACGAGCAACGTGCCGGGTGCGGCCAAGGCGATTGTGCTGGTTTGTCCAGCATCGAAGAGCCACAGCCGAACGGCTGCAATCGTCAACAGAATACCGCCGACTGTCAGACCAAAAGCTCTGTCAGTCGAGGTTTTGACCTCGTGATAATCCTCAAAACCTTCGTGTCTGTTGCCTGCCATGGTGTTTTCGTCCGTCCCCAATATGTACCATGGTGTTATCATGGATGAGGCGAAGCCGACCAAAGCGATATCGTATAGAATCCGACAAAAACGATATACCGCAAAAGTATAGTGTTTCTTGTAGTTCGAGACGACTGTGACTGTGTCTCAAAATGGGATTCGTCATTTCAACTATTCAATAAGAATTCGAAGTCTTGAAATATGCGGTCTAGAAATTCATGAAGACATTCACGTTTGCAACATGATCCATCCGGTCCTCACCAGTCCTAAAAACGGTCTGGTTGAGATAGCCAGGAACAGCCTCCACACCTTTGGCAATCGGGATGGAAACGCCTGCAAAATTACGCCAAACACTTAGACCGCCGCTCTGGAACTGCGTGTCATTTAGTTCGATGAATGGCTCCGTATAGGCGACAAACTTGTTGTTTTCGCTGATCGGCACTTTCAGCTGCACAAAATTGCGAAAGCGCCATGATGTGCCATCGCCTTCTTCAAAGGTGCGTTGTTCCAGCCGGGTGCGTGAATCCAGCGTGAGGCCATCCATATTGAGCAGTCGGATATTGAGCTCTTGATAGAAACGATGCTCATTCAATTCCACCGGGCCAATAGGATCGGTGAGAATGTAAGCGTAACCGCCGCCGATGTTCACGTCTTTGCTTATGCGATATCCGACAAAGGAGCGCAAAAGCAGCTGGCCCAGGCGATCGGCATCATTGGTAAAGCGCTCTTGCGCTTCGCCGCGAATGTACCAGTCGTCGTCTTCGCCTAGATCAATAACGACAAATTGTCCGGTCCAGATGTTGAAATCATCCTCCGTTGCAGCCGCAGGCGTTGCAAGGGAAAGAGTTAATACGCCAGCACACAAAGCCAGCTTTCTTGATCGCATGGGAGCCATTCCTTGCTTTTAAGATTTTTGAGTAAAAAGATTCTGGCGGACGACATCAGGGAAGATGTCGCCCGCCATAAGCGCCCAAAGTGGGGTGGATAAGTTGGCAGCCGTTTTCTTGATAGCTTCGGATCAGTTCGCGGCAGACGCCACTGCGGCCGGAGCGAACGGGATTGAACTGTGGTGCGTGTTGATCTTTAGATTTCCGTCTTCATCCCGAACATATCCGAATGTGTATTCAACCTTGGTTACGCTGCCGTCGGCACCAGTGAAGTAGTAATTGCCCATGGCCATCGCATTGTCATCGTCGGTGACGATGCCTTCGTTTTCGAACCGCACAGCAGTCCAGCCTTTGATAGCAAAACCTGTGTCTTCAGCCCTGATCCCTTTGACGAAATAGCTTAGTGCTTCGTCGTAAGTTCCACGAAATTGGTCTTCGGCAGCGAGTGTCGGCTTGAACAACACCATGCCATTGTCGTAGTTATAAAGCGTATCGAGATGATCCCGCGCGGTTTCGACATAGTCGCCGCCTTGCGAATGCGCTGCGGAAATGGCGACTATTCCATTGCCCCATGCACGCTGCGCTGCTTCAACTTCTTCTGTTGTGATGGGCACAGAGGTGTCCTGAGCAAGTGCGGGCATACCAATCACGGCAGTGGTCGCAGCAGCACCGATTGCGGCGAGACCTAGCGAACTTTTGAGTGAAATAGACATAATGCTTCCTCTCTTCCTTACTGGGCGCTTCAAAAAGTTAGGACCCAAAAAACTGAGCGACCATCTTGCGGTCGGTGAGTTGTAGATATGTCGAGGTCAGACTGCCGTAATCAGCCAGGTGGCATGCTTTCCGGCGTAGGCCGTGTGGCCTATGTGTTCAGCTTAGCGAATCTCTAAGTAAGAAAGGCATGAACATAACCATGCCCACTTTGCCAACTGATGGTGAAACAATCGCCGAACTGCGCGAGCTGTATCGTGCGGCCGAAGCACGCGCGGCGCGTCTGCGATTTCTGTCGGTTTCTGGTCGGAAGCTGGCGGAAGCTGGGCCAGACAATCTCGACACGATCTTGCAGGCATGCGCCGATTCCCTTGCTTTTTTCGCAGGCTGTCGTTCGGCTTCGGTTAGGTGTGCCGACCTTTCATCCGGCATACCCATCCATGCGCCGGGGGCTGATGGCGCGCGTGTGGCAACGCTATTTGTAGAGGGGCTGCCTAGTCTGGATGCTATACCAGATGGCGAGGATCGTGAGGCTCTTCGGATGCAGCTGGAAATGATGGGCTCCACAATTGACCGCATAAACACGGATAAAGAACGCAGCACTCTGCTGGCGCAATTACAGGAACGCGAAAAAACGCTAGAGCTCCTGCTTGAGAGGATATTCACTGCACAAGAGGAAGAGCGGCGCAGGGTAAGCCATGAATTGCACGATGGAGTGGCGCAAGATGCGACGGCTCTGGTGCGTCTTCTTGAAAGCATGGAGGCGACCAAGAGAGACGATCCAATCGGGGTTTCGCCGGTTAAAGTTGCGCGATCTCTGGTATCAGAACTTCGCCGCGTGATTGCAGGGCTTAGACCAACATTGCTTGATGATCTTGGTTTCTTGGCGGCGTTAAATTCACTGGCAGATGGACTTGAAGACGAAGGGTTCACCGTAACAAGGTATCTTGAAGGGGATGATAAAGCCCTTTCAACCTTATATGAAACAGCGCTGTTTCGGGTGGCGCAAGAAGCGATTACCAACATTCACAAACATGCAGGTGGCTCGTGTCAGGTGACACTTGAGGCAAGACTTGATGCCGACCCAATGGTTTTGCTTGTTTCCGATCAGGGCCGCGGCCCATCGAAAGCAACACTGGCCTCATCAGGCATTGATGGGCATAATATTGGCATTGATGTGATGAAAGAGCGCATGTCTGCTCTTGGCGGAGTGCTCGAATGGAGCGCGGGGGATGCCGGGGGTGTTACCGTCAAGGCCATTCTGCCTAGAAAGTCTTCTGCATGATGGATCCGCGCATACTCATTGTTGATGATCATCAACTTGCTCGTGAAGGTTTAAGGGCTTTGCTAGCCAGCGACGGATTTGATGTGGTTGCGCTTGCGGAAACTGGCGAGGAAGCCATCGAACTTGTCCAAACCCTAAAGCCAGACATTGTACTCATGGACGTGCGACTTGGTGAAGGGATCGACGGATTGGAGGCAACGCGCCGGATTGTCGCCATGGGCCTGCCAACCAGAGTTGTGATGCTGACTTTGCATGATATGCCAGGCTATGTCCGCGAAGCTTTGGCTGCAGGTGCAGCTGGATATGTTTTGAAGGATACTGCCATTGGCGATCTACGGTCTGCCATCTCACAGGTTCTTCACG
This sequence comes from uncultured Porphyrobacter sp., assembly GCA_964352245.1. GTDB lineage: Bacteria > Pseudomonadota > Alphaproteobacteria > Sphingomonadales > Sphingomonadaceae > Erythrobacter. The sequence goes on from CAYGQX010000002.1 coordinate 317,454, forward strand.
GCCAATCAGCCCTCCCGCTGGATTTGGTGAGCGCGGCCATGCGCACTGACATGCCGACAAAGGCCAAAGGCGGTATCGGCGAAATCCTCACTGCCCGAGAACAAGAAGTGGTGAGCTATATCGCTGAAGGTCTGACGAACAAGGAAATTGCGCGTGAACTCGATATCAGCCCGGCTACGGTCAAAGTGCATGTCGAGCGCCTGATAGGAAAGCTAGGCGTCGCTGATCGCACTCAGGCAGCAGTGCTGGCAGAAAAGATGAAATCCAGTGGAAAAGGGGCGGCATGATGGATCATCGCAATGCAACCTCGATGCGGTTATGGACTGATCGGCCGCTTGCTTTCAAAGGACTAGTGGTAATCGCCTTGCCGCTTGCGGTGCTGTTAGGGGCGCTTGTATCATTGTATCTTGCCAGCAGCGCCGAAGCGCGTGCGGAAGATGACGTGCGGCGCGCCTTTGCTATCCAACGTGACATTTATCAGGTCCACGCTCTTTTGGCTGAAGCGGCTACCGGTGTGCGCGGATATGCTTTGACAGGCGAAGATCGTTTCTTGAAACCTTTCCGCAACTCTGAGCGGGAATTGCCGTTAACTCTTAAACGACTTGATATCGCCATCGAAGACGAAGTGGTTAGCCGATACTTCGAAGATCTTCTGCTTGTCACCGAAGAGAAACGCGAAGGACTCAGGGCTACTGTAGCTTTGGCTGAGACTTCGGATGGATCGGATCGCGCGCAGATCGAAGACGCGCTGATTGCCAACAAACTGGCACTTGATTCAGTACGACGCGAGATCGACAAGATTCAGCAACGCGAAGCGGTCGTGCTTGATGAACGACGTGCTTTGGTTGACGACGTGCGCACGCGGTTTCTGACACTGACAGCGGTCAGCGGGATTATCGGTCTGCTTGGTAGCCTTGCTGCTGTCTATCTCTTCTCTACCGGAATTGTGCGACGTGTCAGCAAGCTGGAGGGCAATGCAGAATTGCTTGCGCGCGGCGAGCGTTTGACCGAGTTGCCCGAAGAGGCCGACGAGATCGGGCGATTGACGCAGCGACTAGTGGGTGCAAGCGCCCTTTTGCGGAAGCGCGAAGAAGACCTGAGAGAAAGCGAAGAGCGCTTCCGTCTCGTCATCGAAGGCGTGCGCGATTACGGTATCTTTGCACTTGATCCCGATGGCATCGTGACCAGCTGGAATTTGGGCGCGGAACGCATCAAGGGTTGGGAGGCGCACGAAATTCTGGGTCAACATTTCAGCAAATTCTATCCCGATGACACTCGCAGTTTTCTGCCGGATCAAATGCTTGAGCGTGCAAGGGCTGATGGGTCCGCAGAGGATGAAGGCTGGCGTTTACGCAAGGATGGATCACGCTTTTGGGCCAATGTCATCATCACAGCTCTTCACGATGAAGACGGCATGCTACAGGGTTTTGCCAAAGTCACCCGCGATATGTCAGAACGTCGCCGCAGCGAAGAAGCTCTGCAACTGGCGCGCGAGGAAGCGGAGGCCGCTAATCTTGCCAAAAGCGAATTCCTGTCGCGCACCAGCCATGAATTGCGCACCCCTTTGAATGCGATCCTGGGCTTTGGGCAATTGCTTGAAATCGATGTAGAAGACTTCAATGCCCCGCACCGGGAAGCTATTGACCGGATCACCAAAGCAGGCCGCCACTTGCTCGCGCTTATCAACGATCTGCTCGATATCTCCAGTATTGAAGCGGGCGGGGCCGACTTGCAATTTGAAATGCTCGACGTGGCGCAAGTCCTGAGTGAAGCGCACGACCTAGCCGATCCCATCGTAACAAGCGCAGGCCTGTCATTTGAAATGGATTTGCCCGGTGATGCGTTGTCAGTTCGAGCAGACCGTCGCCGGCTTACTCAAGTTATTCTCAACCTTGTTGGCAATTCCGCCAAGTATAACACGGATGGTAGTTTCGTAAGGCTTGGCGCGATGCAGGAAAGGGACGGTTTGATCACTTTCTACGTGGAAGATGATGGGCCAGGCATTTCTGCGGATAAAGCATCACGCCTTTTCACCGCGTTTGACCGGCTCGGTCAGAACACCAAAAACAAAACCGAAGGCACGGGGCTTGGCCTTGCGCTTTCCAAAAGTCTGGTGGAATCCATGGGTGGAGCGATCGGGCATATCAACAACGATCCAGGCGCTCGGTTTTGGTTCCAGCTTGCAGCATGCGGGGCAAAGCCTGCCGAAATCTCGCCAGTGCAGGAGAGCTGAACCTATGCCTGTTCAATTGATCGAGCCGGAAAAGATCCTCGGCTGCCGCATCCTTGCGATTGATGATGAGGAAGCCAATGTGCTGCTTTTGCGCAATCTCCTCCAGCGCGAAGGGTATACCAATGTCCATTGCCTTACAGATTCTAGCGAAGCGTTGAAGACCTATATCGATATTGAGCCGGACCTCGTTTTGCTCGATTTAATGATGCCGGAAGTCGACGGGTTCCAGCTTCTCGAAGCATTCTCGCGCCACGATGCAGCCAATGAATTTCGCCCTGTGTTGGTGCTCACGGCGGACACCACAATTCAAGCCCGGCGCAAAGCGCTGGCTCTGGGCGCAAAGGATTTTGTCTCCAAGCCGTTTGACGTAATTGAAGTGGGCTTGCGAATTTCAAATTTGCTCGAAACACGTTTGCTTTATGAGCGGGTTCGCCAAGGTTAGCTCTGGGCCAAGGCTGACACTTCTCCAACGACAATCGCTTATTGAGAATGAAATTTTGATAGGGCCCCTGGGGCAAGGTGTCGGGGAGCGAGCGCTATAAGAGGGCGGCTGCGCTTAGCAGTGCATTCCTGAAAAGCAGACAGAGTGCTCACCAACTCTACGAATGCCTCGCATTGGTAATTTTGCTTCAGTAGGCTCACAATTCCATCGGGCGCGAAACTAAACGGCGACGGCAATGGTGCACGCTCCATATCGATGATCATTTCAGTTGGGGGAGGCATTCTTTAAGGCGTGCTTTGAGATCAGGGACTGCGTTTTCTTTGCCTAGAAACTCATCGAAGCTCATCATCCTCCAGCGCTGGCCCTCATCGCCGAACACGATTTGCCCAATCTCTGCGGCTCGAAGTGGGGCGGCCAGAAAAAAACTGCTTTGCCCGCCTTCGGTCCCGCTTTCATATCTTCGGTTAAGAACGATCCTGTCGATCGCGATCCTTAAACCGAATTCTTCCTCGACTTCGCGTATTGCGCATCGAATTGGCGTCTCATCGAGTTCGCGGCCGCCCCCCGGCAAGTCCCATAAACCTGGGAAAGGGATATTCGGCTTTTCGTCGCGAAGGTAAGCAACCAGATGACAGCCGGAATAAAGCACAATCTTTGCTCCGGAAAACGGCCTGACATCAATCATAGCAATGCAGTCTCACATCTGGTCAGTCGGGCGCTATCAGAATGTCAGCTTTTGGGCACCGCTACAAGCAGCACAAATGTTCATCGCTGGTCGGAAGCGACAACTTTGTATATCGTAAAGTCTAGCCGTTTTTTCTGCTTTGATGCCTTAGTTCGCAAACAACTCCGCAGGATCGGCAAACGCTTTGAACTCTAGTGCGTTACCCGCCGGATCGCGCAGGAACATGGTTGCTTGTTCGCCCGGTTTTCCTTCAAACCGGATGGTGGGTTCGATCACAAAATCAGTGTCTGCGGACTGCAGTCTATCAGCCAAATCGCGCCAGTCCTCCATACCCAGCACCAATCCGAAATGCGGCACTGGCACATGATCGCCATCGACCTCGTTCTGCATGCTGTCGCCTGCATCCTTGCTTAAATGTGCGACAATCTGGTGCCCGTGGAAATCGAAATCAATCCATTCCTCGCAAGATCGCCCTTCAGCGCATCCCAGCACATCGCAATAGAAGCGTCGCGCGGCGGCAAGATCATTGACCGGGAATGCGAGGTGGAAAGGGGGGAGGGTTGTTTTAGACAGGCTCATTGAGGCAGGCGCTCCGTTACTCTTTGATACACACCCGTAACCCGTTCAGCCTCGACAGCGAAACACTGAATATCTAGGGCATTGTGTTAATGGCCGCAAAAGGTGGGAAAGCGCGCGTGAAACTGATCATTGGAAACAAGAATTATTCAAGCTGGAGCCTTCGCGGATGGCTTGCTGCCAAGCAGTCGGGTCTCTCGTTTGAGGAAATCACCGTTCCTATGCTTGGTGAGCAATGGGAGCAGCGCAAAGCGAATGAGGAATTTCAACCTTCATCAGGCAAAGTGCCGATCCTGTGGGATGGCGACAATGTCATTTGGGATAGCCTAGCTATCCTTGAATATCTGGGCGATAAGGTTGGGCGCGACCGGTTCTGGCCAAAAGAAGACGCGCCGCGCGGCATGGCGCGATCGCTGGTGGCCGAAATGCATTCTTCCTATGCCGCCTTGCGCAGCGATATGCCAATGAACGTTCGGCGCAGGATCCAGCTGGAGAATCTGTCGGATCAAGCGAAAGAGGACATTGTTCGCATTCTGGGCCTTTGGGCCGAGGCGCGGGCCCGCCATGGCAGCGCTGGCCCATTCCTGTTTGGCACGTTTGGCGCGGCCGATATCTTCTACGCGCCGGTCGTTTCGCGCTTTATCACTTACGGCATCGGCGTTCCTGGATTTGCGCAAAGCTATATGCAGGCCATTTGGGAACATACCTGGATGCAGGAATGGGTTGCTGCCTCTGAAGATGAGCAATGGGTGATTGAACAATACGACACGGTCGCCTGATGCGGTGGCCTTATGGAATGCGCCCGGTTGGATAGCGCGTCCCGTCCTTGCGAAAATAGCCATCTGCGCGAAACATCATGTCGATATCCGGGTATTCGCCGCCATCCTTGTCCCTGTCGCCTGCGCTGATTGCGATGAAGACGCATGGGGTTTTGCTGCGATTGTGAAGGCGGTGGCCGTCCCTCACCCCCGCTGGCCATGCGAGAATATCGCCGGATTTTACAACACTCTCGCCTCCATCTTCGATCAGCACCGCCTCGCCTGAAAGCATCACCACCAACTCATCTTGTGCGGTGTGCCAATGGCGTTGCGATGAATATGCGCCTGGCTCCATTGTCACATGGCTTGCGCCCATTTTCGTAAGGCCCGATGGCGGGGCAAGACGTCTGTACCAGCGCCCTTTTACATCAGCATCAAACGGCGGCGGATAGCCTGTCGCGTTGGTTTGCGGGATCGCATCAAGATCAAGCTTGGGCATTGGCGGTAACTCCTGCTAGCGATGCATTTATGAGTGACGTTCTTAGATTTGCCAAGCAGCTGATGGCAGCGCCCAGTGTGACGCCGGCAACCGGCGAAGTGTTTGATGTGATGGAAGCTTTGCTTACGCCGCTGGGCTTTGAGGTGCACCGTTTTCAGCGCGGCGACGGCGCCGAAGGATCGGAGGAGGCTCCGGTTGAGAACCTGTTCGCGATCCGCCAGGGGCCTGAAGGCTCAAAGCACTTTTCCTTTGCCGGACATTTGGATGTGGTGCCTCCGGGTGAGGGGTGGAGCAGTTCTCCGTTTGAACCCGAAGAACGCGGCGAACTCCTCTATGGCCGCGGCGCAGTGGACATGAAAGGCTCTATCGCGTGCATGATTGAGGCTGTGAAAGACGTACCGCAGGAAACTGGGACGATCAGCTTCATTATCACCGGTGATGAAGAGGGGCCTGCCCTGCACGGAACGCGGGCTTTAATTGATTATATGCATGCACAGGGCCATCAACCATATTTGTGCCTTGTAGGAGAGCCGACAAGCGTTAACCGATTGGGCGATATGATGAAAATCGGTCGGCGAGGGTCCGTGAATATCTGGATAACGGTTGAAGGGACGCAAGGTCACGTCGCTTATCCGCATCTCGCTGATAATCCGCTGCCCAAAATGGTCGCGATCCTATCGGAGCTTGATGCATTGATGTTGGACACGGGCACCGACTGGTTCCAGCCTTCCAATCTTGAGATTACCGATCTGGAAGTCGGCAACAAAGCGCACAATGTGATCCCGGCGCAGGCCAAGGCGCGGATTTCTATTCGCTTTAATGACCTGCACACAGGCAGCAGCCTTTCCGAGCGCGTCGCAGCTATTGCCGAAAAACATGGTGGACGCGCTTTGCCGGTTATTTCTGGCGAGCCTTTCCTGACAGAGCCGGGTGCGTTTTCCAACATGTTAGCGGAAGCAATCGAGGCGGAGACAGGAATTAAGCCTGAACAATCAACCACGGGCGGTACGTCAGACGCGCGATTCTTGCGCAGTGTGTGCCCGGTGATTGAGTTTGGCCTATGCAATGCCACCATGCACAAACGTGATGAAGCGGTTGCAATCGCTGATCTTGATGTGCTTGCAAAGATATACACTCGCGCAGCAATCGGCGCTTTGACGCTTAACGAGACTCCAGAAGAGGCGTAACTCTCCAATGAAGACATGGTTCGCAATCCCCCTTTGGCAGCGTGTTATTGGCGCGCTGATCCTTGGCATCCTTGTGGGCATGGCTTGGGGGCCGGAAGCGGCCAGCATTAAGATCATTGGCGATGTGTTCATCGCATTCATCAAGATGCTGGTGGTGCCGCTCATCTTCTTCAGCCTTGTTGCAGGCGTTGCGAGCATTGGCGATCTGTCAAAGCTTGGCAGCGTGGGCTGGCGTGCATTGTTAATCTTCGTGGTGACGGGGCAAATGGCGGTATGGTTGGGCCTTGCGATTGGCACTATCGCGAAGCCTGGGGAAGGACTGGACCCATCCAAGATGTCGCTTGATGCGGCCGCTTTGGAAAAGGCGCAGGCGCGCAAGGAAGAGGCGGTGTCGTTCACCGATATGATCCTTGAAGTCGTCCCTTCCAGCCCGGTTCAAGTGATGGCGGATGTGAATGTGCTGCCGTTGATCGTGTTCTCACTCCTCATCGGAATCGGTATCCTGATGGCCAAGGAAGAGGGGGAGCCGGTGCTCAAAATCTTCGAATCGGGCAGTGTCGTCATGCAAAAAGTCACCATGGTGGTGATGGAGCTGACCCCGTTTGGTGTGTTTGCGCTGATGGCATGGGTGGCCGGCACTTTGGGCTTGGATGCGCTTCAAGCTTTGGGGCAGGTCGTCATTCTCAACTATGTCGGGTGTCTGCTGATAATCGGGGTGATTTATGCCGGCATGATCAAGTTCATCGCGCGTTTGCCGGTGATCGACTTTTTTCGCGGGATTATTGACGCGATTGCCGTGAGTTATTCCACGGCAAGCTCCAATGCGACATTGCCGGTGACCCTGCGCTGTGCGCGGCGCAACCTTGGCGTGTCGAACTCTGTCGCGAGTTTTGTGATCAGCCTTGGCGCGACGATCAACATGAACGGTACCGCCATGTATCTGGGCCTTGCGACTTTGTTCGGTGCGCAGGTTTTCGGCGTGGATTTGAGTTGGGGCGATTATATCACGATTTCGATCCTAGGCACGTTGGGAGCCATCGGTGCGGCGGGTATTCCGGGATCGGGCCTGATCATGATGGTGCTGGTCTTCGGCGCGGTTGGTGTGCCGTTGGAGACCATCGCGCTGGTCGCGGGCATCGACCGGATCATGGATATGATGCGCACCACGACCAATGTGAGCGGCGATGCAGCGGTGGCGACGACGGTGGCCGCGCTGACAGGCGAGATCGACAAGGCCGAGATGATCTCGGCGGATGATGTTTGATCGTGTCAAAGCCACGAACCCGCATAATGTACATTGAGGACAAGTCTGCGGGTCTGAATGGACCTGCCCGGATTGGCCGCGTGACATTCTCAAAGTCGGGACGGTCCGTTCATTATCGAGGCCGAACCTTCCTGAAGGTTGGATCGGGCTACAAATACAATCATGTGGCCGAAGACAACGGCGATCATTTCTGGATTTCTGGTCCACGCAAAGATGGTGCCGACCGGCTTTACCCGCAGAGCGCCTTGCGAGTTGAGATCGACGAAGATGTCGCAGACGAATACTGGCAAACGATCAGGGGTATGACAAAGGCCTAAGATCGACAGTTCTTGTCATTCCCGCGAAGGCGGGAACCCAGAGCGGAGCCAAAACTGCCCGAAACTGGATCCCCGCCTTCGCGGGGATGACGGAGGTGGGCGGGGTTAACGCCCCTTAGGCTTCTCCAGCACCTTCTTCCGAAAGCTGCACAAGTCCACCAGCTGACAACGCCAGCACTCCGGCGTCCTCGCCTTACAGACATAGCGCCCGTGCAAAATCAGCCAGTGATGCGCGCCGATCCGGAACGGCGCGGGCACGCGTTTCTCCAGCTTTTCTTCGACCTTCTCGGGCGTCTTGCCCTTGGCCAATCCCGTGCGATTGCCCACTCGTAAAATGTGGGTGTCGACCGCGAAGGTCTCTTGCCCGAACCAGCAATTGAGCACCACGTTCGCCGTCTTGCGCCCCACGCCGGGCAGCCGCACCAGGTCTTCGCGCGTGTCGGGCACTTCGCCGCCATATTCGTCGATCAGCAGCTGTGAGAGCGCGATGACGTTCTTCGCCTTGGAGTTGAACAGGCCGATGGTCTTGATGTGCTCGATCAGGCCTTCCAGCCCCAGATCGAGCATTTGCTGCGGCGTCTCGACCTTGGCGAACAGCGCGCGCGTCGCCTTGTTCACGCCCACGTCGGTCGCCTGCGCCGACAGCGCGACCGCCACGACAAGCTGATAGGCGTTGCCATATTCCAGCTCGGTCTCGGGCTCGGGATTGTCTTCGGCGAGGCGGCGGAAGAATTCGAAAATCTGGTCTTTGGTCACGGCCTATGAACAGTCCCAAGTGTATATCACGCGGCTAAAATCGCCTTTCGCAACGTCTTCGCTCGGTATCATGAATACGCATTCGCCGACATCGCCCCACATCAAATGCTCATCCGATGTCAGTCGCAAAAGGACATGATCATATTCGAGGTATCGTCCATATTCACGAATGTCCGTTTGAACGAAGGCGGGATAACCACCCGTATGATGCCCTTGCGATCGCTGCGCCTGGAGTTTGTCGAGAATATTATAAAGTGGATTAAGGTCGTATTTGGCGGGAATGCCAAAGAAACGTTTGGATGCTTCAAAATGCGACAGATCGATCATGTCTTCGATCATTTCGGGTACAAGGCTAATCCCGCGCAGGCGCGTTTCCAAATTGTAGGCAGGCGAGAAATCATCAATCCCGCTTTGATCGTAGTCATCCTTGTGCGGAGCTTCGCGCATGTTGCCATCTGCATCAGCGGGAACGTGACGGACAAGATAATCCCCGCGCAGCAAGTCTTCAAAATCCGCGCCGAAAAGGTCGTCACGCCCGATAAAAAACTGGATTATGCCACTTGCTGGATAACCCTTTAATGCGGCGCAATCAGCAAGGTCCATCTGCGCCAAAAAATCCAGCGTCTTGCCGTTCTTAGCCTGCGGCCATTCCTCTCCCTTCAGCAAGAAGGCAGGCCCAAACAGGCGTGATGTCTTGGGCTCAATGGGCAGATTGATATCCGGTTTCAGAGCAATCGCGGGTCTTCGTTGGGCGCGATACCAATCGAGAAACCCGTTAGCGATGTCATCGGGGATCGGCTCGAGTTGAGGCTTTGGCGAAGGCGTTGAATTTGCGGGCTCAGCTTGCGCAGTTTGAGCGATATCATTGCCAACTCCGAACAGCCGTTTGAATAGCCCGATCATAACCCCAGCACGTCCTCCATACAATAACGCCCAGGCTCCCGGCCAATCAGCCATTCTGCGCCGCGCACGGCTCCGCGTGCGAAGATGCTGCGGTTTTCGGCGCTGTGGGACAGGGTGATTCGCTCTTCCTCGCCTGCAAAAATGACGCTGTGATCGCCCACCACGCTGCCTCCGCGCAAAGTGGCAAAGCCAATCGCGCCTTCGCCGCGTTTTCCGGTATGGCCATCGCGTGACGCTTCGCGATTGTCTGCAAGCTCAATGCCGCGTGCTTGCGCTGCTGCTTCGCCCAGCAATTTGGCAGTGCCAGAGGGCGCATCGACCTTGTGCCGATGATGCATTTCGAGCACTTCGATATCCCATTGGGGCCCCAGTTTCGCCGCTGCCTGACGCACCAGATGCGCCAACAAAGTTATGCCGAGTGATGTGTTCCCCGTCTGGAGCACGGGAATATCCGTTGCTGCATTATCAAGTGCGGCGAATTGCGCGTCCTCAAGGCCCGTGGTTCCCACAAGGATCGGCACGCGCGCTGTTCTTGCTGCGGCAAGATTGGTGAGAAGCGCATTGGGCGATGAAAAATCCACGACCACGTCTGCTTGGCCAAGCAGCGGCTCAGGATCGCCGCCTTGATCCACACCGACGCGAAATTCGTGTCCCGCTTCCTCGATCGCCTCGGCGATGGCCTGACCCATGCGCCCTTTATGGCCGATTACAGCGAAGCGGATTTTTGCCTTGCTCATTGCCTTTACTCCGATGCCTGTGGTGAAACGCGTTCATGGCAGGAATCGAACGCATCGTCATCCTCACAGGCGCAGGAATTTCCGCAGAAAGCGGGATAGACACTTTTCGCAGCGCTGGCGGGTTATGGGAACAGCACCGCATCGAAGATGTAGCAACGCCGGAAGGCTTTGCGCGCGATCCTGATTTGGTCCTGAGCTTTTACGACATGCGGCGTGAGGCATTAGCCAAGGTAAAGCCCAATTCCGCGCACCGGGCATTAGCGCGCCTGGAGGCTGAATTTTCTGGCGAGTTGCTTCTGGTCACCCAAAACGTCGATGATCTTCACGAGCGCGGGGGATCTAGGCAAGTGCTTCATATGCATGGGGAGTTGAAGCGCGCTTTGTGCTCTTCGTGCGGCGTCCGAATGCCCTGGGACGCGCCGATGATTGACAGGCCTAAATGTTCGGCATGCGCAATGCCTACGCTGCGTCCGGATGTCGTGTGGTTTGGTGAAATGCCCTATCAAATGGAACGTATCTATGACGCGCTTGCAGCCTGTGATTTGTTCGTGAGCATCGGCACTTCGGGCGCTGTCTACCCGGCTGCGGGGTTTGTGGAGGAAGCGCGCACAGCAGGTGCCAAGACGCTGGAGCTAAACCTTGAACCGAGCGAGGGCAGTCATTTCTTTTCAAAATCGCGCTACGGGCCGGCCGGTGAATTGGTGCCCAATTGGGTGGACGAGTTGTTCGATTGAGGTGCGCAGCTATGGGGATCAGCAGTCAATCCCGATCCAATGTGACAAGGTTGTCTAAGTGATCGATGTGCATTGGGGGCGGAAGGTTAGCCAATGCCGACGCCACTTGCTGTGAGACAAGCTCGTGCCTGAAGGTTGCCTTCCCAAGGGAACAGGAAGCTGCATCAGGTACGGCTGGCGCATCCATTCAGGACAAGGCGATCCAAGCCCGACCTGAGAACGGTTTTGAATAGCCTCGAAAGAAGGCTGACGGCCTTGTCCGAGGGTGAATCTGAGACGACAAACCCAATCAAGTCCTCGTCCGACCTTACGCCGTCTGTGCTCAGCTCAGCTGCACCCGCTGCATGCAGGGTCTTTGCCGATCTTTATTGTGCGCATTCCCGGCTCCGTACCATCCAGTAGATGCAATTGCCCAAATTGTGGGTCGCCAAACTTGCTTACCCCTTGAAGCAGCACTCTTACGGCCTGCATCGCGGCAAAGCTGCCAGCCCAGCCTGCCATTGCGCCCAACATCCCGTCATCTGCGCAAGTGTCACAGTCGTCTGCGTCGAATGCATCGCCCACAAAACACCGATAGCAGGGCTGATCCGGCAAGTGCCCAGCGAATGCGCCAACCTGGCCCTGGAAACGGCCGACCGCGGCTGAAAGCAAAGGTGCGCGTTCGGCAACACAGGCATCGGAAACCGCGAGGCGAGTTGCAAAGTTGTCCGTCCCATCGATCACCAGATCCGCGCCAGCGATCAGATCTCCGACATTGTCTGACGAGACGCGGCTGTCTGAAATGACAACCTCAAGCGCATCATCAAAATTCGCCAGCCAGCGACGAGCGCTCGTCGCCTTTCCATGGCCGACATCTCGGGTTGTGAAAATGGTCTGGCGCTGGAGGTTTGAGACATCCACCACATCATCATCAATTAGCGTGAAACACCCGATCCCGGCACCAGCAAGATATTGCAGCACGGGCGAGCCAATGCCGCCAAGCCCGATCAGCGCGACATGCTTTGATCCAAGCGCCATCTGCCCTGCGCCGCCGATTTCAGGAATGACTATATGCCTGGAGAAGCGATCAAGGCGCGCATGGGAAAGCGCCGAAGAAGCGCGAGATGATTGCGGGTGTGATAATCGCGAGCGTTCTGGCGCTGTGGACCCATCTGTGGGTGTGTCTGTGAACAACCTGTCGACCATCACAACCCTGTTGGCAGTCCGTGCCCAACTTGTGAATACCCGGTGAGCATTGCAAGGTTGTCTATCATCAATCGTAAGGCGCCCTCCTCCCCAATATCGGGGAACGGAGGGACAGCCTTGTTGATAGAGTGTGCAAATTGTGTGCGAATTAACTTTCCAGTTGCCGCAAAAGGCTGCGCACATCACCGTCCATATCAGCATCGCGTTGACGCAAGTCCTCAATTAGACGCACCGCATGGATGACGGTTGAGTGATCGCGTCCCCCAAACTTGCGTCCAATTTCGGGATAGCTGCGCGGCGTGAGCACTTTGGACAGATACATCGCAACCTGACGTGGGCGCACTACAGCGCGCGCGCGCCGTTTCGAGGACATCTCGCTGCGGTCAATCCGGTAGAATTGGCAGACCGTGCGCTGAATTTCATCAATCGTGATTCGGCGCCTGTTGGCCGACAGGATATCGGTCAGCTGTTCTTCGGCAAGATGTAACGAGACCTCTTGGCCTGTGAGCTGTGCGTAGGCGATCAGCTTGTTAAGGCCGCCTACCAGTTCGCGAACATTGCGTGTGATGGTGCGAGCGAGGAAATCGATCACATCTTCGGGGACGCTCAATGGCGCAAACCGGGTTAGTTTCGAATCCAGGATTTTTTTGCGCAGTTCAATATCGGCAGATGCAATGTCAGCGACCAAACCCATCGACAGGCGAGAAAGAAGCCGCGGCTCAACACCATCCAAAGCTTGCGGTGCGCGATCTGCGGCGAACACAAGACGTTTGCCTTCGGCGAGCAGCGCGTCAATCGTGTAAAGCAGTTCTTCCTGAGCAGAGGCTTTGCCGATGATGAATTGAATGTCATCAACCAGCAGGAGATCGAACGAGCGCAGGCGCGCCTTGAACTCGATCATCTGATTGGCCTTTAACGCCTGCACGAATTCGACCATAAAGCGCTCTGCCGAGCAGTAGAAAATGCGAGCTCGCGGATGCGCTTGTAAGAAACCATGACCAATCGCGTGGAGCAAGTGCGTTTTGCCCTGACCGGTCGCACCTTTCAGATACAAAGGAGAGAACTGAGGTTGCTCTGTTGCAGCCATCCGTTCAGCTGCGTTTTTCGCCAGAACGTTGGCTTCGCCCGTTACGAAAGCTGCAAAAGTCAGCGATGGGTCAAGGCCGACGCTGGATGTAAAGCCCGCATCGCCAATCGTACCTGCGGCGACAGCGATCGCACTCGCGCCATCATTGGCTGGCCGTCGTCCATCATCAAGACGCAGTTCGGGAAGCTGGCGACGCCCCGGATGAACCTGGATATTGACTTCGCGAACTTCGCTGCGCGCGATTTTCCATGCGAGTTGCAAGCGATCATGAAAGCGATCTTTGACCCAGTTTGCCGAGAATTCTGTCGGCAGAAACAAATCAAGAGTTCCGGTTTCTTTGTCGATGCCACCAACCTGGATCGGCTTTATCCATTGGCTGTGTAATTGATGGCCGAGGTCTTTTCTCAAGCCTTGACTGATATCAGACCAATCAGCAGCCAAGTTTACCGCTTCGGCATCCTCCATCAAATCCTCATCCGAGTGGCGGCGCGTAGCCCGCGCCTTGTCAATTCTATGCACCATTTGGTCCGTGTTCCCCAATATTCTCTCGTCCCCGGAGCAGTGATCCGAGTCCTATTTTCAGCCAGAGCAACAGGCAAACCTTCTCCATCCCCGCGAAAGCAATTTTCGCGGGAGACCCCCGATTGGCTAGACTGTAAAGACCCGGACTGTCCCGCTCCGGATATCCATTGAATTAGGGCCGCATCGGGCAAAGACGCAAGGATCAAATTTTAATATTCTTGCAATAATTCGGTTGACTCGCCGCAACCCCGCAGGCGTCCGTTCAAATGCCTGAATTTACGCGAATTTCGACTTTTACACGCTGCGAATCGCGGAGAAAGCTGACATTGCTAACGGGGCGTTTTGTCATATTACCTTCATAGAAAAAGGGCCTCGCCAATCCGGCGAAGCCCTTAGAAATTCCACGGAAACCAGACTAACGGTTTCCTTCAAGGAAGGTTGCGAATCAGAGGCTCGAAACCCTCTTTGTAAGTCGCGACATTTTACGCGCGACTGTGTTTTTATGAAGGACACCGCGAGCTACGCCGCGAGCCATTTCGGGCTGGGCAGCTTTCAACGCGGCCGCAGCAGCATCTTTGTCGCCAGATTCGCAAGCCGATTCGACTCGCTTGATGAAGCTGCGAATGCGGCTCATACGAGCTGTATTCACTTCTGCGCGGGCGTTATTGCGGCGGATCCGTTTGCGGGCTTGCGGCGTGTTGGCCATTTGTCTGTCTGTCTCGCGTTATGTTGGGGTCGCACGACGCGACCGGAAATCTGTTTGCTTTTCGAAATTCTGTGCGGCGCCGCAAATGCAATTCGGGCGTCGGAAAGCGCGCCACATATGCGTAACGCCCTTTCAGGTCAAGGATTCGCTCACTTCTGACATTTGGTGCAATACCAAGTGCTGCGGCCACCTTGGGCGATCCGGCGAATGGCGCCGCCATCATCGCGCCTGCACGCCTCCCCTGTTCTGCCATAGACATCAAAGCGGGTGGCGAAATATCCCAGTTCCCCATCAGGCGCGGCATAATCACGCAATGATGATCCGCCATCCTTAATCGATGCGGTCAGTACCTCGCGGATTACAGGCACCAACCGGGCCAGTTGGGGTTTAGACACTTTGCCGCCCTTCTTCAGAGGGTGGATGCCAGCGCGCCAGAGTGCTTCACACACATATATGTTGCCAAGGCCTGCAACCATGCGCTGATCAAGCAGGCATAACTTAATTGGTTGGGTTTTGCCTTTGAGAGCCGATCTGAGATGTTCGGGCGTGAAGTCAGGCCCTAGCGGCTCAGGACCAAGGCTTGCAAATTGAGGCCATTCGTCGAGCTTCTCAGTGGGCATCAGATCAACTGAACCGAATCGCCGCGGGTCGCAAAGTGCAAAACTATGGTTGGCGGTCTGAATAACCATGTGGTCATGGCGGTCAGGCTCATCGGGATCGATTCGGAAACGGCCACTCATGCCGAGGTGAAAAATCACCGTCTGGTCACGATCAAGGTGAATGAGACCGTATTTTGCCCGGCGCGAAAGGTGGCTGACTGTTGCGCCTGTCATAACTTGCACAAGGTCGTCAGGAAATGGTCGGCGCAGATTGGGCCGATTAAGGACCACTCGCGTCACTTTCTCTCCTTCGAGAAAACGAGCAAGGCCGCGCACGGTCGTTTCGACTTCTGGTAATTCAGGCATTTGCTGGTTGGGCTCTTTATCGTTCGCGTTCCGTAGCCAAGCTCGGGCGGATGCTTGAGCGCACCCTTCAAACTCTCCCACTAACACCCTTTGCGCGTGCGACAATTCCCTCTAGTGCGATCCCCATGAGCGAAAGCAACAATGAAACCGTATCCTTCGGCTATGAAGACGTCTCCCCCGAAGAAAAGACACGGCGCGTGGGCGATGTCTTCAGCAGCGTCGCATCCAAATACGACATAATGAATGATGCGATGTCATTCGGTATGCATCGTGGGTGGAAGGATCGTTTTGTTAAACGTGTAAAGCCACAGCCGGGCGAGAACATTCTCGATATGGCAGGCGGTACCGGCGATATCGCTTTCCGCATGGCGGATCGCGGTGCGAACGTAACGGTTGCCGATATCAATCAGGAAATGCTGGATGTGGGCGCTGAAAGGGCAATGGAACGCGAGCAAAGCGAGGACACTGGCAGCCTCGTCTTTACATGCCAGAACGCAGAGGAAGTTACCTTCGCATCAAACAGTTTTGATGCGTACACGATCGTGTTTGGCATTCGGAATGTGACATACAAGGACAAGGCTCTTGAAGAAGCTTACCGGGTGCTGCGTCCTGGCGGGCGGTTCTATTGTATGGAATTTTCGGTGACCGATTGGTCGGGTTTTCGCGAGGTTTATGACCTTTATTCCATGCATGTGATGCCGCGTATGGGCCAGGTGATTGCGGGGGATACAGAAAGCTATCGCTATCTGGCCGAATCAATCCGCAAATTTCCACGCGCGCCGGAATTTGAAGCGATGATCAAACAGGCAGGGTTCGTGAATACGAAAGCCGAGATTATTCTGGGCGGCGCGGTTGCGATCCATTCGGGGTGGAAGATCTAAACCAGTGACCACGCCGATTGTTCACTTTTCTCGCCTCGCGCGTTGGGGTACTACACTTGCCCGGCGCCGTGCGCTTGTTGGCATTGAAAATGATCCCAATGCGCCAGCACCCGTCAGAAGGCTGGCAAAGCTTGCGCGGTGGGCCACCTTTACCAGCAAAAGTGGTGAACCAGATTACGCAGGCGCATTTCGAGCGATTGGCCCGGCTGCGATTAAGCTGGGGCAGTCGCTCGCCACTCGGCCTGATCTGGTCGGCGAAGAAGCTGCAAATAACCTTCTCAGCCTGCAAGACAGCCTGCCGCCTGTGCGATTTGGCGATATCAGGGAAGCGATTGAGGCAAGCTTTGGTCAACCGATTGAGAACCTGTTTAGTGAAATCGATCCAAACCCCGTTGGCGCCGCCAGCATCGCTCAGGTCCATAAGGGCATAACAACCGATGGCAGGCAGGTTGCGATCAAAGTTCTGCGGCCCGGGATCAAGGAGAAATTTGCGCGCGACATTCAGACCTATGAATGGGCTGCGGCACATGTCGAGGCCATGGGTGGAGAGGCGACGCGGCTTCGTCCGCGCCTGACGATTGCGAATTTCAAACGCTGGACCAATTCGGAGCTTGATCTTCGGCGCGAGGCTGCGTCTGCCAGCGAGCTTGCCGAGGAAATGTCGGGTGTTGGCGGGTATCGTATTCCGGAGATTGACTGGGATCGTACTAATGGCCGGGTGATGACTATCGAATGGATTGACGGTGTCAAAATCTCCCGGCTCGATGAATTGCAAGCGCGCGGCCATGATTTGGAGAAGATTGCTGAAAAGCTCGTAATCTCGTTCTTGACCCAAGCAATCAGTGGCGGATTTTTTCATGCCGATATGCACCAAGGCAATCTGTTCGTGGAAGATGACGGCACGATTGTCGCGATTGATTTTGGGATCATGGGCAGGATTGATCGGCGCGCACGGCAATGGCTGGCAGAAATCCTCTATGGCTTGACCACTGGCAATTATAAACGCGTTGCCGAGATCCATTTCGAAGCTCAGTATGTGCCGAGCTATCATTCGGTCGGCGAATTCGCGACCGCTCTGCGGGCGGTGGGGGAGCCGATGCGCGGAAAGCCTGTGAAAGAGCTCTCGGTTGGCCAAATGCTCGATGGCTTATTTGCAATCACGCGCGACTTCGACATGCAAACCCAGCCGCACCTCCTTTTGTTGCAAAAAACGATGGTGATGGTCGAAGGTATCGCGACTCAGCTTAATCCCGAAATCAATATGTGGGATACCGCCGCGCCGTATGTGCGCAGTTGGATCCGCGATGAGCTGGGCCCCGAATCCGCCCTTGCTGACCGGATTAAAGAAGACACCGAGACATTGCTGCGTCTGCCCGGACTTGTGCGCCGGTTGGAAGAAAAATTCCCACCCAAAGGCGGCGCGCCAGAAGCGCCGCCACTTCCCGAAATCCATTTGCTGACTGATCGCAAGCAAACAGGCGGTCCTGGTGTTGTTGGATATTTTGTTGCCGGATTGGGCGGCGCAGGCGCGATGTGGGCTCTGATTACGAGCGGATTGCTGGGTTAGAGAGGGTTCTCAATCGAGCTTATGCGCTTTTTCGATGCAGGCAGAACCGCCGCACCGATGAGGCAAAAAGTGCCGAATACGCCTTCAAACACCATCGGCTGAAGATACCCGTCAAAACTACCATTGATGAAAAGTGAGACAAACCGCCCTGCCAGAGGAATTAGCATCAATGCGGCGCCGATCACCAGCGGTGCGCGGTGCCGGGCCAATGCACCCCAGATCAAACTGGCACCCGCAACAACGAAAAACGCTGTAAAATCAGCACGTATTGATGTGATGCCGTGTGCGCCCGCGGCATTAATCCCGAAATCTGCGCCAGACCCGGCTGGATCTGTCAGAAAACCGACACCGATAAAAAGCAGCACTCCGCCGCCCAGAACCAGCAAAAAACGCAGCGCGATCAGCATAATTTTCTCCGTTGCAATCTTGCCGCTCTATGCCTCAAACAGTTGCGCGGATAGCGAAAAATTTACCATTGTGTCGCAGGAGGCGCGCTTGGGCTTGGCCGAATGGTGTGGGACGGCTAAGTTCAAAAACAAGCTTGTTCAACTGGCGCAGCCTAGCGACCTGAATTGCTTTGCTGCGACCCTGCGTTAAAGAGGTCGAAAGTGGCCGTTACCGGACCGAAAATCTTGCTAGTCGTGGGCGGCGGTATTGCTGCTTACAAGTCGTGCGAGCTTGTCCGTTTGATGCGCAAGGGCGGGGCGGATGTAACCTGCGTGGTGACTAAGGGAGGGCAGCATTTCGTAACGCCTATGTCATTGGCCGCGCTCAGCGAAAATCAGGTTTATACGACGCTCTGGGATCTCAAGAACGAAGCGGAAATGGGCCATATTCAGTTGAGTCGCGAGGCTGATCTGGTGGTTGTGTGCCCGGCTACGGCTGATTTGCTTGCGAAAATGGCAAATGGCATTGCCGATGATCTTGCGACCACCTTGATATTGGCGACGGATAAACCTGTGATGGCGGTGCCTGCGATGAATGTGCGGATGTGGGAGCATGCCTCTACTCAGCGCAATATCGATGCGCTGCGCGAAGGCGGCACAATCGTGCTTGATCCTGACGAAGGCCCGATGGCGTGCGGCGAATTTGGTTATGGTCGCCTGCCTGAACCCGACGCGATCTGGCGCGCAATTGCGGACCAATTGGGTCTCGAAGTTCCCGAACCAAGCGTGCCTGCGGTGGCTGCCAATGATGCAGTTGATCTCGCTTCTGAGGCTCTGGAGCCCGAAGAAGAGGAAAGCACAGGTGGCGGACTTGGTGGATTGCTGTCGCGCATCATCCCGCGTTCAACACCCAAACGCACCCAGGAAGAGGTCGAAGCGGAATTCGCTGAGTTTGAGAGTGAGGAAACCGCCGATGAAGATCTGCCTCCTGTTGAGGAAGAGGAGATCGAGTTTAATCCTGACCTTGGTGGGCCAATACTCGCCGCAAAGGGTGCTGCGGGCGCAGCGCTTCCGATTGATCCCGACGCTATCAATCACGAGTTTAACGAGCGCCAATCGGCGCCTGAGTTAATCGAGGAAGAAGCGCCCGCTCCCAAGAAAGCTGCTGCGAAAGAGGCACAAGATGTCGCAGCAATTGAGACCGCAACCGCTTCGGTCGGAGAGTTTGCGAGCGATCAAAATTACCAGCCTCTTGCAGGCCGCCATATTCTTGTAACTGCTGGCCCAACCTGGGAAGCGATTGACCCAGTGCGCTACATCGCGAACCGTTCGAGCGGGAAACAAGGCTTTGCCATTGCGGGCGCGGCAGCGGCATTGGGCGCGAAAGTCAGTCTGGTGGCTGGTCCGGTCTGGCTCCAGACACCCGCTGGCGTTAATCGCATTGATGTCGAAAGCGCTGCGGAAATGAACGAAGCTGTAAAGGCGGCCTTACCCGCTGATGTCGCGGTTATGGTCGCGGCTGTCGCTGATTGGCGCCCAAAAGAATATAAGGATGAAAAAATCAAGAAACGTGGCTCTGCACCGCCTGCTTTGATGCTCACTGAAAACCCTGATATCCTTACGAATGTCGCTGCGGGTAACAAGCGCCCCGAACTGGTCATCGGCTTTGCCGCTGAGACCGAAAATCTGATCGATAACGCTCAGAAAAAGCGGAAACGCAAAGCTGCTGACTGGATCATCGCCAATGATGTCTCAAGTGATGAGCATGGCGAAGGCGTGATGGGCGGCGATGAAAACCGCGTACACATCATCACTAGTTCAGGCGTTGAAAGCCTCGAGGAAATGCCAAAGCAAGATGTTGCAATGGCTTTGGCAGAGCGAATTGCTTCTGCATTACAGAAAGAAGCTGCCGAGTGAGTATTCCTGTAAGGGTTGAGATTAAGCGGCTGGAACATGGCGAAGGTTTGCCTTTGCCTGCCTATGCGACCGCTGGTGCGGCTGGCATGGATGTGGTTGCTGCCGAAACTGTGACGCTTAGGCCGGGGCAGCGTTATGCCGTGCCCACCGGCTTTGCGATGGCCATTCCGTTTGGATACGAAATTCAGGTCCGTCCGCGTTCTGGCCTCGCGTTCAAGCATGGAATAACTGTGCCCAACACGCCCGGCACAATCGACAGCGATTATCGCGGCGAATTGCGCGTTCTCCTAATTAATCACGGCTTGCGAGATTTTACAATCGAACGCGGAGACCGTGTGGCGCAATTGATTTTGGCGCCTGTAACAATCGCTGAATGGGACGAAGTTGAAGAGCTGGACGACACAGCGCGAGGTGCAGGCGGGTTTGGTTCAACGGGCGGGGCAAAGGGTCTTTAGCCCGCAGCTAAAGTTTGGGTGCGCTTGCTGCCCGGCTAAAAATCATAGATTGGATCATTCAAACCGTAGTCGCCATTAGGCCCCAGACCTTGGAGCATTCCGAGGGTTTGCTGCTGCATCATGCCTTGCAAAATCCGTCCTCGGATAATCTGTGTCATGAAATAGGCAAAATGGGCATCCATCTCTTTGATGGCTTGGGCATCTGACATTGCACCCCATTCGCGCAATGTTGCCGGTGGTTTCGTAATCACGTTATCGAGATAGCGCACGGATGGCACAATAAACCCACCAAGAGCTTCATATTCGCGTTTGGGCGCAAGGAACATTTCAAACGATGTTCCGGGATCATTTCCCAACGGCGATATGAGCGAAAAGCCAGCGATCTTATACTCACCCTTTGGCCCTGTCCCTTTCGCGATCCATGATCGAAAGGTGCCCTTCTTGATACCAGTCACCAGGCGAAAATCATGCGCGATGGCCTCTTGCACGTCGCGTTGCGTCAGCAGGCTGATGTTCGTAATACCTTCTTTGGAGAGAGCTTCAGTCACGGCCCGGTCAAAATCCAAAGTCGTGTTTTCAACTGTTAAGGCACGCGCATCTTTAAACCCTCTTGATTTTAGAACAATCCGATTGGCAGCGTGCGGAGCGGGTGCTTTTGTCCACCCCTTTAGCGAATTCTGTATCTGCGCATCGGCAATTCTAACCGGAACGAAGTTATCGGGTTCGCGTGCTTGCGCCGGTTCTTCAGCCTGACATCCTACCAAAAAAAGCGCTGTAATTGTGAGGAGGCAGGGAAATTTCATTG
Organism: uncultured Porphyrobacter sp.; assembly: GCA_964352245.1. Lineage (GTDB taxonomy): Bacteria > Pseudomonadota > Alphaproteobacteria > Sphingomonadales > Sphingomonadaceae > Erythrobacter. The sequence continues at coordinate 339,021 of CAYGQX010000002.1, forward strand.
GCGGCAACTCGCGGTTTGGGTTTTGCGGACTCTTCCGTAAATAGGTTAGCACAGGATAGATACACACATCAAAAAGGCGGCGCTGATCCCTTGCGCCGCCTTTCCGTCCCATCCAACGTTGGTGGGTGAATTTCAGTGTGATCAATCAGTCGATCTCTTTCACTATTGTTTCGTCATTTTTGATCGTGATACGCAGCGTCTCCCCGGAATTGCCGGGGAAATCGACGAACAAAGCTTCGACCAGATTGGGCACCAGTTTGGGCAGACGGTTCGAGCGCGACAACGCCTGCGCTTTACCTTCGAATAAGCGCTCACCTGTTGCGGTGGAGTCGATCTTCAAACCGATTTCGCTGGTGTAGACGGTATAGCTGCGCACATCCGGCCCAGCGAGGAAGGGATCGTAAAAGCCAAATGCGAAATTGCGACGAAACCCAAAGCCTCGGCGAAAGCCAAACCCGCGACCAAAATACGGATCGCCCGCAAAGCCAAATCCACCACCAGTTGTCCGAACACGTTCGCGACCATTATCGACATCATAATCGAAGCGAACCAGGATTGAAGCGTTGGCCGCGTCAGAAGCGCGGGTATAACCAAGTTCCGACATTTGTGCCGCGACTTGATCGGCATAAAGCGCAAATTCGAGCCCGCCATCAAGCTTCGGATCATCGGCGACAATTGCGAAAGTTTCGCCTTGAGGAGCGGGAAGCTGGCTTTGGAAGCGCTGAACGTCCGCTTTGAAAGAAGGTGCACAAGCACCAAGGCCAGCAATCATAGCCAGCGGTAATGCGATTCTGGCCATACGGCCACGGGTACTGCTGCGCGGTTTTGAGGTCATATCATTTGTGTACATGGCACACCCTTTGTGTTTTCACCAGAGTCTAACGCCAGCGACACCTCCTGCGTTCCCCACGCATGACACTCGCATTTTCTCAGCAGCATGCCTGTGCACCTGCAGCTTTGCGAATGCTGACCTCAACCAGTGAGACGGCACTGTCCTTAGGCAGTGTAGATGTAAGTTGTGAACGGCGTTTGAACGTGGCTTGGCAGAGGCAAGCTGAGATTAGCTGCGAACCAGCCCCAGCGCATCATAGGCCTTTGCCAGAGTGCCTGCACTGGCTTCACGTGCTTGCGCCGCGCCGCGTGCAAGAATGGCATCCAATGCCTCGCGATCCTGCGTCAGATCACGGAAGCGCGCATTGATCGGGCTGAGCGTTTCAATCATCACTTCGCCAAGCGCGAGTTTGAACCCGCCGAACCCTTGCCCGCCATGTTCATTGAGAACTTCGGCCACGCTTTGCCCGGCCAGAGCACCGTAAATACTGACGAGATTGAGCGCTTCGAGGCGGTTGACCAACCCTTCTTCGTCGCTTGGTAAAGGTTCAGGATCGGTTTTTGCCTTTTTGACCTTTTTCATGATTGTATCGGCGTCATCGATCAGATTGATGCGGGCCATATCGGAGGGGTCAGACTTACTCATTTTCGCAGAGCCATTTCGCAAAGACATGATCCGCGCTGCTTCTGGCGGGATAATCGGATCGGGCAGAGTGAAGATGGGCGCATCCTCTGTCCCGAAATCAGTGTTGAATTTCTGCGCGATATCGCGTGCCAATTCCAAATGCTGTTTCTGGTCTTCACCCACCGGGACATGGGTCGCCTGATACAGCAGCACATCGGCGGCTTGCAGGACGGGATAGGTGAACAGCGCGATGGATTGCCCTTCGCGGTTTTTGCCAGCTTTATCCTTCCACTGTGTCATTCGGTTCAGCCAGCCCATCCGGGCAGTGCCCGAAAGGAGCCATTGGAGTTCGCCGTGAGCTGGAACCTGCGCCTGATTGAACAGAACCGTCTTTGCTGGATCGAGCCCGCAGGCGACCAAAGTGGCAACCATTTCGCGCGTGGTGGCCGATAGCTCAGCTGGATCATGCGGCATCGAAATAGCGTGCAGGTCTGCAAGGAAGATAAAGCACTCCCCGCCAGCCGCGTGCGCTTCATCCTGCAACTTCACGAAATTGACGATGGCGCCAAGGTAATTGCCAAGGTGCGGTTGGCCTGTGGGCTGAATACCGGAGACGACTCTCATTGTTGGATACTCTTTTTAGAAATGCAGATGGATTGGCCGGTTGCGGCCAAATATGGGCTCAATTCAAGAGCTCGCGCGCCATCGCCAGGCCGCCCGCCCGTAAATCCCGAAATGCGGATGGGCTGAACAAGTAAAGAGGAGCTGTCGTGCCATGTGCCGTTGTTTAGCAAAGGCGCTGTCCAGTGCAATAGCGTCTGGAACGTGGCGGTTTAGGTTTGGCGACGCATAAGGCGTTGCACTGTTGCTTTGTCCAGCACGCCGAGCGCGATTGCAGCTCCGCCATAGATGATAGCGCCTGTCCCAAGGATGGCCAAAATACCTAAAGCTTTGTCGAGTGCTCCTGCTTCAAACCAAGGACCAATGCTCCGCATCAGGCAATAGAGCGCTGCGCCCATGATCGCAGATGCAAGCACGATCCGGATGAGGCGCCCAATTACGCGCGGTGTGAGTGTGAAGAAACCGCGCGCTGACAAAATGCTAGTGAGCAAGGCGATATTCACCCACGCACCGATGGCTCCGGCCAGAGCGAGGCCTGATACGCCCATACCCATATTAAGAACGAACACGATGTTGAGCGCAATCGTTACTATCAGGCTAATGGCGGCGGTTATGACCGGGGTGCGCGTGTCTTTTCTTGCAAAGAAATTGGGCGTGAGAACTTTGACAAGCACATAAGCGGGCAGGCCAATGACCAAGGCTGAAACAACCATGCCGGTTGTGACCGCATCGGATTGGGTGAAAGCTTGGGCGGTCATAAAAACCTGCACGAAGGCAGTGCCCGTGAAATACAACGCGACCGCGCAAGGAACGGTCAAAAGCATGGCAAGCTCGATTGCATTTGCTTGGAGGCGCACAGCCTCATCGTCCTCTGCACGGCTTAGATGACGCGAAAGCGCAGGTAGGATTGCTGTGCCAAGCGCGATACCGATAATGCCAAGGGGGAGCTGATTCCAACGGTCGGCCATAGCAAGATGCGTATAGCTGCCAACTGGAAGAGTGGAGAGGAAGAACAAGTCCACAAAACGGCTGATCTGATAAACGCCTGCGCCAAAAATTGCAGGGACGACCAGTACGCCAAGCTCCTTAACACCCGATGTCAGGCGCGGCGCACCAAGCGACAGCTTAAATCCTGCTCGCCGCATGAAATGCCCCAGCCAGACCACTTGCAAGAGGCCAGACAGCGATAAAGCCCACGCCATCAATTGCGCGGTCTGACGTTGCGCCTCAATCGTGGGCGCAAGTGACAGCCCATAAACCAAAGCAGAGATAAGGCAGATATTGAGGATGACAGGAGCCGCTGCGGCGGCTGCAAAGCGGGATAACGAATTCAAAATGGCCGCAATCAGCGTCGCAATGCTCATAAACATCAAATACGGGAACGTGACCTGCGCCATGAACACCGCAGTGGTGTAGTTTGTTGGATTTTCGACAAGACCATCGCTAGCAAAGTAATCCACGACCCACGGCATCGCGACCATGGCAACGCCGCCGAACACAATAAGCATGGGAAGCAGCACTGACAGCACATTGGTCGCGAAGATCTGCGCCTCGCTCACATCGCCATCTTCTTTCATCCGGCGATTAAAAAGCGGGACAAAAGCGCTCGCAAACGCTCCCTCGGCAAACAGACGGCGAAAAATGTTTGGCAGCATGAAAGCAAGCTGCCATGCATCGCCCATTGCGGTCGCACCCAAGACGCGTGCCAACAATATATCGCGGGCAAAGCCGAACATCCTGCTAACAGCTGTCAGCCCGCCAATCGTCCCTAGGTTCTTAAGCAGGCTCATCAGATCAGGCCCGCGCCCTTATTGGATCAATTCACAGCAGGCGTATCGCCGCCGCCAGCTGCTTCGGCTTCACGCTTTGCTTGCATTTGCTGAACATATAGACCGTTAAAGTCGATCGGATCGATCATGAGCGGCGGGAAACCCGCATCGCGCACAGCGTCCGCGATCACACGGCGCGCAAACGGGAAGAGAATGCGCGGGGCTTCTGCAAACATGAAGGCATGGGCTTGTTCTTCAGGAAGGTTACGAATGCCGATGAGGCCGCAATAGGCGAGTTCCACAATGTAGGCTTGGCCTTTTTCCGCTGTGGCGGTGATGTTCACTTTCAACGTTACCTCGTGAACCGAATCTCCAACCGGGTCGGCGCCGATATTGAATTGCACATCAATGTGCGGCTGATCGGTCCACTGGTATACATCAGGTGCGCTGGGATTTTCAACCGACAGGTCTTTCACATATTGTGTGATGATCGCGGCCGTTGGTTGGTTATCTGCGCCATTGGCACCTGTTGCTGCATTGTCGAGATCGGTAAGGACGTTGTTGTCATCAGCCATGCGATAGGTCTTTCAAATTGGGTAATCGAGAGTTCATGCCCCCACCTTATTAAAAGCGCTAGCGGGCAGAATGCGTTCGGCGGCGCGCCTAGCACCGTCAAAAGCGGCTCGCAACAGCGTGGAACACAGGCAACAGCTAAAGCTCTATGTGTCGACACTTGCATCGCAAGCGACGCAATTGAAACAAAGTGCAACCAAAACGGCGTTGCCGAATTGTATTTGATGCCTAATTAAGGCAGTGATAGGTTCTTAAGGCCAATGCGACTATCATGTGCATTCGCCAACTGGTAAATCGGAAATTGATGTGATCGAAATTGTCATCCTTGCCTTGTTCGCCGCTTTCTTAGGCTATCGGCTTTATTCTGTGCTGGGTCGCCGGGCGGAACATGAGGAGGAATCGATTCCGAATCGTTTCGATTCAGGGCCGAATCAGCAGCAGCAGACATTGCAACCTTCGGGTACAAGCCAGCCCGCACCATCGCGTCCGATTGAACTTGAAGGCGTGATGCCTGCCGTAGAGCGTGGTATTCGCGATATTGCCAATGCGGATTCAAAATTTGATCTGCCGGTTTTCATGGACGGCGCCAAAGCAGCCTATGAAATGGTGCTCGAAGCGTTCTGGACGGGTGATCGCGATACTTTGCGCGATCTGTGCGATGATGACGTGTATGAAGGTTTTATTGGCGCGATTGATGCGCGCGAAGAAGCTGGTGAGACACTCGACAATTCGCTTATCCGGATCGAAGAAACGCGCATTCACTCTGCCTCTCTCGACGGACGGATGGCGCGTATTTCGATTCTGTTTGTGACCGATATCGCGGCTGTTACGCGTGACAAAGATGGTAATGTAATTGCTGGCTCGCTCGATGATGCGATTGAAAGCCGCGATGTCTGGACTTTCTCTCGCAACACATCGTCGCGCGATCCTAACTGGTTACTCGACGAAACCGACGAAGGTTAAGGCCAGCTGCTGCGTGCAGTGATTGCCTAGCGCCTTTGATCAGCATAAACAGGAGCGCATGACGATGCGCACTCCATTTGCTATTCTTGCGACGATTATTCTCGCGGGCTGCGTCAGGCTAATCCCTGAAGGCAATCCTCCTGTAACGCCTCCTGTCACACCGCCCGTTAGCAATCCGGGGTCAGATGCAACGAGTGCGGCGCTTGCGGGCGTGAGAGAAGGCCCGAGCATTGGTTCTTTGAACTTCACTTCTGGCGATGCAGAGACTGCGCTGCGATCTTTCATCGAAAGCTGCCCCAGGCTTACCACCCGCACGGATCAGACAGGTCTTACTCGCGAGGTGGATTGGCAGCCCGCCTGCGTCGCCGCCCCCGATGCAAGGGGCGATGCGCAGCGGTTCTTCAAGAACAATTTCGAAACCGCCGTGATTGGCGATGGACAGGCATTTGCGACCGGGTATTTCGAACCCGAAATTGCCGGTTCACGCACGCCGTTGCCCGGATATGTTCCGGTATATGGTATGCCCAATGATCTGGAGCGCGGCTGGCCACAGGGTGTCCCGCAATCAGATCGCACGGGCAGGGCTCCACTTTCCCGCAAATTGCCAGATGGATCATACGTCCCTTATTTTGAGCGCGCGGAGATTGAAGAAGGTGCGCTTGAAGGCCGAGCACCTGTGCTCGCTTATGCTGCGGATCCTGTCGAGTTCTTCTTCCTACAAATTCAAGGATCAGGCCGCATTCGAACCGAAACTGGTGAGATCATTCGTATCGGCTATGCAGGGCAAAACGGGCGCGGCTATACTGGTATTGGCGGCGTGATGCGTGACCGCGGCCTCCTGGGTGATGGGCCAGGGCAATATTCGGGCTCAATGCAAGGCATCATGGCCTATATTCGCGACAACCCTGCAGATGGCCGCGATCTGATGAGGCTTAACAAAAGCTGGGTATTCTTTCGCGAGTTGACCGGCGACGGGCCATTGGGCTCTATTGGTGTGCCGGTGCGCGGGGAAAGCTCGGTCGCCGTTGATCCGCGCTTTGTCCCCTATGGCGCACCCGTTTTCCTCGATCTCGACCGTGACGTCGCCGATGGTCTGTGGATCGCTCAAGATACAGGGGGCGCTATCAAGGGGGCGAACCGGTTCGACACTTTCTGGGGAGCAGGCGCTCAGGCGCGTGAAATCGCTGGCGGAATGAGCGGGCGCGGCAATGCCTACATCCTCTTGCCGCGCGGTACCGTTGACCGGTTGAAGGCAGAACAATGAGCGCGCCGCGCGGTTTGAGCGATACAGAAGCAGTCGCTTGGTCAAAGCTCGCGCAATCGGTCACACCGCTGGCCGGTAAACGCGCGCCCAATCCTCCGCGAGTATCGCAAGAGACCCCTGCCAAGCCGGGAGGTGTGCGTGTTTCGCAAAAGCCAAAACCCGTTCTCCCTAATCGCACCTTGCCAATCAGCGTGTCCTTAACCGCTACAGCGCGTCGTCCATTGCCGCGAATTGGTCACGGTCAAACCCTTGATGGCTCTTGGAATCGAAGGCTCAAGGCTGGGCAAATCGCACCCGATGTAACGCTCGATCTGCATGGTCATAATCTCGACAGCGCTTATGCGCGGATTACCAGTGGTTTGGATCAAGCGCGCGCAATGGGTGCGCGCGTCGTGCTAGTGATTGCGGGACGCGAGCGGCCCGTTGAGGCCGCCGACCGAGCTTCCAAACGCGGTGCGATTCGAGCCAAATTACTCGATTGGCTTGCGGCCAGCCATCATGCTGACAGCATCGCAGCTATCCGACGCGCACATATTCGCCACGGGGGCGAGGGTGCTTTGTATGTGGTTTTGAAGCGCGCTTGATAAACGAAACGTCGCTGGAGAACTCCCCGGCGACGCCCGTCCCGCTCGGTCAGTTGTCGCAAATCAAGCAACCGTGCAGCTTTGGTTAGAGAAGTTTGCTACGCGCAAGCTCACCCAAACATCCAGACGTTCATCATTCGGCCCGGCATTGCCATGCTTACCACGCCGGGGATCATGAGAGCGCCCAGATACATCGAGAGAAGGTGACGTTTATGCGCGGCGATATCACCGCGGCGTGCGGTTGCGACGGTTTTCCATGCGCCGTGCAAGGTGATGGGCACAAAGATATGAATGAAGCTGAAATCGGTTCCGCCGCGGATGAACGTGATCGCAATTGCTGTGATGACCATTAGGGCTACCCATAGCTTGCCCAATTGCTTGTGCCGCTTTGTCCCTTTGCGCGAAAGCATAAGATATGCGCCCAGGGGAACGGCTGGAATAACGGTCAAGACGTGCAGGACGACAGCTATATTGCGCGTGTCAGGATGCGCGCTTGCAAACCCTGTTGCAAACCGCATCACCGCATAGAAACAAGCTGCCGACATCAACAAGCCAGCAACACCGATAATGCCGCGAGTGATCGGCGAGTAATCGAAATTTGCAGGTTTGGGCTTTGGCGTGTGCGCGGGAAAACGGCCCGCAATCATCGCCAAGTTTTTGAGGCTGATTGCGTTCGCTAAACTTGTCATGGTCAGTCCTTCGTTCATCGTCGTTGAGTTGATGAACCGACAATGCCGCGCGCCCATTCGCCTGCAATCATGCCTTCGCCAACCGGCACTTCGGTTCGCGAACAGTCCAGTGAAGCCCAGCATTTGCGACGCTTTGACACTTTACGAAGCGCGAATGGGCAGCCAAAAGATGGGAAATGACGGACAAATCATCTGCCCCGCGCACTCGTTTGGCGCGCAAGATCGCAATTGATCTGGCAGTGATGACGATTATCGGAGTTTTGCTCGCGCTGGTTGGTCCGTTTGGAAGTTTCCAAGACCCGCTACCTGTTCGCCTGCTGGTATGGCTGGCCTTTTCCTACCTGGGATATGCAATTTACAGCCCGATGGCTCCGTTGGTTGAACGCGCGCATCGGTCGCTTGAATTGCCGCGGTCCGGACTGTGGGTTGCCGCCGTCCTAATCGCTACTATTCCTATGAGCGCGGCCGTCTGGATATTGCGCAATCTACCCGATCTCAGCGATGTGCCGGTACCAACAGCAGAGGCGGGATTGCTCAACTACTTTTATGTCCTGATAATCGGCGGCGGCACGACATTGCTTTTTAACGCGATCGATCTGAACAAAGATTATAGCGAGCAGCCAGCGTCTGACGATATGGGCGGGGCAGTTGAAGCAAAACCTGCGCCAATTGCTCATCAAATGCCGGAAGCGCCCGCTTCGAACCCACTGCTCAATAACCTGCCAGCCGAACTCGGTACAGATATCATCGCGTTGGAGATGGAGGATCATTATGTGCGCGTGCACACCGCGCTCGGTTCACAGCTGGTGCTGATGCGGCTGCGCGATGCGATGGCGCATCTGTCAGATGTAGACGGGCGCCAAGTTCACCGCAGCTGGTGGGTCGCGCGCGGGGCGGTCGAAGATGTGGTACGCGAAGGTCGCAATATGCGGCTTAAGCTGCCGCGTGAAATCGAGGCACCGGTCAGTCGTGCCCAGGTTAGCGAATTAAAAGAGGCGGGCTGGATTTGACGATTAAGGGTCAGGCGTATTGGCCAGCCCATCGCCGGGCAGCGGAATGCGCGCTTCGCGATCCAGCGTTACATCTAACGGTGTTCCCTCTTTGATTACAGCTGATTTGCCTTTCACAAAGAATACGATGCCCAATGTCGCCGTTGTGACTGCTGTTGCCAAGACAGTTTGATCTCTTCCTGCACCGCCCAAAGGTCCCGACACTCGCACTGGCCCACTGGGAAGATCGAGATAGAGCATCCGAACTGCCAACCTTCCCCCGCGGCCCATAAAGCCGTTTTCCTGAGCGCGAATAACCTCGCCAATCGCTGGGCTGCCAGCAGGCACGATCATCATGCCTTGATGGGTGATGCCATCGCGCAGTGTGAACCGGACGAGATCACCACGTTTGGCTTTTTTGCTTGAAAGCGTTTGCGCCAGCCTAAAACCAAGGCGCGTGCTTCGCGGCAGGACCAATTTATTGCCGTTGGCATGTGTTTGCACCTGCGCGCGCTGTTCGGCCTGTTCCGCATTAGCGTCTTGCGCGCACGCCGGCATGCTCACACTCACGATGCAAGCGGCTGATACAGTGGTCAGCGCAAGGCAAGTTCGGTTAGTAATTGATGATCGCCTCAGGAAGTTCTGTTGCTGTCGGCTTTTCCGCAGTCGCGACAGTTACAGTTGCAGTTTCGGGCGGGCGTGCAGCCAATTCAGCCCCAAAGCTCACATCCTCGGCGATAAACGCGGTCATCTTCTCACCCGCCTTGAGTTTTGCGTTATTCCCTTTTGCGAACAGGCCAAGCGGCCCGGCAGCAAGCACTCCGAGTATCGTTTCCCCTTTTCCTGATTTGCCTTCCGATTGTGCCTCGCCGTCCAGCGCGATTTCGCGGCCATCATGTTCGACATATAGGAGGCGCGCGGACAGTTTGCCGCTTTTGCCAACATTGCCGCTTTTCTCCGCGCTCAGCAATTCGCCCCAGGCAATCGCGCCAATGGGGATTACCTCGCGGTCATTGACGATGACCGGATCATTGACGCGCAAGCGAAACCGGTGGCCGGGCTCATGATCCTTGGTGGAGACTTCGGTAAGAACCATCAGGCGCACGGGTGTGTCGCGCGGAATATCGATGATAGGTGCAGCAGGCTCAGCATCAGCAACCGGTTCAAAAAAAACAGGTGCCATTTCTTCGCCTGCCTCTTTGACTATCTCAGCCAGAAACGGCGGCCCATCCTGCAAGCCAGGTTCGCCTGCGGCTTCTGCCTGTAAGACCAGCAGCAATATCGCTTCAAACATCTTTCCATCCCCCAATTACTAACTTGTCTATTGATTGGGCTTGCGATTACAAGAGACTAGTCATTGTGACGGAGGGGTAAATTATGACGAAATTTGTTCTATCTGCAGCTGCATGGGGGCTTGCTTGCGCAGTACCGATGGCGCCTGCTTTGGCTGACGATCGCGAAGATCATGTTGTCGTGAACGAGGAAATGAGCGTGCCTGTTTTTCCTTATGATATCACCGATAAGCCATACATTATTGTGGGCCCGGTATCCGCTGGCGTGCGCAAGGCGACCATTTTCAGCAAAGAGCCTTCGCAGCAGAAAATCTACAATGAGGTTTGGGAGCGCGGCGAAAAAATGGGCGCGGATGCGGTCGTCAATGTGAGCTATGGCGAAAGCAAAGTCAGCCTCGATAGCTGGGGCAAAACGCGGGCTTTGGGCTTTGCAATCAAGTTTCTGACTGATGATGAAATCGCAGCTGGCGTCCAATCTGAAACTGCACCGTCGCCTGAATCTTATGACAAAGAAATGTTCAAGGGCGCAAATAAGAAGCCGAAGAAAAAGTAAGCGCGATTTCTCAATCGGTTGGATCAAAGTGGGAAAAGGCTGCAGGCGCGATCTGCGGCCTTTTTTGTGCCTGCCAACGTCGCGAAGATCCTGGCTTTGCTCAAAGAAAAAGCCCCCGGTGCATTTTCAGCACCGGGGACAATTGCGACCCTGACCACAAGGGGTCATCAGGGCTTCGGGGGGTACTAGGTATTACGCATGATGCTTTGCATAGGTTACATCGAAGCGATCATTATTCATCACCTTGGTCCATGCCGCGATGAAGTCGTGCACGAAGTTCGCCTCATTTCCGTTCTCAGCATAAAACTCGGCTTGCGCACGAAGCTGAGAATTTGAACCGAAGACAAGGTCTGCACGGGTTGCTCGGTATTTCTCCGCGCCCGTCTTGCGGTCCGTCCCGACATATTCCTCGTCACCTGATCCATCGACCGGTGCCCATTTGGTGCCCATATCAAGCAGATTGGTGAAGAAGTCTGGCGTCAACTGACCCACGCGGTCGGTAAAGATACCATGCCCAGTGTTGCCAGTGTTCGCGCCCAGGGCACGCATACCGCCAACCAACACAGTCATTTCAGAAATGGACAGCCCCAAGAGATGCGCTCTATCGATCAGCATTTCTTCGGTGCGAACGTCTGCTTTGGTTTTGAGGTAGTTGCGGAAGCCATCGGCAAACGGCTCCAGCGGCTCAAAGCTTTCGGCATCAGTATGCTCGTCAGTGGCATCGCCTCGTCCGCCGATAAACGGCACATCGACTGCGTGGCCAGCATCTTTGGCAGCCTTCTCAATCGCAGCATTGCCAGCCAGAACGATGGCATCCGCCATGGAGATATCGCCGCGATGTTGATCGATCACGCCAAGTACTTTGGCCAGCTCTTCAGGATCGTTCGCAGCCCAGCCATTTTGCGGAGCAAGACGCACGCGGGCTCCGTTTGCACCACCACGATGGTCAGAATTGCGATAGGTGGATGCCGAGGCCCAAGCTGCTTTTACAAGCTCGCTAACTGAAAGGCCGCTGCCAATGATGGCCGATTTGAACGCATCAGCTGCGCTGTTAGTCGGTGCTGCGCCGGCAGGCACAGGATCCATCCAGATCAGCGTTTCTTCCGGAACCTCAGGGCCCATGTAGCGCGCTTTGGGACCCATATCGCGGTGGCACAGTTTGAACCATGCGCGGGCAAATGCGTCATCCAGCGCGGCCTGATCGTGACGGAAACGCTCGGAAATCTTGCGATATTCCGGATCGCGCTTCAGTGCCATATCGGCGGTGGTCATCATCGTCGGAACCTTCTTGGAAGGGTCACGCGCATCGGGTGCCATGTCCTCTTCCTTCTGGTCGATTGGCTGCCATTGTTTGGCACCGGCTGGGCTTTCCACCAGCTCGTAATCGTAATCGAGCAGCAAGCGGAAATAATTGCCGTTCCATTCTGTCGGCGTGCTCGACCATGCCCCTTCGATGCCCGATGTGGTGATGTTGCCTTTGGCAATTTCTTCACCATCGACCAACCAGCCAAGGCCCATATTCTCCAGTGTCTCGCTTTCGGGCGAGCCGCCAAAGGTATCGGACGGGGCCGCGCCGTGGGCTTTGCCAAAGGCATGACCACCAGCTGTTAGCGCGACGGTTTCTTCATCGTTCATCGCCATACGGGCGAAAGTTTCGCGCATGTCGCGGGCCATGCCCAAATCATCATACGGATCGCCCTGCGGCCCTTCCGGGTTGACGTAGATCAGGCCCATCTGGATCGCGGCGAGCGGGTTTTCGAGCGCCATGCCTTCCTTGGGCTGGATGCGGGTGGCGACGCCTTCGTTCACCCACTGCTCTTCGGTGCCCCAATAGACACTCTCAGGTTCGAACACGTCGGCACGGCCACCACCAAATCCGAAGACGGGACCGCCCATGCTTTCAATCGCAACATTGCCAGCAAGGATGAAAAGGTCAGCCCAGCTGATATTCTTGCCGTACTTTTGCTTGATCGGCCACAACAGGCGGCGCGCCTTGTCGAGGTTGCCGTTATCGGGCCAGCTGTTGAGAGGGGCAAAGCGTTGTTGCCCGCTGCCAGCGCCGCCGCGCCCGTCGCCTGTGCGGTATGTGCCCGCCGCGTGCCACGCCATGCGCACGAAGAACGGGCCATAGTGACCATAATCGGCGGGCCACCACTCCTGATCGTCTGTCATCAGCGCGGTCAGGTCGGCCTTGAGCGCTGTGTAATCAATGGTGTTGAACGCTTCAGCGTAGTCGAAATCTTCGCCCATTGGATTTGCACTGCGGCCACCCTCAGTCAGGATGTCGAGTTGCATCGCCTCGGGCCACCAATCGCGGTTGGTGCGGCCTAAAAGTCCTCGTGGTCCGGCATCCCCATGGAACGGGCAGCCATTCATTTCACCGGTCTTCACATCCATTTTCTATTCTCCTCTCAAAAGCCCCTCATGAGGGACTCGCGTAAACGGGTTTGATAGAAGCAAGATGATGGATAGCGGGTAATTAGTCCAATCGATTAAGATGAGAAGATTGATCGGTTTTTACGATGCACTACGTTGCTGTTTTGATTTGTCGATTAATCGGCGGCCATGACCCACCGGCCGACAAGCTCCTCGTATGCCGTGTTGTTTATGTGCACTTTGCTTGCCTCTTGCGGCAAGGGGCGTCCGAAAATTCGGTTTGCGTCGATGAACGCACAGCGACCGAATTTGGGCTGAACTGGCAAGGGAGGCTTGCAGGGGCAGTGGACCAAGGCTCAATTTCAACGGATGAAGCCGTCGAAATTCAGTCTGCAGCTTATCAGAAAATAGGGCTTCTAACGAATGAGGATTGAGGGCAATAGTGCGGCTTTCTTCAGAGATTAGCGACCGAAAACAGCTTTGATTAACTTACGCTGCGCGGGCTACGTCTTCTAAAGCCTCGTTGCGGATGAGGTAATCAAACGCACCAAGACCGGCGGCCGCCCCTTCGCCCATTGCGACGATGATTTGCTTATGTGGGACTGTAGTCGCATCGCCTGCGGCATAGATACCCGGAAGGTTTGTCGCACCGTGATTGTCTATGACGATTTCGCCGTATTTCGATAATTCAAGCCCACTTTCGGCCAGCCATTCTGTGTTCGGGACCAGGCCGATCTGGATGAAGACGCCTTCGAGATCGATCCGCCGTTCTTCGCTGCTTGTCCGATCTTTCACCACGATGCCTTTGCAGCGTTTGTCGTCGCCCGTAATCTCAGTTGTCTGGCCGTTGGTGATGATCTCGACATTGGACATTGAGCGTAATTTGGATTGGAGCACTTCATCCGCGCGCAGTTTGGTGTCGAATTCGATCAGAGTCACGTGACCGACGATACCTGCTAAGTCGATCGCCGCCTCGACACCGGAATTTCCGCCGCCGATGACCGCAACGCGCTTGCCTTTGAACAGCGGACCATCGCAGTGTGGGCAATATGCGACCCCTTTATTGCGGTATTCCGCTTCTCCTGGAACGCCCAGATTTTTCCAGCGGGCGCCAGTTGAAAGGATGAGTGAGCGCGCTTTTAACGTCGCGCCATTGGCAAAGGTGATCTGGTGCATCGCGCCAGCTTGGCTAGCGGACTTAAGCTGCGTCGCGCGCGTGAGATCCATGAGGTCTATGTCGTAATCACCGACATGGCGTTTAAGGTCGTCGGCCAGTTTCGGGCCTTCGGTGTAGGTCGTGCCGGGCAGGTTTTCGACGCCCAGAGTGTCCATTAATTGACCGCCGAAGCGCTCTGCTGCGATCCCAGTGCGGAAACCTTTGCGTGCGGTGTAAACGGCAGAAGCTGCACCAGCTGGGCCTCCGCCTATGACGAGCACGTCAAAAGGGTCTTTCGCGGCGAGTTTCTCAGCCGCTTTCTCATCAGCGCCGCTATCCATTTTTGACAGGATTTCAGCAAGCTCGATCTTGCCGTTGTAAAAGCTTTCCCCGTTAAGAAATGTTGCTGGAACGGCCATGATATCGCGGCCCTCGACCTCGTCCTGAAACGTGCCGCCTTCCACCAAAGTCGCGGTGATGCGCGGGTTTTCGAGCGCCATCAAAGTGAGCGCCTGCACGACATCAGGGCAATTATGGCAGGTGAGTGAGAAGAACATTTCAAACTCAAAATCACCTTCCAGCGCGCGGACTTGCTCGATGAGATCAGCGTCGACCTTGGGCGGATGTCCGCCTGCCCACAACAGTGCGAGTACCAGCGATGTAAACTCATGACCCATCGGAAGGCCAGCAAAGCGCACCCATTTTGCAGGGTCGCCAGCGCGCCTGATCACAAAGCTTGGGCGACGCCCGCCTGCGATTTGATCATCGCCTTCAAAGCTGGCTGAGACCAAATCGTGCAGCTCAGCAATCTGGGTGAGCAATTCGCGCGTCTGTGCCGACTTCGCGCTATCATCCAATGCCGCGACTAGCTCA
The DNA here is from genome assembly GCA_964352245.1 of uncultured Porphyrobacter sp. Lineage (GTDB taxonomy): Bacteria > Pseudomonadota > Alphaproteobacteria > Sphingomonadales > Sphingomonadaceae > Erythrobacter. Next base: position 354,179 of record CAYGQX010000002.1, read on the forward strand.
ATCGGCTCGCGTAGGTTGGCGAGATATTGTTTGAGCTGGGTCTGCATATTGGCATCGAGCATGGCGAGCGTCCTCAAAAATCAGATGGTGTGTCAACCGAAAGACAGGCCTGAACCGCTTCGATGGGGAGGGGGGAGAGGAAGCGGTTCAGGCTTGTAGTTTCCCTCGAGCAATTGCCCGTGGGCGACGGCGCGCGCAAACCGCAGCGCCGTCAAAGTCGATTAGATCTTGCCAACAAGATCAAGCGATGGGGCAAGCGTCTCTGCGCCTTCTTCCCACGCTGCCGGGCAGACCTGACCGGGGTTTGCGCGAACATATTGTGCGGCTTTGATCTTGCGAGTGAGTTCGTTGGCATTGCGGCCCACGCCCTCGCAGGTGATTTCCATGATCTGGATCACGCCATCGGGATCGACAACAAAGGTCGCGCGATCTGCAAGGCCAACCCCTTCGCGCAGAACGCCGAACTGGTTCGACAATGTGTGCATTTGGTCGCCGAGGAAGGGGAATTGCAACTTGCCAATTTTCTCAGAGCTGTCGTGCCATGCTTTGTGGCTGAAATGTGTGTCGGTTGAAACGCCGTAAACTTCAACGCCCATCTCTTGGAGCATGGAATACTTCTCGCCCATGTCTTCAAGCTCGGTAGGGCAGACGAATGTCCAGTCAGCGGGGTAGAAGAAGAAAACAGCCCACTTGCCTTCGATGTCTTTTTCGGTGACGTCAAAGAAGTCTTTGCCCGCCTGGAATGCGGTTGCGGTGAATGGCTGGATGGTTGAACCGATAATGCCCATAATGTGTTTCCTCCTAAAGGGTTGAGTGATTGAAGTGCCTGAATGTGAGGCGAAATAAGGATTGCTGCGCCGCAACAAAATTGATTTGTGCGATTGCGAAGATCGATATTTTCAATCAGTAAAACGGGAACCTGTTGGGTTGGTTCCTGACCCGGTTGGAAAACCGCAGAACGTCAGGCTGTGATCCGCTTGGCTTCGCGAAAACTTACCAGTTTGCGGCGGTCTTCATCCCACAGCACCAACCACATTGCCCCAAATGCATCGCGCGCTGTCATGCGGTTGACGTCGGCCAGTTCGGGATGAGCTTTAAGCGCGGCTGGCAGCCGGTAGAACGGGATACGGCTGACGAGATGATGCACGTGATGAATGGAAATGTTGCCGGTAAACCAATTCAGCACAGCGGGCAGATGCAGGTAGGAACTGCTGTGCACCGCCGAGGCATGATAATCCCAATTCTCGCGATTGTCCCAATGCGCATCTTCAAACTGGTGCTGAACATAAAACAGCCACACGCCCACGGTCGCCGCAGTCAGCAGCACCGGCAAAAATACTATCGCTGTCTCGAAAATGCCAAACACAAGCGCGAGTGTGACCAACACTGCCCCGGTCACAGCATTGGTGGCGAGTGCGCTGATCCAATAGGTCCAACCCGCTTTCATCAAGCCAATCGGCAGTCGATGGCGCAGAAGGAACAGATAAGCCGGACCCAATCCCATCAGCACGACAGGATGCCGATAAAACCTGTATCCAAGCCGGCCCAGCCAGCTTTTCTCGCGGTATTCGCGCACTGTGAGCGTATCGACATCACCAAAACCGCGCGCGTCCAGATTTCCTGTGCTTGCATGATGCAATTCATGGCTGCGCCGCCAGCAGTCATAAGGCGTAAGTGTGAGCACGCCGATGGATCGGCCAAGCCAAGTGTTCGCCGTTTTGCTTTTGAAGAATGATCCGTGCCCGCAATCATGCTGAATAATAAACATGCGGAGAAGCAGCATACCCGCAATTGGGATAAGGACGAGTGCAGGGTAAAACCGCTGCTGCGCTGCGATCAGCATTAGCCCCATCAAAACGGTAAATGGCACAAGTGTAGAGGCAACTTCCCAAATGCTGCGCGACACTCGGGGCGTACGATGCGCGGCGAGCTCCCGTGCAAGTTTGCGAGGGTTGAGATCTGCGGTGTCCGGATCGGTTTGGGTAGAAGGCACTGGTGTAGTGATGTGATTACCTGCGGTGTGTTTTTGTAGAATTTGGGTTGACCTAAGCCCTATCAATCGAGCGTGGCGGCGCAAGGGTGAAATCTAGTTTTACGGGATTGTGCGGGGTAGATGTTCTGGGCGCTTCAGCTGTCCCAATCCATCCAAACACACTTGGAGTTAGCAATATTCCCGTCTTGCATGTCCCTAGCTGGAATTGCGAAGTGCAAAGTTCCAACATCCGGATTTGTCCTCATCGTTATCAATCGCCGGTGATTCTGGTCAGGCGATGGATCGCTGCTCGTTGTTCCGGTCAGGTAGCCTCCTAATCCGCAGGTGCTTTGCTCACTTGTACTTTGTAAGCTCTGATAAAGCTCGAAAAGGGGTTCGCCCCACCTACAACCCCTAATCTTGTCTGAAAATGGGCCGTCGCTTGCATCTGGCAACGATAGTCTTTCAGTTAGACGAATATCATGGATTGGATGCGGAGAATTTGCACCGTCCCCAAGCTTGTCATCGATGAGCTCTTGAGGGGACTTCGTCCGTTTCAAAGTTGCTTGATTTGGCCACGGTACGGCTACGCCCTCGCGAATTCCTAACTCCCAAACCTCATCAATAGAAAAGATCAGGAAACCACCTTGCTCAGGCAATTGTTGGCCGAGTACGGTTTCTGAGAAATCTTGAAACGCGAATTGGCCTACAAAGCTGCATGGATGTTCCTGGGGAAGATTGTCCCGACAATTCGACCAATTTGATGTTTGAGCAATCACAGGCCACTCAAAGTCTTCAGGCAGGTCTGGTTCTCCCCACAAGCGACTAGTCCCTATAGGGGGATCCTCCAAAGCGACATCGTAATCCAGTACAAGGGATGGGGCTAACGAGGAGAAAAGCGCCTCCTTAAATTCAGATATTTCTGCTCGATCGTATAATGGCGACCATTCTGAGAGAGTTTGAAGCAGCGGCAAACCGATGAGGTTTTTCCAATGATCGTTTAAAGGGCGTGACCGGAACCGTTCAAAGACATTTGGAGCAATCCAAGGCGACAATACCTTTGGTTTGAGCGACTGATAGGCTTCGATTGTGGCAAAAACAGCCTTGGCGCGATTTGTTTCGCCATTTTCTAAGAGCCAGCTTGCATATTCTCGGCGCGGTCCGTTTTCTGAGAAATCAGCTATCGCTTTGTTCAGAAAGAGGCTTTCACCTGGCAAATCGCAAGCAAAATTGATCTTAACTCCCAAGGCATCTGTCTCCTCATCACCCAACCTGCCCGCGATGAAGCAACTTATGGTCCGCCAGAACCAGTGCCATCATCGCTTCGACAACTGGCGCGCCGCGAATGCCTACGCAGGGGTCGTGGCGACCCTTTGTGCGCACCTGCGTCGCCTCTCCGTCTGAGGTGATGGAGGGTACAGGGGTCAGGATTGAGGAGGTTGGCTTAAACGCCGTCCTCACAATCACCGGCTGCCCGGTGGATATTCCGCCAGCGGTGCCGCCTGCATGATTGCTAGCATAGATCGGTTTGCCGTCTTGGCCCGGACGCATCGCATCGGCGTTTTGCTCGCCTGTGAGACGTGCCGCTTCAAAACCGTCGCCGATTTCCACGCCCTTGGTCGCGTTGATCGTCATCATCGCCGCGGCAAGATCGCTGTCGAGTTTGGCATAGACCGGCGCGCCCCATCCAGCCGGAACACCTGTGGCAACGCATTCGACCACGGCCCCTAGCGAGGAGCCGGATTTGCGTGCGGCATCGACCATGTCTTCCCAACGCTTTGCAGCTGCCGCATCGGGGCAGAAAAACGGGTTGCGGGTGATTTCGTCCGCGTCGAAATTTGCAGAGTCGATTTTATCACCTCCCAGTTCGCAGACATAGGCGGTGACGGTGACTTCAGGGATAATCGCCCGGGCTACGGCCCCTGCCGCGACCCGCGCCGCCGTTTCGCGTGCAGAGGAGCGCCCGCCGCCGCGATAATCACGGATCCCGTATTTGGCGTCATAGGTGTAATCGGCATGGCCAGGACGATAACTACGCGCGATTTCCGAATAATCTTTGGAGCGCCGATCGGTGTTCTCGATCATCAAATGAATGGGCGTACCGGTTGTCGTATCTTCAAACACGCCGGAGAGGATTTTGACCTGATCGGCCTCTTGGCGCTGGGTCGTGTATTTGCTTTGCCCGGGACGGCGCGCGTTGAGAAACGGCTGGATTTGCTCTGTTGTTAGCGCAAGGCCCGGCGGGCACCCGTCAACCACAACGCCAAGGCCGGGGCCGTGGCTTTCGCCCCATGTCGTAAAGCGCAATGCGCGTCCAAATGTGTTCCAACTCATATCGGAGGTCTTTGTCGCAAGAGTGGGCAAGTGTCCATATTGTCTGGCGTATCCCATCGCTATGCGCCAAGAACAAAGCATGATTGCAAAGCTATCGGGCAGGCTGGATGAAACCGGCGAGGATTGGGCCATCGTCGATGTGCAGGGCGTTGGTTATCTGGTGCATTGCTCGGCGCGCACGTTGTCGGCTTTGGGGGAAGTGGGTGAGGGGTGCACAGTCCACACCGATTTGCAGGTAAGCGAAAATGATATGCGCCTGCTTGGCTTTGCCGAAAGCGCAGAGCGCGACTGGTTCCGACTTTTGACGCAGGTTCAAGGGGTTGGCTCCAAAGTAGGCCTTGCGATCCTATCGGCGCTCTCAACCGGAGAATTGCGCGACGCCTGTGCTGCTGGTGATGCAGCAAGTGTGGCGCGGGCGAATGGCGTAGGACCGAAACTGGCTGGGCGGATTGTGAATGAGTTGAAAGACAAAGCCGGCGCATTGCCTGGCGGCGGAATGGTTGGGGTAGCGGTTACGGGCGCTGCTGCTGGCGGCGGCGCGAACGCTGATGCGGTGAGCGCGTTAGAGAACCTAGGCTTCAAACCCGCCATCGCGGCCCAAGCCGTCGCCCGCGCTGTTGAGGAATTGGGTGATGGCGCGAAAGAGGGCGATCTGATCCGCGTGGCGCTGAAAAAGGCGGCAGGGTGATGGCCATTCCCTGTACTGCTTGGTTTGGTGCGACCGCAAGAGCGCATGGAGCATTGCCTTCGAGGCAAGTCGAATGGTGCGATCTGGATCGTCAGGAGGATTTCACCTGATGATTAAGCCCAATCTTGCCGCTGTTGCTTTCGGTATTGCGTTGGCAATTAGCCCCTTCGCCGCATCACCTGCTGCTGCTTGCCAAGGCCCACAGTTTGAAAGCCGGTTGAACGTCTTCAGCGCTCAACAACACGGCGATGTGCCACAGGGCATGGTACAGTATCGAGTGAGGATTTCTGACTACTCCCTTCGCAATGTCTATCAACGTGATCTGATCCATGTGCAAAGGCTCGCCGACGAACCTGTCGCAACAGGTAAGATCGAAAAAGCGATCAGTGGTCTGAAGATTATCAAGCCAGTGGGAACCAGTTGCGATTTTTTGGCCATGCCTAGTCCCGGCATCTACTATCTCGTTGGAAGGCCGCTGTTCAATGCAGATGGCGAACCGCTGGTGGTGAACGGTGGCCAATTGTTTCAGCCCAAGTTCACTCGGCGAAAGGCAATGCTAGATTTTCCGAAGCGATGAACGACCTTAATGACCCCACCCTCCATTCTGCCGATCGGCAAGCAGGCGACCCGGACACCGCGCTGCGGCCCAAATCGCTGGCTGAATTTATCGGGCAGGAAGCCGCGCGCGATAATCTGCGCGTCTTCATCCAATCCGCCAAAGCGCGCGGAGAGGCGATGGATCACACCTTGTTCTTTGGCCCTCCCGGCCTTGGTAAAACGACGCTTGCGCAGATCCTCGCCACCGAATTAGGCGTCGGATTTCGCGCCACTTCCGGCCCGGTCATCGCCAAGGCTGGTGATTTGGCCGCGCTGCTCACCAATCTTGAACCGCATGATGTGTTGTTCATTGATGAGATCCACCGGCTCAACCCGGTCGTTGAAGAAGTGCTTTACCCTGCCATGGAGGACCGCGCGCTCGATATCATCATTGGCGAAGGTCCATCGGCGCGAAGCGTGCGGATTGATCTGCCGCCCTTCACGCTGATCGGGGCAACGACGCGGCAAGGGCTGCTCACCACACCTTTGCGCGACCGTTTTGGCATTCCGGTTCGCTTGCAATTTTACACACATGAAGAGCTTGATCTGGTCGTGACGCGCGGTGCTCGGCTGCTTGGTATGGCGATTGATGAGGCCGGTGCACGAGAGATTGCACGGCGATCGCGCGGCACGCCACGCGTGGCTGGACGCTTATTGAGACGCGTGCGCGACTTTGCACAGGTGGCCGGTGCAGCCACCATCACGCGCGCGATTGCGGATGATGCGCTCACGCGGTTGGAGATCGATGCGCTGGGTCTTGATGCAATGGACCGGAAGTATCTCATTATGATCGCAAGCACTTATAAAGGCGGACCCGTTGGCGTCGAAACTCTTGCCGCGGGTCTCGCCGAGCCTCGCGATACTGTCGAAGATGTGGTTGAACCGTATTTGATCCAGCTGGGACTTTTGGCGCGCACTGCGCGAGGGCGAGTGCTTAATGATGCGGGTTGGGAACATCTCGATATCGACCGTCCTCAACCTCATGCCGATCTCGCGAATCGATCAGGTCCCAGCCTGTTTGATGAAGCTGAAGATTGAGTCCAAGCATGTTGCGCCATGCAAATTGGCTAAACCAAGACTAACGATTTGGTCTCAAATCGGGACAGCCGGGTGCAAATACGCGGTAATTCGATATTTTTGGGAAGGTGTAACAGGCTAAATATGGTTAAACCGATTGCAGTGTAAGGCGCGAGATGGGCATTACAGGGTTGGAAGAGGCACAGATGCAGGTCCGCTGCACATAGCCTACACTAGAAGCAAGGTTTAAGCTTATGTCGTTCAAACTGGCTGCTGCAAAGCTTTCCGCTGCCGTCGCAGGTGTCGCTCTGGTTCAGGGCGGTGCCGTTCGCGTGGCCGAGCCGTTGAACACAGACGATCCGGATTACACGACCAATCTGGATATTCCGCGCGACGGGACGAAACTGCAACCGCTGCCAAATGAGCCGCGCTATATAAAGACGCGTGAGCGCGTTATTCCGGAGCAGCGTCGCCGCATCGTTGAGCGCACCGTCGAGTGCGAACCGCTTGCGCCTGGCGTGGTTGCGGCATCGGCCCCGCTACCAACTGGCGCTAGCCAAGCGTATTTTGATCCGATTGAATGTCCGCCGATTGCGCAGGTTGCCTATGCGCCTGCGCCGCTTCCACCTCTTCCACCTATCTCGGGCGGTGGCGGCCCGGCCGCAGCGCCTGTGATCGTTGGCGGTGGCGGCGGCTTTGGCGGTTTTGGAGGCGGCTTTCTTGGCGGCTTCTTTGGCGGCGGCGGATCGTCTTCGGGTGAAGTGACAGTCAATAATTTCCTTGATGGCGAGCAGGTCGCAAGTTCTGGCGGGACGACAACCACCACCACAAGTGGCGGCACGACCACAACCAGTGGCGGCGAAAACGGCGATGGTATCAATATTATCATCGATATCGACAATTCGACGTCTACGGGAACCGTTTCTTCTTCAACTGGCACAGTTTCGTCATCGACGGGCGCGGTATCGTCGAGCACTGGCGATGTCTCTAGTTCGACAGGTGCCGTCAGCACGAGCACCAGCACAAGTTCTGGCAATGTCTCCTCGTCAACTGGCGCCGTCACATCAAGCACCGGTGCGGTTTCGAGTACCAGTTCATCTTCATCATCCAGCTCAAGCTCATCATCGAGCAGCAGCTCATCTTCCTCGTCCAGCTCCTCAAGCGGCGGCGGTGCCACCAGCACGTCTGGTGGTGACACCAGCTCATCGGGCGGCTC
>CAYGQX010000002.1:362102-471799 GCA_964352245.1 uncultured Porphyrobacter sp.
GCGGCGGCGGTGCCACCAGCACGTCTGGTGGTGACACCAGCTCATCGGGCGGCTCGTCCTCATCGGGCGGCTCGTCCTCATCGGGCGGCTCGTCCTCATCGGGCGGCTCATCCTCGTCAGGAGGTTCTTCTTCGGGCGGTTCGAGCTCGTCGAGTGGTGGCGACACAAGCAGCTCGGGCGGCGATTCGTCGTCATCTTCGGGCGGGTCCAGCAGCTCATCGAGTGGCGGCGCGACCAGTACTTCTGGCGGCGCAACCAGCACCTCAGGTGGTTCCAGCTCAGGTGGATCTAGCAGCGGCGGCTCAAGCTCTGGCGGCAGCAGCTCGGGGGATATGACGAGCAGCACGAGCTCTTCATCAAGCTCCAGTAGTACGTCGACTTCGACTTCATCGAGCGGTGGTTCCAGCTCAGGCGGGTCGACGAGTGGTGGCAGCAGCACTAGCGGTGGTTCAAGTTCTTCGGGCGGCTCGACCTCTGGCGTTACATCCAGCTCTTCATCGAGCAGCTCTTCTTCTACCTCCAGCTCAAGCAGCTCTTCGAGCTCAGGCGGTACAACCACGACATCAAGCGGTGGAACTGAAGTTCCCGCACCTCCTATGATGATCCTGTTTGGCGCAGCAGCTGCAGCGATCCTTGGCCGCAAGAAATTCGGTATCAAAGCTGGTAGCGACGGCGCGGCCGCTTAAGGATCAATCATTGCAATCAAAACGGGGCGGCTTTCCTTATCGGATGGTCGCCCCTTTTTCGTTCTCACTGCTGGCTGGCTTGGCTTACGCGCGCGATCTCTGCTTGAAATTGGGCCATCGGCGTGGTCCCTGCCCAAGGCACGTCTGCCGTCGTCACGGTTTCGCCCAGCTCCCAGACATTGTTGTAGCCGTAGCCAATCAAATTGATGAATGTCGGAATGTTGAGCGCCAGGGACGCTATCTTCAGTCTGATCGGCGGCTCGTTGTCACTGAAATTGTTGTTACAATAAATCAGTATCTTGCGGTCTTTGTTATCGCCGATCACTTCGCGCAATTTATCTTCTGTAAAGTCGGAGAATGGCAGGTTCACCGCACCTTCAATGTGGCCAAGCTCAAATGCGGCTACGGATCGTGTGTCGAGGATGAGTGTATCAGGTTCGGTAGCATAAGCTTTGAAATCGGCGAGCGGCAAAAGGCGTTCCTGCCTGATTTTGGCTACCTCGCTCGTCAGCAGCTCAAAGCCCGCATAGTCAATCTCTTGCGCTTCGCTTGCCTGATCCTGCGCAAGAAGCGGTGTCGTTAAGCACGCAGATAAAGCCGCGCCCATCATCAAAATGGTTTTTACCATGCATCCTCCTGACCTTGGACACCGTCATGACGTGGCCAGTATGTAAGATTGATGAACGCTGGACCGGTGTGCGCCTTACCGGCGGGTGCGGGCTATTCTTCGCCGGCGACAACCACAGCCTTGCCCGAAGACTTCCATGCAAGAATTCCGCCTGCCAGATGAGTTACAGGTTTGCCGGTGTGGGCAGAAAGCCTTTTGGCAACAACGCCTGAGCGTCGGCCGGAACGGCAATAAAGGACAATCTCGCGATCATCGTCCGCGATCACTTTTGCCGGATCGAAACGATCCATCGCAACGTGTTCTGCTCCGGGGATCATACCTTCGGCGACTTCCTCATCGGTGCGCACATCTATTAGCCTGATGTTCTCAGTGGCCAATCGCCTAGCCAGATCATCTGCGCTGATTTCGATCAAATGTCCGTCATCAGCTGTAATGTCTGAGCCCGTTTGGCCCATGCTCTCGCGCACTTCCAATTCTGCGGCCGATGCCATTTCGGGAAACGGAAGGATGTCAGATACGGTGTCCTTGTCATCGGATTGCGGCGCGCAAGCTGTCAGCGCGAGGCCCGAGAGCCCTGCGTAAACAGCCAAGTGAGCGCGCCGCATTGGATTACGCTGCCAGTTTGCGCAGAACGTAATGGAGAATGCCGCCATTGCGGTAATACTCCATCTCGTTTGCAGTATCGATCCGGCACAGCGCGGTGAAGGTAAAGCTGGTCCCATCTGCGCGCTTGGCTTCGATTTCGACATCTTGACCGGGTGCCAGGTCTGCCAAGCCTTTGATGCTAAAAGTGCAATCTGCATCCAGGTTCAGCGTTTCGCGCGTGTCGCCGCCTTTGAATTGCAGCGGCAGAACGCCCATGCCGACAAGGTTGGAACGGTGAATGCGTTCAAAGCTCTCAACGATGACCGCGCGCACACCCAGCAGGATTGTGCCTTTGGCGGCCCAGTCGCGTGAAGAACCGGTGCCGTATTCTTTGCCGCCAACCACGATCAGTGGCGTACCATCGGCCTTGTGCTTCATCGCGGCGTCATAGATGGGCATTTGCTCGCCATTATAGACGGTCTCGCCGCCTTCGACGCCCGGGACCATCTCGTTCTTGATGCGGATATTGGCGAAGGTGCCGCGCATCATCACATCGTGGTTGCCGCGGCGTGAACCGTAGGAGTTAAAGTCCTTCTTGGCGACCTGATTAGAATTCAGATAGCTGCCAGCAGGGCTGTCTTCCTTGATCGCGCCGGCTGGCGAGATGTGATCGGTCGTGACGCTGTCGCCCAGGATTGCGAGCGGTTTGGCATCGACAATATCTTCAACCGGCGCAGGCTCCATACCCATGCCCTCGAAATAGGGTGGGTTTGCGACATAAGTGCTGCCAGCGCGCCATTGATATGTGTCGGACGGTTCGACCGTGATTGCCTGCCAGTGCTGATCGCCATCATAGACATTGGCATAGCGTTTCACGAACATGGATCGGTCAATATTGGCCGCACGGTGCTCGGCAATTTCGGCATTGGAAGGCCACAGATCAGCAAGCATCACGTCATTGCCATCTTTGTCCTGACCCAGCGGCGTGGTGGTGATGTCCTCGGTGACAGTCCCTTTCAGCGCATAAGCGACCACGAGAGGAGGCGATGCCAGGAAGTTCGCGCGCACGTCCTGGCTTACGCGGCCTTCGAAATTGCGGTTACCTGAAAGGACTGATGCAGCGACAATGTCATTGCCGTTGATCGCTTTGCTGATCGGCGGAGCGAGTGGACCGGAATTGCCGATGCAGGTGGTACAGCCATAGCCGACCAGGTCAAAACCTATGGCGTCTAGATCACTTTGAAGGCCGGATTTGACCAGATAGTCAGTCACAACCTGGCTGCCCGGTGCGAGCGAAGTTTTTACCCACGGCTTCGGCTTCATGCCGCGCTCATTCGCTTTCTTTGCAACGAGGCCGGCGGCAATCAGTACATCAGGGTTTGAGGTGTTGGTGCAGCTGGTAATGGCCGCAATTACAACATCGCCATCGCCAATATCGTGCGCGGTGTCTTCCACGTCGACGCGTACAGCGCCAGCCTTCTTGTACACTGACTTGAGCTCGCCATTGAACAGTTCGTCGACTTCGGGAAGGATGACGCGGTCTTGCGGACGTTTCGGCCCGGCCAGACTTGGTACGACGCTCGTCATATCGAGCTCTAGCGTGTTCGAGAACACAGGCTCGTGCGCGGGATCAAACCACATGCCCTGCGCTTTGGCATAAGCTTCGACGAGAGCGAGGTTCTCTTCCGAGCGGCCGGTCAAACGCATGTAATCGATGGTTTTGTCATCAATGCCGAAGAAGCCGCAGGTCGCGCCGTATTCAGGTGCCATATTGGCGATGGTGGCGCGGTCTGCGAGAGTGAGGTTCGCAACTCCTTCACCGTAGAATTCTACGAAACGGCCCACAACGCCGACTTCGCGCAGCATTTGCACGCAGGTGAGAACAAGGTCGGTGGCGGTGACGCCCTCGGCCATTTTGCCGGTGAGTTTGAAGCCGACCACTTCAGGGATCAGCATCGAGATCGGCTGGCCAAGCATGGCGGCCTCCGCTTCAATCCCGCCAACGCCCCAGCCGAGCACGCCAAGACCGTTAATCATGGTGGTGTGGCTGTCGGTGCCAACGCATGTATCGGGATACGCGACCATATCGCCGTTTTCATCCGCGCTTGACCAGACGCCTTGTGCGATGTGTTCAAGGTTTACCTGGTGGCAAATGCCGGTGCCGGGAGGCACAGCGGAGAAATTCTCGAACGATTTCGAACCCCACTTGAGGAAGTCATACCGTTCTGCATTGCGCTCATATTCGAGCGCCATATTCGCTTCCATAGCTTTGGGATGGCCAAACTCATCGACCATGACCGAGTGGTCGATCACAAGGTTTACAGGCACCTGCGGATTGATCTTTTGCGTGTCGCCGCCCAATTCCTTGATCGCATCGCGCATGGCCGCCAAATCGACGACGCAAGGAACTCCGGTGAAATCCTGCAAAAGAACGCGCGCCGGGCGGTACTGGATTTCATTGCCGGTCGTGGGATTTTTCTGCCAGTCAACGATTGCCTGGATATGCTCTTGCCCAACGGTGAAACCTTCATCTTCAAAGCGCAGGAGGTTTTCAAGGAGCACTTTCATCGAATTCGGCAGTTTCGAGATATCGCCCAGTTTCTCAGCCGCTTTGTCGAGCGAATAATAAGCGTATTGCTTGCCGTTTACGTCAAGCGTTGAGCGGGTGGCGAGCGTGTCCTTGCCGATAGCTGTCATAGCGTCGAGTATTCCTTGTTTCTCATCAGATGCGCACAAACCGCCAATCGATCCCAGCGGTGCGAAATTGCTCATTTCACCTGCTCTCTAGAGCGCGCGAGGTCAAGTGGTAGGAGCACGATCACTGGGCTGGCCGCGATGTTACCAAAGTTTACTACCGGGAATCGCCTAACTCATGTCAGAGCGCTCGCCATTGTGAAGCGCAGGGAGGAGTCGCACAGCATGGACACAGACAAAGATGTGCCGGCTCAAAAAACCAGCCTCAAAGCTGGCTTGATGGCCGCAATCATGTTGGTCGCCTTTTGCTTTACGATCGCCCTTGTGATGTCGGGCAGCGCGTCGATCGCGGCCGATACTGAGCCGCAGACCACTGACCGGCAACCATAATGGCGCTCCTTCGGGATCGCATTAGTTGAGGAAAGAATCGCGTTTCCGCCCCTGACCCAAGGAAGCGCGATGCCGGGGTGGCTACGTTTATCGTTGCTGCCCCGGTGTTTCTCAAACCCCACCGGGGATTTAGGAATGGTCGCGCGCCTCGCTATCTGTAGCAGGTGTAGAAGAAGTTCGAGCCGCTATGAGGCATCCGCTTACGATGAGCGTTGTTCCCGCCAAAGTGGTCAGCGACACACCTTCTTGAAAAAAGAGCCACCCAAACACGCTCGCCCAGACAAAGCCTGAGTATTCGATCGGGACAAGCACCTGCGCTTCTGCGCGTGCATAGGCCCATGCAATGGCCATTGCGCCAAGAACGGTGAGCAGCGCAGCTGCTGCGATATCAGTTGCAACGTCTGGCTGCGGCGCGACCCAAAGGAAAGGCGCAAACACCAACAGGACGAGCCCTCCAACACCGCTGTGAAAAGTTGCAATCTCAATTGGTCCGGCAACTTGTGATTGCCGGCGAATTACGATGAAATTGTACGCATAGAGCAGCGCGGAGAACAGCAAAGCGGCCATTCCAAACGCGGATCCTTTGTCAAACCCATCCGTGCCTATACGTCCCCCGACGATTACCAATGTCCCTGCAAAGCCCAAAATGCTCGCGAAAATGGCGGTGCTGCGGATTTCTTCCCCGAGCAGGATCCGCGCAAGATACAGCGCCAATATCGGCGCGATGAAGCTTAACGCGATTGCCTCGGCCAGCGGCAGTTTTGTTAGCGCGAAAAAGAAGCTCAGCGCCATAAACGCAGAAATAATGCCACGCTCGATATGGAGTTTCATAACAGGGCGGCCAGGCCAGCGCGGACGGCGTATTGCCCAGACCGGCGCAATGAGCGCCGTTGCGGCAACAGAACGGAGCAGCGTTGCCGTATACGCGCCCGCTGCAAGCGCTGCCTCTTTCATGAACGCATCCATTAAAGACAGGAACCCGACACCGGCAAAAGCGGCAAGGATTGCCATTAGGGATGAGTGCCGTGATGCAGATATGCCCATGATTGTCGCCCTATCCGCCGAAATCGGTGAGGTCACGCACGCAGATATGGTTTTGAAAGAAACTGATACGAAAAGTGTGCAGGATTCAGCCCTTAGAAAGGCTCTTTGGTTGATAGTGCAGCTTCTCAATGGGTATATGAGAATCTCAGTTCATTGATTGTGAGTGCAATGCAAACGCGATGAACGCGTGGGATTACGAAGAGTGATAGGGTAATATGCGCAACTGGATCGGCAAAAACACAACCGCAATCGCGGCAGCGACTTTCATCGCTGGTGCATCAGGGGCAGCCGTCGCACAGGATATCGAGGTCGAAACAGCGCCGCCAAGCGAAACTTCGAGACCTGCGATGATCTCTGAGCCGATCATTCAGGGCGGGATCGAAGAGCCTGCGCCGTTGGTGCAGAACTGGAGCGTGGAAAGCGCGCAGAAGCTTATCGCAGTAATCGAAGGCATAGGCGTTGAAGGTCTGGACCCGGCAGATTACGATCTGCAAGCTTTGGAAACCGCAATCGCTTCTGGGCCTTCTGGGGAGCTCAATCAAATTGCTTCCAAGAATTTCGGCTGGCTGGTCGAGGATCTTCGCGATGGACGCACACCGCAGAATGCGCGCAAACAATGGTTTGTTGAAGACCCGGACCGCACCAAATATCGCACGGGCGATTTGCTCGCCAAAGCGCTTGAGACTGGCGATATTGCGGGCACGCTGATGGGGCTTAACCCGTCGCATCCTGACTATGCGATGTTGAAAGCTGAACTTGCCCAAACACCTGTAAACGACACAGCAAAGCGCAAGCTGATCCGCGCGAATATGGACCGCTGGCGCTGGTTGGGTCGTGATTTGGGTAAGGTTTACCTGATCAGCAACGTACCTGAATATAAGCTGCGCCTGACAGTGGGTGACAAGATCATCAAGAGCTATCGCACTATTGTTGGCAAGCCGGGCCGCACGGCGACGCCGCAATTGGCCGAAGATGTATCAGGTGTCGTCTTCAATCCCACATGGACCGTGCCGCAATCTATCGTCAAAGGCGAAGGTTTGGGTCAGCGTGTGCTCAATAATCCCGGCTGGGCCAAGGCCAAGGGGTATAAGGCGACGCGCGGTGCGAATGGCTGGATTACCGTGGTGCAGCAGCCCGGACCGACGAATTCGCTTGGCCGGATGAAGCTGGAAATGCCCAATCCCCATGCAATCTTCTTCCACGACACGCCCTCGCGGCACCTGTTCAGTAAAGCCAACCGCGCGCTAAGCCATGGGTGTATCCGCACCGAAAACGCTCTAGAGGTCGCCATGATGGTCGCAATTCTGGGTAAGGGCACGACCAAGGAAGAGGCGGTCGAAATCTCCACTTCTGGCAAATATACCAAGGTTCAAAACAAGCGGAAGCTGCCCGCTTACATCACGTATTTCACAATGGCGACTGATGTGAATGGCGAGATGACCACGTTCAATGACATCTATGACCGCGATGCACCCGTGCTTGCGAGCCTCGACAAACCACGCGAGCGTGATCGCAGCTATGAAATTACCGATGAGGTTATCGTGATTGAGGATGATCCTCGGGCGGAGGGTTAAAACGACCCCGGCGCATAACGCTGCGTTGCATTGGGCTGATCGGGTTGCAGCACATTGTATTGCGGCCCTTGCGCAAGGGTGCCGTTTTCTAGCAGGCCGAGGCTATCGGCGTAGATTAAGCGGCCACCTGACAGGTTCAAAAGCGCCTTGCGGAAGTCTTCTTTGCCCAGTGCAAAACAACCATTGGAGCGGCCCAGCCTGCCCCATCGCTCCACATGCGAAGGTTCCGCATATTTCGCCTGATGCATTACGATATAGCGGCGCAATGCAGCTTCATTGGTCGGATCAAGCCCGCCCAGGCGTACCGACGTGCCATAGCGGCCCTGATACCATTCCCATGTCACATAGGCTCCTTTGCTTGTCGCGTTGGAGCCTTCTGTATTGGAATAATTGTTGAGCCAGCCGTCATGTTCTGGATCAGAACCGCGTCCGTGGGCGACGTGGTATGTTTCGACTTCCTGACGGTCCAAATTGACAAAATGGAAGCGAGGCAGCGCAGAATGAAGGCCATAATCGGCAATGCCAACAATATCACGCTTCCAGATGTGCTGACCAACGCGGCTCAATTCGCGAGCTGCAATCTCGAACAGCTTGCGGTCGCGGATAGAGCCTTTGGCAGGCTGCGCAGAAAGCTTTGCGGGAAGTGTTGCAGGCAGCGCCAGGGCTGCGCCGGTGGCCAAAGTGCCTTTGAGAAGATCACGCCGCTTCATAGTGTTACAATATATAACGCGAGTATGAGGTTCCCGTGAACGGTAAAATACGCAGGCGTGCACAGGTATTTTTCCCGAATTGGGACACCGGATTGACTGTTGTGCATATCATGCCGCTCCCTCATGGATGGCCTTGGCTTTCATTCCCAGCGAAATCACACCGGGCATGTTGTCGCGTATAACCTTGCCCACATTTGAGAATTGGGCAAGCCGCGGGTCGCCGTCTTTCATCATCTTTGCAATCGCAGGCCCCGTTGGGTGCAGGCGGCATCTTGCATTGAATTCATTAGTCTTTTCATTATTCGACAGAATGCCCGTACTCATCAAGTTGGCCATCACCGCATAAGGGTAGGTTTCGGTGCTGTCGGTCAATGGGGCGGGTGGGAGAAGGTTGTTCTTCTCATCATCACTGTCAAAATGCGCTTCTACAAATGCTGCCAACGCTGCGCTGTATGGCACAAACGGGGTTTGCGCGAGTTGCAAAGTGATCGTGTCTCCATCGAAGAAGGGGCGAGTGTTTGCGCGCGCTTCGAACGGGACGGCGCTCGCGGTGCAATCAATGAAAAGCGCGTTTTGGGGCAAGCTGACGACCTCATCGCCAAAGTGCATTTTGCCCGGCTCGATTTTTGTCACGCGGCCTTGCCTGAAAACCTGCTCAATACCGCGTAACATCTCAACCTCGCCCTCGGAGATGACCGCGAAATGGAACATCTTGGGCGTAACCTGCTCATCAAGTCGCAGCATCACACCGCGTTCCCCAAGTTTTGCGAACATTTCATCGCCGTCTTCGGAGTCATTGGCGCATTCGACCAAAGCGACCTGAAATTCGATCAGCCCTTCAATGCCTGCATGCGCAGGTTGCAAAAGCTTGCGATTGAACATCCAGCTATCACGCGGGCGCACCCAGCCGATTTTGTCCGGCGCAATGCCGGCTTCGAGCAGCCAAACGCCGGTATCCATTGCGGTCTTACCCGCACCGATAATGACGTAATGATCTGGCAAGTTGTCTGCCTGCTGCCATAAGGCGGGCAAGTCTGCCGGTGTTGCAAAGCGCGTTTTGGAGGCGATTTCAAAACCGGGCGTATGCGTTGTGGGCACGGAAGTTTGGAAGAAAGTACCATCCACCAGTTTGCGCCGGACTTTGATGGTTTTCTCCTCGCCTGACAGAATGCCTTTGACCCGGTGCTCACGCCTTTGACCGCTCTGATACGAGCTCAGCGGGTGATAGGACACCCGCCCGCTCGGGATCATCCGGTCCATCATCAGCTTGTGGTAATAGGCCAGGATTTCGGCGTGTTTTGCCAAAGGGTACATCCCCGCATTGTGGCCGTGCGTATCCACCCGGTCGGGGCACATTTCCATCGAGGCAACGCCATAAGTTGCGCTTGGCTGATGCAAAGCAACAAATGGGTAGGCATCATTCCAGTGTCCGCCAGGCCGCGCGTGCTTATCGATGATGGTAATATGGCAGTCCGGATCTTCATCCAGCAGTGTATCAGCAAATGCCAACCCCACAGCGCCCGCGCCAATCACAAGATAATCGGTTTCCAGATCGGCCATATCGCGTCTATCCTCTGCAAATACCGTGGATATGCGCTAGGACAAATCAGGCAGTTGGGGAAGTGGAATGGTTAAGCAGGTGATGCTGAATACAGGCGCCGCGCTGTTGCTGGTTTTGTCGTCGGGATGCGCGACCCCGATTGGCGAAAAAGAGGATACGGGGCAAGGAGTTGCGCCCGCATCGCTGCCTGTGCCTAAGTTGGAGGGTGAAACCGCGGCAATACCACCGCCCGCGCCGCGGACTCCTTCGGTCATCCCGCGCCCACCGAAAATCGAATACCGCGAATTGACCATTGCTCGCAGCAGTCTTGCCGATGGGCCGGAAACAATTACCGTGGAAGCCACGGAGATTCCTGCCGGACCTACCAAGATCCTCGATCCCACTATGGCAGAACGATTGTTCGGCAACACCGGCATCACTGTGCAATGGATCGGTTGGGAAGAGCGAGGGCGAACGTGGATAGCTGTTGATAATCAGGGCTATTGGTTGCTCATGGGAGAGCATAAAGGTGAAGATGGCGGTATTCTCGAGCTAGAGGGTTTTGTCACTGAAATCGGTTCCGACTATTTCATCTATGATGGAACGGTCAAAATACTGGGCACGCCGGACCGCGATCGTCTCTGCAATGTGAGTAAACGCGGTTGGCGCTTTGGGATCACACAGAACCGCAAATATTGGCGATTGCGCGAGTTTGAATGGTGTGACCGGCTGACCGATTACGTCGATATCTACTTCTGAATGGCATCGCGTATATTCAGCGCGCTCGCATTGTCATTTTGTCATCAGCGATTTCGACCGTTCCAATTTGCGCTAGATAGGATTGACCCAGAAGCGAAATGTCGAGCCCTTCAGGTATGACGACTGCATCAACATTGCGGCGGGTCATGCCGCCAATTTCCACCTCGTCCAACCTCACGGATACACCGTAAACCGCCCCGCTTGCGCCTTGGCCGATATGACGCACATCGTTTTCGTCCCAGTAGACACCGGCTGCATTAGCATCTCTGCCTGTAAGCGCGATCACGCTGGCTCCGGTATCGACCAACATGCGCATTCGCGCTCCGTCAATCGAGGCATTCGCGTAGAAATGCCCATCGCGTTCGCGCAGCAATGTGTGCTCGCCGCCAAACCCGTCACCACCAGATTTTGTAGCAAAGGTTTTGTTGCTGGAGGCTGAGAATGGCGGGACGATTGCGGATTGTGCTTTCGCAGGCGCATCTTCGCCCTTGTCGTTGCCCATGGGCACTGCAAGCACTGCAAAGCCGCAGACCGCAGCTGCAAATATGATGGACCGTTGAAGCATCGCGATGGCAAGCTTAACGCTCGATACTTAAAGCACTCTAAAGAGATGACTAACCTGTTTTCGTCGTTTCTGGCATGGCGAAATCCGTATTGCGCTGCGACATGGTGAGCATCGAACGCGCATGGCGCGCTGCGACTTCGTGTGGATCGCCATATCCTCCGCCCAGAGCCGATGCGATGGGGAGGCCGCGAGATCGCGCGGATTCCAGAACAAAGGTGTCGCGCCTCTCCAATCCCTCATCGCTTATCGAAAGGCGGCCAAGTTTGTCTTCGCTGTGAGGGTCAACGCCCGCCTGATAGAGCACCAAATCGGGCGCAAATTCATCAAGGATGCGGGGGATGTTTCGATCCATGGCTTCCAGATAACCATCATCATCAAGACCATCTGGCAAAGCAATATCGAGATTGGAACGCGCTTTTCGAACGGGGAAATTCTTTTCTGCGTGCATCGAAAAAGTGAAAATGTCCTCGCGCCCTGCGGTCAGGCTTGCTGTGCCGTCGCCTTGGTGCACATCGCAATCGATTATCAGAATACGACGTGCATCACCTTGAGCAATCAAGCGATTGGATGCGACGGCAAGGTCGTTGAAAACGCAATATCCCGCGCCTGTGTCAGCGAGCGCGTGATGGCTGCCAGCGGCTGAATTCGCCGCGTAACCATGCTGCATGGCGAGCCGCGCTGCGAGCCAGGTCCCGCCATTGGTATGGCGCACGCGGTCTCTGATGCGTGTCGTTACGGGAAACCCGATGCGACGTTCTTTGTCGCGCGGTACATCAGCCCGGAACACTTCATCGACGTAAGCGGGATCGTGCACAGCTTCGAGCCATTCGCGCGGCATCGCATCGGGCGCGTGTTCTGTCATGAGAGCGCCGCTGGAGCGCAATTGCTCCATTACGAGATAATACTTGTCGAACTTGAAAGTGCCGCGTGTGGGTTGCGGTGCCATGTAATCAGCGTGATGAACGACGTGGAGCAGGGTTTACGCCGCCTTGTCAGCCAGCAATGCGAGCTCTTCGAAGATCGCGTCTTCCTCGCGACTGGCTGTATTGCGCCAGGTTGTCGCAGTTTCTTTATTCACCAGAACACCTTGTGCGGTGAGCACCAGAAGATTGGGTGTGCCGGGCAGATCATCCAAACCAAATCGTTTGGCAATCGCAAGGTTATGTCCATCGCCTGATTGCGGCATACCGATATTGACGAAGACGAGTTCGTATTTGTCATCAATCAACGCCTTGAAGCGGTCGGTTGCCAACCATCCTGCCAATGCGCGGCTGTCGTGACACCAGTTTGCGCCCATAACCAACAAGACGCGTTTATTGGTCTTTGCCGCATCAGCAAGCGCAGCGTCCACATCACTTTGCGCATCATCGGACACACTGAAGCTTTCTGCTTCTGGGTAATCATGCCCAGGCACACTCGATTTGATTTTGCCAGCCAGTGCTGCTCCTCCACCGAGCAGCAGAGCGGCAAAAACACCGGTTATTAGCGCTTTGATCACTCAGCAGCTTCCGGGGCAGCTTCCGCAGCAGCATGCGGGTCAAAGGCAGTTTCTTCGCCCGCGTCGATTTTGGCGGCTTTTTCTTCAACCAGTTTCACAATGTGATTGAGCATTTCCTCATCATCAATCGCGTGTGCTTTCATGCCCGACAGGTAAACCATGTGCTTGCCATTGCCGCCTCCGGTAAGGCCAATATCGGTTTCGCGCGCTTCGCCTGGGCCATTAACGACGCAGCCAAGGACAGAGAGCGACATGGGGGTTTTGATGTGTTCTAGCCGCTTTTCCAGCGTTTCAACTGTGCGGATCACATCGAAACCCTGGCGTGAGCAGCTGGGGCATGAGACAACGCGAACACCGCGCGTGCGAAGGCCCAGTGCCTTAAGCATTTCGTAGCCGACTTTGACTTCTTCTTCCGGTTCAGCCGACAAGGAGACGCGGATTGTATCGCCAATCCCGGCCCATAGCAGGGAACCCATGCCGATCGAGGATTTGACTGTCCCGCCGATCAATCCGCCTGCCTCGGTAATGCCGAGGTGCAAAGGACAATCCACGGCATCAGCCAGCCCGTGATAGGCTGCGACGGCGAGGAAAACATCGGAAGCTTTCACCGCGACTTTAAAATCGTGAAAATCATGATCTTGAAGCAGCTTGATATGATCGAGCGCGCTTTCGATCAAAGCTTCGGGGCAAGGTTCGCCATATTTTTCAAGAAGATCTTTTTCAAGAGAACCCGCATTCACGCCAATGCGGATGGCGCAGCCATTAGCCTTTGCTGCACGCACAACTTCGGCAACGCGGTCAGATGATCCGATATTGCCCGGGTTTATGCGCAGGCAAGCCGCGCCGCCATCAGCAGCTTCCAAAGCGCGCTTGTAATGGAAGTGGATGTCGGCAACGACCGGAATGTTCGAAGCGCGCGTAATCAGCGGGAAGGCAGCGGTTGCTTCTTCGGTGGGACAAGACACGCGAATGATGTCGCAGCCCACTTCTTCACATCGGCGGATCTGATCGATCGTGGCCGCTGCATCTTCTGTTGGAGTATTGGTCATGGTTTGGACAGTGATGGGTGCATCACCGCCAACGGGCACATTGCCCACCATGATCTGACGGCATTGCCGCCTTTCGATATCGCGCCAGGGTCTTATGGACATGCCGTCCATATAGGCGTGTGAAAGAAAAGGGGCAATGACGCGAATTGCGTGCATTGCCCCTTTAACAAGAATGATTGGGTGAGATTACCAACGGATCAATGGCGGGACAACCAAACGTCCGGCAACAGCAGCAATCGCAACAGGTGCTACATGCCACAGACCAACATGTGATAACGTGTCGAGCGGGCAAGTAATACCGTATGCGAGCGATCCCAGCGATCCGGCCGCAAGACCAGCGAGCCAGCCAGAACGCTCAATCGATACAGGCGCACCACGCCGCAGCCAAAGCACTGATGCTGCAAGCACCAAAGATGATGCGTACAAAGCTCCGCTTACACACATGAAGGCAACCGGATCATTCAGCCCTTCACGCGCGTGATCGCCATGACCTGACATAAGCGCCAGAATTGCGCCGACTGGCATTATACCGAGCATAGCGGCATTCCAAAGTGGCGCTGTTGCTCTTGCGCCCACTCGCGGCATAGCGCTTGTAACCAAAGATACAGTGCTGGCCGCACCCAGAACGAGCAGCAGGCCATGCGTTATGATGAAATACCCGGACGCCTCGCCGGTCAACAGACCATCCCACCATTCATAGACCGCAATTGCGCCGATAGATGCGATGATCGTCGCAAAAGCGATCAACATGATGCCATCGCTTGATTTGACAGGCTTTACCGGAGCCAAATCTTCAGTAAGCGAAGCGATCAGATCGCTGCGGGTTTGTTGTTTTTCCATACTTATTCAACTTCCTCAACCAAAGCGGCCAGCTTTTTAAGGCCACGATGGATATTCACTTTTACCAGGCTTTCGCTTTGCCCTGTTTTTTCAGCTGCTTCGCGGATCGAAAGTCCGCTAATTTTTACCAGCTCGATCGCTTCTGACTGCTTTTCGGGCAAGTGCTTGAACAATCGATCAAGACTAACGCGCGCCATAACAACTTCTTCTTCACTGTCTTCTACGGCATCGTCATCCATCAGTTCCTTCGCATCGTGCTTGTACACTTTGCGCAGGTGATCAACCCAGCGATATCGCGCGATGGCAGCCAGCCATGGCAGGAATGGGCGTGACGGATCCCAAGTGGCGCGTTTGGTGTAAAACGCGATGAGCACTTCTTGCACCAGATCATCAATCTGATGCGGCGGGACCCGGCGGCGAAAATACCGCTCAAGCCATACCCCTACCTCGGTAAGCAGCACATTGGCGGATGCTTTATCCGCGCCCTGTGCTGCCACCATAAGGCGCGCAAAAGTGGGTTCGTCAGCGACCATCAGTTCTGAACCTTAAGCCTCTTTGGGAGCGGTGATCCGGTCGAAAACTCGGTCAAGAGCAAACAAACCACCGCCGCGAGAGATCAGCACCAGAGCCAGGGCAATCGGTGTAACAGCCCAACCCCAGAAGTGATCTGCCGTCGGGAAGACAAAGAACTGGATCACCAAGGTCATAATCATCAACGACACTGCCGAAAACCGCGTGAACAAGCCGACAAACAGCAAAAGCGGTAATGCGAATTCAGCATAGGTTGCCATCGGAACAGCGAGATCGGTCGGGATTGGAAGGCCTGAAAACTCGTTCTCAAAGATGAAATACTGTGTCTCATCAATCTGAAGCCAGGTGCCTTCTACGACTTTGGTTTTGTACGAACGCCAGAAGACCAAAGCCAGCGCGACACGCGCCAACAAAAGGCCAACGCTTTCCATGACCGTGCCCGACAAGAAGCCAACCAGACTGCGATACATTGAGATGATAGTGTTCATTATATCCTCCTTAATTGGCTTGAGGCAGCGGCGCTAATTTTGCCTGATGCGCCGCTTCCTCTGGCCAACCGATCTTATCGTTTGATCGCCTTCAATGAGCCTTTGCCTTTAGGTGTTTTGATTTTCACGCAAGAGCCTTTGTCGACGTACTTCCAGGCATTGCCCTGATAGTCGCGGGTCGATGTGCCAGCACAGCTTGTGCCAGGACCTGCGGCGCAATCGTTCTTGCCTGCTTTGGAAACGCCATAACATTTTTCCTTCGCGCCTTGGGCCGCAACAGGGGTTGTTACGAGGCCGGCTGCGATGCCAGCAGTAAGAGCAAGGCCTGCAAAATTGGCAATAGTCTTGGTGTTCATCGGGGGGTCTCCAAAAATTTCTTAGCTTTTCCGGCGTGATTGCCGGTGCTGACTGGCTGTTCGCAGCATCAGACGAGACGGTTACAAAGCAAAAGCACTTTTTTTCGATTTCCTGCTCAAGCCTACTTTGGAGGAAGCGCAAACAATGCCCGAAAGCGTCGCACCTCTTGCTCTCCAATCCGCAGGTAAGTGTAACGCGTCGTCCCAAAAACGCGAAAGCCCTTTTACACAACGCCTTAAATGGCGGCGCGCATCGGAGCATTTCTTGCTCTAAATGTGCATCGCCCGGTAGCCTGGCGGCATATGGGCTGTTTTTGTGCCATAACCCTGACCCCCACCCATGGGCAAAGATACGTTCATCATCCGCCGGGCTGCCGACCAGAATTCGTTCAATCAGGAGGCGGCGAAATTTCAAAAGAATGCTGTTAGGATGGAATTATGAAAAGCCCCGTTTCACACATAGCCCCGTTTGGAGGGTTCGGCCTCGGCTTTCGATCGGTCCACTATGCTGATTTTCTGGGCGCGCCTGAAGATGCGCGCATTCCAGTCGATTTTCTTGAAGTCATCAGCGAAAACCACATGGTCGATGGCGGCCGACAGCTTCGCATTCTGGAACAGGCGCGCGCGCTTTATCCGGTGATCCTGCATGGCGTGTCGATGTCTATTGGCTCGGCTGGAGGGCTCAACCCTGATTATCTTGCTCGGCTGCGTGCGCTGGCTGATCGTGTAGAGCCGTTGTGGGTGTCTGACCATCTGTGCTGGACCCGCACGAGCGCGCATAACAGCCATGACCTGTTGCCTATGCCGTTGACCGAGCAAGCGCTCAAGGCAGTGTGCGAAAATATCGATTTAGCCCAAGAAACGCTTGGCCGTCCGATGCTTTTTGAAAATCCGTCAAGCTATCTCACGTTTCCCGAAGACGAGCTGAGCGAGTGGGAATTTCTGACTGAAATGGCTCGGCGTACAGGCTGTTATTTACTGCTGGATGTGAACAACATTTATGTTTCAGCGAAGAATCACGGGTTTTCAGCCGACGATTATCTCAAGGGCCTTCCCCTTGATCGTGTGCGGCAAATTCACCTTGCTGGCCATGATCCCGCAACACCTGAGCGTGATATCATCATCGACACGCACGACCGTGAAGTGTGTGACGATGTGTGGGCGCTTTATTCGAAAGCGATCACAATGCTTCCGGGACCGGTTGCCACGATGATCGAACGTGACGACAAGATTCCGCCGCTTTCTGACTTGCTCAATGAGCTTGATCGAGCGCGGGGAATTGCGAAAGAGCAGACATTGGAGCCAGCGTGAGCGCGCCAAAAACTGAACTCGCTGACCGCCAGGCCGCCTTTATGCGTGCAATCCTTGAGGATGGAGCGCCCATGCCCGATGGCTGGGGTAATTCGCAAAACGCCGGAATGTCCGTCTATCGGGGCAATTACCGATCTGCCGTCATGGATGCGCTGGCGAGCAGTTTTGAGCGCACGGCAAATTATGTCGGTGAAGACGCATTCCGCCAAGCGAGCATGCATCATGTGATAACTCATCCGCCCCACCATTGGACAATCGAGGCGGTGGGCGAAGGTTTTGATGAAACCTGCGCGCAATTGTTCGGTGACAACCCAGAAGTCGAAGAGCTGGCATGGCTCGAATGGAGCATGCTGGATGCCTCAAGGGCCGCTGATTGCCCCCCTTTGGACGCAGCATTTTTTGCTCAAGCTTCTGCCGATTTCGCCGATGGAGATTGGGCCCGGCTTAGGCTATCATTTGTGCCGCACTCCTGCGCACGCATTGTCGAGCATGATCTTGCTGGGCTTTGGCGTTCACTCGATGAAGACACAGAGAACGAGGCCAAAATCACTTCCCCCGAAACGCGCGGCTGCATTGTATGGCGCGAAGGCGAACGCCCCACATTCCTGATGGTCGATCCCGATAATACGGCAGCTTTCTTAGCCATGCAGCAAGGCGCGAGCTATGCAGAGGTTGTGGAGCTTTTTGCAGGCGAAACGCCCGATGAAGGGGCGATCCAAAATGCCGCCATGAAAGCCGGAGAATATCTTGGGCTTTGGCTCAATGAAGGGCTGATCGCATCTTTCGAGACTTGACTTCATCTCGCCACGCTACATCCTTCGCGTTCAAACAGGGGATCGCATCATGCGCAGCACTGCAACCGCGCAACAGCGCACGACTAAGGCGAGCCTGTTCCTAAAGGCTGTTAAATGGGTCATGACGCGGCGCACACCGGTCTTCCCGCACACCGCCGGTGAATTGCGTGACTATATGTCAAAGCGCGCATTGCCGCGAGATGCTGGCATTCCGGCCAAATTCGCGCAGAAATACCATGTCACCAAGTGGAAAGCAGCCGGTCAGAGTGTTGTGACCCTAAATCCCAAGACGCAGGATGCCGAATGGCACATGCTCTATTTCCATGGTGGCGGGTTTATCCTGCCAATGTTCAAGGAACACTGGCCACTAGTTTCAGCGATGATGGACGAATGCGGGGTGAGCATCACAGTGCCGTTATACGAGGTGGTGCCTGAAAGCTCTTATAAAGCGCAAGATGACCTGGCAGATGCAGTGTTCGCGAAACTTGCCGAAACGCATGACCCGGCCAGGATTATTCTCAATGGGGACAGCGCTGGTGGGCATATGGCATTGGCGCTCGCTTTGCGGCTGGCAAAAGCGGGCGGGCCGCAGCCGGGCAAACTTGCCCTGTTTGCTCCTTGGCTTGATGTCACCATGAAAGACCCCGCGATCGAAGCGGTTGAGCCGCATGATTTTATGCTCAAAATCGGCACCTTGCGCGAATGCGGCAAAATGTTTGCTGGCGAGCGTGATCCTGCCAGTGCGCAATGCAGCCCACTTTACGCAGCTCCAGAAGATCTCGCTTTGCTGCCACCTACGCGCATCTGGACTGGACAGCATGATCTTTTCATTGTGGACTCGCGCACATTCAGCGCGCGGCTTAACAATCTGGGCGTGGATACGATGCTATATGAGTATGCCGAGGCCCCGCATGTGTTTATGGCAATAACACCCACACGCGAGGCCAAGGACACTCTTGCTTTGTTGAATGAGTTTCTCACTGAGTAGCCCGATCAGGCCGAAAACGCTGTTCCTGTCATTTGTTCGCTGAGAGTCCAAAGGCGGTTTGCAGCTTCCGGGTCGAGAGCATAGCTGCGCACGCCTCCATCCTTGCGCTCATCATCGATTTCGGCAACGTGGCAGTCTTCGCAATAAACGCCGCCTTTGCCTTCAAGCTCTTCGGCCGTTGCCGCCCAGCACGATGTTGCTGCGCCTTGCGCCTCATCTTTCCATTGGAAGTTTGGATCATTTGCAGCAATGTTGGCCATCAGACCTTCGGTCATCTTTGCATCCATATGCCGGCCCAGATTTGTGTTGATGCCGCCCGGATGCACCGCATAGGAATGGATGCCTCTATCGGCAAAGCGCTGTTCCAGCCCCACTGAAAAGAGCACATTGGCTGTCTTTGAATGCCCGTAACTAAGGAAAGGGTCGTATTCACGGTTTTCAAAATTGGGATCGTCTAGATGAACAGGTGCGATCTGGTGGCCGCGGCTTGAGAGATTGACGATGCGCTTGTTCTGTCCTGCTTCCATTAGCGGCATTAATTCTTTGGTCAGCACAAAATGGCCCAAATGATTGGTGCCAAACTGGCTTTCGAACCCGTCTTTCGTATGGCTCATGGGTGTCGCCATGACGCCTGCATTGTTGATAAGCAGGTCAATTGCTTCGAAACGTTCGCGCGCTTCAAGCCCGCAGGCGCGCACGCTTTCCAAAGAGCTTAAGTCGCAGACTATCGTATCCAGCTTGACTTGCGGGTGCGCAGATTTGATGTCGTTGACTGCTGCGTCGAGTGCCTCTTGATTTCGGCCCGCAAGCACGACCTGCGCACCCTTTGCAGCCATTGCGCGCACCGTTTCTTTACCCAAGCCCGATGTTGCGCCTGTTACAAAAACGCGAGTGCCGCTTAAGTCTTTGCCTTCCAGCACTTCATCGGTCGTGCTCGTCTTTCCGAATGCGGTCATGTTTTCTCTCTCCCAAAACAATGAGGGGCGCAAATAGCATCACTATCTGCGCCCCGTCATGCTTTGATCTGAGAAAATGTCAGATCAGTTGGTCTTGTCGAAGTCTTCCAGCTTTTTGGCAGCCCACTCACGGCCACCCATGCCGAAGGCCAGAGCGCCTGCAACCGAGAGGCCGATGACCAGAGCGCCAAAGCCGATGGTGACGATCTCTTCACCGATGTTCATGTTGTTAAGACCCATGAATGTGAAGACCAGCATCGCGCCATAGCGCACCACTGGTCCTGCCATCGAACCGTCGCTTCCTGCTGAAACAAGTTTACCAAGCAGATTGGCAATCAGGAAGCCGACGCCGATGATGACCGCGCCAAAGGCAACATTGCCGCCGATTGCGAGAACCTGATTGAGGATAGTGGTAATTTCCTCAAAGCCCAGCATTCGCGTCGCAGCGATTGCGAAGAACAAGATAATGCCGATCTGAACGATCCGTGCGATCACTGAAGATGCGCTAGTGCCATTTGGCAGCAAACCCATCGCCGCAATTGGCGCATCAACACCTAGGCCGCCCAGAACTTCTGTCAAAAGGCTGACAACGAAACGGCTTATCATATAACCAATGCCCAGCAGAACGCCTGCTGCAATGATGTTGGGAATAGCGCCCATCACCATTTCCAACATGCTGGTCGCAGGGCCAGAAATCGACGCGATATCGAGCACGCCCAATGCGCCAATACCCACCGGAATAGCGATAAGAGCATAGATGACAACGCCAAGGGTTTTGGTGATTGTGTTGTTGCCGGTGACTTCATCAGCGCCTGCTTTGTTAGCCCATTTGTCGAGATCAAGAGTTTGCATCGCAGTAACGGCAATATCGCGGACTATTCCAGCGATCATCAAACCTATGAAAAGCAGAAGACCAGCGCTGAACAGCCGCGGAACATAGCCCATGATGGTGTTCAGCAATTCATTGATCGGGCCAGCGACACCGCCGAGTTCCAGAACGTCCAGAATGGCCAGGAGACCGAACAGCCAGACCAAGAGCGAGACAATCTTGCCAAGCGACATGCCAACGCTTTCGCCGCTACTTGTGTCACGGTTAAGGAAAGAGACTCGGCTGACTAAGGCAGCAAAGGCTTTCTTGGCGATTCCAGCCAAAATCCAGGTAACGAGCAAAATGCCCAGAGCGAACAGCGCTTTCTGGCCCAAGGCCAGCGCGAGTTCGGTATCGAAACTGTATCTTCCAATTTGCATTGATATCCCCTTTTACAATGATGCCGGAAGTCTCTTGCCGAGCGCCCAGGTGTGATTTACGCCGATGTTAAAGCAATTCGTCCGCGACGTAGGTAAAACCCTGTAAAGGTCCCGAGCATGATAATCGTCTCACGCCAATTCCATCCACTTAAAGTGGCTTTGTGCTGCGCCCTAGCTCAACTGCTTTTGGGCAATTCGCCTGCTCTTGCCCAAGACAAGCAGGACCCTACTGCGCCACAGGCCAAATGGTCAATCGCAATCCATGGCGGTGCTGGGACGATAAGACGTGAGGATACCACACCTGAACAGGTGGCTGAGTATGAGGCCGCTTTGCAGAAAGCGCTTGATGCTGGTGCGGCTATCCTTGCGGATGGCGGCACTGCGATGGACGCCATCAAGGCGGCGATCGTGCCGATGGAAGACAACCCGCTGTTTAACGCTGGACGCGGTGCGGTTTTCACTTGGGAAGGCGAGAACGAGCTTGATGCTTCAATCATGGATGGGCGCGATCGCAGCGCGGGCGCAGTCGCAGGGGTGAAGTCAATCAAGAACCCCATTTTGTTGGCTGACACGGTGCGTAAAGACAGTCCGCATGTTTTCCTGAGCAGCACGGGTGCTGAACAGTTTGCGAGCGAGAAAGGCTTCGAGACGGCGCCGCCCGAATGGTTTGCGACTGAGGCTCGCAGAAAATCGCTTGAACGCATGAAAGCGAACGCTTTGTCATCGATCGATGTCGATCTGAAATTCGGCACTGTTGGCGCGGTGGCGCTGGATAAGGACGGCAACATGGCTGCGGGTACTTCCACCGGCGGCATGACCGGCAAGCGCTGGGGCCGCATAGGTGATGCGCCTGTGATCGGTGCGGGCACCTATGCTGACAATCGCAGCTGCGCGCTATCCGCAACAGGGTGGGGCGAATACTTCATCCGCGTTGGGGTTGCGCATGAGATTTGTGCGCGACTGCGGATGGAAGTGTCTGGGTGGACTGTGTACGCGCCGGTGGATTCCGATGTCGATATCGATGCTTATGCAAAAGGCAGAGCGCAACAAATCGCCGATTCCGTAATGGCCGAGGTGAAAGAGCTTGGAGGTGATGGGGGCATCATCCTGGTCACGCCTGCGGGGCATGCCCTCTACAGTTTCAATACCGCTGGAATGTATCGCGGCCGCGCAAATAGTGACGGAATGAATGAGGTTGCAATCTTTGGCGGTGAGGACAGCGAAGAGGCAACCGCCACGCCGGATCATTGATCGCCCGATCAAAACGGGTTGATTTTGGAGAACCTGTAATCGCCCAGCACGAAATCGTTTATCACTTTGCCGACTTGCGCCAAAACAGCTTCTGATGCGGGATCCATTCCATCATGCGTGCCGCGTGCGCGGAAATAGGCAGCGAAAGTAACGGGCGCGCGGGGTTCTTCTCCTTTTGGAAGAGCCTCTGCAAAGCCGATATCAACATAAATGCTGTCCATGCCGGGCCAGATTGACGTGCCCGTTTTGTCACCGCCAATCCATCCTTCTTCAAGTCCTGCGCGGACCCGGCGTTCGCCTGTGGATGTGTCTATCATCCATTGCCTAAGCATCGCACGCTGCGCGTCTGGCAAGGCATCGCCATAAATCAGCTTTGCGACAGTGCGCGCCATTGCTGCAGGCGTGGTCGTGTCGCGAACCTCGGCGACGGGCACATTGTTGAGCGCTGGCTCTATTCGATCAAGGCGGCTCACATCATCGCCGATAGAACGCCAAAATCCTGTCAACGCAGCCGGACCGCCAAGCTCGCGCAGCAGAATGTTGGCAGCGGTATTGTCGGAATATTTCTGCGTAAATTCAGCCAGTTCCAGCATGCTTGCGCCTTCGCTGAGCCGTTTCGTGGTGAAAGGCGAGACGAACATGAGATCATCCTCACCCCAGCGAATGATTTTGTTTCCGTCTATCTCTCCGCTGGCATGAGCGCTAAGGACCTTGGCAGCCAAGGACAGCTTGAATGATGAACAATGGCCAAAACGCCTGTTTTCATTGAGGCCAATTGACAGCCCGCTACCGGTGTCAAACAATTCTGCACCAAGCATGCCATTGGCTTTTGATTCAATGATACGAAGCGTTGCCTGCAGCCTTCCCAAGGGGCTTTGGTCAGGTGGCAGGCATCCTGAAAGCGCACCTGTTACACCCAAAGCGAGGCCAGAACCTATTGCCATGCGGCGTGTGAAACGTGTGTCTGTTCCGCTCATGAGAATTTGTCCGCTTTGCGTTTGCCAAACCTCATATCACCTTCGAGCCTTGCGCGCAGTTGGGCATAGAAAGCTTCGAGAAATGCTCGTTCATCACCAGCGCCGGGATCCCAGCCAATTTTGCGGCAAATGGTTTCATGCACTGCCGAAAGCGCATCGGGTTCAGCCTCACGCAGCATCCGCTCCAAGGTCTGCAATTCACGCTCGCCATAGATCGATAGCTCGTCATCGCCGAAATCATAGCGCGCGCCTGTGACCTGGCTGGTTCCGCTTGCAGCCCCTTGAGTGGAAAGAGTTTCAGCAAGCTTGGTTTTGGGCGCTTCAACTACCCATGTGCCCGCGATTATATCGCCTGCTCTTAGCGCATCCTTGTTGAAAAAGGGGAATAGAAGGAAGATAAAAAACCAGATGGTTGCGGCCCAGATTGTGCCGCCCATGCCTTCTTGAGAAGAGCTCATCACCAGCAGCACAAGCATGAAAACCAGCGGATAGAATATCTCAATATCGCGCAGCAAATTGCGCGCAATCACAGCTTCAGGAGTGAGCCGTGCGCCTCCATGGGCGGCCACTCTGATGCCAACGACACGTTTGCCCAGGGTTGCTCCGCGTGGACCAAGCTCCTGCGCCAGGAAATAGCCATACCAGGCAATAAAACCCATCAAGATACCGATAATGGCCAAAAATTCGCGGGCATTGGAAGCTTGGCTTTCATCAACCACTACCCCACCATCAAAAAGCCCGCCGAATATCCAGGTCAATATCCATGTTGCTACGACCAAGGCGAAAAGCAGGATCATGATATCAAGGATCAACGCACCTGCGCGCGATCCGCGCGAGGCAACAACCATCGGCACCGCAATGCCTTCTGGCGTGATCAGGGTGCGTTCGCGCTTATTGATCGTACCTGCAATGGGGATGGCGGTCCTTGCGTTCATCCGTTGGCTCCCACGCGGCGGGGGCGATAAAGGTAGAAATACGAAAGCCAAAAGGCGAGCATCATGCCGCCAATCATGAAGCGGTTCGGCGCGCCTTCCACCAATTGCCGCGGGAACGCTTCAAGCAAGGCGGCCGCCACCATCATCAATACAACGCCGACCATGACAACTGCGCCGCGCTGGCCTGCTTGGGATGCGGCCTGCAAAATGGAACGCTCCCCCGGAAATGCCATGGAGCGTCCAATGTGAAGACCAGCCGCGCCGGACAAAAGGATGCCGAAAATCTCGGTTGTACCATGCACGCTAAGCCATGCGGCAAATTCTACTTCCAGCCCCTGTCCCGCAAACAGCCACATCATCGCGCCAAGCACGGCAAGGTTGTAGATGAGCAGCATCAAAGTTGGGATGCCGAAAGCAAATCCCAATGCGAAGGCCAAAATGCAAACGCCAGCATTGTTGCTGAACAGGCTGGCGGCGAACACTGATAGACCGCCCGAATCTTGTTCGACTGCCAGCGTTTCAGCCAAAGCCTCGCGGCTTGCGCCAGGGACGCGTGCGTCGACGAATTGTGTGGGCACCAGGCGATAATACCAATCCACATCGCGAACCACCAGCAGCCAACCGACAATCGCACCCGCGATCATCACAAACAGCGCGATGCAGCTTTCCAGCCAAATCTCGCGCACTGCGCGGCTCCATCCGCCCATGAAAAATTCGCGCAGCCATCCAAACAAACCTTTGCGCGGGCCGTAGACTTGAAACCATGCTCGCTGCACGAGGCTTTCAAGATAAGTGAGCGTCGCTGCATCCAAAGATGTCTCGCGCGCGACCGAAAGGCTGGAGGCTGCCGTGCGATAAAGAGTGGGCAGCGCGAGCAAATCCTCATCCGACACACGCCGCAGACCGCTTGCCTCCATGCGCTGCACAATGCTTTCCAACCGGCGCCAATCGCCTTCACGCTCAAGCCGGAATTTATCGGACCGCAAAGCTGCGCTTTCGATATCGGCAGGCGCGGCGATTTCGCTTTTGCTGAACAGGTTCGAAAAACGCCCTTTCGACTTTGCCGGAGGGCTAGACGTGTTCTTTTCCTGCGGCATCGGTTCACTAGGGACGGCATCGTGGTTTTTCGTCGCTGGCTCGATCATCCTATGGCTTCCGAATTCTTGATTTCGAAATAGCGGTCAATCAACTGGTAGCCGATCTGGTTCCACGGCGCTTCGATTACATCCACGCCCATGCGGCGCAGGCGTTGCAACACAACCGAACGCTGCGTTGCAAGCGTATCGGCGGTTACGCTGCGCGCCATGGTTGCGATGTCGCCGGGTTCCTCGTTGATGAGTTCGTCAAGCTCGCTATCTGCAATAGTGACGAACAAAACGAGGTGTTTGTCGACCAGCCTGCCAATGCTCTCAACCATCAATTCCGCTGCGGTCGGATCGGTAAAATCTGAAAACAGGACAATCAAAGAGCGCCGCTGAAGCTTGGCTGTAAGCGTTGCCAATGCGAGCGTGAAGTTCGGCTCGGTCGCATTGTAATCGAGGCCAGCAGCAGCGCTTTGCAAACGATGGAATGCACGCGCATCACTGACAAAAGGTGTCATTATTTGCGGGCGCTGGGCAAAGCCGAAAAGCGAGACCTTGTCGGAACTCTTTAGTGCCACGAACGCGCAGGTCAGCGCGGCTGTCACAGCTCGGTCGATGCGCGGCATGCCGTCAACCGGCTCGCACATGGCTTGACCACAATCAAAGGCGAAAACGATCTGATTGTTGCGTTCGCTTTCATTTTCGCGCGCGTAAAGGTGTACGTGGCGCGCACTGGCTTTCCAATCGATCCGGCGGCGATCCATGCCTGCTTCGTATTCGGTCAGCGATTCAAACTGTGTGCCTTCGCCTCTGATCCGGCGAGCAATTAGGCCTGTCTGGGCATCGCGCAGGAAGGTTTGCAGTTCTTTGCTGCGCACGGGCGACAAATCGGGCCAGATGCGAATTTCGGTATCGAGCATGCGATTGGTGGCTCGAGCGCCAAGCCCAAGCGGACCTGTCCAGCGCAGCCAAGCACGCGTTATGGGCGCGGTTCCACGCCTTTCCGGCTTTACATCGACTGATCCTGTGTGGCCGTTGTCGAAACGGTCGCTGTCAAGGCGGATTGCCGCTCTTCCTGCCATACCAAGCCGCGGATCAAATTCGAGTGCCGCGCGCACGATCGCGCGCGATCCCTTTTTGAAATGCGCAGCCACTGACACTGTCGTTGGTTGACCGACTTCGGTATCGCTTGGCGCTGTGACATCCCAGTCGTCAACTGCCCCGGCGAGTGTCGCATCCAGCAGGATCAAGACAAACAAAACGACAGCCGCAATCGGGGCAACGAGCCATAATTGGGGCGTTATTGCCGCAATAATCACTGCCACAGGCGCAAACCCCGCGATCACCCATGCCGCACGCTCAGTGGGTACGACAGGCACAGGAGGCAGCTTGGCCAGAAAGGTGGGGCGAGAAAGCGCCATCAGGCTTTACCGGGGTGCCTCTGTGCTTTCGACAAGTTCAGCAACCAGAGCCTCAATATCGCGACCTTCAATCTCAGCCGCAGGGCTCAGGGTCAGACGATGGCGGAGGACTGGTACGGCTAACGCTTTTACGTCATCGGGAATGATATAGGCTCGCCCGTCTAGCGCAGCACGGGCGCGGGCTGCGTTGGCAAGCAGCACTGCGGCACGCGGGCTAGCCCCGACAGACAATTCAGCGTGATCGCGTGTAGCGCGGACCAGACGCACGACATATTGCGTGATCTCCTCGGCCACTGTCACATGGTCAAGCGCTGCGCTGGCTGCGACCAGTTTTGCCGTATCAGCGACAGCTGTTACACCAAGATCAGCCGGGCGCTGTGGCCCTTGGCGTGATCCGAAACTCTTGACGATCCGGGTCTCTTCCGCCTCATCGGGATAAGGAACCAGCAGCTTAAACAGGAACCGGTCCAATTGGGCTTCGGGAAGCGGGTAGACGCCTTGGTTTTCTATCGGGTTCTGCGTTGCGACCACCATGAAACGCTGAGGCAATTGGTGCGTTTCACCATCAAGAGTGACGCGGCGTTCCTGCATGGCCTCCAGCAAGGCAGCTTGCGTTTTGGGCGGGGTGCGGTTGATCTCATCGGCCAGCAGCAGCTCACAAAAGATCGGTCCGCGCGTCAGTGTGAACTGGCTCGTCTGGAAATTGAACAGGTTCGATCCCAGGATATCGCCCGGCAGCAGATCGGGCGTGAACTGGATACGCCCGAAATCAAGGCCGAGCGCGGTTGAAAACGCATTGGCGAGAAACGTCTTTGCCGTGCCCGGAGGTCCTTCGAGCAGGACATGCCCTTCGCTGACCATCGCGACCAGCAATTGGTTGATGATCTCTTCCTGGCCGACAATCGCCTTTGCGACTTCGGCGCGGATGGCGTCCGCCAACGCGCGCAATTCTTCAAGGCTCATACTCATGTGGCGGAATTCCCTCTGCTGTTCTTTGTGTCTTCTATGGTTTCAACCAAGCCGCTTAGCGACTTGGCAGCGCGCACGATTTCGGTCGCGCTGGTAGCGTTGCGCAATTTCGCTGTGCGGTGGGTAAATGGTTCTTCTTGCGGTAGGCGTGATTGCATGGCGGCATCGATTGCTTCTGGATCGGGTTTGGCAAGCCCCATAGCGCGAGCAACCCGCGCGGCTGACAATGCTGCATAAGGTTCAGCCAAAAGGCGCAACCTTCCAGCGCGCACGATCAAACCTGCCCCATTGCCCACAAGGCGTCTTTTGCCAAAAGCGATATCGGGACCGCTTGCCGCCGCTGGGCCAAAGCGCATGAATGCGCGCCAGCCGACAATAAAAATTGCAAGCAACAGGCACAAAGTCGCAGCAAGGAAAGGTGGTCTGAATGCCAGAGTGAGCAAATTCATCGTGCCGCCAAAACCATTCAGCGTCAGATCAAACGTAACCTGTGTTTCAGGTCCGTATCCCGCCTCCTGGATCAACGCGAGTGCGGCTGCTGCGCGATCTTTATCGGCAAGACCGTAATTGTTCATCAGGTCCGGCTCGGCCACAAAAATGGTCCATTGCGCGTCGTTATAGTAGTCGCTGTCTTCTTCGCCGAGAACATTCATCGCCAGCACATGACCGGCAGCATCCGTGATAAGCGGTTCGAATGCTTCGTTTGTTTCGACATAACCAATGGTGCGCGTTGGCAGTTCGCCTGAGAGGCCAAAGCCTGACCAGTCAGGCTCTTCGTCTTGCTTAATCTCTTCAACCTTGTGCTCAAACGAAAAGGGCTTGGGCAATTCCTTGCTCCAGCCAACAGGAAACCCATCACCCAATTGAACCCATCCGCGCTTGAATTTATCAGCGGTTTCATCGGGGAGGTTGCGCGGGGGAAGTTGCGCCCACCATTTGGGCAGTATCACAAGCGTTGGTCCCCGGTATTCGCGATCCCACAAAATGTCTGAGATATCATCGGGATTCATATAGCTGGGCGGGGTAAGGACCAGCAGGCCGCCTGTTTCAAGGCCGCTGGGAGAACGCGAATTGGTAACGTCATACCCTTCTTTATCGAGCAGGCGAACGAGCCCTGCATAACCATTAAGTCCAGTCGATGCAGCATGCGCGGCACCATTATTGTCGCGCTCTCCATCATCGCCGCCAGAAAGAAAATACAAGAGCGCGAGGAAAGTCGCAAATCCAACAAGCACCACAAACAAAAGCGTCGCTTTGCCGAATGGGGAGCTGGAGCGGCCCGATTGCGCACTTGTCATGGCATCAGAGCCGCTCATGCTGCGCCTCGTTGGATCAGTCGCGATTCAATCTTTGCAAGCGCGAATTCTGCATAGGCTGCGCGCGCCGTTTCCCAATCGGTTCGATCAAGCGATCGCAAGGCAAACAGGCTGCGCTCGACACGTTCTGCAATCGTGGCAAAAGCCTTGCGCGCGGCATCGGGTAGCGACTTAAGAGAAGCGAGTTCTCGTGCGGTGCTTGATGGTTCAACCCAATCGGGCCGCGCTCGTGCAATTTGACCCACACTGCGTTTGAGCAACAGATGCGTTGCCTCATCAAACCTTCCTTCGGCCGCCAGACGGTCTGCATCTTCCAAAAGGGCCAGACTTTCCTGCCGATCAGGTTGCCATTCTGGGACCTCTTCTTCGCTGGCTCCGCTATCTTGCCGTGAAATGGGGCCGATCATCCGCACGATCAGATACAGAATAAATCCCACAAGCACGGCAAGCAGCACCCATTGTAGGAACCACCAGGAATTGGCGATGGCCGTGCCTATCGGGGCGAACAGTTCAGCGAGCCATAAGAAGACGTCATCAAGCCATCGTTCAAACGCGGAAGGTTGACGCATAGGGATTTGAGGGATTTCGATCTGTTCGAACTGGATATCGCCATCACCGCGCACACCCTCCCAGCTTTCATCAAGCGTTTGTGAGGAAACGGGTTCGGGATTCTCAGATTGAGCGATGTCGGTCTGTGCAGGCACAGCCTGAGTGGGGCCGGATGCAGCTGGCTCCCCCCAATCATTACTTTGTTCAATATTCGGTTGCGCCGCGAAAGTCATTTAAGACGCGTGGTGGCACGGCAAAGCCTATCGTGCAACAGGGTTGAGGCACGGATGGTATGGTATTGTTCACCATTATTGCAACTGATCAACTCTAGCCGCGTTTGCGGGCCATTGGATAGGTACCAAGAATGCGCAATTGTTTGGAATAAAACGAGCATTCTTCCAAAGCGCGATCCACTGCGGGGTCGCCGGGTGCACCGATGATATCGGCGTAGAACTGCGTTGCTGAAAAGCTCGTGCCCTTCTGGTAGCTCTCAAGCTTCGTCATGTTGACGCCATTGGTCGCAAACCCGCCCAACGCTTTGTAAAGGGCAGCCGGAATGTTGCGCACCTCGAAGATGAAAGTCGTCATCGCTGCGACATTGGTGTCGTGAGCTAGAAAAGTGGGCTTGTCGGCAAGGATGACAAATCGCGTCATATTGTCGTGGCTGTCCTCGACATTATCCTCAATGATCGTGAGACCATAAAGCTCAGCGGCGATCGGCGGGGCAATTGCAGCGATAGTTGGATCACCGCGTTCTGCCACATGCGCAGCCGCGCCGGCCGTGTCGGCATAGCTTAGAGGCACGATACCTCGTTCGCGAAGAAATCTGCGAGATTGGCCAAGCGCTTGTGGGTGGCTGTAGGCGGCCTCGAATGGTCCTGTGCCTTTACCCATCAACGCATGATGGATCGGCATGAAATATTCCCCCGTAATCGAAAGACCACTTTCAGGAAGCAGGAAATGAATATCAGCGACGCGACCATGCTGCGAATTTTCAATCGGGATAATGGCTTCACCCGCCTGGCCGTTTTTCACAGCATCCAAAGCGTCTTCAAAGCTAAAGCAGGGCAGGCCCAGAGCATCGGGGCGGGCCTCACTTGCTGCGCGGTGCGAATTTGCACCAGGTGAACCCTGGAATGCAATCGCGCGAGCGGGATGTTCGGCTGCCTTGGCGCGCAGGTCATCGACAATCGGCAAAGCAGGAGCAGGAAAAGATCGCATAATCGGGATGCGTGCTAAAGCGCAGAGCTCGCAACGGCAAGGGCAATGGCCGTTGAATATGTTGCCGAATTGCAATTAGCGCAATGCGTGATGATCCTATAGGTCTTGCGCCATGCGAAAGGCACCATTAAGGGGCGCACGGGATGAATCAAGACAACACACCAGAGAGCGCGCCCCAAGCAAACGCTAATCAGGGCGACCTGTTCAACACCGCGGCCGGCTGGGTCCTGTTTGCGGGCATTGTCGGGCTTGGCCTGTCTGTGCTTAGCGGCATGTATTTCCACGGCAATTCGCCTGAGCGGCCCGAGCAATTGGGTTACGTCATCGAAGGCGTTGAGGAAGAAGGCAGCGCGGCCCCGGCAGAAATGACCATGACTGAGGCTTTGAGCATGTCTACTGTCGACATTTCAGCGGGCGAAAAAGTTTATGCAAAATGTTCAAGCTGCCATTCAATCGAAGCTGGCGGTGCCAACGGTATAGGCCCGAACCTTCACGGCATCATGGGTTCGCCTGTTGGCAAAAAAGCTGGCTACCAATACTCAGACGCGATGGCGGGCTTCGGCGGAAATTGGGGCTGGGACGAAATGAACAACTGGCTCAAATCTCCCAAGCGTTACATGGACGGCACCAAGATGGGTTTTGCCGGTCTTTCAAAAGTGGAAGATCGCGCAGCCGTGGCGCTTTACATGAATTCGCAAGGATCAAACCTGCCCGTTCCTGAATACGTCGCTTCAGCTGCAGATTCGGAGGCGGGGGCAGAAGCAGAGGCTGATGCAATTGAAACTGCGGAGGACGCTCAGGACGCGGCTGAAGAAACCTCAGAAGAAACAGCAACAGCCGAAGAATAATCGGCACTGCCATCTGCTGGGCGACTTGAATACGCAGCTAGTGGCTGCGACCCTTGAAACCTTGCGCAATCACATACCATTCCGATGAGCCCTTTCGGCTTGCGGGAGGCTTGGCATGTTTGACGGTGGCAAAGTGCTTTTTAAGCAGCGTCAGCAAATCCTTGTCAGTGCCGCCAGCCAGAACCTTTGCAACAAATGCGCCGCCTTCACCAAGCGTTTCGGTCGCAAACCATGCCGCAGCTTCAACCAATCCCATCGTTCGCAAATGATCGGTCTGTTTATGACCGACTGTGTTCGCAGCCATATCTGACAAGACCAGATCGGGCGGCCCTCCCAGCGCATCTTCCAAGTGTTGTGGGGCTGCGTCATCGAGAAAATCCATCTCGAATATGGTCACACCTTCAATCGGATCGGTCGGCAAGAGGTCTATCCCTACCACTTGTGCCTTGGGTGCTTTCTTGCGCACGACTTGTGCCCAACCGCCTGGCGCAATGCCCAGATCAACGACACGGTGCCTTCCTTTTATGAGACCAAATTTTTCGTCTAGCTCAATGAGTTTGTACGCAGCCCGGCTGCGAAATCCATCGGCTTTGGCCTGTTTGACATAAGGGTCATTCAATTGCCGCTCGAGCCACCGGGTCGAAGAGGCGGTGCGTTTTTTGGCCGTTTTGACGCGGCGGTCGGGATTGCGGCCGGATCGGGTCATGCCGTTACCCTTCGCCTTTCTTGGCGCGCAATTGCTCTAGAGCTTGTAAGGATCGTTCCCCTTGGCGCTGCGATGCCATCATGCTGCGCAAAATGCCTTCGCGAATGCCGCGATCTGCAACGCCCAGGCGCTGTGCCGGCCACAAGTCGAGAATGCTTTCAAGAATAGCGCAGCCCGCCACCACCAGATCCGCACGGTCCTCGCCAATGCAAGGCAATGTGCTTCGTTCTTCAGGCGACATCCCAGCCAGATCTTCGCTGATGGCCCGCATTGATGAAGACGGTACAATGAGGCCATCGACAGCTTTGCGATCGTAATGCGGCAACTCCAGATGAAGGCTCGCCAATGTCGTCACTGTGCCGCTGGTTCCCAGCAACCGGATGTCTGGATGCGTGGTCGCATGGGCAATGCGCTGAGCAAACGGGGCGAAGCTTTCCGACACAAGCTCGCGCATCTTGGCATAGCGGGCAATCCGGGCCTCGTTTGTGTTTTCGCCGCGCCCAACTGTATCGGTCAGTGACACAACCCCCCAAGGAACACTTTGCCAATCCAGAATGCGCGGCACTTTGCCACCCGGCTCTAAAAGGACCAATTCGGTCGATCCGCCGCCAATATCGAAAATTACCGCAGGGCCTTCGCCTGCTTCCAATAGGATATGGCAGCCAAGCACAGCCAGGCGCGCCTCTTCGCCCGCGCTGATAATATCAAGCACAATGCCGGTCTCGCGCTTCACGCGCTCAATAAAGGCTTCGCCATTGATGGCTCTGCGACATGCTTCGGTCGCAACAGAACGGGCCAGGCGGACCTTGCGTCTGCGCAGTTTGTCAGCGCAGATCGATAAAGCTCCCATCGCGCGATCCATCGCCTCGTCAGATAGCTTGCCGGAAGTCGCCAACCCCTCACCCAGTTTTACCACACGGCTAAAGGCATCAATGACAGTGAAATCCCTGCCGGAAGGGCGCGCTATCAGCAGACGGCAATTGTTGGTGCCAAGGTCGAGTGCTGCATAGGATTCGTGGGGTTTGTGTTGCCTTTTAGGGTCTTGGCATGACGACGCACTATGCTGGCTATCTTTGCCAACGCGCGAGCGATGCGCTCCCTTACGGCGATCACCTTGGGATTGCTTCGGCTGGAAAGGGCGTTTGTAGCGAAAATCAGCTACTTTCCCGGACTTGCTGCCCCTTTTTTTACCAGCACCTTTATTTGAGTCCGGCGGATGCGTCTCCGCCATACCGTACTGCCTTCAAATATCACGCAGGCTTGTTGCCTGTGCACCTGGCATGCAAGCTAACCCAAGGTGGCCCTGAGAGCAAGGCGGCGTTCATGGCAAAGCGATGTTGAAGGCAAAGCGGGGTATTCGCCCCTTACCGCAGGTGTGCGGCTTGACCTGTCTTCAACGTAAAATAGGGTGCGCTCCTTGCTCAAGTTGTCATCTTCTTTTCTTTTAACGAGGCGTTAGCTCAGGCTTGGTTGTTTGGACCAGCACCCTTGGTTGACGTCTTCTCAAACCGCCACAACGGTCTGCTCGATGCTGCCAAAGATCGAGTGTTTGTCCTTACCGCGCATTTCGATCTTTACGCTGTCGCCGGCCTGCATGAAGCGCGTTGTCGCCTCGCCATTTTCAATCGTTTCGATCATTCGGATTTCCGCGATGCAGCTATAGCCAAGACCGCCTTCGCTAACCGGCTTGCCGGGTCCGCCATCTGTGCCTTTGTTCGAGACTGTGCCCGATCCGATGATCGCGCCTGCGCCCAGCGCGCGGGTCTTCGCGGCATGAGCTACCAGTTCAGCGAGGTTGAAGGTCGCGTCCTTGGCCGCTTCAGCTCGGCCAAACGCCTCACCATTGTAGTCGACCATCAGCGGCAAGTGGACAAGGCTGTCCTTCCACGCATCGCCCAGCTCGTCAGGGGTGACAGCGACGGGTGAGAATGCACTGGAAGGCTTGGACTGGAAAAAGCCAAAGCCTTTGGACAGCTCCCCCGGGATCAGCCCGCGCAGGCTCACGTCATTGACCAGCATCACCAGCTTGATGTGCGCCGCCGCATCTTCTGCCGACACGCCCATCGGTACATCATCAGTAATCACTGCAACCTCGCCTTCCATGTCGCAGCCCCAGGCTGGATTGCCCAGCGGGATGTTGGCGCGCGGCGGCAGGAACGTGTCAGAGCCGCCCTGATACATCAGCGGATCGCGGTAGAAACTCTTGGGAACTTCGGCACCGCGCGCTTTGCGTACCAGCTCAACATGGTTGATATACGCGCTGCCATCGGCCCATTGATAGGCGCGCGGCAGCGGCGAATGCGCTTCGCGCTCGTGAAAGCGCTCGCACGGCACGGCCTGATGCTCTACATCGATGGCGAGCACTCTCAATTGCGGGGCTATCCGCTCCCACTCGTCCAGCGCGGCTTGCATGGTCGGTGCGATGTAACCCGCGGCGCAGCAGCGCGTGAGATCCTTTGACACAACGACCAATTTGCCATCACGCGTGCCATTATTGAGCGTTGCCAGTTTCAATTGCTGTGCTCTTTTCGAGCGATCTCGTGCAGCCAATCGGCATGGCGCGGTGCTTTCTTCGTCTCGCTCCATTCTTCCAGCATCAACGGGGCGATGCGCTTTAGTTCGGCGTATTGTTCGTCCGTGCCAATATCGGCTGCGAGTTCGACGCGGTGGCCGTTGGGATCGAAGAAATAGATCGATTTGAAAATGCCGTGATGCGTCGGGCCAAGAACGTCGATGCCTTGGGCTTCGATATGCTCTTTTGCAGCCAGCAATGCCGCTTCGTCGGGCACACGCAAAGCAAGGTGCTGCACCCATTGCGGGGTGTTTGGGTCTGAGCCCATTTCAGGCTGATTGGGAAGCTCAAAAAAGGCCAAGATATTGCCGTTCCCTGCATCCAGAAAGATGTGCATGTACGGATCGTATTCGCCGGTTGAGGGTACATGATCTTCGGCAAAGGCGGTGGTGTAATCCATGCCGAGCACGCGGCCATACCATTCGACCGTTTCCTTGGCGTCCTTGCAACGATAGGCTGCGTGGTGGATGCCTCCTAGGGCAGGGGCACCGCTCATGCAGCAATCTCAATCCTGGGCGAAGAGCACTCCCTTGCCAGTTCAATCGCCTGACCAAGAATGTCCATATCGCCAATCTGGTTTGCGAGCAGCAGGACGAGCTTTGCGTTGAGTTTCATACTGTCATCATCGCTCAGCCCTTGATGGGCATCGATCAGCATCTGATAGAAATCATCCGGGCGCGTAATGCGTGCCGAGGTGTCAATGCATGGCATGATCTGCGTTTCCTTTCGCTGTTGCGAGCGCTTGCTCCAGTTCTGCAATGGTGGGGGCGTACCAGCGGCCCGCAACATATTGGTCGGGCCGGAAAAGATAGGCTCCGCCTGCGGGCAAGCTGTACCTTTTTACCGCGGCGTCAGCGCCCTGATATGATGCGAGATTGATTGTTCGCGCACCCTCCAATCGGGTATCGCCGCCATTGGTCATAAGGACAAACTCATTGCCTAACAGATCAAGCAGCCAGCCATCCTCCAAGGCGGCATCAAGCGCGGGCGATCCAGGCGCAACACCACCGTTCCACACATCACTATCCGGCGTGTTGAGCATCGAACCGGGATAGCTGACCGGCGTTGACAGGCGCCCACTGTTCACAAACGGACGAGCGAACTCATGGCTTCCGGCCAGCTCAAGCACAGCATCTCGAAAGGCTTTGCTGACCTTGCTTTTCGGCGTCATGAAATCGGTCGAGCGGGTGGAATTGAGGATGTTCTCATCCGCTGTGACGATCGCTTCCTCATTATAGCTGTCGATCAGGCTTTGCCCTGCCTCGCCACGAAGCACGAGATCAAGCTTCCACGCCAGATTGTCAGCATCCGCGATCCCGCCATTGCACCCGCGCGCACCGAAGGGGGAGACGAGATGTGCGCTGTCACCGGCAAAGATCACCCGGTCATGAACAAAGTGGCG
The DNA here is from genome assembly GCA_964352245.1 of uncultured Porphyrobacter sp. Lineage (GTDB taxonomy): Bacteria > Pseudomonadota > Alphaproteobacteria > Sphingomonadales > Sphingomonadaceae > Erythrobacter. Next base: position 398,586 of record CAYGQX010000002.1, read on the forward strand.
CATGCGGCGGCATTGGAAAGTGTAGACGCTGTACCATTCTTCGCAAAACTCGACATCGTCGCCGATCATGCCGCGCACATAGGGCTCGACATTTTCCGGCTTGATGCAGGCCTTGCGATCAATGTTCCAACCCAGCTGGAAATCGAGCCGCCAGATATCGTCAGGTTGTTTGTGCAGCAATGCAGAGCCAGCGCCGTTGAACGGTGGATCAAACCAGAACCACCGCTCGCTGGGCCGTTCCTCGGTGAATTTCACGTCGGCAATCAGAAAATTGTCTTCGAAAACCCTGCCGTCGAAATCGAGATCCAGCATCTTGCGTATCGGTGATTTGCTGCCATCGCAGGCTACAACCCATTGCGCGGTGATCATGTAGTCGCCGCCATCAGCCGCAACTTTGAGACGCGCGTGGCCCTCACATTGTTCGAGAGCCGTCACCTCATGCGCCCAACGCAAGTCGGCATTGGGATGACTAGCCAGAGCGTCAATCAGATACTCTTCGACGTAATATTGCTGGAGGTTGATGAAGCCGGGGTTCTTCTGGCCCTTAACCGGCAGCATGTCGAATTGATAAAGCGGGTCTTTGCGCTCTGCGTGGAAAACCTTGCCTACATTCCAGATAACGCCCTTCTCGATCATTTGTTCGGCCACCCCAAGGCGGTCCATGATATCGAGCGAGCGTTTGGCGAAGCATATCGCCTTCGAGCCAGCTGCGATAAAGTCGAGTTTGGAAACGACCACGACCTTGCGCCCCTTGTGCGCCAGATCCAGCGCCAGCGTGAGGCCAACCGGCCCGCCACCAACAATCAGGACTTCGGCAGTCTGCTGCGTCGCCGCAGGAACAGGAGACGCACGCAGCCTCTTGTAGACCGGAATGGATACGTCCCCGACCATGGCTCAGCCTTTACCATGCTTGCCCGCATGCCAGCCGGTCTCGCTGATCATGGCTTGCGACCGGGCGGCTCGAAGCGGTTCAAGCGTTCTTGCCAACGTGCGGTTCGAATTGGGCGTGAACCTGTGCGTTTTTGCAAAATATTCGAAGCGCTCGAGAATTTCGGAATCCTCGATCTCGCTGCTTTCCAGTGATCGCAAGTGCGGCATAGGAGTGGCCTTTCTGGACCTCAGTCCTGAAGTTGATCCCAGACCTCGCGGTCACGCTCCATCGTCCAGATGCGTGGCCAGTCTATCCCATCCATTTCATCCCACAGGCGTTGCACGTTGAACGGCAGGCAATGCTCGAAGATGGGCCATGCGCCAAACTTTGGTTCAAGCGCTGTATGGGTTGCTTCGAAAGCTTCTTTCAGGGTTCCGCCGCGCGCGTGCACAGGACCAACATTGTCGATCATCCCGGTGAGGAATGAGCGGGTTTGTTCGATCGCTGCGTTGCAATCGGCTTTGCCCAATGCAACTGCACCGCGCCCACCAACCAGCTTTTCAGCTTCAAAGGCCTTCACCCGGTCCAGCGTTCCCGAAGACCAGTCCATGTGGAACGCATCGCCTGTGTAAAGTGCAGCCTGCGCTTCGACCAAATCGCCAGCAAACAAAGTCTTCGACTTATCATGCCATACGGCAATGTCCCCTGCCGTGTGCCCTCTGCCACAAAACTGCAAGTCCAGCGTCCCACGATCACCGCCAAGCTCAATCGACATATGGTCATCGAAAGTGAGATCGGGCCGGGTCAGCCCCGGAATTTCATCCGGCTCGCGGAACAGACGCGGCATTCGGCCAAACTCGCTGTCCCAATCCTCCTTGCCGCGCTCCTCGATCAGTTTCTTTGTTGTTGATGAGGTTATGATCGTCTCGGCATCAAATGCACTCGCACCCAGCACGCGCACGGCGTGATAATGCGTCAGGACGAGATACTTAACCGGCTTGTCAGTTTGCTCTCGAAGCTTGCTCAGCCAGTCACGCGCAGCCGCTGGCGTGGCCCTGGCTTCGATGCAGACAAGAAAATCCTCGCCCTCAATCGCGCCGACATTGGGATCCCCTTCGGCGGTCAGCGCATAGACCCCATCGTCGAGCACTTCGAGAGTTTCGGTTTTCTCCGCAAGGTCAGCCGATGATGCGAATGGTTTGGCCATTTTCAATCCTTCAATATTCGAAGCGGAGGGTAACGCCCCACTCGCGTGGTTCGTTGAAATTGGCCTCATGAAAACCAATGCCAAAATTCGAGTCGCCGCTGATGATATAGCGCCGATTGGTAAGGTTCTTGACGAATGCGGTGACCGACAGGCCGCTATCAAGATCATGCAATCCGATGGACCCGTTAATCAGACTCACCCCTTCCTGAGTAAGGAACCGCGAGTTCTGCGCATCGTTCTCGATCCGGCTGGTGTAATTCCAGTCGACCCGAGACCGAACCTCTGCCCGGCTGGAAATCTCCGCCGTGTGTGCAGCATAGGCGCTCAAAGACCATTCCGGCGTGTTGGGCAGGGCGTTGTCTTCTAGAACCTGCAGTTCCGGCGAGACTAGCGGGTCGAGTGGTGCGACACTGCTATACTCAGCGTCGGTGTAGCCAAGGGTAAAACCAAGCTCCAGGCTATCAAACGGGAGAGCGGTCGCCTCAAATTCGACGCCGAAGATATCGGCCGATGCAGCATTCACCGTCAGCGGAGCGCCATTCTGGAACAGCACAAGCTGTATATCGTCATAGTCGGAATAGAAGGCAGCCGCGTTTAATCGCAGGCGCCGGTTCAACCCCTCCCATTTTGCACCGATCTCGTATGTTTCGAGCTGCTCCGGATCGAAGGAAACGGCTGCTGGTACAGGCACGAGATAACGCGTGTTGAAGCCGCCGCTTTTGAACCCTTCCGAATAGCTCGCATAGAGCAGCGAACCGTCTGCAAGCTTGTAATCGAGGACAGCCTTGATCGACACATCTTCGAAATCGACTTCAGAGGTGCCAGACGGGAAGAAGGGAGTGAAACTGCCCGCCGGCCCGAATACTCCAGCCGGACCATTTGTGATTCCAGCGCCACCTGCCGGAGCCGTGAAGCTCTTTTCGTCTCGAGTGTAGCGAATGCCGCCGGTAAACGACAAGGCATCGTTGAACGCGTAAGTACCCTGCGCATAGGCGGCAATGCTGGAATTTTCGACAAATGCGAAATTGTTCACGTCGCCGAACAGGAATGGGAGCGTGACGGTCAGAACGTCCTGACCACTCTCGTCGAAGAAATAGGCACCAAGCACATATTGAAGGGCATCATTGAACCCTTCACCAGTAAGCTGGAGTTCCTGACTGAACTGTTCTTGCCGGTAATCGGAATTGTTCGTCTCGGTGACTTGCAACGGAGACCCGTCTGCATCGCGCGCGAATGATCCCGTCGTCTCTCGATAGGCGGTAATCGACTTCAGTTCGCCAAATCCAAGATTGAGTGCCAGAGTGAGTGCCCCGCCATAAATCTCAAGCTCGGTCCCATTCGGGCCGGTCGCCAATGTCGTATCCAGATCCGGCGTAATGAAGTTGGCGCCGAAGACGCCCGTCGGCCCGACATTCTGCAAAAATGTTAGCGTTGGCGGACCAGGAGGAATGTTGAAAGTCTCTGTAACGACAGAACCGCTCGACCGGTCGAACCGGAAATCCGTGCGAGTCGGCGACCCTGGAGCGGCAACAGAAATGCCCACCAGTTTACTCGCCGCATTCTGCTCATCGATATTGGTGTAGTCTGCGGAAAACGTAGCCGTAAGGTTTGAACCCAGTTCAGCCTCTATCGTGCCACGCAGGGAATAACGCTCCGTATCACCCAATTGTCTGCCATCAAGCAGACCGTCCACAAAACCGTCCTGCGTCCTGTAAGAGGCCACAAATTTTGACCGGACCGCGTCGCTCAGCGGCGCGTCAATAGTTACCAAGCCATTGAAACCATCACGGCTGAGAACGGTTGCTTCGGCCTTGATCCCAAAAGCATCGGCAGGCCGTTTCGAGACAAGGCTGATTGCCCCACCGATCGTGTTACGGCCAAACAGAGTGCCTTGCGGGCCGCGCAAAACCTCGACCCGTTCAAGATCCAGCACGTCGAGCACGCCGCCGACCGAACGCGAGATATACACCCCATCGACATAGGTGCCGACACCCGGATCTGTTGTAAGCTGGAAGTCGGTCTGGCCAACTCCGCGAATGAACACAATTGCGCCTGACGATACGCCGGAAACCGGCGCGGTTGTGTCGAACACCAGATTGGGCGTTACCGCCTGGAGGTTCGAGATGTTTTCTGCGCCTTGCGCCTGCAGTGCTTCGCCGGACACGGCCGTGATGGCAATCGGAGTGTCTTGCAGCCCTTCTTCACGCTTTTGAGCCGTGACCACGATTTCATTGAGTCCGCCAGCTTCTTCAGCCTCCGCATCGTCTTGCGCAAAAGCGGGTGCTGCCATCAGCGAGACAGCGGCCACTCCCGCCGAAAGAAACGTTTTTGAAGTTTTGCGAGTAAGTGCCTTGGACATTGCATCCCCCAGATATGCCGCACTGCTTGCGGACTTTCATTGGCCTTTGGTTAGGCGCGGGATGACAAGTAAAATTGACCAGAGAGGCACGTTGGATTGTTTCAAACGGAACCAGTTAAAAGGAGAGCTATGCCATTCTAGGGCCCTGCCGCTGGGAGCGCCAAGTGGTTCTCGGATAGAGAGTGGGCGAAGGCATCGGTGTTTGAGAAACGCCTGGCGGGCGGATTAGTGCGCGATCAGTCCAGTGCGCATTTCGCGCGGCGTTTGTTCAAAGCGGTTCTTGAACGCGCGGCTAAAATGCGCCGCATCCTTGAATCCCCAATCATAAGCGATCGAGGTGATGGAGCGATGCTTGAGTCGGGGGTTTTGCAGATCGCCCTTGGCACCTTCGAGTCTGCGCATCCAGATCCATTCCGATACCGAATGCCCCTTCGCCTGAAACAATTTGCGCAAATAGCGTTCAGAAATGCCGTTGGCACTTGCCACCTGCTCACAGGTTAATGATGGGTCGCTCAGCGCATCGTCGATATAGCGCAGAATGCGTCTGATGGTGAGTTCTTGCGATTCCGACTTGGTTTCTGAACGATTACCGCAGCTGCTCGCCAGCGCATTGGCCATAAGATCCAGCAAACAAGTCTGCGCCTGAGACAAGGTTTCCTCGTCCAAAATAGCCAATTGGCTGGCCGTCTGAGCAATCAAGGTGGAAGCGAGCCGGCCCGCACCCTGACTGCCGCACACTCCCACGGCGGTGAGGTCATCCGCGTTGAAAAGGCGCGCGGTGATTTCTTCACGCGGGATTTGCATGACCAGCTGTTCAAACTCGTTGTCGAACATCAGATTATAAGGCCGGGTAACGTCATAGAGCGCAAAATCGCCCGGCTTCAGGATGGCGCTGCGCCCATCCTGCAGGAGTGAACCATGCCCGCGAACCTGCAGGCTCAGCAGAAAATGATCATCGGTCGAACGCGAGATCCGGCGTTTATCCCGCATCACATTGTGCGCGGTCGAACGAACCTTGGAATAGGCGAGTTCACGCCCACGCCAATGGTCAATTTCTCCATGAAAATCAGTTTTCTGATGAACGTCGCACGCAAGATCTACGAATGTGTCGCATACCAGATCACGCCAATATGGAAGCCGGTGCGAACGAGGCACCGAAGAGGTCGACAGGATTTGACGCCCTTTTTCCATCGCAAAACTATGAGACCAATTTTCGCCTTTGTCATGAAAAATCGCAGCAGTGACCGAATCAGACAAGACAAGGTTCCGCTCTAAACAAAGTGCGGCCGGCAGGTGGGCTAACAAACAGGTGATGAAAACCAAATTGAGGATGCCAGCATGACTCACCCCGCTTACAAGGTCGCCTGCGTCCAGGCAGCCCCGGCCTATTTTGACAAAGATGGCGGCGTTGAACGCACCATTGAGCTCATCCGGGAAGCCGCGCGCGAAGATGTGAAGCTGCTTGCCTTTCCCGAGTGTTGGATCCCGGGTTATCCATGGTGGGCATGGCTTGATGCGGCGGCTGTTGGCATGCAATTTGTCCAGCGCCATTTCAACAATTGCATCACTGCGGACGGCCCGGAAATGCAGCGCATTGCTCAAGCGGCAGTGGAAGCGGGCGTGTACGTAGTGCTGGGCTATAGCGAGCGAGCAGCAGGCAGCCTTTACATCGCGCAAATGCACATTGATCCTTATTCCGGAACGATGACGGCGCGGCGCAAACTGAAAGCCACGCATACAGAGCGCACGCTTTTTGGCGAAGGCGATGGCAGCGATTATTTCGTCCGCGAAACGCCGCTTGGCCGGATCGGCTCATTGTGTTGCTGGGAGCACCTGCACCCGCTCAACAAATACGCAATGTATGCGCAAAACGAGCAGGTCCATATCGGTGCATGGCCAGGCTTCTCGCTCTATGCCGGCAAGGCTTTCGCGCTTGGTCCCGAGCTCAACACCGCGGTCAGTCAGGTCTACGCAGCTGAGGGGCAGTGCTTTGTCCTGGCGGCAAGCGCACTTGTAAATCAGGACATTCAGGACCTGATTTGCGACAATGATTTCAAGCGTGAGCTGCTGCCTCTTGGGGGAGGGACAGCTAGAATTTTTGGCCCCGATGGCAGCCCTGTTGGCGAGCCGCTCGGTGAACATGAGGAAGGCTTGCTGATAGCGGAGATCGATCTTGATATGATCAGCATCGCCAAAGCGGCGGCAGATCCATCGGGCCACTATTCGCGTTCCGATGTGTTTACCCTTCAGGCCGATATGTCACCGCGAGAGGCCTTGGTTGAGGTGAGCGGAGCAGCGGCACCCGCGCACCGCGAGATTGCGATCGAAGACACAGGCGACGTGGCTGCCGCCTCGCGCGCCGTGCAGTAAATACGATTGTGAGCAGTCAAGCGGGGAGAGGCACAATGCCAGCCAAAAACATGCCGCCAAATTGGGAGCCGCCCGTCGATGCGTGGCAATCGGCTTTTGACGAAGGTCTGAAAGAAGTCGTCTTCGGCTATTTTGGTTGCCAGTTTCGTGACAGCGTTCTGCCTGAAATTTTCGAGCAGGTTTTCCAGTCCGCAATCGCAGCCGGCGATGCTCCTTCATTTGTCACCCGCGCGCGGCACCGCGATGCGAGCGGCTATGAAAACGAAGTCTTTATTGCCTATTGGCCCTCAAGAAGCGCTTTCGATGACTGGTGGGGCACTGCTGGTTTTGGCCAGTGGTATGACGATCATGCCAGATTGAGCGAAGCATTCGGCCTATGGCGCGAGATATATGTTGTGCCTGTCACGCGCTTTGAAACACTGCATTCTAGCAAAGATGCAACGGGTGTCTCCAATCTTGCAAAACCATTGGGAGAGCCGGTGCGCGAACACAATTACTGGGGCGGAATGCGAGACCGTATTCCCGCATCGGATCGGGACTTGTTCGAGCCTTCCAATCCCGACGTGCATACAGCCAAGGCGCTGGCCGCTTCGCGCGGGAAACGCGTCACAGTAACGCCAGCGGACAATATCTGCTTAATCAGATCAGGCCAAAACTGGTCCCAATGCGAGGCTGAGGAAGTGGAATCCTACAGTGACGAGGTTCTGCCTCATTTGATCGCAGGCATGGCTTTTCTGCGCGACAACCCGGCTGAGACAGGATGCCTGTCATGCCGCCTGATGGACGAAGTGGCACTGGATGGTAGCCACGCCCATCAAAGCTTTGGTCTGGCCGCATTTACGTCCATGGCGCATCTCGAAGCGTGGGCAAAAACGCATCCGACGCATCTCAAAATATTCAACAGCTTCCTGGCAATGGTGCAGCAGCGCGAAAGCCCGCCAAAGCTCAAATTATGGCATGAAGTGCTGGTCGCACGAGGCGAAGACAGCATCTGTGAATATGTGAACTGTCATCCGCACACTGGATTTCTGCCCTGGCAATAGCGCATGCGAACATGCGCAAATGCATCAGCCAGCCGGTGTTCAATTGGACCAGATTGCAAACCCTAAGCTTATTTCCGATTGCAAGATCAAACAGCGCTCGATCTTCGAATGCGCCCCTCTCGATTAAGGAAGAAACGGATCGCCCAAATCTGCTTTTGATTGAAGCTCTGGCTGGGAGCCATTCTTGATGGCAAAGGAGATAAATCTGAGCTGAGCGCGAGCGCTCAAAACTGCTCGCAATTGCGTGCCAGTTTGCGGAAATCATCATAGCGAGCAAACGGCACCCAGTCGCGATCCTTGCCATGGCGATATATTCGGTAGCGATGCAAAAGCGCGCCGGTAATCAAAGCGAGCAGAACCATTGCGGTTGGGTAAGCATTGAAATCCACATAAGATTGGCCCAGCATGGCTCGGAACCCATGTGTCAAATGCGCCAAGACACTGATGAGCTGCATAGAAGCCGCGAAGAAAGGCCACAGCCTGTCTGCGTTCAAAGCAATTAAAGTAAAACCGAGCAAGCCGATCGCGTCCGACGTGACTGCGATAATGTCAATCTGATCAAATTCCGGGCTGCCGATGGTCGAATACAGAATGGCTTGGGCGGCAAACATCGTGACCAGCGTGTACACACCGGCCTTTTCTGGTTTGCCGCCCAACATCCATGCCACCACCAACGCAATGAGAAGAGCTGCAATGAATGCGGCTACTCCTGGATGGGTGATGTCAGGCAATGTCATTTTCACTCGCCGACAGCGCGCAATTGCGGGGCAAGAATTGCAGAATCCGGGCAATCCCAAGGAATTGCGGCTTTCTCAGCGTCTTTTTCGGCCGAACTGTGGGCCAAAGTCACGCTTTTGCGCATTTCGGTAGCGCGTGTGAGTGCCTCTGTGAGGTGCGCGATTGTGCGTTGGCTTTCGACACCGGTCATCTTGGCATCGCGGCGCACTTGGGTGGCGCTGGCGAGTTGGACTGATAGTCCTTCGATCAGGCGGTCAAGATCGTCGGTTAGCGCGTGGAAATCGTCGCTCATTTGTTGAACGGTCTGAAACAGTTGCATTCTTCGTCTCCATTAAAGGTTACGAAGGCTCTGCGGTGTGCCTCGCATCAAGAGCATTGGCTATCACAAGCGAACTGCCAGCTAGAACCAATGCGATGGCGGCAATCAAGACAATCGGCACAACGCGCCAAGATCGTCCGTATTTTGCATCCCAAGCCTTCGGGCCGACCGACCGAAGGTCTCTCACGAACTCTTTAAACTCATCAGAGGTATAGAATTCGGGACTGACCTCGGCCGGCAATGACCGAGACAGCTTTTGGATGACAGAATCGGCAAGTTCGAGGTCTCCAGGACCCCACGTGGGGTCCCCCACAAGGGCTCTTGCCATGATAAATTCGACGACCGCATCATCAATGCTGAGTGCGCCCATTTTCACTTTGGCGCGAGTCAGATGCTTTTCCACCATGCTTGCCGAAATAGCCTCGCCCGAGACCATGCGCCCGATTTCTTTATTCGAAGGGGTGGGGCGCTGCGATTTAAGCTCAAGAACTTCTGTCTGACGTTCAGACAGTGAGCCAAGCATCGAAATAGCGTCCTGCCGTACGCCGTCTAAGGGATCGATTGTTTTTGGGGGGGCGGTTTCAATCATTGAGCATAAATAACCAATCAGAGTGCGAATTGGAAGTCATGAAATCGTGGTTGTTTTATTAGGTGTACTTGGCGGTTTTGATATTTTTACTGTTTTAGGAAAGATTAAACTTTTGAAATAAATGAAAGGTTTCTGCGTTTGTTAGCCGTAATGCGTTTTGTGAGCCTCGATGGCCTTTTTCCGGTCCAATCAATGCGCCGGACCCAGCTGTGCCGATTTGTTGCTGCAAAAGTAAACCTGCAACCTTGCCGCTGGCGCGCACTGGGCCTAGGGGGCGCAGATGACAGATAAAGACCTTACCAATCACAAATTCTATCATGCTGGCGAAGAAAGCCGATTTGCAGATGAAGCGCCTGATCGCACACCGCAAACGGAGCATCCCGCCTATAAGCTTGCCTTCCGCGATACCGATTTCTTGCTCCGCGATGAAATGCGCCCCGTCCGGTTCCAGCTTGAACTGCAAAAGCCTGAAATGCTGCTCGATGAAGCGCGCGTGGGATCCACCATGGTGATGTATGGTTCGGCACGCATACCTTCGCCCGAGCAAGCGCAAGCCAAAATTGATGCGGCCAAAGACGGCGATGAATACGAGCAGAAGGTCGCGGCGCGGCTTGCTGAAAAAGCAAAGTACTATGAAGAAGCATACAAGCTTGCGCGGCTGGTTTCTGAAAAGGCAATCATCGAAGAGGGCAAGCGTCAGTTTGTCGTGTGTTCAGGTGGCGGGCCCTCGATCATGGAGGCGGCCAATAAGGGTGCAAGCGATGCGGGTGCGGAATCGATTGGGCTCAATATCATTCTGCCGCACGAACAGGCCCCCAATGCTTATGTGACGCCTTATCTCAGCTTGAATTTTCACTACTTCGCGCTTCGCAAGATGCATTTCTTGCTGCGCGCGCGCGCTGTCGCGGTGTTCCCAGGCGGGTTTGGGACGTTCGATGAATTCTTTGAACTGCTAACCCTCATTCAAACTGGCAAGATGAAGCCCATTCCCATCCTACTGTTTGGCAAGGACTTCTGGAGCCGCGTCGTTAATTTCGAAGCGATTGCAGAAGAAGGCACCATTTCAAAGAAAGATCTCGACCTGTTCCAGTCTTGTGAAACAGCCGAGGATGCCTGGGCATATATCGCGCAATTCTATGAGTTGGACCGTTAGGTTAAAGCGCTGCCTCACACCCACCCAGGGCTCATACATTCAGTCAGATATGCGACGCACCGCCTGGTGCCCCAAGGGGCCATTGCCTTTGCCATAGCCTGGTGCTGCTGCAATCGCGCGCACGACAAAATTGCGCGCCAGCGGGACCGCGCGGTGCAGAGGCTGGCCGTGCGCCATAAGTGTCGCGATTGCGGATGACAAAGTGCAGCCTGTGCCATGAGTGTGCGGGGTATCAATGCGCTGGTGTTCGAACTGTTCGATCAGGTCGCCTTTGAAATTGACCAGAAGATCGACGATCCTTTCATCATCCATATGGCCGCCCTTGGCAACGATGTCCGAGAAAGATCGCTGTGCGAGTTCAGACGCAGCGTCGAGCATTTCCTGGGTGTTTGATAAGGTCCGACCCACCAAGTGGCTGAGTTCGGGCAGGTTGGGAGTGATGACTGTCACTATAGGAAAAAGTTTTTCGCGCAGAGCTGTGACTGCTTCGGGAGCGATCAGTTGTGCACCGCTTGTCGAGATCATAACCGGATCAAGGATGATATCGCCTTCGCAATCGTGGATGGCTTGGGTAACCGCGTCGATGATTTCCTCATCATGCAGCATTCCGATCTTGATCGCGTCATAACCGATATCTTCGATACAGGATCGTATCTGGCTGTAGACGATCTCTCCAGACATTGGCGCAATCGCCTGGACGCCTACACTGTTTTGCGCCGTCACGCTGGTCACCGCTGTCATCGCGTAACCGCTCAGCATAGTGATTGTTTTGATGTCGGCCTGAATGCCGGCCCCGCCGCTGCTGTCGGATCCGGCGATGGCGAGAATGCGTGGAGGGCGTAGGGCGGGCGCAGTGTCCACTTACGCCGCCGCGCGAACCGCTTCGCAAATACGGTCCACCACTGCTTCGACCTGCGCAGGATCATCCCCTTCCGCCATAACGCGGATGACAGGTTCGGTTCCCGATGGACGAATTACAAGGCGTCCTTTTCCTTCAAGTTCGCTTTCGGCATCAGCAATCACCTGTTTGACGGTCGCATTGTTAAGCGGCTTGCCGCCCGAATACCGCACATTCTTGAGCAATTGGGGGACGGGATCGAACAGATGCAGGATTTCGCTTGCGGGTTTATCGCTGCGGACAAGGCTGGCAATAACACGCAAGGCGGCGACAGTGCCATCACCAGTGGTTGCATGATCGAGCAGGATCATGTGCCCCGACTGTTCGCCGCCGACATTAAAATCACCAGACTTCATGCGTTCGAGCACATAACGGTCACCGACTTTGGTGCGCTCCAGGTTAAGGCCAATGCCGTTGAGATAGCGCTCAAGCCCAAGATTGGACATGACAGTGGCCACAACGCCGCCGCCACGCAGCAGCTTTTTCTCATTCATCCGGGTCGCGATAAGCGCCATGATCTGATCGCCATCAACCTTGCGCCCTTTTTCATCGACCACAATCAGACGGTCCGCATCACCATCCAGCGCAATCCCGACATCGGCGCCTTCTTCGACAACCTTTGCCTGAAGCGCTTCGATTGCGGTGGAACCGACGCCATCATTGATATTGGTGCCATTGGGACTGACGCCCAGAGTGATCACTTCAGCGCCCAATTCCCAGATCGCAGAGGGCGTTACCTGGTATGATGCACCATGCGCGCAATCGACGACAACCTTGAGGCCATCAAAACGCGTTTCGCTGGAAATGGATTGCTTGACCGCGTGAATGTAACGGCCCCGCGCATCCTCAATCCGGCGAGCCCGGCCGATCCCTTCGGCGGGTGCGAGATTGGGAGTGTCTGCCTCCAGCAATCGTTCTATTTCAATCTCGACCTCGTCCGACAGCTTAAAGCCGTCGGGGCCAAACAGTTTTATGCCGTTGTCCATATAAGGGTTGTGGCTGGCTGAAATCATCACGCCCAAATCAGCGCGCATCTCACGCGTTAAAAGCGCAATTGCTGGCGTTGGGAGGGGGCCTGTCATAATTACATCGACGCCGACACTGGTGAACCCGGCGACCAGAGCGCTTTCCATCATATAGCCAGACAGCCGCGTATCTTTCCCGATCACTACCCGGTGTCTGTGCCCTCCGCGTTTGAAGTAATTGCCAGCCGCTTGGCCCATGCACATCGCGGTGGTGGCAGTCATTACGCCATCATTGGTGCGGCCGCGTATGCCGTCTGTGCCAAAGAATTTGCGTGTCATGAAATGCGGTTCCTTTGCAGGGGTAAGCGGGGCTGTGATTGTCAGGTGCTTTAAGCGCGGTTATCGCACGAAGGGAAGAGCAATTGCGGCTACCAAAAGCTAAAAGGTGTGACACGAATGACTGAGGGCCGAACGCCGCCAATAGGCACACAAGGTGTAAAGCCTCGGTTTGAATTGGTCTCAATCAAGCTGCCTGTGCTGGCGACTTTCGCCGGGCTTGTCATCGGCCTTGGTGCAGGTGTTGGGTTATCGGATGCCAGCTTGCCCCAATGGCTGGCCGATCTTGTCGCTTTGGTGGGCACACTATGGCTGCGCGCCCTTCAAATGACGATTATCCCGCTGGTGGCAAGTCTGCTGGTGCTGGGCCTGACACAGATGATCGAAGCCGCAAGCGCAGGGCGCGCTGCGCGGCAGTTTATTGTGTTAGTGCTTGGCGTTGCAGTGGCTGGCGGGCTGTTTACCGCGATCGCCTTCCCGATGCTTTTGGAAGCCTTTCAAATCCCGAAAGATGCCGCGTTCTTTATCGCTGATGGTGCAAAAGACAGCGGCGAGGTGCCCGGTGCGCTTGAATTCCTAAAATCGCTGATTGCTCCCAACATCATCGCAGCGGCGGCGGAAACAGCCATGCTTCCGCTCACGATATTCTTCGCGCTTTTTGCAATCGCGCTGTCTCGCTTGCCTGAACAACAAAGCGCCAGCCTGCTTGGGTTTTTCCACGCTCTTGCCAATGTGATGCTGCTTATTATCGGATGGGTTTTGTGGCTTGCGCCGATTGGCGTTGCGGCGCTTGCCTTTGGTGTGGGGATGCGCAGTGGTGGCGGCGCGTTTGCAGCGCTTGCCCATTACATCATCGTTGTGTCTGCCATGGGTGGTTTCATCTTTGTACTCGCTTATGTCTTGGCATGGACGTTGGGCGGTATCGGCCCTTTGCGGTTCGCAAAAGCAATTCTGCCTTCCCAAGCTGTCGCCATTTCCACTCAAAGCTCTCTTGCTAGCCTGCCTGCCATGCTCGACAGTGCTGCGCGATTGCGCTTGCGGCTCAGCACGGCTGAATTCGTGCTTCCACTTGCGGTCGCAATTTTCCGCGCGACCAGTGTTGCGATGAACCTGGCAGTGGCGCTTTACGTGGCACAGCTGGCCGGGGTTGCTGTATCGTTTCCGCTTATGCTTGTCGGGATTGCGGTGGCTGTTATCATCAGCGTGGGCTCAGTTAGCCTACCTGGATCAATCAGCTTTGTTGTCTCGATCGGTCCGATTGCGATTGCGATGGGTGTGCCTGTGGAGCCGCTCGCATTGCTTGTCGCTGTCGAGATGATCCCTGATATTATGCGCACTCTCGGCAATGTGACGATGAATTTGGCGGTGACAAGCGCTGTTGATCGTTCGCAGGAATAGCCAGATCAGGGGCTTTCAGACGCGGGCAGGGTCAGGCAGGCTCAATCAGGGTCGCTTCCAAAACCCGAAGAGACATCGTCCAATTCTTGAAGAATAGCCCGGTGCGCCGTTGCATCTTTGATGGAACGCTGCGGAATGTTTCCTTCGGCCAGCATCGAATTGAGCGTCGCGCGAGCGCGACCGACCCGGCTTTTGATAGTGCCCACTGCGCAGTCACATATTTGCGCTGCTTCTTCGTAGGAAAAACCACCTGCGCCGACCAAAAGCAAAGCCTCGCGCCGTTCGGGCGGCAGAGTTAGCAAAGCGCGGTGCATATCAGAAAGGTGAATGGGTTCTTCCTGGCCCGCAGGCGCGGTCAGGATGCGTTCGGCAACGCCTTCGTCATATTCCCCGCGAAAACGGTTCCGGCGCATATCGGTGAGGTAGGCGTTGCGAAGGATCACGAATGTCCAGGCGCGCATGGACGTGCCGGGTTCAAATCTTTCCTGCGCGGCCCATGCTTTTAGCAAAGCTTCCTGCACCAGATCATCGGCCATGTCCGGCCGGCCGCACAGCCCGCGAGCAAAAGCGCGCAAATGCGGGACGACGTCGGTCAGCTCGCGCTTGAAATCCGCCTTTTGTTTGGCTGTGCGCTTTGGTTGTGGTTTGGCCTTGTCAGACGCGGTTTTGCTATCTGTCACGCCGGTGAGCCATCATCGGAGCCAGCGTTTTTGTCTGATCCAGGATCATCCAACCTTGCCAGCAGGTTTTTGAATGTGTCAGGTAATTCTTCTTCGACAACAGCATCATAAAGCTGTTTAAGTCCAGAAGCCCAGTCGGGGTCATCAGCCTTTTCAGCCTGTGCGCCCTGTTTGTCATTACCATCGTCAGAAGGTTGTTTTTCGGATCCCATACCAATTACCCTAATGCGCTCTTTCTTCTTAGTCGAGGCTGTTCAAGAGCATGGCCAATAGGCGACGTGGTCGAAACTCTTAGTGCCTTTATGGGAACGATGCTGCCACTTTATGGTTCCGTGGCTTAAGAGATGCACGACGAAGTTGTTGGATAAATAGAGACCCAAATGGGCCAGGCGTTAAACATTGTGAGTGGGGAAAAAACGATTGGCAGCGCATCGGATGCGGTTCCGGTACCAAGCAATCGTGCGCGCCGGTGGCTGATTGACTACCCGCGTGCCATTCCGCTTGTGATCTTTTTGGCGGTTGCTGCGATTACCGCGCTCAGCGTGGTCGCGGTGGAAAGCAATGCACGAGCACGAGAGCAGGCCCAACGCGAAGCCTACGCGCAATCGATTGGGTCAGCCCTCGAGCGACGCGGGGCAAGCTTTTCTTCTTATTTGCGGGCCGGTGCGGCGTTGCTTACCAGTCGTGATGATATCACTCCGCAGGCATTCCGGCAGTTTGTCACCGAACTCCGGCTGGACCTCACGTATAGAGGCGCTGAAGGTATTGGTTGGGCCGAATTGATCAGGCGGGATGAAGCAGAGGCGTTTGACGAGCGGGTCCGCGCACATCAACCGGATTTTTCAGGCATAATGCTGCGCGAGACCGAGGCAGAAGGCGATGCTGATGCGCCGCTTGCCCCGATCACGTATTTCTCTCCTGACTCGCGCAGCAACCGGCAAAAGCTTGGCTTTGATATGTATTCCGATCCCGTGCGTGCAGCGGCGATGGAAGAGGCGCTGCTTACCGTCTTGCCAACGGCTTCAGGCAGGATTGATCTGGTGCAAAGAGGGGCGAACGATGCGCCGGGCTTTGTGATTTTCATGCCAGTCTATCGCCCAGTGCCCGGCGCCCCCAGCAGCAATGATAGAGTGCTGGCTGGATTTGTTTTCAGTCCCTTTCATGCAGGCAGCTTTCTTGATGCTGCGATTGAGCGGGCCACGCCCGAAGAATACGGCGTGCGCTTGTATGATGGAAATAAAGACACCGCTCACCTGCTGGTTGCCCGTTCGCTTGATGGTCCTGTTTCCGATCAGTTTGAATTGCCGGTAACGATAGCCAATCGCGAGCTGCAATTGGTGATTGAGACCAATCAATCAGCAGTGCTTGCCCCCTTGTCCATGGTGACGCTCTTGTTTGGGCTGTCGGTTGCAGGCCTGTTGATGCTGCTTGCACGTTTGCTGACTCAGCAAGCCTATGAGGATCAATCGCGCCTAGCCTTTTTTGAAGAACAGTTTTCGATCCGCACAACTTTGACGCGGGAGCTCAATCACCGGGTCAAGAACACGCTGGCGAATGTGCTATCCATCCTGTCGCTGACGCGCCGCCGGGCAGAAAATCTCGATCAGTTTGTCGATAGTTTTGAAGGTCGCATTCGCGCGCTGTCGGCGACACATGATTTGCTGACCGGCACCGACTGGGGCACCACACCGATCGCGGCCGTGGTTGATGCAGAACTGCGGCAATTCAGCTCTGCTTGCGATCACACTATAGAAGTGCGCGGCCCGGATGTGGAATTGGCGCCCAACGATGCCTTGTCACTTGGTCTTGCCATCCATGAACTTGCGACCAATGCTGCCAAATACGGTGCGCTGAGTGTTCACGGTGGGACCGTTCTTGTGCAATGGTCACTGGTTGGCGATCATTTGGCGGAATTGGAATGGTGTGAGCGCAATGGACCGTTGGTGAGCGAAAGTCGCGGGCGGGGTTTCGGCACGGAATTGATCGAAAAGATCATCGCGCATGAATTGCGTAATCCGGTTGATTTATCTTTCGATCCCCAGGGGGTCCGCTGTGTTATGCGGGTGCCCGTGCGCAAACGCGGCGATTTTCAGATTCGCGCTTCGGATTGATGCTGCACCGGTTCAGTCGATCGGTTTGCTTGATCTGAAAAACAGAGCCTGGCTAATTGCCGCGCGCACTGTGCGTTCCTGAAATGGCTTGGTAACCAGATAAGTGGGCTCTGGCCTGTCACCTGTCAGCAAGCGTTCGGGATAGGCAGTGATGAAGATGACCGGCATGGTTGAAATCGCCAGAATATCATCAACCGCATCAAGACCTGATGATCCATCGGCCAATTGAATGTCCGCAAGAACCAATCCTGGCGCTGTATCACCCAAAAGTTCCGCTGCCTGAGTGCGCGTTGCCGCTGTGCCGAAAATCTCATGGCCAAGGGATGTGACGAGATCTTCCAACTGCATCGATATCAGCGGTTCATCTTCAATAATCAGAACCGTGGTTGATTGTTCTCGATCAATTTCGGTCACGGCTTCAGCAACCAAAGCTTCGACCTGATCTTTGCTCAATCCCATGATCTGACCGGCCTGCGCAGCGGAAAAATCTTCAAGAGTTGTCAGTAGCAGCGCCTGCCGGTTAAGCGGCGTGATCGCGCCCAAACGGTTTTGCGCGCCCACTTCGTGTTCGCCTGCATTATTATCATCATCGCTATCGGGCACATCGAGATAGGCACTGGACCAGACCGTATTGAAAGCCCGGTAAAGCGGAATGCGTCCGCCATCGAGGGTTGCTTTCAATGCCTCATCCGCCAATGCCGCTTCTAACGTGGCCTGGACAAAAGCATCGCCCGTGCTTTGAGAACCAGTCAGTGCGCGCGCGTAACGCCTTAGGAATGGCAGGTTGGTGGCAACTTGTTGCGCAAGCGACATAATCTCTCCCGGGATGATTGCGCGGTCTTTAGCTGGCAATTATTTTCTTCGCCATAACCATTTGCGATATGGGCCACAGGCCAGTCTTTGGTCAAATCGCGAAAATTTCTTTCGGCAAAGCATTCCCTTGCTGCTCACATAATAAATCCGATGCGGAGCAAAACAAGCATTCCCCGCAAATTTGATCCGGTTCGGAGTGAAAAGGCGAAAAATTTTGTTCGACCGGGGAACCCCTTTTTCACCCGCGCATTATGTCATTATCACCGCCGAGACCCCCCTCCCGTCCAAGCGGTTGGTGATACGATCCCGAAAGGCCTCTACTCAGTTGAGTGGAGGCCTTTTTTCGTAGCACAGCTTTTCGTAGCACAGCGCAAAAAAGTCTCGTCGCGCAGTCTCTTGTTAGCTCAAGGCCTTTTCATAGATTGCATATTCACGGTTGATCTTGCTGCCGATTGCATCGGCAATCGCGACCATTCCCTGATTGTCTTCAAGTATCCAACCTATTTCGGCGCGCGTTGAGTTGTACTTGCTATTGGCTGTCTCGCGGATTTGACTAATCATCATAAACGCCAACTGGCTTGCAAGCCGGGAGTTTTGAAACTCTTTGAGGACACCCATTAAGGGCACTCGCATGCCCGCACCTTGCGGATTGCGCAGCCACCGCAACATATGAAACCAACCGAAGGGGAAAAGCTTTCCGTCGATTTTCGCCAATGCATCGTTCATGTCTGGAAAGACCAGCATGAAGGCAACCGGCCGGCCATCAACTTCGGCAATCATGTTGAGGTCTTCTTTGATGATAGTCTTCAGTTTCTTTCCCGCATAGGCGACTTCTTCAGGAGTGAATGGGACAAAACCCCAATTGTCAGACCATGCATCATTGAGGATCGACAAGACAATCGCTGCATCTTCATCCCAGCGCGATTTATCGACTTTGCGCGTCGTGATCCGGCTGTTGCGCTCCCCTGATTTGACGATCCTCTCGATAAGCGGTGGCAAATCTCCCGTGATATCGTGATCATAAGTGTAAAGCGTTTTGGCAAGCGAATATCCTGCGCCTTCAATCCATGCCTGATAATGCGCGGGATGATGGCCCATCATGAGCATGGGCGAATGATCGTGGCCTTTGACCAGTAGGCCAGGCTCTTCCCACATGGCCATGGATATAGGGCCAAGGGCGCGAGTCATTCCGCGATCCCTCAACCAGTCTTGCGCAGCCTCTATAAGGGCGCGCCCCGTGGTTTCATTCTCCGCATCGAAATAGCCAAACATGCCAGTGCCCGGGCCAAAGCCTTGTTCTAGCGGCGCGTTGAGTGCCAGTTCATCAATCTGCGCAGAAATCCGCCCGACGGGTTTTCCTGCGCGATGGGCGATGAACAATTGCGCTTTTGTATGGCCGAAAAGAGGGTTCTTGGCAGGATTAACCAGCTCCAATTGCTCGGTTCGCAATTGAGGCACGCAATACGGCGTGCGCGCAGCGAATTCTCGACCCAGATCAACAAACCGGGCGCGGCCCTTCTTGTCGTTTACAGGTTCAATGATTATTTCCGCGTCTTCCAAGACATTCATCCCGTATTGATATGAATAAGCGCATGTCTGTCGTGCTCTTGCCAGACAAGCAAGTCACTCGATCACTCTTGCCACATTTTCGAATTTGGTGATTGGAAAGGATTTGCGTTAATAGCGCTTTCGAGACCCTATTTTATGACCATGCAATCCCCTCTTTCTCCAGCCACATCCGATGCCCGCGAATTGCCGCGCGCAAAGCGTGCCGATTACCAAACGGCTGATGATAAAGACATGCTGCGCGCTGCTCGCGATCTGACAAAGGATTTGGGTGAAGCGCGGCCCGGCCTTTATTGGCCTGACATGCTGATTTCGGCTGGTATTGGCTATTCTGGGATTGCGATTGCGATTGTGTCTGGAAACGTGGCGATTTGTGTTGTCGCAGGATTGGTCGCGGCGCTGGCATTGTATCGCGCATTGATGTTCATTCATGAGCTTACTCATATCCACAAGAATGCTTTGCCTGGCTTCCGGACCGCTTGGAATCTCATCGTCGGTATTCCGCTTCTCACGCCAAGCTTCATGTATGAAGGCGTGCACGTGATCCATCACAAGCGCACGCAATATGGGACGATTGAAGATCCAGAATATCTGCCGCTTGCCTTGATGAAGCCTTGGAGTTTGCCAGCGTTTGTGGCTGTCGCGCTGCTTGCCCCTGTTGCGCTGATAATACGTGCAGCAGTGCTGGTGCCATTAGGGGCGGTTATTCCGGCCATCCGTACGTTTACATGGGAGCGTTTTTCAGCGCTTTCGATCAATCCCGATTTCCGCCGCAAACGCCCCGAAGGCGACTTTCGCAAGCGTGTGGCGTGGCAGGAAGCGGGCGTGTTTGTCTGGTCCTGGATACTGATTGCCAGCACGCAAGTTCTGGGTTGGCAACCGCTTTTGATCGCATTGTTGATCCTGTCGCTGACCGCAACGTTGAACCAGCTGCGCACTCTGGTTGCGCATTTGTGGGAGAATGAGGGCGAGCCGATGACGGTAACCGCGCAATTCCTCGATAGCGTCAATGTCCCGCCACCCGGTGTTATTGCGGAAGTTTGGGCGCCTGTGGGTTTGCGTTATCACGCGCTGCATCACCTGATGCCTTCGATGCCGTATCACGACCTGCCCGAGGCGCATCGGCGGCTTAAGCAAGAGCTGGGCAATGGTTCGACCTATGATGGTGCGAACCATCCTGGCATGGCGAATTTGGTGGGCCGGATTGCGAAAAGCACCATGACGGATGGTGGATCTCAATCCTAGTCCAGAAAGCAGATCATCGCGCAGCGGCGATCGGCAGGGAGGCCATCATCCACCTCGTTAGCAAGTTCGCCAGCAAGCCTTGGATGCGCATCAAGCGCGGTCACTTCTTCAAATCCAAGCCGCGCATAGAACGGCCCGTTCCAATCCAAATCGCGAAAAGTGGTCAGCGTGAGGGCTTGAAAGCCTGAATTGCGCGCATCGATCATCGCTGCTCGGACCAAACCTGCACCTATTCCTTTGCGCTGAAATTGTGGCAGGACGTCCATTTCCCAGACATGCAGCTCCCTCTGGAAGGGCTGGCTCACGAGAAAGCCTGCCATCTGATCGCCGACATGCGCAACAAGGCAATGGCCTTTGCGAATAAGACCGCGCAATGCATCGGGCGCCCACGTATCGTTAGGATCGATATCGCCAAGGTCTGTATCATCGGCAAACAACGATGCTGCTGCGCGTTCGATATCCGGCATTTTGTCTGCATCATGAGGCCGCGCCAGCCTAAGCGACCAATCGGTCATTCTTCAGTCCGTATGAGAACGGTTTCGCCCACCAACAGGAACAAAAGAAACGGAGCCCAAGCCGCAAGAAACGGCGGGTATCCGCCAAAACTGCCCATCGCAAGCGCGGCATTATCGACCACAAAATAGGCAAAGCCCAACGCCATGCCGATAATCGCGCGAACAAACAGCATGCCTGAGCGCGCAAGGCCAAAAGCCGCAATTGATCCCAAAAGCGGCATCAAAAGCGCCGACAAAGGCCCTGCTAACCTGTGCCACCATTTGGCGCGCATTTCCGATGTCCGGCGCCCAACAGCATCGAATGCGTCAATCGTATCGCCCAGTTCAAAAAAGCCCAAGGCATCCGGATCAACCGATTGCAGATCAATCTGTTCAGGCGTCAGCATCTCGCCAACGACAAGGCTATCGAGCGCTTGGGTTTTGGCGCTTGCGACATTGAAGCTCACTGGATTGTCCAGCCGCCAGCCCGGGCCTGCATAGTTGGCTGTTTGCGCCCGCACTTGCTCGCTGATAATTCCGCCAGGCATTCGTGCATACCATGTGACATTCGACAATCGGATGTCCTCACCCCTTCCGGCAAGCGATGATGCGGTGAGGATATTGGTGCCATCGGTCAGATAGATGTTTGCGCGCACGCCCGTTTCTTGTGGGATGGGGCCGTAATCGACCGCTTCCCATACCTTCAGCGTTGCATTCGCGCGCGTTACTATGCGTTCGTTGAAAGCAAAGCTGACAAGAGCGATCAGGCCAGCAGTAAGCAATAGCGGAGCAAGTATCTGGTGCGCCGACAACCCTGCCGCCTTCATCGCCACCACTTCGCTGTTCTGGTTTAGCGTCACGAGCGCAATCAACGTGGCAAGCAACACTGAATACGGCAGGAACCGTGCGATCAATTGCGGTATGCGAAGGCTTGCATATTTGAGGATTTCTGCCTGCCCATTGCCTTCGGGCGCCAGAATATCCCCCGTATTGCCAAGCAGGTCGAGCGCCATCAGCACCAGCACGAGCATCACCAGAACCGCCAGAATGCGAACAATGAACATCTTTGCCAGGTACAGCGTCAAAGTGCGCGAGGGGAAAAAATCAAGCTGCATGATGGATTGCCGCGTTATTCAGCAGGGGCCAGCTGCGGATCTGGCGCCGGGCTGTCATCCACTGACTTTGAAAGCTGGCGACCAAACAGTTTGCTGAGAAGCCTGGTGACTTTGCCAAACACCCTTTCAAGCGCGCCCAAGGGCTGTGCGCCGGGAACATAGGCCACGCGGTAATACATCCAGATAATCAACGCGGCGAAAGCGACAAACGGGCCCCATAAGGCGACAATCGGATCAATTCGGCCAAGCGCTGCGATGTCCTCTCCATACTGATTTATCTTGTGATAAGAGACCACCAACACAATCGACGCAAATACCCCCAACGCGCTGGTTGATCGTTTTGGCGGTATTGCCAACGCCACTGCAAGCATTGGCAGCAACAGCATCATCACCACTTCAACCATCCGGAAATTGAACGTCGCCTGGCTGGCATCGCGCTCGGCTTCGGTGCTCGTGGGGTTCCAGCCTATCCGTAGCAATTCAGGCAGGATAAATTCGCGCGTCTCATCGCCGCGTGCGCGAAATTCTTCAATGGCGGGCAAATCAATCGGCAAATCATGCCTGCTGAAAGACAGGACGCGCGGAGTCTTGCTGCCAGTGTCCTGAACGATTGTGCCTTCGGTCAGGCGCAGGATGATTGTGTCAGGGCTGTCTTGCGTTGCAAGGAATGACCCTTCGCGGGCGCTGATTGAAAGCACTTGCCCCTTATTGTTGGCAACGCGCGCAAAGATGCCTTGCAGCCTTTGGCCTTCATCCTCGCTGCCTTCGATCCTGAGCGCCATCCTGTCGGCGAGTTTGGTAAATTCACCCACCTTGATCGACGCGCCCAATGCGCCTGATCGCAGTTCATATTCCATCTGTTCGTAATAATAGCGGCTGATCGGCTGGATGTAGAACACCAGCGCCACATTGACTGCGACCAGAACCAGAGTGATTGCATAAGGCACGCGCAGCAACCGCCAATAGGACAGTCCAACAGCCCGCATCACATCGAGTTCGCTGGACGTTGCCAGTTTGCGAAACGCAAGCAAAATGCCCAGCAACAATCCCAAGGGGATAGCAAGGCTTGCATATTCCGGGATCAACGCGCCCAGCATTTTGAACACAACGCCCACAGGGCCGCCTTCAACTGCGACAAAATCGAATAGCCGAAGCATTTTGTCGAGCAAAAGCAGGGATGCCGCGAGCGCGAAAATGCCGAGCATCGGAAACACAACGAGCCGGAAAATATACCGGTCGAGGCTGTTAATTGGGCTCGATAAGGTGTTGGACACTGGGGCGGCTACTCTTCAGGCGGGGATTTAGACGGACTTTCAATCTGCTCCTAGCGCGAAATTAACGCTTCGTCATGCCCTGAAACTGAGGATTACGCCCCCGGTCCTGATGCGCGATTTACCAAAAACGGCTTCCCGGAACGCCTTTGAACGGTCCCGCTTCGTAGTGGCTGATCCAACCGCCGTAAAATTGGCCTGGCTGCGGCGTGATGACTTCGCCATCGACCATGCATTGATCCAAAGGATCGGGATAAAAGGCAAGGTGATCGCGGATGTTTTCGAAAGTGGATGTCGGATCGGTATAGGTCCATGCGGCCGCATCCAGCGTTACGCCCCCAATCACGCAGTCAAAATAGCTCGCCTGACCTTTCCATTCGCACATCGTGCGGCGCGGATTGGGTTTGAGGTAATCCATCGCGATATCTTTGCGCGGGATATAATAGGTCGGGGGATGCGAGGTTTCGAGCGTGCGCCAGGCATTACGGCTGTCAACCAGTTGAATGCCGCGATGAATGATCTGGATACGGCGCGCCGTCGGTTCGCAAATTGCGGGGCGGGGATAGTCCCAGACGCTTTCCTGACCAGGACCGACCGGATCAGGGTCGGGATGGCCGCTAAACAGGCTCACGCCTTTTCAAGCGTGCATTGCAGCGGATGCTGGTTCTTGCGCGCGAAATCCATCACCTGGTTCACTTTTGTTTCGGCAACTTCGTATGGGAAAATCCCGCATACACCCACGCCTTTTTGATGGACATGCAGCATGACGCGGGTCGCCTGTTCCAAATCCATATTGAAAAAGCGTTTGAGCACCATCACGACAAATTCCATCGGTGTGTAATCGTCGTTCAGCAGCAGAACTTTATACTGGCTGGGTTTTTTGGGCTTTGCGCGTGTCTTGGTCGCAATGCCGACTTCGCTGTCTGCATCATCTTCGCCGCCTTCATTGTCATCATCCCCTGCACACATTGGTGCAAAAGCCGCCAATTCGCACGGATCTGCGAATACATAACACCACTGCGGCGAGAGCGTTGAAGAGGGAAGAGCGCGACTCATTTATCCTCCATTATGGGATTAGCTGGCCTGATCGCAAGACGTGTAAGCCATGATAACGGACGGAACGTGAAAATCGTCCTGATTACAGAGCGAAAAAAGGGCCGGATCAACCAATAAAGGTCAATCCGGCCCTGCGCACATTGGCGCGTTTTCATGAACCGGTTTTGGGAGAGAGGAGAGAAGTCCGGTTCAGAAATTTTTGAGGCTTAGGCAGCTTTCGAGATTTTCTCGGCAGCAACGCTAACGCGGTTTGAAATCGGTGCGAACGCATCGTTGTAGAGTTTAACCCATGCTTCGGTGCGCTGTGAACCAAAGGACACAACAGCATCGAAGTTGCGACGAGCAAGCTCGCCTTGAAGCTGAATGAGTTCGGTTGGTGACTTTACAGCCGCCATTTTCTTGGCGTCTTCGGTCACGGTTTCAACAACGGTTTTACCGGTTTCAACATCGCCTTTGACGATTTCTTGAGCGCCAGCGAAAAGGATTTTGCCGCTTTCTACAACTGCTTCGACGTTGGCTTTGCTGAATTCGCCTGCTTCTGATGCGAATTCACCCGCTTTTGAATAGACTGTTTTTACGCGCTCTTGAGCGTCAGCAGCGAATTCTTTGGCTTGGGTAGTGATGTCGATGGTTTCAGCTTTTGCCATGATGGTATCCTTGAGTTTTGAAACTTGAGTGTTGGTTGATTTCTTTGGAGCCGCTTTGGTGGCTGCTTTTTTGGCAGCAACCGGTGTTTTGCGGGCTGCAGTCTTGCGGGCGGCTGGTTTTGCTTTTGTCGCCGTTGTTTTCTTTGCCGGCGCTTTTTTCGCTGCGGGCTTTGAAATTGTCTTAGCAGTGGTTTTCTTGGTCGCTGCTTTTGTTGCAGTTGTTTTGCGGGCAGGTGCAGCCTTTTTTGCAGGCGCAGCAACTGCCTTTTTCACAGCCGCAGCTTTCGCTTCCGGCTTGGGGGCGTCCGCTTCGACAGCCTTGGCTACCTTAGCGGCGCTTGCGGTTTTTGCAGCTGCATCGGCGTATGCCTTTTCAGCAGCGGCATCAATTTTTGAAGTGGCGGTATCTGCCATGTCGTCCTCGCTTTATGTTGCACTGCACAAAATAGCGATTGCAACTGCGAAGTCAAGCATTTTTGTGCACTGCACAATAAATTTGCAAGGCTTTGTTTTTATTGATGTTGGAGATTTTTGAAAAAGGCTTTTCTCCACTATCGAGGATGTACTTAATGAATTTAACGAGTCTTCACATACCGTCCCGGAGCATCCTCGATAACAGTATCCCCGCGCCCACCAGGCTTGCGCTTTCCGGTGGCAGGCACCTTCTTGGGAGCTTGGGAGATGAGCCATTCAAGCCAATATGGCCACCAGCTGCCAGGGTGCTCTTCGGCGCTTTCTATATAGGCATCAAGGGAGGGCGCATCTTTGTCGCCAAGCCAATATTGGTATTTGCCAGCGGCCGGTGGATTGACGACACCTGCGATATGGCCTGATCCGGCAAGCAGGAATTCAAGTTGCCCCTTAAAATGATCAGTAAGCCGCCACACGCTCTCTGCAGGAGCAATGTGATCTTCGCGCCCCGCCTGAACGAAGGTAGGCGTTGTAACCCGGGTAAGATCAATCGGTGTGCCATCAGCTTCTAGCGCGTCTGGCACAACCAGCTTGTTGTCCCTGTAGAGATCACGCAGATAATCATTGTGCCATTTGGCAGGCAGGTTAGTCACATCCCCATTCCAATGAAGCAGATCGAATGCGGGGTAATCTTCACCAAGCAGGTAATTGTTGACGACGTAGTTCCAAATCAGGTCCTTGCCGCGCAAAGCATTGAAGGTTGCGGCGAGGTATCGTCCGTCAATGTACCCTTTGCCCCCCAGCTTTCCGAGCATTTCAAGCTGACTATCATCAATAAAATGCTTTAGATCACCGCTTTTTTCAAAGTCGACTTGGGCGGTAAAAAACGTGGCGCTCTTGACCCTGTCCGCTTCTCCTCGGCGAGCCAGAACTGCCAAAGTCGCAGCCAAAGTGGTTCCGGCAACGCAATAGCCAATGGTGTGGACATACGGCACGGACAATCGATCCCTGACGGTTTCAATCGCTCCGATTTGGCTGAGGATATAGTCGTCCCAAATTACATCTTTCATGCTTTCATCAGCCGATTTCCAGCTGACGACAAATATTGTGATGCCTTGATCAACAGCCCACTTGATGAAGCTCTTCTTGGCTGTGAGGTCGAGAATATAGAACCGATTAATCCAAGGTGGGAAGATAATCAGCGGCACTTCGTACACATCTTTGGTTGAAGGGCTGTACTGGATTAGCTGATACAAATCGGTTTCGAACACGACCTTTCCGGGCGTCGAAGCCAGATTTTCGCCCAAAGTAAAGGCATCAGGATCAGTGTGCGTCAACTGACCGCGTTTCAGATCAGTGATCAGATGTTCCATCCCTCGCACAAGATTCTGCCCGCGTGTTTCAACAGTCCGCTTCATCACAACCGGGTTGGTGAGCAGAAAATTGCCCGGACTCATCGCTTCCGAAAGAGCATCGATCGCAAATTCAAGTTGCTGGCGTTTAACAGGATCAAGTCCATCCATCGACTTCACTGAATGCCTGAAATACTCTGTCAACATCAGATAGGTTTGGTGAAGAAGAACAAATGCAGGCAAATCTCTCCATGCGGGATCGGCGAAGCGGCGATCTTTGTGAGGAAATTGAACAGGAGTGTGGTCGGAAGCGTTGTCTTGCGGTGTCGCCTTCAACGACGCACCTTCAACCAGCCCCTGCCAAAGCTGCATCGTGTCTTGAGTGAGTTTGCTTTGAGCTTCTAAAAGACCTTTGGGCAATTGCTTCAACACGCTTTGTGAAATCATGAGCCATTGGCTTGGGTCCATCAATGTGGCTGAAACGCTGGGTTTGCTGGCGGCTTGAGATGCTTGATCTGCCAGAAATGCCAGCCACATTTTCTGAAGCTGGGTGCTTGCCTTCGCCCATTCACCCAAATCACCAATATTCATCCCCTCGGGTAAGGCGTGAGAAAGGCCTCCGTTTGAGGTTTCATCTTTTTGGGACGTTGAAGACATCGCCGATGAAAGCAGCTCTTTCATTGCGGTACCTTGCACATCGAAAAACGCCTTAAACGGTCCACTTTGGAGAAACGCAGCGGGGTCGACGTCTAATATTTTGTTTGAAGCCATGCCAATTACAATCCCTCAAGACGTATGCCGTTCCAGACATTCCAGATGCCCTATCGGTGGAATATAGACGAAAATTCCTTCCCAGATCGATTATTATTCGCCTAAACAAAGATTGCGTCTGCTGTCATTTTGATTGCTCAGATGTGGGTAGGATACGCAATGAACGACCAATTTTACCGCATGAAGCGCCTTCCGCCTTATGTGATCGCAGAAGTTAACTCTATGCGTCATGCCGCCCGGCAAAACGGCGATGACATAATTGATTTAGGTATGGGAAATCCAGACCAACCGCCGCCACAGCACGTGATAGACAAGTTGTGTGAAGTTGCCGGCAAACCTGATGCTCATGGCTATTCTCAGTCGAAAGGCATTCCGGGTCTGCGACGTGCCCAAGCCAACTACTATGAGCGTCGCTTTTCGGTTGATCTTGATCCGGAAGCCGAAGTGGTTGTGACTATGGGTTCCAAAGAGGGACTCGCAAGCCTGGCGACAGCAATAACTGCGCCCGGTGACTGCGTTCTTGCTCCCAATCCATCTTATCCGATCCATACATTTGGCTTTATCATCGCGGGTGCCACCATTCGCTCAGTGCCCACAACACCCAACGAGGATTATTGGCGGTCGCTCGAAAGCGCGATGAATTTCACGGTGCCGCGGCCAAGTGTACTGGTGGTGAGTTATCCTTCCAACCCTACAGCGGAGACCGTCGATCTAGCCTTTTACGAAAGGCTGGTGGATTGGGCGCGAGATAACAAAGTGTGGATACTGTCTGATCTTGCATACTCGGAGCTTTATTATGACGGGGTCCCGACCCCGTCAATTTTGCAAGCCAAGGGCGCAAAAGATGTTGCGGTTGAATTCACCAGCATGAGCAAGACGTATTCAATGGCAGGATGGCGAATGGGTTTCGCGGTCGGCAATCATAAACTGATCGCCGCGCTCACCAGAGTTAAGTCATACCTTGATTACGGGGCATTCACCCCAATTCAGGCAGCAGCATGTGCTGCATTGAATGGGCCGCAAGATATCGTTGAACAAAACCGCAACCTTTACCGGAAGCGCCGTGATGTGATGGTTGAATCATTCGGCAGGGCTGGCTGGGAAATACCTTCTCCTTCGGCGTCGATGTTTGCCTGGGCCCCGCTTCCGCCCGCATTGACTGATATGGGCAGTCTGGAGTTTTCGAAGCAATTATTGACCGAGGCTAAAGTCGCAGTGGCTCCTGGAGTGGGTTATGGTGAGGAAGGCGAAGGTTTTGTTCGTATCGCAATGGTGGAAAATGAACAGCGCATGCGACAAGCGGCAAGAAATATTAAGCGTTATCTTTCAGATTTTGGAGTTAACTCCACTTCAGTGTAGCACTGATTTCAGTAGGTTAAGATTTTTTTGCCAATTTATTGGAGCAATTCGCTGGCAAAACCATTCAGGATAAAGATGCATAAGCCGGGTTAAGGAGGCCTACATGCCACCGTCATCGTCGAAACCGCTGACTGATCGGCAGCGCGCTGTGATGGTGCGAGTTGATCGGCGGGTTCCGATTAAAGTCATCGCCCAAGAGCTCGGAGTGTCTGAGACCCGGATTAATCAGCATATTCGTGCGTTGAAAGATATATTCGGGGCAGGTAGCTTGGGCGACCTAGTGCAGTGCTACCGCGCTACGCTTTCTGAGTTGGAGCAGGACGAAAAAAAAGCCGAAGGTGGCTCTGTTCCTTCAGAGGAATTATCCGCTGTTCCCTTACCTAAATCTGTAGGTGACGCAGATATCGTTAGGAAGCCGGGCTTAAGTGAACCTACATACAGCAAAAGTCAGCTACCAGTCACTTTAGATAGCCTCGATAGTTCTGGGCAGGACGACATAGGCAATCTTACTTTCAACGACGTCATGCCGTTGGTTGAGAAGGCCCCATGGTTAAGGCCTGGTGAGCCTAAAGTTGTCCCCGGAGCGCTCGATGGTGAACATGCCACTTTGGTTCGTTTTGGTGCGATTATTTTGATCGCATTTGGTTTTCTTGCAGCAGTTGTCTTGATGGCGACAGCAGCGATGACAATCAGCGAGGCATTGGAAGGCAAGGCATCAATCTCTGCGGATAAACAAGGCCAAGCCTAGCGAGCAGGGTGGCCTGGAGACCACTTATGACCGAACGTATGACCGCTGATGCCTACAATATCAAAAAACTGATTCGCGAAGCTGAAGCTTTGGCAGATGAATCGATGATGGCATTTGCTCGACTGAAGCAGGCCATGCTCGCAGCTCGCCAAAACCCAGAAGTTGAAGTCCACGTTGGCCAACGCGCTTTGATGCGCTTAAGCCAAGCAGAAGATCAGGCGTTATCGATGTCCACGAATCTATTGCGTGTGCATGACGAGCTAAGCAAAGTTGCCCGCGAAAAAATGGCTGGCGATGACGGTGTTCCTACCGTGATTGAAGATAATCTTGAGATTGAAGATACAAAGGGCCGGGCTGAGATGGCGCACTCCTGAGAGAAGCTGTATTGATGCTTGAATTTTTCCTCTCCGACCATCGCGCCCTCGTTCAAGATGGCATTGCGATTGTTTTGATCGTTATTGCATTTGTGTGGGGCGGTGGTCCGGAGAGGGTCTTTGCGCTTGCATGGTTGTTTTTATTTGAGATCACCCGGTTAGCGCACTCTCCCTTTGTCCAGCGCTCGCCGGTCTTCGATACGATTGATCCATTCTTGGCAACCGTCGACTTGGTGGCGCTTGTCATATTTACGCTCTGCGCACTCTATGCGAACCGCAACTACATGCTTTGGATCGCGGGGATGCAAGTTCTCGCCATGACCGCTCACCTTGCACGGGGAATGGTCGAAGAAATTTCGCAAATTAGCTATGCAATGATGGCTTACATGCCCGGTTGGTTCCAGTTGCTGTTTTTCGCGATTGGACTGTCCCGCCATGTCATGCGTCGAAGACAATACGGTTATTACAGAGACTGGCGGACTAGTGGGGCTTGGCCACGCATCGTTTTACCGCCCGAAAAGAAGTGGCCTTTGCTAGGCCTGCTTGGGCACGATTTTTTCCCAGTGAGAGAAAAACGATGATCCAGCACCTCACAAGGCTCAAGCCGCACGGTCTTCCTGAAAAGCCAAGCGCACACGACATGCGCATTGATATGTTGATCGAATACTTGCGATTTCAAATTTTCGATCCTTGTGATCGAAGTGAAAGGTTTCATGCAATTTTTCTTGATGAATACCGAACCTTCGTTGGCGAAAAAACATTTTTCGAAGGAAGTTCATCAAAATTTTCTTTACGGATTAGAGATCTATTCTCTAAAGGTTTGTCGGTGGGGTCAAGAATTATGATTATAGCGCACAATCATCCATCTGGTGATTGCCGGCCTAGTAGGGCTGATGTTGAAGCAACTTCGCAGATATCTGCGATTTCAAATGCTCTTGGTATCGATTTGGCTGACCACTTAATTTTTACTCATAAAGCAGTATATTCGATGCGTGCAGGAGGAGAGCTATGACTTCAATGCCAGCCTATAATCTGTTTCCGGACAGCGATACTTTGATTCCCCGTTTTCGCGAAGCTGGAGATGTAACTCTTGACTTGTTCCACCGCGATGGGCGTGTCGACGACCGTTGGCTTGGTCTGCATCCGCGGGAATTCGAGCTCTTGTGGAGACTTTCCGAAGAACCTGGCGTTCCTTTTAGTAAGCAACGGTTACTCGCCGATGTTTGGCGTATCGCATTTGAGCCTAAGACAAATAGCGTAGCAGTCCATGTTGCCCGAGTGAGAGCTAAACTAGACCCGTTTGGCCTGTCTCACATTTTGGCGACGGATAAATTAAATGGATACTATCTCGATGTTCCTCCTGGGCCGAGCGAATTTGCCAAAGATACAAAAGGGGATGACGGGGATAATGCGTGACCAATTAGCACGTCTGATGCAAGCACATTCATCTTTTACGGGTGGCTGGACAGGCTGCAAAAGATCAGCCAAATTTGAGTCTCTAAAACTCGAATGAGGCGAAAAGATATTCTATGGCTGCTATCCTAGACAAACCTGTCAATGACAGGGTTTCAATTGAATTGGATGATAACGGCGTCGCGCAAGTGAAACTTACGCGAAGTGACAAGATGAACGCGCTTGATCCGGAAATGTTCGCTCGGATCATAGATGCAGGCAGTTATCTCTATCGACTGAAAGGTCTGCGCGCAGTGGTCCTCTCCGGGGAAGGGAAAGCCTTTTGCGCCGGTTTGGATACGGCGAGCTTTACTCGCACTCAGTCTCCAGACGAGCCAGAATTGACCGAACGCACTTATGGCAATGCAAACAAGTTTCAGCAGGTCGCTATGACGTGGCGCAAATTGCCTGTGCCTGTCATTGCAGCCGTTCACGGAGTTTGCTTTGGGGGCGGTCTGCAAATTGCCAGTGGTGCGGATATCCGAATTGCACACCCAGAGACACGAATGTCGATAATGGAGCTCAAGTGGGGCCTTGTTCCGGACATGGGGGGCTATGCACTTTGGCGTGGTCTAGTGCGCGACGATGTGCTGCGCGAATTGATTTATACAAATCGCGAATTCACTGGTGAAGAAGCGCAGGCGCTTGGCCTTGTAACGTCTGTCGACGCCGATCCCGTGGCTCGTGCGACCGCGATCGCAAACGAAATTGCCGACCGCAACCCCCATGCCATACGAGCGGCGAAACGACTTCAAGCAAGCATGGTAGAGCGCGATACTGACGCAATCTTGCTAGAAGAGAGTATCGAACAGCACGCCATTATGCGCTCTGCAAATCAGGTTGAGGCGGTTATGGCGGGGATGCAAAAGCGTAAGCCCCGCTTTGAGGATTGCTAGCCTCTCAAACTAGCCGAAAACCGCGACGCATTGCAGGCCATCAAGGACTTGACGGCCCTCGCTGTCCCACATTCTCAAGCGCTCTGATGAGTAGCCGCTTCCGGCATACTGACTTGCATTCTCCGCCAAGTACCATCCGTCTTGAGATTGGGTGTCCGGGTTAAGGACGTTGAATGACCAGTTAATCGAGCTGATTGGCCCTGTACGTTGCATGATGCGCATGGCACCTGGCGGCATTACGTCCCCCATGAGTACTAACCTGCTAACAGGGTCGAGATCGTGGTCTTCAGTAAGACGTGCCCATCGGCGGATTGTTGCGCTGTGATTTGCGTTTTTGGACTGTCCAAATCGTATTTCAAAATTGTTTTGAATAAAGTTCGGCCCTTGGCCTTGCATGGCGACTTCATTTTCTAATGGTGCTCCCGGCCATTCAGATGGCGGCGCAGCGTCACGAACAGCATTTGCCTCGCGCTCTGCTGCGAACAACCAGAAGGCCGTCAATGCAACGCCGTGCTCGTTGCGGATTTCGCTTCTTACCTGAGTGACATTGCGACCCTGCCTTACGATTTCCGCAGAAAGCTCCAATTGCTCGCCAACCGGAGCCACAAAACCAATCTGCGCCGACCGGAGCGGAGGTAGGTCTGGGAAAGCCCGCTGCGCCATGGTAAACGCAATAAGAGCAGATGCTCCGCCGTAAAGAGTCCGGCCTTGCATCCAGTCCTCGGCATGTCTGAATATAGCAGGACCGGGCTTGCCAGTAATGGGTTCGAGTAAGCTTGCAATTGTCATTTCAGTTCTTTGCAGTGTGACGCCGCATTGCTCAAGATTGACTTGGAGGAAGGTGACGAAAAGAATAGTGAGTTGGATGGATGCAAGAGGTGCATTGCCTTTGCCGCAACGAATCGCTAGTGCGCGCGCTCTTGTCCTGTTTGGAGAAGTTGGCTCGGCCCGATGGCGGAGTGGTGACGCAGCGGATTGCAAATCCGTGTACGCCGGTTCGATTCCGGCTCGGGCCTCCACAAACCAGATTGCAGACATTGGCTTTTGAGGCTGTTGTATTTGTGAAATGCCGCTTTAGCTCAGTTGGTAGAGCACATCATTCGTAATGATGGGGTCACGTGTTCGAGTCACGTAAGCGGCACCATTTGCTAGTTAAGGAGCGCTCGCTGCATCAATAAAACTGGCTTGGGAATGTTTCGCCAACACGGCTTCGAGCCATTTATCTGATTTGTCCGCTTCAACGCAGGCTACAATACACCCGCCAAAACCGCCGCCGGTCAAACGCGCTCCCAGAGCCCCACACGATATGGCTGTTTCAACCAGCGCATCAATTTCTGGCAATGACATCTCGAATTGGTCGCGCATCGAGACATGGCTGTGTGCCATTAGCTTTCCGAAATGCTTCATATCACCCTGCCGTAGAGCATCAGTGGCAGCTTTCACGCGTTGATGTTCACTGACGACGTGGGCTACCCGCTTCGCTACAGCCGGTTCAAGGTCTGTCTCAGCTGCTTTGACATCGGCATCATCCAACAAGCATAGGTCTTGAGTTGCGAAATAGGCTTTTGCGACATCACATTCGACTTTTCGTTCAGCGTATCGACCATCACTAAGCTTGCGCGTCATGCCCGAATGCAAAACCACCATTTCAAAACCTTTGGGCAATGCTACGATCTCCCAATTGAGCAATTTCGTGTCGAGCGCCATAGCCGTGCCTGGTGTTGCGAGAGAGACGGCCATTTGATCCATGATGCCGCACGGGACCCCGATATAGCTATTCTCTACCCGTCGAGCAGCGATCGCGATTTCGACGTCGTCAAAGGGCACGTCCGACGCTTCTCGCGCTGCTTTTAGGATCGCGACAATCAAGGCGGCTGATGACGATAATCCAGATCCTGCTGGCATTGTCGATTCGATATCGACGTTCGCTCCGCCAGTCAGGAGACCGATTACGTTGGCCTCGCGAACTGCTCCGACAGCTGCGTCTGCCCATTCATCTACAGCATCATCGGTCAAATTGCGGATTGATGGTGCATCATAGTCATTGGATGTGACGGCGACGATGCTGTCAGAGCGCGAAGAGAGCGACACCTTTATTCCGATGTTTAGGGCAGCAGGCAAGACCATGCCGCCATTATAGTCCGTGTGTTCGCCAATAAGGTTGACGCGGCCGGGTACGCTGACAGTGAAAATCTGCGTCATCACAGAGCCTGCCTTCTGAGTGCATCCACCGCCGTTTCGGGCATTACATCCACGGTGAATGTTCCGGTGTGCTGTTCAACTGACGCCAGATATTTCACGCGGCCTGGAGCCCGCAAAAGTGGATAGAACTGTATGGTGAAATGGTAGCTTGTCGTGGCCTGTCCTGAGTCTGGGTTAGGTGCTGCATGGAATGCCATCATGGTCGCGGCGGGTTGTTCAAACAGAGCATCATAACGTCGCGTTACTTCCCCAAGCCAAAAGCTGAGTGCTTCCAATTCTTCGTCGGTGCAATCCCACGGGCCTGCGCGTCGTTTTATGGGAGCGATCCATGTTTCGAAGGGGAAACGCGCATAGCGTGGAACGAAAGACGCCACACCCCCTGCCTCGCCAAGGCCATAGTCTGGCATTGCCGCTTTGATTTCGGCTGCCAAATCATAGCCATCGGCAAACGCATCAACAGTGCGTTGTTGAATCTGAGGAATGTGATCGAAACCGTAAATCTGACCGTGGGGATGATGGAGCGTAACTCCCACTTCATCGCCTCTATTTTCGAATGGCAAAACATAGTCGTACCCAGATGCAAAATGTGTTTCATAGCGATCGATGAGAGCGCTGATGAGAAGTTGGCACCGATCGCTGCCCAAAGTATGCAAACTGCCGGAGGCATCTGGCGCGTAGACGACAACGTCGCAGGCACCCTTGGCAGGTTCGCTAATAATTCCGTCCAAGATTGGCGGCTTCGATGCGCTGGGGTGAAAAGCTGCAAATTTGTTTTCAAAGATGGCTATTTCGAAATCGGTAAAGGGTATTTCTGTCGCCGGTCCGCCGGGCAAGGTTGGGGCTAAGGGATCATCAGAAGCGCTGGGTTTGAAAGTCCTGTTCTGGCGATGCGCTGCGTATACATTCCATTCTTGACGTAGTGGATGGTAACGGATTTCGCCACCTTGAGCGATCGGATCGGTGGCTTCGTTTTGAACCGGTAGTTTGTGTGCGGAGTGGCTATAAAGGTGGAGCATCCGGCCATCCGCTTTGAGATGATCGCGCCTATATGTTGTGGCGCCGCCAATTTTGCGGGCAAGCTTATGAACATTATTCACGCTGGGACCTTTGTCTGCTCAAACCATTTGCACACGCGCTCTTGGGCTCTTTTGCTGAGATGCAATTTAAGCTTGCTGCGTCGCCAAAGAACATCTTCCGCAGTCTTAACGAATTCCTGGTCGACGAGGTATTCAAGCTCACGCTCGTAGAGATCGCCGCCAAGATGAGGGCCTAGGTCATCTAGGCTTTTCGCTCCTGTTAGAAGTATGTGGATACGCGTGCCGTATGCACGGCACAATCGCTCAACAGCACTTTCTGGCAACCAATTATAACGCTGAGACACTTCCACTACGAAAGCATCATAGCGTTCTGGCTCAATATCTCCGCCTGGTAGCGGGGCATCAGCGGTCCAAGAGTTCCCGTCAACACCAAGCTTTTTAAGAGCGTGCTC
Organism: uncultured Porphyrobacter sp.; assembly: GCA_964352245.1. Taxonomy (GTDB): domain Bacteria; phylum Pseudomonadota; class Alphaproteobacteria; order Sphingomonadales; family Sphingomonadaceae; genus Erythrobacter. Next base: position 434,884 of record CAYGQX010000002.1, read on the forward strand.
GGCCAGCTTGCGATACGTGGTAATCTTACCTCCGAATATTGAGAGGATCGGCGGTTGATCGCCGTTTTTGCCCTCATCAATGTCGAATCGATAATCGCGGGTGACAGTTGAATTTGACGCTGCGCTATCCTCGTAAAGTGGCCGAACGCCAGCATAGCTGGATAATGCATTTTCGGGCTGAATGCTGGTCTTGAGATATTCGTTTGCCGCGTCACAAATGTAATTTGCCTCATCTGTGGAGATTGTGATGCGCGAAGGGTCACCTTCGAAACCGACGTCAGTTGTGCCTAAAAGTGTGAAATCGCGTTCATAGGGGATCGCAAAGATGATCCGATCATCCTTGTTTTGGAAAATGTAACAGTGATCGCCATCGTACAATTTTGGAAAGATCAGGTGACTGCCTTTTACTAGGCGAAGGTTTGATTGGGTGTCGTTGGGTTTGGCATTTGCCAGCACTTTATCCACCCAGGGGCCGGCAGCATTGACGACCTGCTTCGCGCTGACTTTTTGTTCGCCTCCGATCCCTTTCAAGGATGCTTCCCATACTGTATCTTTTCGTTCCAGCCCAACACACTCAGTCCTCGTCCTGATGTCTGCGCCATTTTCGCGCGCATCCATGCAATTTACAACGACAAGGCGGGAATCTTCCACCCAGCAGTCTGAGTATTCAAAACCTTTGGTTAGGCGGTCTGCCAAAATATCGTTGTGTGGCGTGATAGTGAGGTCCACCGACCGGGTAGGAGGAAGCAATTTTCTGCCACCCAGATTGTCATAGAGGAAGAGCCCGAGCCTGAGCAGCCATTTTGGGCGTAACCCCTCATCATGTGGCAAAACAAACCGTAGCGGCCAAATGATGTGCGGTGCGATTGCAAGCAATCGTTCTCGTTCTATGAGGCTTTCGCGCACCAGCCTGAATTCGTAGTGCTCCAAATAGCGCAAGCCTCCGTGAACAAGCTTGGTCGATGCGCCGGATGTATGCTGGGCTAGATCATCTTTTTCGACAAGGCAAACCGACAAACCCCGTCCCGCTGCATCGCGAGCAATGCCTGCACCGTTGATCCCGCCGCCTATGATGAGCAGATCATAAGTGGGTTGCTTTTCCTCGCTCATTCGCAAACTCGCAGGTGGTAAATCAGACAAGTATCAGGAAGCACCAGTGGTGGCTGCATCCCATGGTCGATCAACACGGCGCCTAAGACACGTATGCCACCGCCCTGAAGGTCGGCTTCGTCGATAATTGACGGCGTACTTACAGATGGATTTTCTTGAGGCCAGACTAACCGCAATTGATAGTATTTGGACGGATCCAGTCCATTAAGGTGGATGCGTCTTGGCAGCGTTGCCAAATCAGTTTCCAAATTGGCGTAAGAGAACAAGGCCTCCGTCTCATCACGGGAGACACAGCCAACGAGATTGGTTCCAGACTGACTTGGCAAAGCGAGATAGCGGCCTGAATGGATTAATTCACGGTGTTGTTTGTAAAGTGCTATGCCAGCCTTGAGGATTTCTAGGTCGCCCGCTGTCTCTTCGCGCAGGTCAAGCTCCATCCCCATATGACCAAAGATCGCGCTTCCCACGCGAAATGCCATCGGTAGTTCGCGTCCAGTGATATGACATCGCCGCGGGCCGACATGGCTCCCAAGGACGCGCAGTGGGAAGAAATGCGCCGCACCGCGCTGGACAAGTTGGCGCTCTCGTGCATCATTGTTGTCCGAAGTCCAAATCCTATCGGTTCGACGCAAAATCGCGAAATCGGACCGTGCGCCGCCTGAAGAGCAACTTTCGATCTCCAGCAGTGGATGTTTCGCGCGCAATTCATCAAGCAGGCGGTAAACTTCCCGCGTTTGTTTGTGCATCGCACCTCGTCCATTGCTCCCGGGGTGATTGGTATCACGATTCATGTCCCATTTGATGTAATCGACATCGTATTCGCGCAGGAGGCTGCCTATTTTGTCGAGCAGATATTCGAAGACTTCAGACTTTGTAAGATCAAGCGTCAATTGGCCCCGGAACGGTATCGCTTCGACACCGTCAGCTTTGAGAACCCAATCAGGATGCGCGCGAAAAAGGTCGCTGTCTGGATTGACCATTTCTGGCTCAAACCAAAGCCCAAACTCCATCCCGAGCGCCTTAACCCTGTCTATGAGTTTATGAAGTCCTGACGGGTATACCGTTTCTGATACCCACCAATCTCCGAGGCCAGCGCCGTCATGGCGGCGTTCACCAAACCAGCCATCGTCAAGGACAAAGCGCTCTGCACCGGCCTCAGCTGCTGCTTCGGCAAGCTCAATCAGTGAGCCCTCTTCGTGATCAAAATAAACCGCTTCCCACGTATTGTAATGCACCGGTCGTGGTTTTTCGCGGCTGCGTGGATCAATCACGATCTTGGTCATATAATCGTGGAAGGCGTGAACAATGCCGTTGATTCCCTCCTTGGACCAAGCGGCGAGCAGTTCGGGTGTTTCGTAGGTTTCACCGTGACCTAATCGGATCTCTCCGGGAAACGCCATTTCACCAGCTTGGACGAACCCGCGGCCATCGCTGTGCCGATCAATGCGGCATCTATGGTTTCCACTCCAAGCAAGATGGAAACCGAAAGCAAATCCATTGAGTTCGCTGGTATTTGCATTTGCAAGAATACCTCCGGGAAATACATCATGGCTAGTTCGTCCAGCCTTGTTTTCGCGGACAATACTTCCGTTGAAGAGGTTTACTTCTTCGATCTGGAATTCTTTCGCCCAGCGTCCAGTGAAGCTCAAAAATTTGTTGAGGCGCGGGTCAACGGGCAGGCACATGGCCGCACACCAATCCAATTGAAATGTCTGTGGGGCCTTATTCTCGATCCTAGTCTTACTGTTCAGGATTCCTGTCGCGGCGTCTATTTCGAACGTGTAAGTGGCCGCAATTTGAGTGTTGGCGTCTTCACAAAGAATTTCGATCCGTTCTTTTGTGGCTATTGGTGTTTGGACCACCTTGAAGTCGAGCGCCCAATCCTCTCCGTCACGATGACCGATAATGCCAGACGGGCCGGAAATGCCTGTCCCAATCTCATTGAGGATCGATCCGCGGACTGGCGCGGATGCGCTACCGGGAGAATGTTGCAGGGTCGCAAGAAGCGCCAGTTCATCTGCAGTCGCATTGGGAATTTCTGGTCCGGCGTAAATCAGAGCTGGGCGAGAACCGATGCTCGCTTCTATGGCCACCAAAGTTCCGCCACATCTCAGCTCGTAGTATTGCTGACGCCCAGGTTGGCCGTGTTCTTGGCTGCGCGACGAACCTAGGTTGTCTTTACGGCTCATCGCTTTGCGAGGAAGTGTGGAGAGCGATGAACTATCGATCATCCTTCCATTTGATTCTGCGTTTTCCGTCATAACTCTTCTCATCGCCCTCCTGCAGGCACCTTACAAACCGTTGACCCAAACAGCACATGCCCCTGTTCCTATGCACTATGATTCCCGGATGCGTGTCCAATTTCGATTAATTTACACAACAATCGCTTGTTAGAACGGAATGTGTGAAGTGCAATTTTGGCAGCACATGAATTTTTTGGTATAAATTGCTAGGTTTATTTCGGGAGAGTCCCATGTGGGAGGAAAAGGTATATAAGCAGAACATGCAACTGTCGCCTATCGGCGGCATCAAGATCGCCTGTTTCCTGAAGAATGGTGTGGGTGTTTTGACAGCACGCCGCACTTTGCCGCATTTCACTCTTGTGTACGTCACCCGGGGGGCAGGACGGTATTGGGACGATCGCGGCCAAACTCTCGATGTGTCTGCGGGCGACGCTATTCTTGTTTCCCCTGGTGTTGAGCATTGGTACGGGCCGGCAGCAGGTGACAACTGGGATGAGTTTTACCTCGTGTTCGAAGGGCCTGTCTTTAATCTTTGGCGCGACCGGGGGTGTTTGGACGAAGTTGGCGCGGTAATTCCGCTTAGGCCGATGGATTTTTGGCGCGATCGAATTCTCCAACTGATCGGCCAGAAACGAGCAAGCACTCAGAGCGAATTGATTGGCGAGGCCGTTGGGCTGCAGAGTTTGTTGGCCGATATAGCCAAGGCACGCGAACTGGGCATGGGAGATGATATTGCCTGGTTGAATAACGCCAAGTCCGTGATTGCTGATACCTTAGATGTACGTATTGCTGCTCAACAGCTAGGCTATTCGTACGAAGCATTTCGCAAACGATTTAAGCGTCTTGCAGGGCAATCACCTGGTCGGTTCCGGACAAGTGTCCTTATGGAAAAGGCATGTGATATGCTATCAGATCCCCATATCTTACTACGCGATATCTCTGATAGCCTTGGTTACTGCGACGAGTATCACTTTAGCCGCCAATTCAGCAAAACCGTGGGATGGCCACCATCTGAATACCGATCCCGCATAAGGCGAGAACCAGCAAATCCTGATGATTTGGATGTTCAGCCTACAAACGACATGCAGGTCCGCTGATAGCGTTGCATAATTATGACATGGGTAGGCCCTATTGGCCTGTCACTGTCAGGTATTTCCCAAAATCTTCATGGCATTCCATTTCGCCTATGGATTTTAATCCTTCGCTAGGCAGGATCTTGTTCATTGCTCGTGTGAGCATGAACGTGCGCCTACTGAGAAAAGCGAAATAAGCTTCGCCGGGGCGTAACAAGGGAGAGAAGCATGTTGTTTTCCAAGCGGGCTATCCTAGCTCAATCGGCTGCCGTGGCGGCCATCGCTATCTCAGGTCCAGTTGTCGCTCAGGATCAGAATGACGCTGAGGCGGCTGCGACGCAGGATGATGGTAACACGATCATTGTTACTGGCTTTCGCAAAAGCCTTGACGATTCAATCAATTTAAAGCGCAACAGCGCTGCGGTCGTTGATGCAATTTCGGCTGAAGATGCGGGCAAGTTCCCTGACCAGAATGTCGCAGAAGCGCTTCAGCGCATCACCGGCGTTGCGATTGATCGGGCCGGCGGCGAAGGCCAGTCTATCACTGTTCGAGGTCTTGGTCCTGAATTCAACCAAGTCCTGCTGAATGGACGTACTCTCGCAACGGACAATCCCGGTCGCGAGTTCTCATTCGATGTGCTTGCTGCTGACATTATCCAGACGGCCGAAGTTTACAAAACTGGTGTTGCTGGCCTCCAGTCAGGTGGAATTGGCTCAGTTGTGAATATTAAAACTGCGAAGCCGCTTGACCGTGACGGACTTAACGTCTCGCTTTCTGCTGCCGCGATCTACGAAAACCTCAGCGATGATTTCGGGGCGGATGTTTCGGGCGTTTTGTCTTGGTCGAACGACCAGTTTGGGGTCCTTATTGGTGGTTCTTACCAGCGCCGTAACTCCCAATTCGATCGTAACATTACAAATGGCTACGCGCTGCGAGAGGGCGATGCTGCAATCTTTGCGCCGGAAACAACTACTGGACTTCAAACAGTCGATATCGGTGCGCTGCCGGCAGGCTCACGTGTTCAACAGCAAGTGATCTTCAGCCGTGATGAGCAGGATCGTGAGCGAATTACACTTAACGGAGCTGTCCAGTATGACTCGCTCGAAGGTGCAACGATGACGATTGATGCACTTTATTCGCGTCTCGATATCAGCTCATTTGATCAGCAGTTCTCTGGTTTCTTCAGCCCACCATTTCTCAATCCGCAAATTGACTCAAACGGAACAGTCACGGCCTTTAATCGTCCAAGTATCGATTTTGGAGCCCGCAACCCAGATATCGCTGCAGCAGTTGGTCTTTCTCAAAACGACAACGTGCTAACTGCGAACAATCGCGAAGCTGAAACTTTTGCGATTGGCGGAAACTTTGAGTTTGAGGTTTCAGATCGCCTCACATTTGTAGTCGATTCATCATATTCCCGAGCGACGCGTGACGGCACCAATCCGTTCGTCGTGCTTGGAGCGCTCGCGCCAACATCGCCTTTGATTGAATCCACCAGCACAAGCGGTATCTCAACCATCACCAACATCTTAGCTGATGACTTTGTAGACACCTCAATCCAGCGCCTTCACTTTGTGAATGTTGCTCGGACGCAAGTCGAAGATGAGGTGGTTGAGCTGCGCTTCGACGGCGAATGGGATGTGGATGCTGGCCCGCTTTCGAAGGTCACATTTGGCGGCATGCTGACTGATCGCGAAAAGACCCAGAACCTTTTTGATAACTTTGCCGACCCAGGGTTTGGTGGTCTTACTGCGGCACAAATCTTCTGCGCCTATTGTGGTTACACCGTTGGCTTTGATGAGAGCATCCTCAGTCCGTTCTCATTTGATGGTTTCTTGAGTGGAGTTGATGGTGCCGACACGGTTCCTGCCCAAATCCTCACGGCGAGCTTTGCCGATGCTTTTGCTCAGCTCAATAATGTAGCCAATCTTCAGGACCCCGGTCGCACAGGGGGCAATACGGCGGATCTGCTTGCGTACCTAAACAGCGGACAGCTCGATCCGGTACTTGGGATTTATACGCCATCATTCAATCCGGGCGGGAGCTTTGCGGTTGAAGAGCAGATCGTTGCGTTCCACTTCAATACCGAGTGGGGCGGTGATTTTGGCGGTGACATGCCATGGGCGGCTAATATCGGCTTCCGACTTGCCTTCACCGACGTTTTGTCCAGCGGCATCACGCAAGAAGTTATCGAATTCCGTGAGACGCCTGGCGATACGCAGCTTGCGCCAACCTTTGGCCCGGCGAGCAATATCGAGGTTCCCAATGACTACGTGAACTTCCTGCCATCTGTGAACTTCCGTCTTGAGCCAGCGGACGACATTATTTTGCGTCTAAGCTATGCTCGCACGGTGACACGCCCAACGCTTACTGCATTGGGTGTGGCAAATCAGTTTGGTGGTCGTTCGAACGCACCTTTGAGCAGCGGGGGTAACCCTCTTCTCCAGGCGTTTGAGGCTGATAACTTCGACTTGTCATTCGAATGGTACTTCGATTCCCTAAGCTATTTCAGCGTCGCCGGCTTCCATAAAGAGCTTGGCGGTTTCCTTGAGGAATCCACCCTTCCAGTTCCCGGTGTCGTCATCATTCCGGCAGGTAATGTGCTCGACGGGAATGTTGTCGCTGTGGATACCCCAACGAATGTCGATTTTCTCGACACTCGTCAGCGCAATGGCCTTTCAGGGAGTATTTCGGGCGTTGAAGTTGCATTCCAGAAGACATTCGACAACGGATTTGGCGGGATCATCAACTACACCTATGTGACTTCATCTCAGGATGACGCGCCGGTGGGCGATCTTGGCTTCAATGGCTTTACGCCTCACACATTGAATCTCACCGGCTTTTACGAAAACGACCGCCTTTCTGCGCGCGTTTCTTACAATTTCCGCGATGGTTTTCTGGTTCGCGAGGACGATGTCCAGAGCGAACCGCGTCAGCGTGAAAGCTTTGGTCAAGTCGATTTCTCGGCGAGCTATGAGCTCACCGATCAGTTCCAGGTGTTTGTCGAAGGTCTCAACATCCTCAACGAAGACACAAGGGATTTCTCACGCTTCAGCAATCGCGTGCTGGAATACACCCGAGTTGGTGCTCGCTACACAGCAGGTGTGCGCGCAAAATTCTAGGCCTTTGAAAAGTCGCAATGAAAATGGGCGGGCATCTTTTTTCAGGAAGGTGTCCGCCTTTTTCGTATCCTGCAGCCTTGCGAACGACGAGAGTTGTTGAAAGGGTGTAAAGAAAGAACAGTCCCTAAAAGGGTCTGCGGAGAGGGATCGTCTTATGAGCACCAGCCAAGTAGCCGTCTTTTTGGCTATCACCGCCCTGATCGCGTTTGCGACTTATATCCACTGCAGAGGGCATCGCGGCGAGGGCACTGGCGACAAGAGCGATTACTTCCTCGCGAATGGCGGGTTATCGTGGTATTTTGTCGCTGGCTCGATTACCCTTACAAACCTATCGACAGATCAGCTTGTGAGCATGAATGGCAATCAGATGTTGTTGATTGTCTGGTGGGAATTGGCGGCGGTTGTTGGTCTGTTCATTCTCGCCTTTGTTTTTCTCCCCGTCTACTATCGCAACCATTGCACGACTACGACTGAGCTGCTTCAGAAAAAATATGGCGACAAGCACATCCGCGCATTGATTTCGCTTCTTTTTCTTGCAGGCAATCTGTTCATTTTTCTTCCGGCCATTCTCTATGGTGGATCACGTTTCTTCCTCTCTTTGTTGCAGCTGGATGGCGGGTTGGAGAACATCATGTTCGTCTCCGTTGTCCTTGCCACCATTGGCGCAGCCTATGCCATATTCGGTGGACTACGAGCGGTTGCCGTTTCGGACACATATTCAGGGGTTCTAATCCTGAGCCTTGCGTTGTTGGTGGTTTTCCTGGCGCTTCAGGCGATCGATTTTGATTTGAGCGGAATTCCGGCCGAACGAATGACGTTAGTCGGTGGCAATGATTCCGATATTCCCTGGCACACGCTGCTGACAGGGATGATCTTTATCCAGACATTCTATTGGTCAACCAATCAGACGATAACGCAGCGCGCCATGGCTTCTCCAAGCATTGGCGAAGCTCAGAAAGGTGTAATGGCAGCCGCAGCCATTCGCTTGCTAATCGTTCCAGTAATCGTGGTTATTCCGGGAATTGTGGCATTCGAAATGTTCGGCGACGTTCCCCAGGATGGTGCTTATGGCATGATTGTTAGTGCCGTTCTTCCCGGCTGGCTGTCGGGCGCGTTTGCTGCGGCTCTTTTCGCTGCTGCGCTAACCACCTTCAACTCGATCCTAAATGCAAGCGCAGCTCTGTACGTATGCGATATGCACGAATCCTATGTTGGTGAGCCAAAGAATGTCGCACGCCTGGGCGCTATCGTCTCAATATTGATGAGCCTTTTTGCGCTTGTTCTCGTGCCCTTCTTTGCCAGTCAGGAAAGCCTGATCAACACGGTCCAGACACTTTACGGCTTGTTGTCCATGCCTATCCTGTCAGCGTTTATTGTCGGGCTAGTCTTTCGCGGTGTAGAAGCGCGCGCAGCGATGATTGGTGTGGTAGTGGGCGTAATATTCTATGGCTTCTGGGCAGCGCCTCTTGATTGGGTCATGTCGGCACGCGAGAGTTTGATAGACGCGATCGGTGCAAACGCGCTGCTCAATGTGCACTATATTCATTGGATGGCATGCACGTTGATTTTGTCAGTCATTACATCGCTCGTGGTGAATAAGCTCATCTTTGGTGCCAGTGCCGAATTTGCATTTCGCGAAGGTGGCGAACAGCCGCAGCCCGCATGACAGAAAGGAGGCAGGCTCCGATTAAGGCGCATTCTGTGGGCCCTGTCTTACTTGCGGGGTCAACCGGCACTATAGGCAAAGCGGTTGGGAAATGTCTCGAGGATGATAGCTTCGAAGTTGTTCGATTGGTGCGAGCTACCTCGATTGGTGATGAACGTTTGCATGGCGATGAGACCGTGCTCGACCTTTCCGATCGCGAGGCAGTCAGGCTTAAATTTGAAGCCCTCAGACCAAGCGCTATAGTTTCATGTATCGCCTCTCGCAGCGGATCATCGAGAGATGTGTGGGCCGTCGATCATAATATGAATGCAAATCTGCTTGCTGCTGCTGAAGCATCCGGCGTGCAGCATTTTGTCTTGCTTTCGGCAATTTGTGTGCAGAGGCCTAAATTGGCTTTTCACCATGCCAAGCTGGCTTTCGAAGCCAAACTTATGGACAGCCCGGTTGCGCATACCATCGTAAGACCGACGGCATTCTTCAAATCCTTATCTGGCCAGATTGAACGTGTGAGTTCTGGCAAGCCTTTCATGGTATTCGGAAATGGCGAGTTGACCCAGTGCAAGCCGATAAGTGACCGGGATTGCGCGCGTTTCATCGTTGATTGCCTCAATATGCCTGAGCGACGAGGCCAGATTTTGCCTATTGGCGGGCCGGGGCCTGCGATCACTATGCGCGAACAGGGAGCGCTTCTGTTTGATCTGCTTGGCGAAGAGCCGCGTTATCGGTCATTGCCGGTTGGCATGTTCGATGCTGCTGCCGCCTTTTTTGGGTTGGCTGAAAGCTGGTCCGGCTGGGCAGCTGAGAAAGCCGAATACGCTCGCATTGCGCGGTACTATGCCACCGAGAGTATGTTGGTGTGGGGCAGCGACGACGGTGAATATTCGGCGGACGCGACACCAGAATTTGGCTCAGACACTTTGCGCGATCACTATGCGCATTTGCTGGGATTGACCACTTAGCGCTCCCACACGGCCACGCCAGTTGGCGGCAGGGCGGCGCCACCCAATACGAGTTTTGCGGTGCCGCAAAGGCTAGAGATCTCAATCGCCTTATTAGAATAGTTGAATGCGAAGACGTGACTTGCGCTGCGCCGAAGCCGCAATCCTTTGGGCAGGTATGTCGCCTCCAAGCCTGCGTGATCCATCATCCGCTCGATCAAGTCTTGCAAAAGGCTCCTGTCCGGCCATGCTGCGACATAGCGGATGCTTCCAGATTTATAGACGACGCCGCGCCCGTCTTTGCTTTCAATCTCTGGCGCATGGTCGCTCGAAACATCCTCCCGCCAGCGCTCAACACTACCTTTGCCCGCGCTCTCGCATTCGCCATCGCGCAGGCTCTCGACGCGTGTGACGGTGAGTTTTAGAAGGTCTGTCAGGTCCCCCGGGGCAAGTCCGTCGGGAATACAGAAACTCGCCGTTTTGCTGCCTGAACGAGGGCCGATGAGAGCAGGACAGTCCAGCGCTTTCAGCTTTTCTGCAAAACCATCGGGCATGATTGGAAGCGTGGGAATGAGCGCCATCGCGTAGCTTTCAAGTCTTGCACTGGGCGATACGATATCGATATCAAGGCCAAGGCGTCTTGCGGCTGAATACCATTCATAGACGAGTTCCAGATACCCAAAGTTTTGCCCCTGCGGCTGAATGCCGCATACCCATGCTGCCTCATATGAGAACACCAGAGCGACTTGTGCTTGGGCAATTTCCTGTGATCCGAGCTGCTCAATCGCCTCAGCCGCCTGCCGCGCTTCGTCGGCGCCGGGCGCATTTATGCTGTCTGGCCGCAAAAGCCCTGCATGCATCTGCTCCTGCGCGAAAGGAGCCTGCCGCCAGCGGAAATAACTGACAAACTCCGCGCCGTGCGCCATCGCTTCTAGCGTCCATAGCTTCACCATTCCGGGCAAAGGCGCGGGATTGAATCGAGCCCAGTTTACCGGCCCGGGCTGTTGCTCCATCACCCCCCAGCGCGCATTGGAGCATCCGCGATAAAGGTCGTGGTGAAAGGCGGCGATATCAGGGTGCCCTTGGCGCAGATACTCGTGTTTTTCATCTGCTGAGAACCAGAACTGTTCAAGAAACCCTAGCGGATAACTGTCCCATGTCGCCACATCAAGATCGCGCCCGACATTGTAATGGTCGAATTCAGTGAAGAAACCCATGAAGTTGTGCGTGATATCTCGGCCGGGCGAGTGGGTGCGCAGGATTTCGACTTGCGCGGCGTTGAAGCTTGCGACTTCATCGGAGGCGAAACGGCGGAAATCGAGCCAATGTGCGGGGTTCGCCTCAGTCACAGTCAAATGGGGCGGGTCCACCTCGTCAAAGGTGCGATATTCCATGCTCCAAAAGACATTCCCCCACGCGGTGTTAAGCGCGGCGATATTACCGTATCGCGCTGCGAGCCATTTGCGGAAATGCGCAGCGGCGCTTGCCGAAAAGCTCAGGACCGTATCATGGCAGCCATATTCATTGTCGGTCTGCCACATGGTGATGGCCGGGTGTTCACCATACCGCTTGCCCATTGCGGTTGTGATGCGGACAGCCTCGGCGCGGTAACCTTCGTGGCTGAAGCAATAGTGGCGTCTTGATCCGAAACTGCGGGGACGGCCCGCCTCATTGATTGCCACCATATCAGGCATTTCATCGACCAGCCATTTGGGCGGTGTGGCGGTCGGGGTGCCCAGAACAATCTGCAGCCCTGCATTTGCCAAAACCTCGATTGCGCGATCCAGCCAGTCCCACTCAAAGCGCCCCCGTTCTGGCTCGATCCTGCTCCATGCAAATTCCCCGATACGCACCAGCGACAGGCCCATTTCGGCCATCCGGCGAGCATCATCTGCCCACATTTCTTCGGGCCAATGTTCAGGATAATAGCAGCAACCCAGCTTCATCATGTCACGCCTTTTCGTACTCTAAGTACATCCCTAGAGACGGGGGTGCGGTAAGGGAACTGGGTTGCGGGTTTTTCCGGAGCCAAAGGTCATTTACACATATAAAAATATCTTTATATGTGATCTCCCATGTTGGTCGATACGATCTTTAAAGCTCTGGCTGACCCAACCCGCCTGCGCACTATGCGGCTTCTTTGTGCCATGGAGCTTGCTGTTGGAGAATTGGCACAAGTCCTAGGCCAAAGCCAGCCGCGCGTATCACGCCATGTTGGAATTTTGTGCGATGCCGGTCTTGCTGAACGCCGGCGCGAGGGCAGCTGGGTGTTCTTGCGCCAAGCCAGCGGAGAGTCGCTGGACACTGGCATATTAGACGCTGTTGACAGGCTGCTTGCCACAACCGAACAAAATGACCCTGAATTTGCAAATATATGCGAAACCGATCGGCGTAAGCTCGCCTCGATACGCGATGCGCGCGATGCACAGGCCGAAGACTATTTCGCGCGCCATGCAGAGGAATGGGACGCCTTGCGCGCGCTTCACAGTCCGGACGATCAGGTGGAAGAGGCGCTGGTAAAAGCGCTTGGTGATGCGCCTCTTGGTGCGCTGCTTGATATCGGCACGGGCACAGGCCGCATGGCGGAGCTGTTTGCGGGCAAAGCTGACCGGATCACCGCGCTTGATAAAAACCTTGAAATGCTCCGCGTTGCGCGCGCCAAATTGCAGCATCTGACCAATACTCAGATTGAACTCATCCAGGGCGATTTCAGCGATCTGCCGCTTGCCGAAGAAGCGTTTGACACCGTTCTTCTCCACCAGGTGATCCATTTTGCGCAGGACCCCGCCGACCCTCTTGCCGAAGCCGCGCGCGTGACCAGGCCTGGCGGGCGGATCGCCATCGTCGACTTCGATGCCCATGACCGCGAAGAATTGCGTGATGCCCATGCGCATGCGCGGTTGGGCTTTACTGACAGCCAGATAGCTGGCCTGCTGCGCGCTGCTGGTTTTGCGCCATGCACGCCGATTTCACTCAATGGCGGGGAACTGGTTGTTAAAATCTGGATTGGCAAAAGACGGGGCACGCCGGCTGCGCCAATGAAAACGAAAAACGCAAAAACGCCTGTAATCTAGAACCTTTAATCTGGCGCCTGCAATTGAACGCCCGCATTCGACCCGGAAAGATACCTTAATGCCTCTCACTCTTGACCAGCTCAATGAAGCCAAAACCGCTGTCGATGCGCCGCTTTTTTCGGATCTTCCCGGGGATATCGAAATCAGTTTCGAATTCTTTCCGCCAAAGACGGAGAAAATGGCGCAGACATTGTGGGATAGCGTGGCGACCCTTTCACCGCTTGGCCCGCGTTTTGTCTCCGTTACGTATGGCGCAGGCGGATCGACGCGCGAACGCACGCACCAACAGGTTGTGCGTATCCAAAACGAAGCGAATATTCCCGCCGCTGCTCACCTGACCTGTGTCAATGCGACCAAGGACGAGGTGAACGAGGTTGCGCGCCATTATTGGGCCGAAGGCATTCGCCATATCGTTGCCCTGCGCGGCGATCCGCCTGAAGGTGCGAGCGGGTACAGCCCCCATCCGGGCGGGTATGAAAACGCAGCAGATTTGATCGCTGGCCTCAAAGACGTTGCCGATTTTGAAATTTCGGTCGGCGCCTATCCCGAGGTTCATCCGGACTCGCCCGATGCACAATCGGATATCGCCAACCTGAAGGCGAAATTCGATGCAGGCGCAGACCGCGCGATCACGCAGTTTTTCTTCGACCCTGAATGCTTCTTTCGGTTCCGCGATAAAGTGGCCGCGGCCGGGATTGATGCAGAAATCGTGCCGGGCATCATGCCGGTGATGAGCTTTAAGGCGGTCCAGCGCATGTCGGGCATGTGCGGCACGCAAATCCCATCATGGATGCAAGGGCTGTTTGAAGGTCTGGATGAACGCCCCGCCGCGCGCCAGCTGGTCTCTGCGACAATTGCTGCGGAATTGTGCCGTAAACTTTATGCAGGCGGAGAGCGCAAATTCCACTTCTACACACTGAACCGGGCGGAGCTGAGCTATGCGATTTGCCATATGCTGGGCAAACGCCCTGTTGGAGAAGCGGCATGACAGGTTCGGCAGGCTCAGGGCAGGGCGCCCGCGCAAGATTGCAAGAGGCCGCGAGTGAGCGCGTCCTGATTTTCGACGGCGCGTTTGGCACGCAGATACAGGAACGCAAGCTGACAGAGACGGATTATGCCGGTGATCTGGGGCTTAATGCCGATCAAAAAGGCAATAACGATATCCTCGCGCTGACGCGGCCCGATGTGATCCGCGATATCACCCGCGCTTATCTGGATGCGGGGTCGGATGTCATTTCGACCAATACGTTTTCGGCCAATCGTATTTCGCAGGCCGATTATGCTGCCGAAGATCAGGTGGCTGCAATCAATATTGCAAGCGGCAAAATCGCCCGCGAATTGGCCGATGAGTATGAAGCGAAAGATGGGCGTCCCCGGTTTATCGCAGGCGCGATCGGGCCGACCAACAAGACATTGTCATTAAGTCCCGATGTCGAAGATCCCGGCTATCGCGAGATTGATTTTGACGAACTGACCGCTGTTTACAAAGAACAAGCCGCCGCTCTGGTTGAGGGTGGATGCGATTTCATCCTTATCGAAACCGTGTTCGATACTCTGAACGCGAAAGCGGGCGTCATGGCGGTCAAACAGCTTTCCGATGAGCTTGGCCGCGATATTCCAATCATGATGTCGATGACGCTGACTGACCTTTCAGGCCGTAATCTGTCGGGCCACACGGTCGAGGCGTTCTGGTATGCCATTCGCCATGCAAAGCCTGTGACAGTGGGCCTTAATTGCAGCTTTGGCGCGGATCAATTGCGCCCGCATATCCAATCGCTGTCAGCGATCGCGGATACGCTGATTATGGCATATCCCAATGCTGGCTTGCCCAATGAGCTGGGCGAATATGATGAAATGCCTGACACCACGGCAGGGCTCGTCAAGCAATGGGCCGAAGGTGGTCAGGTTAACATTCTGGGCGGGTGCTGCGGATCATCGCCTGCACATATCAAGGCGATTGCCGATGCTGTGGCAGGATTAGACCCGCGAGTTGTGCCGGAAGGCGGCAATGATATGCGGCTTGCAGGGCTGGAACCTTTTGTGGTGGCGGGCTGATATGACCAAGCAAAAATCAGCATCAAGCTTCATCAATGTGGGTGAACGCACCAATGTAACAGGCTCTGCCCGGTTCAAAAAGCTCATCATGGCCGATGATTACGCGACCGCTGTTGAGGTCGCACGCCAGCAGGTCGAAAACGGCGCGCAGGTGATCGACGTCAACATGGATGAGGGGTTATTGGACGCTCATCATGCGATGACGACGTTCCTTAAACTGATCGCGGCAGAACCCGATATTGCGCGCGTTCCGGTGATGATTGACAGCTCGAAATGGGATGTGATCGAGGCCGGGCTCAAATGCGTTTCGGGCAAACCGATTGTGAACTCAATCTCGATGAAAGAGGGCGAGGAGCAGTTTTTAGAGCAAGCGCGAAAATGCATGGCTTACGGCGCGGCTGTGGTGGTGATGGCGTTTGACGAGGTGGGCCAAGCGGATACCAAAGAGCGCAAGATCGAGATATGCAAGCGCGCTTATGATTTGCTGGTCGCAGAAGGTTTTCCGCCTGAAGATATAATCTTTGACCCCAACATCTTTGCGGTCGCGACAGGCATTGAAGAACACGACCGATATGGCCTCGATTTTATCGAAGCGGTGGCGGAAATCAAAGCGCAATGCCCGCATGCCAAGACATCAGGCGGATTGTCTAACCTGTCGTTTAGCTTTCGCGGGAATGAGACGGTGCGGCGCGCGATGCACTCGGTTTTCCTCTATCACGCGATCCCGGCCGGCCTTGATATGGCGATCGTCAATGCAGGCCAATTGGATGTCTATGACACGATCGATCCCAAACTGCGCGAGCATTGCGAGGATGTGATCCTGATGCGGCGGCGCGATGCGACCGAGCGGCTGATTGACCTGGCTGAAAGCTACAAAGGCAAATCAGTAGCGGACGAAAAAGCCGCCGAAGAATGGCGCGGCTGGGATGTGGCGAAACGGCTTGAACATGCTTTGGTCAAAGGCATCGATGCGCATATCGTGGCTGACACAGAAATCATGCGCGCAGCCAAGGAAGAGGCGGGCGGGCGGCCTATCGAGGTGATTGAAGGTCCATTGATGGACGGTATGAATGTGGTGGGGGACCTGTTTGGATCAGGCAAAATGTTCCTGCCGCAAGTCGTGAAATCCGCGCGCGTGATGAAGAAAGCGGTCGCGCATCTTATCCCCTATATCGAGGCGGAAAAAGACCTGCTTCCCGAATCCGAGCGAGCCTCCAAAGGCACAATCATCATGGCGACAGTGAAAGGCGATGTGCACGATATTGGCAAGAATATCGTGGGCGTGGTTTTGCAGTGCAATGGCTATGACGTGATCGATCTGGGCGTCATGGTGCCGTGGCCTGACATCCTCAAATCCGCCAATGACAACAAGGCCGATATGATCGGATTGTCGGGTCTGATTACGCCATCGCTGGATGAAATGGTGACAGTGGCCGAAGAAATGCAGCGTTCGGGCATGACAATGCCGCTTTTGATCGGCGGAGCGACCACGTCAAAGGTTCACACTGCGCTGAAGATTGACCCGAATTACGATGGCCCTGTCATCCATGTGCTCGACGCCAGTCGCGCGGTGGGTGTTGCATCAAAGCTGCTCTCTGACACCCAGCGCGATGAATTTGTTGCCGATACAGCTGGCGAATATACGAAGGTGCGCGATGCGAGGGCGGGCAAAACGCCGAGCCAACTGCTGACACTGTCAGAGGCGCGTGCGAACTTTTACGACGCCTATCTGTCCGATAAACCCGCTCCGCCATTACAACCCGGCGTGCATGTTTTCGATGATTGGGATCTGGCAGATCTTGCGCAGTATATCGATTGGACCCCATTCTTTCGAGCGTGGGAGCTGCACGGCAATTACCCTGCAATCCTTACCGATGATGTGGTGGGGGAAAGCGCCCGGTCCTTGAAAGCCGATGCTGATGCGATGCTTGAGAAAATCATCGGCGAAAAATGGCTCACCGCTCGAGGTGTTGCAGGGTTCTGGCCCTGCGCGCGCGATCACCAGTGCCGCGATGATGTTATCATCCACCGGGTGCGGCGCGAGGAAAACATCCGCCTTCCCTTCCTGCGCCAACAGATCAAGAAAAGCCGCGAGCGCGCGAATATGTGCCTGTCCGACTTTATCGATCCTGATGGCGACTGGATTGGCGGTTTTGCCGTTGGAATTCACGGTATTGAGGAGCATTCGGCTCGCTTTCAGGCGGACAAGGATGATTATTCCGACATTCTCCTAAAGGCTCTCGCCGACAGGTTCGCCGAAGCTTTTGCAGAGCGCTTGCATCTGCACACCCGCACCGATCTGTGGGGCTATTCTCCGGGCGAACAGCTGACCAATGAAGCGCTTATCAAAGAGCAATATCGCGGTATCCGCCCCGCGCCCGGATACCCGGCATGCCCTGACCATTCATTGAAACCGATCCTGTTTGAATTGCTCGATGCGGAGAAAAATGTTGGCCTGAAGCTTACCGAAAGTTTCGCCATGTATCCCACAGCGGCAGTATCAGGCTTCTATTTCGGCCACCCGGAGAGCGCATATTTCGGTGTGGCGCGCATCGGGCGCGATCAATTGGAAGCGTATGCAGAGCGCCGCGGTGTCGACATGGCAACAGCAGAGCGCTGGCTGCGGCCCAATCTCGATTGATTTAGACGCGGCAAAGCGCGATGATGCGAGCATGGTAAAACATCTCCTTATCGCGGCTGCTGCAATGGCTTTGCCCGCAATCGCATCTGCCCAGGATGAGGCGCCGCCTGCCACTGTAGTGGTCGCTTTTGATCTTGAGAATATCACCCCGCTGATTGCAGAGGGCACGCGCAACCGCGACACTGGCAAGCCTGTTGAGGCGAATGACCCGGTGCGCATTGCGTCGATTTCCAAACTCATCATGGCGCTCGCGACCTTGCGGCTGGTGGATGAGGGCAAAGTCGATCTTGATGCAGATGTGTCGGAATACCTGACCTTTGCAGTCCGCCCCCCTCATCACCCTGAGGCCAAGGTCACGCTGGCGCAATTGCTCTCGCACCGATCGGGCCTTCGCGACAAGGCAGGCTATGTGATCCCGCTTGGCGAGAGTTTGGAAGCCAAGTTGAAAGACCCCGCCGCATGGTTTGCCGACGCGCCGCCGGGCGATGCTCCGTTCGAATACGCCAATATCGGATCGCCCGTGGTGGCCACCGTCCTGGAGGCTGCGACAGGTGAGCGGTATGACGCAATCCTTAAACGCACAGTGTTTGACCCGCTCGGCATTGAAAACGCCTGCGTCAATTGGATTGGCTGCACAGATGATATCAAAGCACGCGCGGTCGCACTCTACCGCGAAACGGGCGAACCTGCGCGCGATTTTCCTGCCGAATTGAATGAGGGGTGCCCCGTGCCCGTGGCAGAGGGGACCGAATGCACGCTCGACAATTATGTGCCGGGTACCAACGCTTCGGTGTTCAGCCCCCAAGGCGGCTTACGCATCGGGATGGTTGATCTGGCGAAGATTGGCAGCGCCTTGATTGATTATCAGGGAGAAATTTTCCCCAATCGAGTCATGAGCCGAGCAGGCGACGCGTTCGAAGATGGCCGCAATGCTGATCAAGAATTCTTCTGCTTCTACGGTTTTAACATGCAGATGATCGAAGTCAGCAATCTTTACGACGAAGACGAGCAGCTTGAAAGTGTCCCTTGCGTGGATCAGCTGTTCCTCAACGGCAATCCTTGGGTAGGTCATGCGGGGGAGGCATACGGGCTGCGATCAGGCCTTTGGTTCGATATGTTTGCCAGGAGGGGCTTCGTCTATTTCACCACCCAAGTTCCCCCGCGCCAATCGGCAGAGGACGAAGGCGGGTTTGATACCCGCGAGATCGCCTTGATGAAACGCGCACAAGCATTGCTCGCGCAACAAGATGCCATCTCGGCGCAATGATCTTTCGCGCGGTATAACCACTCTGCGCATAACTCTCTTTAGGTTCAAAAAAACACCCCCTTTGCGCGATTGACGCATCTCTTCGCATGCGCAACAGAGGGGGCGCTTGTCAGAAGCGATTCTGGCATTTTTACGCGGGAGAGCTTGGTTTCTTTGTAAGCCAGCGCCGAAGGAGCAACCGCCCCGGAAACTCTCAGGTATAAGGGACCGCGTAAAATCATTGGCACTCTGGAAAGCGTCTTTTGCCAGCAGGCAAAAGGCCACCGAAGGGGAGGCGTTGTGGCTGAAAAGCCGCTCCGCTGAAGCTCTCAGGTTCACCCGACAGAGGGGGCAGAAACTTTGCTTCATTTGAAGCGTATCTGCACTTGTCTGGGGAACATAAATTTTGAGCGACGAACCAACAAACGATACAGGCGAAGACCTGCCATTGGCAAAGCTGCCGCTGGATAGCTGGCACCGCGCGCGTGATGCGCGCATGGTGCCGTTTGCAGGCTATGAAATGCCGATCCAGTATGCCGGGGAAAATGGCGGGATCGTTGCTGAACACAATTGGACGCGCACCAATGCCGGCTTGTTTGATGTGAGCCACATGGGGCAGGTTTTGCTGTCTGGCGAAGGGTTGGATGCAGCGGTCGAAGCTGTGCTGCCGATTGATCTGTCCACTTTGAAATTGGGCCGCCAGCGGTATTCGCTGCTGCTTGATGACAATGGCGGTGTGCTCGATGATCTGATGGTTTCGCGCTGGCCCGATAACCTCTATCTGGTGGTGAATGGCGCGGTCAAATATGACGATATTGGTCACCTGCGCGAACATCTGCCTGATGAAATTACGCTGCATCACATGGAAGATCATGCGCTGCTGGCGCTTCAGGGGCCAAAGGCAGCCGATGCCCTCGCCCGGCATGCGAGCGGCGAATATGCGATTTCCGATCTTACTTTCATGCGCTTTGGCCGATTTGAAATTGCAGGCCATGTCGTGACGATTGCGCGCGCTGGTTACACCGGCGAAGACGGGTTCGAAATCTCCATTCCCGCTGGCGGCGCACAAGATGTTGCGAATGCGCTTTGTGGTGAACCTGAGGTTGAACCCATCGGTCTTGGTGCGCGCGACAGTTTGCGGCTGGAGGCGGGACTGCCGCTGTATGGCCATGACCTGACGCCTGATATCAGCCCTATCGAAGCGGGCCTGATTTTCGGCATCAACAAACGCCGCCGCACACAAGGCGGCTTTCCCGGTGCAGACCGGATCATTCGTGAAATCAACGATGGCGCGCGGCGCGTGCGTGTCGGCCTGACGCTGGAGGGGCGTATGCCCGCGCGCGAAGGTGCTGATGTTTATGCAGGGGATGAAAAAGTGGGCATTGTCACCAGCGGCGGTTTTTCACCCACGCTCGGCGTGCCCATCGCGATGGCGTACGTGGATGCGTCCCACGCCGAAACGGGCATCGCGCTGGAATGCGCCGTGCGCACCAAACGCTTGTCTGCAACCGTATCACCCATGCCGTTTGTCCCCCACCGCTATTTCAGAGGGAGCTAATTGAATGCCACGATATTTTACCGATGAACACGAATGGATTGACGTTGAAGACGATGCCGCAACAGTTGGCATCACCGATTACGCGCAAGAACAATTGGGCGATATCGTGTTCGTTGAATTGCCAGCCACCGGCACTGCTCTGGACAAAGGCGGCGATGCAGCCGTTGTCGAAAGTGTGAAAGCGGCAAGCGATGTCTACGCGCCGATCACAGGCGAAGTGACCGAAGGCAATGCTGCATTGGAAGAAGAGCCTGCTCTGGTGAATTCCTCACCCGAAGAAGATGGCTGGTTCTTCCGCATGACGATTGGCGATGCGGCAGAGCTTGAAGGTCTGATGGACGAGGCCGCCTACAAGGAATTTGTCGCGGGGCTGTAAGCAGGCCGCCATCCCAACGAAAGCTGGGATGGCTCGCCACCAGGCCCAACTTTGCTTAAAAAGATCCCGGCCTGCGCTGGGATGACGAAGGTTGAAAAACAATGCGTTACTTGCCCTTAACTGACACTGATCGCGGCGAAATGCTCGCGAAAATTGGCGCTACCTCGATTGATGACCTGTTTGTCGATGTGCCCGAAGTCGCGCGGCTCGATGGCCCCATTCGCGATCTGCCAATGCATGCCAGCGAGATGGCGGTTGAGCGGCATATGAAGCGTTTGGCGAACAAGAACCTTGCCGCAGGGGATGCGCCGTTTTTCCTTGGCGCGGGCGCTTACCGTCACCATGTCCCTGCCAGCGTCGATACTATCATTCAGCGCGGCGAATTTCTGACCGCCTACACGCCCTATCAGCCCGAAATCGCGCAAGGCACTTTGCAAATGCTGTTTGAGTTTCAAACGCAGGTCGCAAAGCTTTACGGCTGCGTGGTCGCCAATGCCTCGCTTTATGATGGCTCCACCGCATGCTGGGAAGCGGTTGCCATGGCGACGCGCGTGACCAAGCGTAACAAAGCGGTGCTTTCAGGGGCGCTTCACCCGCATTATTCTGAAGTCGTCAAAACCATGGCGCAATTCACTGGAGAGCAGATCGCGACGGCGCAACCCGCGATCACGCCCGAGCCAAACCTCGATACGCTGACCTCGCGTATTGATGACGATACGGCCTGTGTGGTGGTGCAATATCCCGATATTCTGGGGCGCATTTCTGATTTGTCGAAAGTCGCCGATGCCGCTCATGAAAAGGGTGCTTTGCTGGTGGTTGTGAACACCGAACCTGTGGCCTTGGGCGCGATTAAGTCACCGGGCGAAATGGGCGCGGATATCGTCGTGGGCGAGGGCCAGTCGCTTGGCGTTGGCTTGCAATTTGGTGGACCTTACCTTGGCCTGTTCGCCGTGCGCGATCCCAAGCATGTGCGCCAGATGCCGGGCCGTCTGTGCGGTGAGACTGTCGATGCCGAGGGCAAGCGCGGCTTTGTGCTGACATTGTCCACGCGCGAACAGCATATCCGGCGCGAAAAAGCGACATCGAACATCTGCACCAATTCCGGCCTGTGCGCGCTCGCGTTCACGGCGCATATGACTTTGCTGGGCGAGAAGGGCCTGCGCCAATTGGCGGCTGAAAACCACCGGCTTGCCTGTATCGCAGCGGACAGACTTGCCGCGGTGCCGGGCGTTAAGCTGCTCAACAATGCCTTCTTCAACGAATTCACCCTCATGCTTGATGGCAAACCTGCGCGCGATATTGTGCGCGATCTCGCGGATCGTGGCATTTTGGGCGGCGTGTCGCTCGGACGGCTTTATCCCGGTGTTGAAGCGCTTGAACACGCGCTGCTCGTCACTGTGACCGAGATGACCACGCCAGCAGATATTGAGACTCTCGCTGCCGAACTCGAAGCGATCCTTAAGGAGCCAGCACAATGAATGCGCCCAACAAATCCGGCTGGAAACCGGCCATGGAAGTTTCGGATGCCACAGGGGAAAGCCCCACAACCACAGGCAACCGGGCGCTGATGCTGGAAGAGCCGCTGATCTTTGAAATCGGCAGCACCGACCAAACCGGCGTGGACTTGCCCGAAGTGGACCCGAACGCGGCAAACCGCTTGGGCGGATTTGAGCGCACCGACCCTATTGGTCTTGTTGGCCTGACCGAACCTGAAACCGTGCGTCATTACACACGGCTTTCGCGCCAGAATTACGGGATTGATCTTGGCTTCTTCCCGCTTGGTTCATGCACCATGAAGCACAATCCGCGCCTCAATGAAAAGATGGCGCGGCTTCCCGGTTTTGCCGATATCCACCCGCTTGCCCCGCAATCATCGGTGCAGGGTGCATTGGAAGTGATCGATCAGCTTGCGACCTGGCTCAAAACGCTCACCGGGATGCCAGCGGTCGCGATGAGCCCCAAAGCGGGCGCGCATGGCGAATTGTGCGGTATTCTCGCAATCCGTGCGGCGCACACCGCCGCCGGAAACCCACGCGAAGTCGTTCTCGTCCCTGAAAGCGCGCATGGGACCAACCCGGCCACAGCTGCGTTTGCGGGTTATAAAGTCGATAACATCCCCGCAACGCCCGAAGGCCGCGTGGATGTCGAAGCGTTAAAAGCGCGGCTTGGCCCCGATGTGGCTGCGGTGATGATTACCAATCCCAATACGTGCGGATTGTTCGAAAAAGACTTCCGCACAATTGCCGATGCGGTCCACGAAGTGGGCGGCTATGTCTATTGCGATGGCGCTAATTTCAACGCGATTGTTGGCAAAGTGCGCCCCGGCGATCTGGGCGTTGATGCGATGCACATCAATTTGCACAAAACCTTCTCCACCCCGCATGGCGGCGGCGGTCCGGGTTCTGGCCCTGTTGTCTTTTCGGAAAGCCTCGCGCCTTTCGCTCCGCTTCCATATGTCGAGAAAAACGAAGGCGGCGAATTTCATCTCGTTGAGGAAGAAGCGACCGATGCCGATCATCAGACCTTTGGCCGAATGACCGCGTTTCACGGGCAAATGGGCATGTTCACCCGCGCGCTGACTTACATGCTCAGCCACGGTGCAGATGGCCTCAAACAAGTGTCCGAAGATGCGGTGTTGAACGCCAATTACATCCTGCGCAGCCTTGAAGACATCCTCCATGCGCCTTTCGCAGACAGCGGCCCGTGCATGCATGAAGCTTTGTTTGGCGATAAGGATTTCGGCGGCGGATTATCAACGCTGGATCTTGCCAAGGGGCTGATTGATGAAGGCTTTCACCCGATGACGGTGTATTTCCCGCTGGTGGTTCACGGCGCAATGCTGGTCGAACCAACCGAGACCGAAAGCAAAGCGTCAATCGACCAGTTCATCACCGCTTTCCGAAGCGTAACAGAGCGAGCGCTGGCAGGTGATGAGAGCTTGAAACAAGCGCCTTACTTTGCACCGCGCAGGCGGCTGGATGAAACGGCAGCGGCGCGTAAGCCAAAGCTGGCGTGGGAACCTGTCGAGGAGTGATCGCGAGAGCGGTTAAAGCGGGCATCATCGCCGCGATTGGCCTGTCGCTAATCGCGGCGGATGAGCCGCCGGTTGTTGAATTGGTGCCTGTTGCGCCTGAGCCGTTGGAGGAAGGGTATCCGCTAGATCCTCCGCCCCCTGCGCCCGATTACCCAGAGCCGCCTGCCTTCATTGCTGATCGGGTCATCAACAAGGGCTACATTTACGACGGGTTTGATCTTGGGACGCTAGAATATCTCAAAGGCTACTTCCCTGATGCTTCCGATGAAGAGCGCGCGCAATATGCGCAGCTCAAAGCGTGGTTCAGACAATGCGATAAAGAGGGGACGGAGCGGCTGAATGCTGAGATGGCGCAGTACGGCGTTACTCTTATCGAGGGCGAGTTTTCTGGTGCGGCATCAATGTGTCAGCAAGTCGCCTTTGGCAATCAAGGCCTTTTGGATCGGTTTGAGACTTATGAAGAGTTTGCCAAGGCGGCGCGATCTGCTCGGCTGGTGTTCGATGGCCTGATCGAAGGGCTGGAAATTGCCGAAGGAGATATTTCTGCCCTACATTTCAGGCAGATTTTGGGAGAGATCGATTACTTTTCGATGCGCTACCATGTGCTGCTGAAAGCGCAGTTCTGGGGAAGGGCCAAAGGGTATGGAGACCGGATCACCTTTAACCCCGAACGCCCTCCCAAAATGACTGAAGACGAACGCTTCATCTTTGGAGCGTTTCTTGAAAGCGAACTTGTGCGGTTGCAGTTTGCCCGCACCAAATGGCTTGAAGAGATCGTTGTACGCCATGGTTGGCCCAATGAGGCAAATTCCACCCGATCTGGCGCAGGCAATGCCCTGCTAGTTGCCTGGCAGGGCGCGCACGACCCAGCATTCCAGGTGAGAATGCTGCGTTTGATGGAACGCGAGGTGGAAAAAGGCGGCCTCAAAGGGTGGGAGTTTGCTGAGGCTTATGATGGCGTCATGCTCAAGCTCACTGGCAAGCAGCGCTATGGCTCGTATGTCTTTTGCAGCGATGCCGAAAGCGCGCTTGAGAAATTGGAAGACCCGGGCATGGTTGATGTCTGGCGCAAGGAAATCGGGATGGAGCCTTTGGGGGATTTTGGTAGTTATGTTAGCTCCCGGTGCGCCAATCCGGATTAATCTTTCTCCGCCTCCCCCTTCACCTCGATTTTGATCTCTGACAGGTTGAGGATCGCCACATAAAACCCGATCACGGCAAGCGAGCTTGAACCCAGCACCGCGAAGGCCGCGCCCTTCGACCCGTTCCAGTCAATCGCCGTATCCAAGAGCACCAGCGCCAAGACGGTCGGGATTGCGCGCACGATAAAGGCTGTGCCAGCGCGCCCGGCGGATACGAGCAGCGATTCAAGGCTGGCCCCAATCAGCTCCACAGCGCCAGCAACACTCAGGATCACCATCGCCCAGTAAAAGCCGCTGAAATCCTCTTGGGTCACAATTTCCAGCGCCCATCGGCCTCCCAATAGCGCAATCAAAACTGCCAGAACGCCAGCAACAAGGGCGATATTGGCCATACGGCGGGCAAGGGTGAGCGCGTTTTCTTTCGCATGGACGAGCTCGGGAAAAATTGCTTTGGATACGGTCTGGGCAAGGCTGACAAGCGCTTGGCCCAATTGCATCGCGACGCGGAAACCGCCCGCAAGCGCTGCCCCGCCAAAGGAGCCGACCAACAGCAGAACAACCGGTTTGCCTGCGACAGTCAGGCTGCCTGACATATTGGTCGACCAGACAAAGCGCCACACATCGGCATATTTCGATGGAATACGCGTCAGGCTGAGCGCGGACAGATCAATGCGTTGATCACGGCTTGCCGCAATCCAAAGCGCGATGGCCACGCACAGTTCTGCTGCGGCCCATGCGAGGATAAAGCCGGTGACGGTCGGCATCATGAAGAATGCAAGGATAGCGCCCGAAGCACGGATAGCAGGCTGGACCGCTTCGGCGGCAGTGGCGGTTGCGAATTTGAACCTAAGACGCAGAAGACCTGTTGGAGTGGTGCGGATCGAAAGCAGTGAGACGACGCAATAGCCAAAGGTTAGCGCGTACAGTTCTGCCGGCAGAGGCGACCACCAATGCGCGGTCCAAACCACTATTCCGGCAATTACCGTCCCCATAACAACGGAAATCATATCAAGCGCGATGGCAAAGCCTGTCGCCTCGCGCACATTATCGGGGTCAGGGTCTTGTTGAGGGGCATTCTCGTCTGTTGTTCCATTGGCGCCCCAGCGGATGATGAATTGCCATGTCTGGAAATTGGCAAGCCCAGTGATTGCCTGGCCTAAAGCCACAATCAGCGCGAAATGCCCAAACTTTTCGATCCCCAAAGCATTGGTAGCCAGATACAGGTACACAAGGCTCATCACGGCGTTGAAACCGCGGCCGCCCAACAGCCAGCCAATATTGGTGAAAAGCCGCTTCATCAGCGCGTCGTGTTGAGGCGGTTTATGCCGCGCTCAAATCTCCCTCGCGGCGTTTCAGGATCTTTTCGGTTACATCCTTGGTCCGCTGGTTATCAACGTCGATCGCGTAATGTCCATCAGAGACGACCACTGGCACCAGCTTAATGCCGAACCGCTTTGATACCTTTGCAAACAGTTTCTCTTTCGAGCCATTGCCAAGGCGAAAACGAACAAGGTTCATCAGGCCGAACGCTTTGATGATGCGGCTGGGGAATTTCACGAACTGCCCGCCTTCGCGCATGATTTCAGCCGCGCTCACCGCCTTTTCGCTGCCCATCCAGTACATATTGCAATTGGAATAAGCGCCGTCTTGAAACTGGTAGAATTTCTTTTGCCCCTCGGGATCAGCTGCCTGCACGTCCTCTTTACGAGCCAGCGCTGCGGCCCCTCCAGCGTCTGCCGCCAAGCATTTGTCGATAAATTCCGTGTAGCCTTCAGGCGTGACGAGGCAATTGTCTGCTGTGGTGATGAGCACCGGAAAATCCGCGCCTTGCGCACCGGAAAAGACGCTGTCGACAATGTTGAATTTGCCTTCAGTAAAGGTGAGACGGCCTTCTTCGATCAGCTTTGCAACTGTGGGCTGCGCTGCGATTTCATCGGGTTCGTGCGCGATAATGCGAATAGCTCCGACGCGTTCGCATTGGGCGACTTGGCTGATAACGCGCTCGACCATGGGAATGCCATTTACCGGGACGACGCATTTCTGATTGACGCCTGCGTCCTGTGCCAGCGGATCAAGCACGCCTGAGCGTTTGCCTGCCATGACAAGGGCTGTGACTTTGGTTTCATTTGTCATAACCTGGCTTCTACTCCCAAAGACTGTTTCAAGCAAAGCAAGGAATGATGAGCTGTGTGCAAGAAATGGTCTTTTGGCTAGGTGTTCAGATATGAAGATCATTTTTTCACGCAAGGGCTTTGACAGCTCGGCTGGCGGCGGTCCGTCGCCGATTGTGGAGGGGCAGCCGTTAAGCCTGCCGATCCCAGCAGGGTCAGCATCGCGCACAACCTATGGCGATCTGGGGCTGGGCGGTCATGCTTTGCGGGCGAGCAGGGGAAAGCTGGGCGCGGGCGATCTATGCCACCATGATCCGATGTTTCTTGAGGCCGACAATGGCGGGGGCACCTGCGCTTTTGGCCAATGTATTTTTGGTCAGTGCGGGGCAGCGCAAACGCATCTGGAAAGACAAGGCGTAGGTTTGGGCGATGTGTTTGTGTTTTTTGGACTGTTTGCAGAAGAAGCAACCGGTGAGCCGCATCACCGCATCTTTGGCTATTTACGCGTGGAGGAGATCGTGCCTCTGGGTGAGGGCGCGCCTCAATGGGCAGTCGATCTCGCGCATCCTCATGCGCTGGAAATGCACCATCGCAATGACGTGATTTGGCGAGGGAAAGGGCGCACTGCCGCCCGCGCCAGCGATAGCTTGCGGCTGACAGTACCCGATGGCCCGCCGAGCCTGTGGGTGCGGCCCGACTGGCTTAAACGCGGCGGCCTATCCTATCACGACCGCGCCGACCGATGGATCAGGGCCAAGAACGGGCAGCGCCGTTTGCGCTCCGTCGCGCGGGGTCAGGAATTTGTCGCCGATATTGGCAGACGCACTGCGCCGCGAGACTGGCTGGAGCAGGTGATTGGCGAGATCAAAGCGTCTTGATCACCGCAGAGAAATCGAGCCCGCCATTCTCGTCAGAAAACGCTTCGTAGATTTCCTTTGCGTGGCGTCCAAGCGGGGTTGCCGCATCTGCCGTTTCAGCCGCTTCCATCGCGAGCCGCAAATCCTTTAGCATCAGCGCGGTCGCAAATCCGCCTTCATAGCCCTTGTCCGCGGGGCTCTCGACCCCCACACCCGGCATCGGCGTATAAGCATTCAAAGACCAATTGTAGCCCGAGCTTTGCGAGCTGATCTCATAAAATTTTTGCGGATCAAGCCCCAGCTTTTCCGCCATTTTCATCGCTTCGGCTGTGCCGATCATCGTGATGGCCAGCAGCATGTTGTTGCATATCTTCGCGGTCTGGCCTGCGCCGACATCGCCTGCATGGATTACCGCCTTGCCCATCGCGGAAAGGATGGGTTCGGCCGCGTCAAAGGCGTGAATCTCGCCGCCGACCATGAAGGTGAGCGTCCCACCAGCTGCCGCCGCAATCCCGCCTGAAACAGGCGCATCGACCATCTTGTACCCTTCCGCATGCGCGGCATCGGCCACTTCGCGCGCGGTCGCTACGTCGATGGTCGAGCAATCAATAAGCACAGCGGCGTGCGGCGTGTGGCCAATGACAGCGCTGGTGTAGACGTCTTTCACAATCGCGCCATTGGGGAGCATCGAGACGACGGCTTCGGCGCCTTCAACAGCGTCCCGCGCGGCGGTGAACGTCTCGCATCCGGCTTCCTTGGCAGCGGCAAGTGCGTCCGCAGACAAGTCAAAAGCGCGCACCTTATGGCCCGCTTTCACAAGGTTAGCAGCCATCCCGCCGCCCATATTGCCAAGGCCCATAAATGCGATTTTCATAGTTCTCTCCGTCATCCCAGCGCAAGCTGGGATTTTCCTCAGTAAAGCCGGACCTAGTGGCACATTATCCACTGCTCCTTATACTTCTCATCGCTTTGGACAGTCTTCCACTGGCAAATCAATAAGCCCGGTGAAGTCTCCGACGCTAATGGCGAAAAGCAATGCGAAAAGCAGCGCAACAAGCGACAAGACTGCGAACGAAAGGTACCGCTGCTCTCGCCAAAGATGGCCCACCGCCAAAACGATTCCGATGGTCAGCACTCCTGTCACGAATACTCCCCAAACCTCTCCCAGGAAATCGACAATTGGTCCTCGAATTGGCGCTCGAGAAAGGTCTCGCGTCTGACACTCCTGCGTTGAGAAATCCACAATTCCCACCATGCCGCCGATGACAAGGAAAACGCCTACGCCGCTCAGGATTGCCCCAAGGCCAAAAAGGGAAGAAAGAAACCAATGTCTCTCACGAATAGCTGTCCAGGTTACAAAGCCAAATCCGATCAGCAGCAGAAATGTGAGCGCGACATGGAAGAGTGAATCAAAAAAACCTGTCAGCGGCCCTTCCACACGCCCTCACGCTTTTCGATAAATGCAGCCATGCCCTCGGCTTTGTCTTCGCTGGCTGTTAGAATCTGGAAGATGCGACGTTCCACGATCAGCCCTTGATCCAAGGTCATTTCGAACGCTGAGTTCACCATTTCCTTATTCGCAATTGTCGCCATGGGCGGCATGCCAGCAATGGTGCTCGCGGTTTTGAGCGCATCGGCAATCAGGTCTGCCTGCGGCACCACGCGCACGATCAAGTTTGACCGTTCGGCTTCCTCAGCGCTCATCATGCGGCCAGTAAGACACATTTCCATGCTCTTCGACTTGCCGATAGCGCGGGTCAGCCTTTGCGATCCGCCCATGCCAGGGGCTACGCCAAGCTTGATTTCGGGCTGGCCGAATTTCGCATTGTCGCTCGCAATGATGAAGTCCGCCATCATCGCCAACTCGCATCCTCCGCCAAGCGCAAAGCCATTGACCGCCGCGATCCACGGCTTGCGTGTCTTCTTCACGATTTCGCTGGTCCAGAGCGAAAAGAAATCATCAAGGTAGAAATCGGCCGCCGCCTTGTCCGACATCTCTTTGATATCGGCGCCTGCAGCAAACGCTTTCTCGCCTGAGCCTGTGAGGATTGCGCAGAGCTGGCTGTCATCGGCCTGATACGCAGCGAAAGCGTCGATCAGTTCCTCGAGCACTTTGGAATTGAGCGCATTCAAAGCCTTGGGCCGGTTGATCGTCATCAATGTGACGCCCGAGGTGCCTTGAGCATTGGTTTCGACGGTTATTGTTTCATAGGTCGCGTTATCAGTCATTATAGCGGCTTCCATTCCTCATCAGCGGGAAGCGGGGCAAAGATGCTGTCGAGCAATTCTTCGCTCACCTCTTCGGGTGTTGCGGGGTCCCATTTGGGATCGTTGGTTTTGTCGGTGATGACTGCGCGAACCCCTTCGGCAAAGTCCGGACGGGTCAGCACGCGGCTGGCAATGCGGTATTCCATCGCCATGTTATCGGCGAAGTTTTCCAGGCCCGCGCTGGTCGCAAGCTGGCGCAGGGCAACTTTGCAGGTTTGCGGTGATTTTGTGCCCAGCGTGTCGCGCTCTTTTTGTGCCCATTGTGCGCCGCCATTTTCGTTGCTTTCAATCTCAGCCTCAAGGCTGGCGGTGATCTCCTCAACGCTGTCAGAGGCAAAGTGTTTGGCGATGCGCCGGGCATTTTTCTCAATCCGCGCCGGCGGCGGCGTGCCCACGGGTTCTGACAAAATGCCGGCAATGCGCCCTGGTCTTTCAACAATGCGCGCTTTTACATCCTCGATCATGCCACTGGGTACGTAATGCGTCGCAAGGCCCGCCCACAAGGCTTCTGCCCCATCCAGGCGCGCGCCCGTCAGTGCAAGGAACTGCCCAATCCGCCCACCAAGGCGCGACAGATACCAGCCGCCGCCCACATCGGGGAACAGGCCAATGCCGGTTTCAGGCATAGCGAACCGGGTGTTTTCGGTCGCAACGCGGAATTTTGCTGGCATCGCAATGCCAACTCCGCCGCCCATCGTGATGCCATCCATGAAAGCCACAATCGGCTTTTTATAAGTGAACATCTGATGATTGAGCTGATACTCATCGTGGAAGAATTTGCGGCCCGATTGCCCGCCATCATTCAGCGCAGAATCGCGCAGGAAAGCGATATCGCCGCCTGCGCAAAAGCCGCGGCTGCCCTCAACATGGTCGATAATGATGGCCTGGATTGCGTCATCATCGGCCCATTCGGTGAGCGCTGCGGACATGGCATGGCACATATCGAGTGTAAGCGCGTGAAGCGCCTTGGGCCGATTGAGAGTGATATGACCGATAGGGCCATTGGTGCGGGTGAGAACGTCTTGTGTCATGCTTCCTCCCAGGAATGGAGAGGGCAAACACCAAAGGTGCTTGAGGAGCCACTCGCCATCATCCGGTGCATTTTTTCATGGAGCGACTCAGCGTGCTCCTCCACCGTGTGTTGTATGGTTTCCCTCCCCCGGTAGGGGAGGATTTGCAAGTCCGCATTCACTGCCGCAACAAGTCCCGTCCCACAATCATGCGCATCACCTGATTGGTGCCTTCGAGGATTGAGTGAACGCGCAAGTCTCGCCAGAAACGCTCGATGGGGTAGTCGCGCAAATATCCGTAGCCGCCGAAAAGCTGCAGCGCGTCGTTCACGATTTTACTGCCATTATCGGTCGCCAGCCGCTTCGCCATCGCGGAAAAGCGCGATTTGTCGGGCGCGTTGTCGGTCACTTTAGCAGCGGCGAGATAAAGAAGCGCGCGCGCGCTTTCCAGATCGGTTGCCATATCGGCGAGCATGAATTGCGTGTTCTGGAAATCGGCGACGGGTTGGTCAAATTGCTTGCGATCCTTGGTGTAGGCGATCGCTTCATCAAGGCATCGTTGCGCGCCGCCAAGCGAACATGCGCCGATGTTCAAACGTCCGCCATCAAGGCCCATCATCGCAAATCGGAAACCTTCGCCTTCATCGCCGACGCGGTTGGCGACGGGCACGCGGGCATCCTCGAAAATGACCTGCGCGGTGGGGGAGGCGTTCCAGCCCAGTTTCTTTTCAGGCGCGCCGAAGCTGACTCCCGGCGTATCCTTGTCGATAACGAGGCAGGAAATGCCTTTCGTCTTGTGATCGGACGTGCGCACCATGCAGACGTAGACATCGTTGACGCCGCCGCCTGAAATGAACTGTTTGGTGCCGTTGAGCACATAATGATCGCCATCCAGCTTTGCCGTGGTTTTAAGCGCTGCCGCATCAGAGCCGCTGCCCGGTTCCGTGAGACAATAGCTTGCGATTTTGTCCATGCCGATCAGATCGGGCAAATATCGGTCTTTTAATTCCTGTCCGCCAAATTCATCGATCATCCATGCGGCCATATTGTGGATCGAGATAAACGCGGATGTGGTCGGGCAGCCATACGCCATCGCTTCCATGATGAGCGCGGCTTCCAACCGGCCAAGTCCAATCCCGCCACTTTCCTCGGACACATAAATCGCGCCAAAGCCGAGTTCAGCCGATTGCTTGATCGTGTCTTTTGGGAAGATGTGTTTCTCATCCCATTCCGCAGCAAAGGGTGTGATCTGGTCGGCGGTGAAACGCTGCGCGACTTCTTGAATCGCGAGCTGATCGTCGGTGAGTGCAAATTGTCCTGTCATGGAGCGTTATCTAGCCATTCCCCCCTAGAGTGAAAAGGGGATGCAGCCTCATGCTAATACATATGCGAGGGGGCGCTTTTTTGCGCATCATCTGTAACCAAGCACTACCCATATGCGTATTTATCGGCATGACTCAGAAAAATCCTCGTCTTCTTTGCATTTACAATGCGGATACCGGCCTGATCGAAGCGCTGAAACATGCGGTGCAAAAGCAGTTGGCCCCTGAGAGCTATCCGTGTTCTTTGTGCGCGCTAACCTATGGTGCGGTGTCGATGCGGGGCGATTGGAAAGAGTTTTGGCAAAGCCTCGATGCCGAAGTTGATTTTTATCATCGTGACGATTTCACGCAGGATTTTCCCACCCTTGGCACAGGGGGCGCACGCGAAGTGACGCTGCCTGCAATACTCATAAGCGAAGCGGGCGAAGAACCGCGTGTGCTTTTATCGAACGAGGAACTCGATGCCATGGCTGATGTGAATGAATTGATGGAAAGTGTGGGTGCCGCTTTATTGGTGTCCGGTGTGCAAACCCCGGCGATCCACGCAATTTAGTCTGCCCCCTTTCCAGCTTCGCGTTTCACCACATATCTCTCAAATTCCCACGTCATCATCGCAGTGCTCATCCAGATCGGTGCGTAGGGTGGTTTGATATCCTTTTCCCATGCCAGTGACCCGATCAAAGTGCCCGACGAATACGGCACGTCGGGCATCGCTTGTGCCAACGGATCGCGATAGGCTTCGTCGGCGGTGATGATGGCCCAGCCTTCACTGCGCAATTCTGCCACCAGATCGCCAATGAACATCGCGGCAAGATCGGTTTCGTGCAGCAGCATGACATGCGCAGGTGATCGGCCCAGCGTCTTGCGTGCCAGCGCGTCGTGATAAGCAATCCCGCTCATCTGCGATCGCAGATACAGTCCGCGCAATCGCTTCATATCAAGCTCTAGCCCTGCCTTGCGCGCTTTGACCGTCAGGTACTCCAGATGCCAATCGGACCCATCTGCTGTGGCATAACCATTGATAAGGCCCCTTGCGGCAAGGCCTGCGCGAACAGCATCACGCTTGGCTTTGTCGCGCCCACCCTCGTTCAAATATGGAAAGCGAAACCACGCCCGATTGCCTGCTTTCCCATCCAGCCAGCGGGCGGCTTCATCAATATCGGCAAGGTATTCCTGAGCTGAGGTGTTGAGCAGATTGGGATGCTTGGCTGTGTGATTGGCCAGCACATGGCCTGCTTCAACATAAGCGGCGATGCGCTGCTCTGCGCCTTTGCCCGATGGCTTTTTCAGATTGCCCGGATTGATGAAAAACGCAGCCTGTTCAACGCCCGCCTCGCGCAGAGCAGCAATCAGTTTTGCGGTCCTTTCATCGGGTGTGAAAAACGCGCCTTGCGTTCTGGGGATGTCATCGAATGTGAGCGCGATGCGCTTTTTTTCAGATATGCGTTTATCTTCAGCGGATGCCGGAATGCTGATCGCAATGCAGAAAAGCAAAGCAAGGCATTGCCAAAATCTCATGGGATGACAGCCTCCGCCTCTATTTCGACTTTCCATTCGGGGCGGCACAGCCATGCGACCCCTGCCATGGTTGCGGCGGGCTTTGCGCCTCCGAAATAGATTTTGTGAACATCGCCAACCGCGTCTTGATCTTGCGGGTCGGTAAGAAACATTCGTGTTCGCACCACATGCTCTGCTTCGCCGCCCAATTCCTCAATTGCGGCCAAAATCAGGTCGCAGCACCGCTCCGCTTGTGCGGCGGCGTCACCTGGTGTTGTCGAGCCATCATCTTCCACCGGGCCAGTGCCTGCAACGATGATGCGGTTGCCTGTCCGAATTGCGCGGCAAAAGCCAAATTGTGCTTCATAAGGTGAGCCCGATGTGGTGCGCTCAACGCCCTCATCGTTCGCGTTCATTGCGGACAACGCTTTCGTTCAAACGCGCCGTAATTGGTGCCTGCAACTTCCATAAACAACCGACCATCCTTGACGTAAAGCCTGTAGGTTGTCTCAAACACTTCACCTTCGCCCGATGCCAGAACGCTGATCAATGCGCCTTCATTGTCCTGCCTGACACTGGTGACTTTGGCGACGCTTTCATAAAACACCATTTCGCCAGCTGTGATCCGCAGCCGCGCATCGGAATTGGTCGAGCAATCGCTGGCCACATCATCCCAAATGCCGTGAAAGCGGTCAGGGATGAGCGGCGTGTTCGTTGTTGTCCCGGCGTTTTGGGACAACACAGCGATCGGAAGAAGCAATTTGGCTAATATCATGCCGGATACTTATCACCTGATCCAAACTTAGCCCATAGTCGGGATGACAAACGCATTGGATCCATCGCCGCCGCCATCAGGCCAGCGCTGAGTGACCTTTTTCAGCTTGGTCCAGAATGCGAGGCCTTCGGTGCCATATTGGTCGATATCGCCAAATCCTGACCGCTTCCATCCGCCAAACGAGTGGTAGGAAACAGGGACTGGGATCGGAACATTCACACCGACCATGCCGACTTGAACGCGGCTTGCAAATTCGCGGGCGGCGTGGCCATTGCGCGTGAATATCGCAACGCCGTTACCGTATTGGTGCTCTGATGGCAGGCGCACCGCTTCCTCAAAATCCTTGGCACGCACCATTTGGAGAACAGGGCCAAAGATTTCTTCCTGATAGCTTTTCATGTTGGGCGTCACATGGTCGATCAGAGTGGGGCCTACGAAAAACCCGTCCTCGTGCCCTTGCAGCGTATAGCCGCGGCCATCGATCACGATTTCGCTGCCTTCTTCTTCGGCAATGTCGATCCATTGTTCGATTTTCGCTTTGTGCTCAGCCGTGACGACCGGGCCGTAATGCGCATCAGGATCGGTTGAGACACCAATGCGCAAAGCGTTGATTGCAGGGATGAGCTTTTCTTTGAGACGTTCAGCGGTGTCTTCGCCCACGGGAACCACTACAGGCAGTGCCATGCAGCGTTCGCCTGCTGATCCAAAAGCTGCCCCCGCCAGATCGCCAACAACCTGATCGAGATCGGCATCGGGCATCACGATGCCATGGTTCTTTGCTCCGCCAAAGGCTTGAACGCGTTTCGCATTCGCTGTCCCGCGCGAGTAAATATACTGCGCGATATCGGACGATCCGACAAAGCTGATCGCTGGAATATCGGGATGATCGATAATCGCATCGACCATTTCTTTATCACCGTGGATGACTTGGAGCAGACCTTCAGGTGCGCCAGCCTCAAGGAACAATTCGGCAAGGCGCACAGGCACGGATGGATCGCGCTCTGATGGCTTCAGGATAAAGGCATTTCCAGCAGCGCATGCCATGCCGAACATCCACATCGGGATCATGGCAGGGAAGTTGAACGGGGTAATGCCAGCGCCAATGCCCAATGGCTGGCGGGTGGAAAGCACATCAATGCCGGGGCCTGCTCCTTGGGTGTATTCGCCCTTGAGCACTTGCGGAATGCCGCAAGCATATTCGATCACTTCAAGCCCGCGCTGAACGTCGCCTTTGGCATCATCCACGACTTTGCCGTGTTCAGAGCTGAGCAATTCGGCAAGGCTCTGCATGTTCGCCTCGATCAATTCCTTGAATTTGAACATCACGCGCGCGCGCTTTTGCGGGTTGGTCGCGGCCCATGCTGGCTGCACTTTCTTCGCTGTCGCAACAGCGGCATCCAGCAAAGCGGCATCGCCAAGCGCAACTTCGGCTTGAATTTCGCCAGTTGAGGGGTTCCAGATTGGGTGTTTGCGAGCCGCAACGGGACTGTCGCCAACCATAAAATGATCAACCTGACGCATGAATATTCCTCTCAAGTATCAATATCTGTCGCATGCCTTAGCGGTATGAAGCAGCGAATCCAATTGCGCTCGTCTATAGATGGCACATCGCTGTTTCACCTATCTGATTGACCACCTGGGGCGGCTGCGACAAACCGCTTGTCGCAACGACGATGCTGGGCATTTGCGGGTGTAGCTCAATGGTAGAGCAGCAGCTTCCCAAGCTGACGACGAGGGTTCGATTCCCTTCACCCGCTCCAGTGCCGCCTTCCCAAAGCATCCCGGAAACGCTATAAA